>SFTH01000011.1 GCA_004563405.1 bacterium
GATGAATTCCTTGTCCTCGATTTCCAGATTGAAATCGTTCACCGCCACTACGTCCCCGGGATAAATCTTGTAAATGTTACGCAGCGATAAACTCGCCATATCCATTCCTCCTAAATCCACTCGTTATTGGGATTCCGGCTCCGGCGGATCCAGGATCGCCCTCTGCAGCGCATGGCACAGGCGAAACAGTCCGGAGAAGCCAAAGAGCACCCAGAAGGGCAATGTGCGCAGAAACAACTCTGTCCAAAAGAGCGCCAGTGCGAAGGGCAGCGCCAGCAGCGTCGGCTGCAACAGCACCCGCCCAATGTTCATCCGAAACAGCAGCGCAGCGTCGCGCAGGTAATCCGCAAATCTCCTGCGCTCCCGCGCCGCCATGGGATAGATGAGCGCAAATATGCCGCTGAGGATGATCAGCGCGGCCAGCGACAGCCAGGCCAGCGCCACGGCGACGGGATTCGGCTGCCCGCGCAACGAAATGAAATTGCGAAGCAGCAGCCCTGTGAGCGACATCTGGAGCAGGCCGCAGAACCCCGCCTGCCTCCAGGACCTCCTCCAGCAGCGAAAAAAGTTGCGAACGACGCCGCCATCCTCTTCACGCTCCAGTGCGCGCAGCGCGCCGTAGACCGCCGCGGTGGATGCACCCAGCGTCACAATGGACGCGCCCGTCAACAGCCACAGCAGATTGAGCAGCAGCAGATCCGTGAGCGCGTCCAGGCTCCGGACGATGCCGGAGGACAAATCCGGCGCACGCATCGCGTCACAGATCGACGATGCGCTTTTCGTCGTTCGCGCGGTACGCCGCCTCGACGACGCGCTGCACGTTCACCGCGTCCTGGGCGGGAACCTCGAGCGGCCTGCCCTCGAGTATGGATTCGCCAAAGGAGACGATTTCCCGGGTGTACATGTTGCCAAACGCCACGTCCAGCTTCTCCGCGCGGGCCCTCTCTCCGTCCTGTTGTGCGTCGTAGCCCCGCTCCTCATTCAGGAACAGCGCGTCCACCTCGCCGCCGTCCACCTGGCCGATCACGGAATCGCCCAGCAGCCGTCCGCGGGTGCCGAAGAATTCCAGCCGCCACTTTGCGGCCTCATCCGGGATATTGAAGTTGGACTGCACGGTGCAGATGGCGCCGTTCTCCAGCCGCAGCAGCACCGTGGAGCTGTCCTCCACCTCATAGTGGAAGGTCTGGGTGGCGTGCATGGCGGACACCTGCCGCACGGGACTGCCCGTGATATAGCCGATCAGATCAATGCAGTGCACGCCCATATCCATCAGCGCGCCGCCGCCGGAGTGCTTCTTCTGCTGCCGCCACGCGCCGGGCATGTCTGGATACCAGCAGGTGAACAGCGCGCTGCAGGAGACGAGCTGCCCAATCCTTCCCTCCGAAATGGCCCGCTTCATCGCCTGTACGCAGGCGCCGAAGCGCATCATGAAGCCCGCAGCGATCTGCACGCCCTTCGCGGCGCAGTAGTCCACCACCTCCTGGGCCTCGCCGGCAGTCATGGCCAGCGGCTTCTCCAGCAGGATGTGCTTGCCCCGGTCCGCCGCCAGCTTCGCCTGGCGGGCGTGCAGCACCACCGGAGAGGCGATGTACACCGCGTCGATCTCAGGATCGTCCAGCAGCGCCTCGTCGCTGGTGTAGGCGCGCTTCGCGCCATACTTGGCCCGCAGCTTCTCCGCCAGCGCCCCGTTGATTTCCATCACCGCTATCAGTTCCGCGTTCTCTGCCAGCATCATGCCCGGCAGCGTGCGCCTGTCCGCGATTCCTCCCGCGCCCAGCACGCCCCAACGCAGCTTTTTCATGTAAGTTCCTCCCTCCAGAGATCCGGCGCCATTCCCCAAATGGCGCCGCGTTCATGCACAAATCGCAGGTATTGATCCTTCAGACGGTCCTCGTGGCCCGCGCCTGCCGCCCGTTTGAAAAAGCCGGCGGCTCCGGTTCAGCGGGCCGCCGGCGCTGAAAGGCGTGCCGTCAGGAAACCGTGATGCCGCCGTCGGCCACGAGGATTGCGCCATTGAGATAGGCGGCGTCCTCGGAGGCCAGGAACAGCGCCGTGCTGGCGATCTCCTCCGGCTTGCCCCAGCGGCGCAGCGGCGTTCCCTGGGTCAGGAAGAACTGCTCGTCGAAGTCGGGGTCGTTCAGGTTGCTCTCGGCGACCATCGGCGTGCGGATCGCGGCGGGCGCGATGCAGTTGGTGCGGATGTTGTACGGGCCGAACTCCACCGCCATGGAGCGCGTCAGCGAAACGGTTCCGCCCTTCGCGGCGGTGTAGGAATCGCACTTGGGGATGCCGATCACGCCGGCGCTGGAGGCGGTATTGATGATGGAGCCGCCGCCGCGCTTCTTCATCAGCGGAATGGCGCACTTGGAGCAGTACACCAGGCCGAAGAGGTTGATCTTCACGATGCGCTCGAAGACGTCCATATCCAGTACGTCCAGCGGCGCATCCTTCTTGCCCCAGAACACCGAGGCGTTGTTGTACAGGATGTCCACGCCGCCGAAGTCGGCCTCGATCTGTTCAAACACGGCCTTGACCTGCCGGAAGTCGGAGATATCCACCGGGTAGAATTTGGCCTTTCCGCCCGCGGCCACGACCTCTTCCTCGGCCTTCTTCCCCCACTCCGGGTTCAGCTCGAGGATCAGCACTGTGGCTCCCTCCCGGGCGAAGCGATCCACCGCCGTGCGCCCGATGCCGCCTCCGCCGCCGGTGATGACGGCGATTTTATTCATCAATCTGCCCATAAGGATCCTTCCTTTCATATTAACCCTTGATCGCACCGGCCGTGAGGCCCTTGACGAGCTGCCGGCTGCCGAAGGCATAGAAGATCAGGCTGACAGCGGCCGCAAAGGTCAGCGCCGAGAAGATCAGGTTGTAGTCCTTGCTGTACTGTCCGAAGAACATGGTCACATGCAGCATGAATGTCTTTTTGCTCTCATCAAAGATGAAGATCAGCGGGAAGTACACGTCGTTCCAGATCGGCATGAAGTTGTAGATGGCCACCGTCGCAATGGCGGGGCGGATCAGCGGCAATATGACCTGCGCGATGATGCGCACGGTGCCGCAGCCGTCGATGATGGCCGCCTCGTCCAGCTCCTTTGGAATCATCTTTACATAGCCCGACATGATGTACATGGAAAAGGGTATGCTCATGGCCGTGTAGATGCAAATCAGCCCCCACAGGCTGTTGAGCAGGCCTAGGGCATTGAGCATGTCGTTCAAAAACAGCACGCCCAGGCGAATCGGAATGATCATGCCCGCCAGGAAGTAAAAATACAGCCGGTTGATCCACTTGCCCCGATAGCGGCAGAGCGCATAGGACAGCGTGATGGAGACCGCGAGCGAAATGGCCAGCGAAATCAGTGTGACGAACAGGCTGTTGCCCAGGTACATCATGAAGTTGTGCTCCGTAAACACGGAGATGAAGCCGTTGAAGTTGAGCTTGCTGGGCAGCGACAGCGGCGACTTCATGAATTCCAGATTGTCCTTCAGCGCCGTCATCACCATCAGCGCCAGCGGCGCGATGACCAGCAGCGCGACGAGGATCAGAATGATGTAGATGATCAGATTGGAAATCTTGAATCTCTTTTTGTGCATCGCAATTTCCCTCCTAATCATCGCTCTTTTGCAGCTTGAGCCAGAGAACCACGCCGATGCCGATGATGAGCGTCATGACCGCGGCGATGGCCGCGCCCATGCCCATCTCGGGCGGCGCACCGGTGCGCGCGCCGAAGGCGGTCCGGTAGAAGAAGGTGCCCAACGTGTCGGTGGCATAGTTTGGCGCGCCCAGCGTGCCCTCCATCGCATAGATGATTTCGAAGGACGAGAAGTTGCCCACGAAGGTCATTGTGGATACGATGAAGATGATGGGCTTGAGGTTGGGCAGCGTGACATAGAGGAACTTCTGCCAACCGCCGCAGCCATCCACGGCGGCGGCTTCGTACTGCTCCTCGGAGATGGCGTTGATGCCCGCCACGAACAGCATCATCGGTATGCCCGTGTACTGCCAGGCGTTGGCAAAGGCCACGGCGGTCAGCGCCGTCTTTTCATTGCCCAGCCAGGCGAAATTCTTCATGGGTATGCCGATCGCCTCCAGAATGAGGTTCAGCGCGCCCCACCGGGGATTGAAGATCAGCAGCCAGAGATAGCCCACGATCACCACGGAAACCGTACTGGGCGCAAAGAAGATTGCACGGAAGAAGTTGCTTCCCCGCAGGCCGCGCTGCAGAAGCACCGCCAGCGCCAGCGCCGTGACGTTCTGAAAGAGCATGGTGATGATGAAGAAGTACACATTGTTTCCCAGGGCATTCCAGAAGCGGACGCTGTAATTTGCATCCGTAAACAGGCGCACGAAGTTCTCAACGCCTACGAACTCCTTTGCGCCGTATCCGGACCACTTGAAAAAGCTCAGTCCCAGCGAGGCCACCAGCGGGATCAGCATAAACGCTGTGTAGATGATGAACGCAGGGGCAATCAGGCCGGCGACTGTGCGATTGTTTTGCTTCACGGATTCATATCCCCCCTTGTGGAACAGCCGCATCCCCGCGGCGCGGAGCGCGCGAGGATGTGGCGTTTCAATTCAGCGCTACTTACAGATATTCTCGATTTCGCGCACAATATCCTGCATGCCGAGGCCGTAGCGCTCGCGCAGGAACTGCTGGGAGCCAACCTCGTGAACAAACACGTCCGGCAGCGCCATGCGCTTCATCTTCACGTTCATGCAGCCCTCGTCCGCCAACACCTCGGCCACCGCGCTGCCCAGGCCGCCGGAGAGATTGTGCTCCTCCACGGTGAGGATGCGTCCCGTCTCCCGCGCAGCCTTCACGATGGCCTCCCGGTCGATGGGCTTGATGGTGTGCATGGAAATCAGGCGGCAGGAGATGCCCTTCTCCCGGACGATGGAGACGGCCTTCTGCGCCTCCAGACCCAGGGGGCCGGAGAAGATGACGGTGCAGTCCGTGCCCTCCTCGACGGTGATGGCCTTGCCCAGTTCGAACTGAATGGGGCCCTTGTGGATGGGCTTCTCGCCCACATAGCCGCAGCGGTAGTACACCGGGCCCTCGTAGGCCAGCATGGCGCGGGTGGCCGCCTCCGCCTCCTGCAAATCGCAGGGCGCCACGACCACCATGTTGGGCAGCGCGCGCATGATGGCGATGTCCTCGGTGGAGTGATGGGAGATGCCCAGCGGGCCGTAGGACACGCCGCCGCCGATGATGACGATCTTCACGTTGGCGTTGTGGTAGCAGACGTCGTTGCGAATCTGCTCCAGGCAGCGCAGCGTCGGGAAGTTTGCGATGGAATATGTAATGGCAATGTTGCCCTCCATGGCGATGCCGCAGGCCACGCCGGTCATGTTCTGCTCCATGACGCCGCAGTTCATGTATCTCTCCGGAAACTTGCGGGCGAAGGGCTCGATCTCGCCATAGCCGATGTCCGCCAGTACAAGGTGGATTCGGGGATCCTTCTCCGCGCACTCCACGAGCGTCCTGTTGAATATCTTTCTCATGCTTTCACCCCCTGCGGCAGGCACTCCGCAATCTCAGCCGGCACGCCGCCCGCCAGCTCCTTCATCGCCTTGTCCAAATCCTCGTCGCCCACATGCCAGTAGTGGGAATGTACCTGGTTCTCCATGAAGGACACGCTCTTGCCCTTGATGGTGTTGCAGATGATCATCGTGGGCTTGCCGTGCACCAGCGGAACGTTTTTGAGCGCGGCTTCAATCTGTCCGTAGTCGTGGCCGTCAATGGTGACGCAGGACCAGCCGAAGGGTTCCACGCGGCTGGAGAGATCTCCCAGATCGCAGATGTCCTTGGAGAAGCCCAGCGCCTGCAGGCGGTTGTAGTCCACGATGGCGATGAGATTGTCCAGGTGATGCTGGCCCGCGAACATGATCGCCTCCCAGCTGGAGCCCTCGTTGAGGTCGCCGTCCGAGGTCATGACAAATACGCGGTGGCTCTGCTGCTTCTCCTTGGCCACCTTCGCCATGCCGCAGGCGATGGACAGGCCGTGGCCCAGGGAGCCGGAGGAGACCTCCACGCCGGGCACATAGTGGCTCACATGGCCCAGCAGCTTTCCGTCGTTCTGATCGTAGGTGTCCAGCCACTCCATCGGGAAGAAGCCCTTCTCCGCCAGAACCGCATACACCAGCGCGCCGGCGTGACCCTTGCTCAATATGAAGCGGTCGCGCTCCGGCCACTTGGGATTGCTGGGATCCACCTTGAGAATTCCCTCGTAGAGCACCGCCATGATGTCCGCCGCAGAGAGCATGCTCCCGATGTGTCCGCTCTGGCCGATGTAGACCATGTGCAGGCAATGGGCGCGCGCCTTTGCCGCCAAAGCCCTGTAGTTCTCGTACATAATGAAAATCAATCCTCCCCATCTGTTTGAATTGCATTATAATTTACTCAGCAAATTTATTATAGCAGCCCAATTCGGTTTTGTAAAGCCCCAATTTAAAATATTTTCGACGTGTTTGCCAAATAAATTTTCAAAATTCCCTTGACAAATATAAATTTTACCGCTATTATAAATTTATGCAGTAAACAATTATGGATTGCGCACCGTTGTTCTGGAAAATTTATCCCGACATATATTTTTTGAGTAAATCAATTGCAGCTGTCGCTGTAATTT
This sequence comes from bacterium, assembly GCA_004563405.1. GTDB lineage: Bacteria > Bacillota > Clostridia > Christensenellales > Aristaeellaceae > SFTH01. The sequence goes on from SFTH01000011.1 coordinate 6,628, forward strand.
ATAAAAAGGAGGAACTCCCATGAAGAAACTGCTGGTACTGGTGCTCGCGCTGATGCTGATTTGCTCCGCCGCGTTTGCGGAAGTGAATCTGACGGTTACGAGCTGGCGCACCGACGACAAGGCCCTCTGGGACGAAATCAACGCCAAATTCCACGAGGAAAACCCCGACATCACCGTTGAATTCCTGCCCGTGACCGCCACCGAATACGACGGCGTGTTGCAGACCAAGCTCGCTTCCGAAAATGCCGAGGACATCATGTTCCTGCGCGCCTTCGGCTCCGGCCGTCAGATCTACGACGCGGGCTATGTGCTCCCGCTGACGGAGGAAGAGATTCCCAACCTCAGCAAGATGGACGTCTCCGTGCAGACTCCCTGGATGACCGAGGATGGCGTGAAGTACGGCGTTCCCGGCTCCGTGTGCTACGGCGGCTTCTTCTACAACAAGAAGATCTTCAGCGAGTGCGGCGTGGAAGTGCCCACCACCTGGGATGAGTTCAAGGCCGCGTGCGAGACCATCAAGGCCGCAGGCTACGATCCCATCGCCTTCGGCATCAAGGACAGCTGGATGGTCGCCGAATACCTGTCCGCCACCGTCGTTCCCATGACCACCGGCGGCGCCGACTGGCACACCAAGCTGATGAACAAGGAAGTGGATTACAACGATCCCGGCTACGTCAAGCACTTCCAGTGGATCAAGGAGATGGCTCAGTACTTTCCCGACGGCTATGAGGGCATCGGCTACGACGACATGCAGATGATGTTCTGCGCGGAGATGGCCGCCATCTATCCCGTGGGCACCTTCGAGCTGGGCGTCATCGAGGGCGCGAATCCCGACCTGGATCTGGGCTGGTTCTTCATGCCCGGCGAGACCGCCGAGGAGACGCAGTCCATCAACATCGGCATCATCATGGGCTACGGCATCAACGCCAAGCTGGCGGACGACGCCGAAAAGCTGCAGGCCGCCTACACCTATCTGAACTGGGTCGCCGACGTGGAGGCCTCCGAGATGTTCACCAACCTGGTGGTCGGCCAGTACGCCGCCTCCAACACCTTCTCCTCTCTGGAGAACGCGCGCGCCCTGGACATCTACACCCAGATTTCCGACCTGCAGGCCGGCAAGGGATGCAACTTCTTCATCCAGATCCCCTATCAGAAGCTGTCCGACCAGAGCCCGGATTACACCTCCGCCGTCACCGAGGCCATCTACAAGCTGCTGGTTGAAGACGCCACGCCCGAAGAGGCTGCCGCCTTCATGATGGAGCAGCAGGCCTGGTACTTCGCGGAATAAAAGCGAACCGGCCGGCGTTCCCGAATGTGCACAGCGCCTTCGGGAACGCGACAGATATGCGGACGAACAAGGCCGCCGCGTGAACCGGCGGCGTCTGCGGACGCCGCCGGCTTTCTGTGATCGGAAATGCGATGAGAGGTGAAATCATGGCAAAATCCGTAATTCTGGAGCGCGTCGGGGAGATTTCCTGGCGCGAAATGCGGCCCTCCGACGACGTCCAGCCCACCCGTCAGGAGGAAATTGACCACGGCACCCGCGTGGTGACCCGTCACTTCGGCGATCCCGGGCCGGGTGAAATCGAAACCCGGGCTGTCTGCGGAGCGGTCTGCACCCACGAGGTATCCCTGTTCAAGGGCGACCTGACCCATCCCGCCTATCCTATGGTTCCGGGCCACGAGGCCGTGCACCAGGTGACCCGGGTGGGCAAGGGTGTCACGCATCTGAAGGAGGGCGACTACTGCGCCGCCTGCTGGTACATGGGGCAGTGGTCGGAGCGGGTGATCGGCCCGGCCGACGTTGCGCACAGGTTGCCTGACCGCATGGAGGACTTCGCCCACTGGATCGTGGAGCCGGTGGCCTCCATCGTCAACGCCGGGCAGTACATCGACATCCGTCCCGGCATGCGCGTTCTGTTGATCGGGGCGGGCTTCATGGGACTGCTGATGACGCAGATGCTCCGCGGCTATCCCATGGCGGAATTCGTCTGCGCGGACGTCAAGCCCTCCAGCATCGCGCTGGCCGGGCGCTGCGGCGCGTGGGAAACCGTGCTGACCGGCAGCGGCGAGGGCGACGAGCGCATGCGCGAATTCGGCCCGGGCCACTTCGACGCGGTCATCGAGTGCACCGGCAGTCAGGGCGGCCTGGATCTGGCCGTGGACATGTGCGGCATGGCGGGGAGCATCTATCTCTTCGGCTGGCACCGCACGCCCCGCACGCTGGACTTCAAGCTGGGGCACCTGCGGGGACAGAAGCTGTTGCACACCTCCCCCGCCACGGACACCGGCCGCGCATACGAGCGCTACTGGCCCATGACCATCGACATGATGCGCGCCGGCGTGTTCGATCTGCGGCCGCTGATCTCCCACCGATACGAGGTCGCCGATATCGACCGCTGCATGCGGGAATCCGTCGTGCGCGCGGACGGCTTTGTCAAGAGCGTATTCTACCTCTCCGACAGGCGCGGCAGCGTTTAACGCGCCGCGCCCTTCGCGTGTCAATTCTATTGACAATGCGTTCCGTCGCTGTTATCATATTCTCAGAGTCCCCGCCTCGGACAGCCGCGCAACAGGGGGCGGCAACGGCGCCGCGCGTTGGGGAAGTAACACTGAAGGGCTGAATCATCCATGGGCGACGAGTTTCTTTCCCACGCAGATGCGGCGCAGCTGAACCGGAACAACGTGCTGCACTACGTCAAGAATCACAGCAGCATCTCCAGAACGGACATCTGGAGCGACATGAGCATCAGCCGCGCCTCCGTCACGCAGATCATCCGCCAGCTTCAGGAGATGGATCTGATTCTGGAGACCGGCGAAAAGCATCCCAGCGGCAGGCGCAAGTCCAGAGAGCTCTGCTTCAACAACGATGCGCGCTTCGAATACGTCTTTGACTGGCACACGCAAATGCTGTGCCTGGTCAACATCGGCGGAGACATACTGGAAAAGCTTCCGCTCACCTTCCCGCAGAACTGCACGCCCAACGCCTTTGCCGGCATCGTCTCAGAGGGCGTGGAGGTTCTGGCAAAGCTTCATCCCGTAGATGAATCGCGCATGCTGGGGCTGGGCGTCATCCTGCCCGGACTGATCGACTCCCGCGACTGCACCGTTCTGTACTCCGTGGAGCTGGGCTGGCGCAACGTCAACGTCCGCTATCTCTTCGCCGATCAGTTTCAGGAGAACGTCTTTCTGGAGCGCTGGAGCAACATGATCGCGCTGGGCGAATACGTCTTTGGCGCGGCGCGGGGCTACAACCATGTGATGCTGGTGCTGCTCGAAAACGAGGGCATCGGCCTGTCCGCCGTAGTGCGCGGCGACTGCCAGCACGGCAACAACTACATGTACGGCGAGCTCGGCCACATCAAGCTTCCCAGCCGCATCACCTGCTCCTGCGGCCAGCAGGGCTGTCTGGAGGCCATCGTCCGGGACTGCATGCTCCGCAACGGCGGCATCGTGGATGACGAGGTGATGGAGTACATCTCTTTCGGCGTATCGACGGCCATCAACCTCTCCGACCCCGGCATCGCCCTGCTCTCCGGTCGCCTGGTGCGCCAGCTGAGCCCCGATGCGGAGAAAAACCTGATCGGCCGGATCCGCAGAAAGGTGACGAACGACCACTCCCGCGCTATTGAGATTCACATCTGCCGCGAGGAGGAAATGATGGGCATCCGCGGCATGTCCGCCTACATCTTTGACCTCTGCTTCGCCAACTGAGCGACCCATTTTCATACAACGCAGCGGCGACCGCAGCTCCGTCCTTCCGGAGTCGCGACCGCCGCTACGTTCTTTGACTGCGCCTTTCTCCCTTTTCCTCCCGCAGCGCGAAAACCCGTCGGACGTCCGGCGATCCAGTGCGCCGCGTGCGGCGGGGCGCTCCGGCGCACACTTCAGGCGCGAAGGCGCGCGAGCACCTCGGCCAGATCGCCGTCGATGCAGATGCTGCGCTGTGCAATTTCCGCCGGGCAGACCGCCTCGCCCAGATTTATGCAGGCGTAGGTGGCCCGCGCGTTTTCCGCCGCCATCCTCCAGAACGGCGCCTTGATGATGCCAGGCGTATTGAAACCCACGCCCAGCTCCAGGAGCAGCAGGCGCGCACCGGCATGCTCCCGGACAAACGCGGCGTAGCGCGCCTGCGCCGCATGCCAGCCCTCGTCCTCAACAAAGCGCGCGTCGCAGCGCAGGTTCATGGTCATGGGCGCGCCGCAAACGGGGCAGCGGGGAATCAGCTCCGTCGGAATTCGCATGTCCCGTTGCTCCCGCACCATCCGGCGAACGGTGGATTCGTTGTCATAGGTGCGCGGGTGGCAGGCCTTCGCGCACTGCCAGAGGCCATAGTCCCCCTGGGTGTAGAACAGGCGCTCCCTGTTGAAGCCCGCGATCTGAAACTGATGGTCCACGTTCGTAGTCAGCACGAAGCTTTCCCGCTCCCCAACCAGGTGGAGAAGGTCGAGATACGGCTGCCCGGCGGACACATTGTAGCGGTTGATGTAGATGTGACGGCTCCACCACGCCCAGTATTCCTCCAGCGTTTCAAAGGGATAGAAGCCGCCGGAATAGATGTCCCGGATGCCGTATTTCTGCGCGAAATCCGAAAAGTACTTTTCAAAGCGCGCGCCAGAGTAGGTCATCCCCGCTGCGGTGGACAACCCCGCGCCCGCGCCGACCAGCACCGCGTCCGCCCGCTCCAGCGCCTCGCGGAGCCGGTCAATCTGCGCGGAGGCATCTGCGGTAGAGAAGCTCGTCCTGTTCGGTAAAGACATTGAAGATCACCCGTATTCTCTCTCTGCGCACGGCCGCGTGCGCACGAACGGTCTCCACGGCGATTCTGGACGCCGCGTCATTGGGAAAGTGGAATTCTCCGGTGGAGATGCAGCAGAAGGCCAGGCTCCGCAGCCCCTGTTCGTCCGCCAGATCGAGGCAGGCGCGGTAGCAGGACGCGAGCAGTTCCGCGTCGCGCCGCGTCGGGCTTCCCTGCACGATGGGCCCCACGGTGTGCAGCACATGGCGCGCGGGCAGGTTGAAGCCGGGCGTGCACTTCGCGCGGCCCGCCGCCTCCGCATGGCCCTGCGCGTCCATGATTTCCTTGCAGGCCAGGCGCAGCTGAATGCCCGCGTAAGTATGGATGGCGTTGTCGATGCAGCCGTGGTTGGGGCAGAAGCAGCCCAGCAGCGCGCTGTTGGCCGCGTTGACGATTCCGTCGCAGCGGAGCGTCGTGATGTCGCCGCGCCACAGCCCGAAGCCGTCGCAGAACGGCGCGATGGAATCGACCTCCGTCATGCCGCGCTGTTTTCGAACCTCCGAGAGGTACGCGTCCTGCACCCGAAGCAGCGCCTCCGGGGCGGGCATGGCCGGGCGCAGGTTGAACAGTGCGCGCAGCAGGCGGCGCTGCCGCCCCTCATCTATTGGAATCTCCACGCCCGCGTAGCGCTCCGGCTGTTCATCGAGAAGCGCCCGTATCAACCAGCGCCTGCGTTCCTCCTGTGTCACATTCATCCCTCCGCATCTTCCATATCAACTTCGCCGCTCCACCCGGTTTTCCTACAGGGAGCGGCCCGACTCCCGCATCCGGAGCCGGGCCGTCTGGGTTATGCGCGCACCACGCTGATGCGCTGGCGAATGTGGTTGCCGCGAACGGCCTCGTCCACCATGGCGATGGCGTAGTCGGCGTAGCTGATGATGCTCTCGCCGCGCGCGTTCAGCGTCACTTCCTCGCCGCCCAGCAGATAGCGGCCGGTGCGCACGCCCTCGGCCTGGAAGTCGCAGGCGGGGCTGACGAAGGTCCACTTCACGTCGCTGCGCTTGCGCAGCTCCTCCAGCGCCCTGCCCTGCGCATTGGCCAGGGGCTTGAACATCTCCGGGAAGTCCGCACCGTCCATGACCTGCGCGCTGTGCGCCGCATCGACGTACAGGCTGCCCGCGCCGCCCACGACCAGCAGCCGGACGTCCGTGCCGCTGAGGATGTCGCACAGGTGCTTCAGCGAAGCTCCGTGCTGGGGCAGAACCTCGCTCTCCCAGGCGCCGAAGGCGTCCACCACCACGTCAAATTCCTTCAGGTCAGCAGTGGTCAGATCGAAGAGATCCTTTACGACGGCCTGCTTCGCCTCGCTGCGGTTTTCGCCGCGGACGATTGCGGTCACATCCAGCCCCCGGTCGAGGGCCTCCTTCACGATCAACCTGCCCGCCTTGCCATTTGCGCATACAACTGCAAGTTTCATACTTGTTTCCTCCCTGGACTTTCTTTCCGGGTTTTCACCCGCAAGGAGAGCATAGCACAGCGCGGGGCGCTTGAAAAGTACGCACTTTTTTGTGGCATAGGCACTTTTCGGTAACAATCGGGCAGTTACCGGAAGGAAACATTTTGAAATTGCAGGGACTTTCGGCCACAGCGCAGGCAATGTTAAGAATTAGCGAATGGATTGACGCGTTTTTGCGCGCCGCTCTATAATGGAACCAGTTGAAATGACGGCAAAGGTGCGTGTGCGCTACATGGAGAAGAGAGAATTCCCGGCTTGCCCGGTGGAGACGACGCTGATGCTGATTTCGAACCGATGGAAGGTGCTGATCCTGCGGGATCTGTTCACGGGGACGAAGCGCTTCGGCGAGTTGAAGCGCTCGCTGGACGGCATTTCTCAGAAGGTCCTGACGGAAAACCTGAAGGCGATGGAGGCCGACGGCCTGCTGACGCGCAGGGCGTACCCCGAGGTGCCGCCGCGGGTGGAGTATTCGCTGACGGATACGGGCGAGAGCCTGAAGCCCGTAATCGCCGCCATGTTCGACTGGGGCAGCGATTACATGAAGAAGAATCGGTCGCCCATCGGCGCGCTGGCAGAGGCGCTCAACGCGGCGCTCCATTGACGCGCTGCGCCTCTCCGCGCTGAAAAGCGCGCCATTCTCCTTCGTTTCGAATCAGTCCTCTCCCCTGCGGCCGGAACCACCCTCCGGAGGGCGGTTCGCATCCATCATCCGGCGCACGTGCTCCAGAAAGAACGCGGCGATCGCCTCCGGGCTGGTCTCGACGTCCTGCGTCAGCCAGACCAGCGCAGTGTTGAGCAGCGCGCCGATGTACATGTACAGCTCGTACTTGTCGATGGACGCCACCGGCATGGAGCCCTCCACCGCCTCGTGAAAGCGGTTCAGCTCCTCCAGCAGGATGGAGACAAAGCCCGAGCGGTACAGATTCAGGATGTACTCCCGATTCCTCCGGAAGTACTGAAAGCTCAGAAGCATGTTTTCATAGGTGTAAAACGTGCCCTGGTCCAGGCGCATCTCTTCCCCATAGCGGTCGAGTTCATCCCGGATCAGCGTGACGAGCACGTCCTCCTTTGTGCGATAGTTGCGGTAAAACGACGCGCGCGCGACGCCCGCCCGCTCGATGATTTCGGTAATCCGGATTTCGGAGAGCCTCTTTTCCTCCAGAAGCGAGAACAGCGCATCCGTGATGCACTGCTTGACGCGCTGGTTGGCCGCCCTTCGCTTGTCCATGGCGCTTCCCCCTTCGATGATGTGAGTCAAAACCGTTTGTTCTGTCTCAGATTCGGCCATTGAAGCCAAATAAGCAATATGATACAATTGTATCCAGTATACCACATTTGCCGGAGGTATCAACGCAGTCCGGCAATTGCCGGCGCGCGACGCCGTCCCCGGGGCGCGTGCACATCAACTGACGGGAGGAACGCAACACGATGAAGGTTGCCATTTCGACGGATACCAACAGCGGCATCACCTGCGCGGAGGCCAGAGAGGCCGGGCTCCACGTCCTGCCGATGCCCGTGATCATCGACGGCCAGACGTACCTGGAGGGCATGGACGTGGATCACGCCCGTCTCTACGACGCCATGCGGCAGCACAAGGCGGTCTCCACCTCCCAGCCCTCTCCGGGACAGCTCATGGAGCTGTGGGACGGAATTCTTGCGGAGGGCTTCGACGAAATCGTTCACATACCCATGTCCAGCGGCCTGAGCGGCTCCTGCGAAAACGCCATCCAGCTCGCCGCGTCCTACGGCGGCCGGGTTCAGGTGGCCGACAACCATCGCATCTCCGTGACGCAGCGGGAGTCGGCATACAGCGCGCTCCAGCTCGTCCGGCAGGGCGCCAACGCGCGGGAAGTCAAGGCGCGCCTGGAGGAATGTGCCTACGACGCCAGCATCTACATCATGGTCGATTCCCTGGAATACCTGAAGCGGGGCGGGCGCATCACGCCCGCGGTCGCGACGCTCGCAACGGTGCTGCAACTCAAGCCCGTGCTGACCATTCAGGGAGACAAGCTCGACGTCTACGCCAAGTCCCGGGGCGCGGCCATGGCCGAAAAGAAGATGCTGGAAGCCATACGCAAGGACCGGGAAACGCGCTTTGCGGAGGTCTCGGACGCGCAGCTGCAAATTGACGTCGCCGGTACTCTGGAGAGCGATGAGGGCATGCAGCGCTGGCTGCGGATGGCCCGGGCCGAATTCTTCGGCGCGCGCATTGAATACGTCCACCTTCCGTGCAGCATCGCCTGCCATGTGGGCGTCAATGCCGCCGGCATTGCCATCACCCGGCTCACCGGCCGTTGAACACGCCCCGCGCCAAAGAGTCCCTGTCGAAGGCGCGCGGCCCATTCGCAATGCCTCCACCAATGGCGTCATTCACCGCAAAGAGCGCGCGAGAGGGCAGCAGCCCCCTCGCGCTTTAAGTTCCTCCCCGTCCACAAGCATATCAAAAATGCTGTTTGACATGCTGAAAAGTGCATCCGCAACGCTCAGGACAATTCAGCATGGGTGAGGCGATGGCCCTTTTCGCAGATCGTGCAGATCTCTTCACGCTTTGCATCCAGCAGCGACTCCACCTCTCTCTCGCGCCTCTGATACGTCCGCCCGTAGATCGGATAGGCCAGCGCGCAGCAGATTATTCCCGGGATCGCCAGCAGGATGCTCAGCCACGTCAGCGCCTTTGACGTTATCGCGGTGAATGTGGCGCAGAACAGAAGCGCCAGCCCAACCACGCCGGTGCAGAGCGAACAGATCGTGGCATGGATGTCTTTTAAACCCTCCAGCGTGTGGATCTCCTTCATGCACGCCTCGAACTGGCGCTGCAGCCGCGTCAGCTCCATTCGATTGACGATCCGACGGTCGCGCCGCAGGTGAAGCGAAATCAGGCTCTCTCTGACCGGCATACCTGCGTAACTGGCATGCGCTTCATAGGCGTCGTCCAGCTCCCATCCAAAGCTCTCATAGCCATCGAGATACTCTGAGGCGCGCTTGAGATCCACCGTTGCCTCTTTATACTCGTACGCGACATAGGCCTGCGCGTTTCGATTCATTTCAAGCAAGATCAGGACTCCTTTGGATTATTATTCATTCGGGATGCGCACGGTGAAGGTGGAACCTTCGCCCGGGGCGCTGCGGACGGAGATTGAACAGTTCATCAAGAGCAGCACTCGCTGCACCAGCGCCAGGCCCAACCCATTGCCCTCCGTGGAATGGGAGGTATCGCCCTGATAGAACTTGTCAAAGATCCGACTGCACGTTTCCTCCGTCATACCGCAGTCCGTATCGGAAACCTCGACCACGACGGCGTCTTCCTCCGCCGTCTGACGCAGAACAACCGTACCGCCATTTCCCGTAAATTTGAAGGCATTGGACAGCAGATTGGTCCATACCAGCTCCATCAGGCTCTCATCGGCCCGAATGGCGACCCGGTCGTCCAGCTCGGCTTCAAATGCGATTCCCTTTTCCTCCCACACGCGCTCGAACTGGAGGGCACATTCGCTCAGTTGCAGGCACAGGTCGTACCGCTCCGGCTGCGGTACCTACATTTCTGGAATCTGGAATGCTGAGTATTAAGCTGAAAAACGCTGAAAAGCCAATTCTTGACAACCACGTTCCTTCTGCGCTATCATCTACCCAGAACCTTGACAATTGTACAGAAGATGCAGAATATGATGACGTTCAGCGCTTGCCGAAAGGAGCAAACGCAATGAACAGAAGGCAAAAAATTACGATCAATGGGCGCGAACGCTGGGTCAGCTTCAGCAGCACACAAGAGCTCGTCAACCTGGTGCAGAGAGAATGTGCTATGGAACCTACGTCTACGCAGTCTGAGACTCGTGTTGCAAATTATCTGATGAGCTGGTTTGAGACATACGAAAAACCGCGTCTCGACCCGAACACCGCTGCCGGACACATTTCAAAGATCAACAGGCACATTCTGCCCATCATTGGAGAAAAGAGAATCAATGATGTCACTGTCTCAGACGTGCAGAGAATCATGTCCTTGCTGAATTCAGCTTCGATGGGGAAGCAGGTTAAGTCGATCATCAATCTATGTTTTGAAGCTGCGATTGCTGACGAAATCTACACCCATCCCAATCCAGCGCAGGACAAGCGGATTGTCATGCCCACGGCGGTCAAAAAACGAATGCCCTTGGAAAAAGATGACCTGGCACTTCTCATTCAGTTCCTGCCTCAACTCAAACCAGAATATGCCTGCTTGCTGGTTCTTCTCATTATGACCGGTTGCAGGCGTGGCGAGGCGTTGGCTGTTCGTTGGGAGGATATCGACTGGGCGAAAAAGACGCTGCATCTCCAGCGCGTCATTCGCTTCCGAAACAACAGGCCCGAGATCAGCACGAAGATGAAAACGAAGGCAGCCAACCGAACCGTCTCCATCTGGGATTGCTTTATTCCTTATCTGGGCAAACCGCAGGAGATTGGATTCATCATCAACAGCGATGGTGAACCGCTCAGTGAACGCCAGTACATGAATCGCTGGAATGCAATTCAGAAGGAGTTGAAGAAGGCAGGGCTTGAACAGCGTTTTACCGCGAATCAACTGCGGCACACTTATGCCACGATCGCTGCAAACAGCGGTGAGATTGCGCCCAAAGTCTTACAGGGAATGCTTGGTCATGCAAGTTTTCAGACAACTTTGAATACTTATGTAAGCCTGGACAGAGACAAAATGGTTATGAGTAGTCAGAATCTGAGCGCGGAATACGCACGGCTCACGTCCAAAAGTTACAGTGATAATTGCAGTATGTGATGGAGCAAAACGGCCTGATAACAGCACATTTGAGGTATATGCGGCCTCTGGTATGCGCTCCAGAAGTTGCAGAAAAACAAGAAAAATCCCCCGCTGCGGCAACAGCAGAGGATCTTCTTGAAAGGTTTGCACAGGAATGGCAAGATTCCAATGTGCAATATTCCCAGATCAGCGCTTGGAGAACTGAGGTGCGCGACGTGCAGCCTTGAGGCCGTACTTCTTGCGCTCCTTCATGCGCGGGTCGCGGGTCAGGTAGCCGGCCTTCTTGATGGCGGGCTTGTAGGCCTCGTCGGCCTTCACGAGCGCGCGGGCGATGCCGTGACGGATGGCGCCGGCCTGGCCGGTGAATCCGCCGCCCTTGCAGTTGACGATCACGTCAAACTTGCCCAGGGTTTCGGTCAGGGTGAGCGGCTGACGCACGACCGTCTTGAGGGTCTCGTAGCCGAAATACTCATCGAGAGAGCGCTTGTTGATCACGATGTTTCCCTCGCCGGGAATCAGACGAACGCGCGCGATCGCCTTCTTTCTTCTGCCAACGGCATGGAAGCAAACAGTATTAGCCATTTTTCGTCCTCCTCCCTAATTACAGCTTGAGCGCTTCGGGCTTCTGGGCCTCGTGCTTGTGCTCAGCGCCGGTGTACACGAACAGCTTCTTCGCCATTGCGTAGCCGAGGGGGCCCTTCGGCAGCATGCGGCGCACGGCCTCGCGGAAGGCGAAATCGCTCTTCTTCGCCATCAGGCGACGATAGGGGATCTCCTTCAGTCCGCCCGGATAACCGGTGTGATAGCGGTACATCTTGTCATCCAGCTTCTTGCCGGTGAAGACCAGCTTGTCGGTGTTGACGACGATGATGTAGTCACCGCAATCGCAGTTGGGGGTGAAGGTGGGCTTATGCTTGCCGCGGAGCATGGAAGCGACCTGGGAAGCCAGGCGGCCGAACACCATGCCCTCTGCGTCGATGACGTACCACTTACGCTCGACGTTCTGGGGATTCGCCATATAAGTACTCACGAGTAATTCCTCCAAAATAAGAACTATGCTTTTGCGTAAAAGCGTGGTCAGGACTTTTGCGCGTTCATGCCTTAAGCTCGGGGCTAGTGAGCGTATTGACACAAGATGTATTATAGCCCATTTTCGCTCCACGGTCAATCTTGAAGGGTCGAATTTTCATAATTTAACATCATTTTCCGGGGAATCAGCCCGTATGCGACGCCCGCAAGGCTGAGCACGGCGGCAAAATAGCAGAGCGCCGCGCTGAGATAGAAGCCCCCCACGCCCCAGCCTCTGGCCAGGGCCACGAAGGGCAGGCGCAGCGCCAGCAGCTGTTCACGCTGGGACGCCAGCACGGCATTTCCACCCGCCAGCAGCACAAAGAACAGGCCGCCCGACCACAGCCCCAGGCGCGAGGGGCGCACCCCTCCCCCGGAGAGCCGCACCGTCGCGCCCGCGCAGACGCTGGCGCAGGCCGCTGCATGCAACAGCGCCAGCCCCAGCGCTGCCGGCAGATGGTTGCGCAGCCTGAGCTCCAACTCAAAGCGCAGCACTGCGCTCTCCGGCGGCTGCGCGCGGAACAGCAGCCCCAGTTCAAACAGGCCCATGAGTCCCAGCAGCACGCCTCCGGCAGGCGTCAGCGCCCGCCGCCCAGCGAGGCTGAGGCTCAGCGCCGCCAGCAGGGCCGCGAGGGCGCTCCAGAGCCCCGCATTCCACATCGGGAGCACCAGAGCCCCCGCATGTCCCGCCGACAGGATGCAGGCACAGGCCGCCGCGAGCGCGACCAGCGCAAAGAGCGCGCCAACGCCCCGCCCCATGGGCCCGCCGGGCATGCGCCGCAGCAGCGTGGGAACGTCGTCCGCCCCGGCGCGCCGCGCGAGATGGGAGAGCATCGCAATGAAAAGGCCGAAGGCGAGCCCCGCGAACGACACGCCCGGCCAGGCCGCGCCGCCCAGCTGGGCATAAAAGGCTGAGAGCGTTCGCCCGGTGGCAAAATCAGCTCCCAGCGCCGTCGCCACGATGCACAGTGCACCGTGGAACTCCCACTTCTGTTTCATTTTTTCACCGCCCGCCGCCGAAAATGCGGGATGGCAGGGCCGCCGCAACGCGCCGCGCCTCAGTCCGGCGCAACCGAAGCCGTCTGCGGCGATCCCGCACCGCAGAACGGCCGCGCAAGGCGGCAACCCATCATGGGCGGACCGGTTCTCCCGGGCCAGCGCCACCCTGCACACCCCTCCCAACTCTATATGCGGGATGCGGGCATCTTCATGAGCGCCCCTCCGCCTCGCGGATGAGCTCCTCGGCGGTCTTGTCCACGGGCGTCTCCACCTCAGGCACATAGTCGTCCAGCGTGGCGTGAGGCGGCTGGGTTTCCTCCGCGTCCAGTTCCGGCGGGCGGGTGGGAATGACCGCCTCCTGGGCGAACATCGGATCCGGCTCTCCGAAATCCGCATCGCCCATGCCGCCGATGAGCCCGCTCAGACCCAGGACGAGCCGCCATCCCACCAGGAGCAGCAACGCAATTACCGCCAGGCCGAACAGCATTTTGATCCACCAGCGCATAGCTTCCTCCAAACGCGCACCGGGCCGCCTGCCACGCAGACGGCCCGGAAATTGCGCCTATTCAAAAATCAGATGACGTACTTCTGGACAAATTCCGGAACCGTGTTCGCCGGAGCGCTCACAGAGATCAGGAAGTTGCAATGATGCGCCTCGGAGAGACCCTCGAGCTTTTTGAAGAAATTCTCCATCTCGGGAGCATCCAGGGGCGTGCGCACGAGCTTGACGAAGGCATCCATCGCAATCAGCGAAATATCGAAATTTGCAGAGAGCATGCCGCACATGAAGCTGAGCATCTCATTGGCGGTGCACTTGTGCCCCACCGGGTACTCGCTGGCGTCCACGAAGCGGATTTCGTGGCGGAGGTCATACATGTAGCGCTTATCGTCATCGATAAAAATTATATCGCCATGTTCATTCTTCAGTGATTCGTTCACAAGATCAATCAGACGCTTGGTTTTACCGCTGCCCTTATCGCCCAAAATAATCTGTATCAACCCAATCATCTCCTTTCAGAACTATAGGTTCAAATTCATTATACAACAAATTCTCGCTTTTGGCTAGAGGGAATTGGCAGGAATTCCGCGAGCGGGGGTCGAATATTCTGTGCGACGCAATACAATGCTGGAGGCAAGACCATGCGCACTTATAACGATGAAGCCATAATGGAGAAAAACCTGTCCCGGGAGCGGGTATTCGACGGCATCATACTGCACATCGACCACGTTCTCAACGAGCTGCCCAACGGCAAGCAGGCCAAGCGCGAGGTGGCCATGCATGTGGGCGCTTCGGCGGTGCTGCCCGTCGACGGCGAGGGCAACGTGTATCTGGTGCGCCAGTTCCGCGCGCCCATCGAGCAGGTTCTGCTGGAGATTCCCGCCGGAAAGCTGGACAGCATAGACGAGGACCGGCTGCTGGCCGCAAAGCGGGAGCTCAAGGAGGAAACCGGGCTGGAGGCCGGAGACTGGCGGCATCTGACCGACACCTTCACCACCGCCGGCTTCTCCAACGAGCGCATATCGCTATATCTGGCCCGGGATCTGCGCCAGGGCGAATGTCGGCCGGACGAGGATGAGTTCCTCAATCTGGTCAAAATGCCCTTCGAAGAGGCCTTCGGCATGGTGATGCGGGGCGAGATTCGCGACGCAAAGACCCAGATCGCCCTGTGCATGGCCAAAAACATCCTCTGAGGGCGGAGGCGACCCCGATGGAAGCTTTCTACGGCTACATGCCGACGCTGGAGACGCCGCGCCTGCGCCTGCGCAAGCTGAGCATGCGCGACGCGCAGGATATCTTTGATTACAGCCAGGACCCGCAGGTGGCCCGCTATGTGCTGTGGGAGGCCCAGACCAGCCTCTCCGAGGCACGAAGCTACATTCGCTTCATGCTGCGCAAGTACCGCTTGGGTGAGCCCGCCAGCTGGGGCATCGAGTGGAAGGAGACCGGCCGGATCATCGGCACCATCGGCTTTATGTGGATTCAGCGGGACAACGCCGCCGCGGAGGTGGGCTACTCCCTCTCCCGGGCCTACTGGAACCGGGGGATCATGACCGAGGCCCTGCGCGCGCTCTTGCGCTACGGCTTTCGCAGCATGAACCTGAACCGCATCGAAGCCCAGCACGAGACGGAGAACCCCGCCTCCGGCGCGGTGATGCGCAAGTGCGGCATGCAGCGGGAGGGCACGCTGCGCCAGCGCCTGCTCAACAAGGGGAGATTTGTGGACGTGGAGCTCTACGCCATCCTGCGCAGGGACTTCAGGGATTAAACGGACGGCAAAACGCGCCGGACGGCTGAAATCATCGGCCGTCCGGCGCGTTTTGCTTCTGTGGGCGCAATGCGCGCGCGGTTCTAGTCCGCCGCCTCGGGATACACGCCCTCGTAGAGCACGCTGTCGCCCTGCGTGGCGAGCTCCTTCACCAGCGCGGCCGCGTCCCCGGCCTCGCGCACCATGCGCACGGAGGACTTGGGGTAGCGGGCGCTCATCAGGCCCCGCATGACCTCCCGGGTATCCTCCGGGCCGACCAGGACCACATGATCCGCGCAGGCGGCGGCCTGCATGCCGAAGGCGTAATTGCTGTCCTGCGCCGCCGGATCGAGCCCCGCCGTGACGAGAATCCGCCGCCCGGGGAATTCGGAGAGCACCCGCAGCGCCTCCGCCGCGGCCTCGGGCAGCGCGTTTTCGGAGTCGTCGATGACGTTGATCTCGCCGGGGACGAGCTGCATACGTCCGCGGATGGGCTTCAATTTGCCCACGCCCCGGGCGATTTCCTCCATGCTCAGGCCCAGCTTGCGGGCGATGGCCGCAGCGAGGGCGATGTTGCGCACGGCATAGATGCCCAGGAGCCGGGTCTGCACCCAGATGTGCCCGCCGTCCGCACAGGCGAGCTCGAAGCGCGTACCCTTCGCGCCGGTCTCGACGTGCTCCGCGCGCATGAAGCACTCCCCGGCGGCCTCCGCGCCCGCACGGTATTTCTCCGCCTTGCAGAGGGCGTAGAGCCGGTCGCCGTAGCTTCCGTCCGCGCCGAAGAAGGCCTTTCCGTCCTCCGGCAGGCTCTTGATGAGCTCATACTTGGCCTGCGCCACCGCCTCCAGGGAACCAAAGCTGTCCAGATGGGCCGCGCCGATGCAGGTGATCGCACCGCAGTTGGGGCGCACCAAGCGGGCCATTTCGCGAATCTCGCCCCGCTTTTGCGCACCCATCTCCGCGATGAACACCTGATGCCCGGACGCGAGCTGCTCGTTCACCACGCGGGAGATGCCCATGGCCGAGGCAAAGCCGGGCGGCGTGCAGAGCACGCGGTACTTTTCCGAGAGCAGGGTGCGAAGGATGAGCTTGGTCTCCGTCTTTCCGTAGCTGCCGGTAACGCCGATGCGAATGAGATTTCTGGCCGCGGCCAGCTTTTTCCGGGCCTGATTGTAGTAGCGGGCGTTGATGCGATCCTCCAGCGGACTGAGCAGCATTGCGCACAGCAGCACAACGTAATCCACTCCCGCAAAGGCCAGATAGGGGGAGAGGCTCAGCGCGTTCAGAAGGATCGCCTCCAGCAGGTTGACGAGGAACACCGCCGTGATGAGGCGGCAGACGCGCCGCGTCCAGCTGAATTCCCTGCGCTGGGGAATGCGCCGCTTCTGCAGTACGACGATGGCCGTCGCGAGCGCGAACAGAACCAGCATCAGCCAGTTGCTGACCGTCTCGCGCAGCCGCTCCTTCTGAACAGCCATGGACAGCAGCACCGGCAAATACCAGTTCACCAGCGTCGCCAGCAGCGCCACCAGCACGTTTGTGCCCAGCAGGCCGCCATAGCGGCGCAGCTCCCGGCTCAGCGCCGGCGTCTGATAGCGCTGCGCCTGCAGCATGTGCATGGCGCTCAGTCCCGCCGCAGTGCAGCAGACCGCAATCACCAGTATCCGTATTACCGTGTAAAACATAGCACCTCCGCCCGGGATTTATTCCTCCGTCTCCTCCACGATCAGCATCGGATCGTTCTCAGGATGCGCCTCCGGCAGGTGCTCCAGCGCCATGATCAGCGCATCCTCCGTGTTTTCATAGTAACGCTTGCGATAGCCGACGTCGATGAAGCCCAGCTTGTGGTAGAGCGCCTGGGCCGCCTTGTTGCTGCGGCGCACCTCCAGCGTCATCCAGTTCATGCCGCTGTCCGCCGCCAGCTGGATCATGCCGCGGGTCACCATCTCGCCGTAGCCCATGCCCCGGCGCTCCGGGTGGACGGCGATGTTGGTGATGTGTCCCTCGTCCAGAATGAACCACACGCCCGCATAGGCGATGGCCCGGCCGTCCTCCCGCACCACGACGTAGCGCGCGCACTGGTTCTCCGTGACCTCATGCAAAAACGAAGCCTTCGACCAGGGCGTCCTGAAGCAGGCCGTCTCGATCTCATGCACCGCGTCCACGTCGTCCGCGGTCATCAGTCCCATGGTAATTTCGCTCATGTGCGTCTATTTCCCTTCATTCATGCCCAGCCGCGCCTTGCGCTCGCGCTCCGCCTGGGGCGCGCGCAGGTAGATGGGCGTCAGCGCCTGCGCCTCCATCCATTCCTCCGGCCGCGCCGCCGCCAGCAGGCAGGCCGCGTCCGCGCGCAGATCCCGCAGGTTGGCCGGGGCGATGCAGGCGTCGCTCCGCATTTCCAGGATGCGCCCGGCGTGCACCCGCAGGCCGTCGCCCAGAAACACCACGCGACGGTCTCTGGGAAGCGAATCGACAAAGGCTCCGAGCTCCATGGCCGCGTCCGGCAGCACCCGCCGGGGCAGGCCGCCCGCCATGTCGAAGGCGGCGCAGTACACCTGTCCCCGCCGCGCGTCCAGAATCGGACATGCGAGGCCGTCAAAGCCCTGATAGTTCATGGCCAGCGCCTCGAGCGCGTCGATGCGGGCGCAGGATTTGTTCCATGCGTGGGCCAGTCCCTTGGCCGCGCACACGCCGATGCGCACGCCGGTGAAGGAGCCCGGCCCCGCCACGGTGGCGAAGCAGTCCACCTGGTCGCAGCGCAGTCCGGCGGCCTCCATCGCCGCGTCCAGCGCGGGCATGATGGTCTCGGAGTGGGTCAGGCCCTGATTCATGGCCGTGAGATGGACGATGCTTCCGTCCCGCAGCACCGCGCAGCTGGCCAGGGGGCCGGAAGTATCCAAGCCGACGATAATCACCCTTGCGCCCTCCATTCTTCCAGCAGGGCGGCGCAGTCCTCCGCGCGGTCGCCCTCGATTTCAATTTCCCGCCGGTCCGCGTCTGCGCACCGCTTCAGCGTGACGTGCAGCGCCGGGTCGGGTTCGATCTCCGCCATCTCCGGCCATTCGATCAGCGCAACGCCGTCGCCGCCGATGAACT
The DNA here is from genome assembly GCA_004563405.1 of bacterium. GTDB lineage: Bacteria > Bacillota > Clostridia > Christensenellales > Aristaeellaceae > SFTH01. The sequence continues at coordinate 25,038 of SFTH01000011.1, forward strand.
CGTCCAGCCCGGCGGCGTAGAATTCATCGGGATCGTTCAGGCGGTAGAGGTCGTAGTGGTAGAGCTTCATCCTGCCGCCCTCATAGGGGATCAGCAGCGTGAAGGTGGGGCTGGGCATTGCGCCGGTCACGCCCAGCGCCCGGCCCACGCCACGGGCAAACACCGACTTCCCCGCGCCCAGATCGCCGTGGAGCAGCACGCTGTCTCCGGGCCGGAGCGCCTCCGCGAGCCGCCCCGCCAGGCGCAGGGTCTCCTCCTCCGAACGGGTGTAATACTTCATGCTCTCTCTCAACTTCCTCAGCGAATGCAGACCACGCCCTCCGGCCGGATGCTCAGCACCGTGGTGGCGCCCGCGCCGAAGACCGCGTTCATGGTATTGGAATAGGTTTCCACCATCTCAGACGGAACGAAGGCCAGTATGGTTCCCGCAAATCCACCACCGTGGATGCGCCACGCGCCGCGGCCCTCCAGCATCCGCCGGCTCAATTCCAGCGCGAGGGGCATCTCCTGATTGTCGCTGGACTCCACATGCAGGTTCTGCAGAAGCTTCCAGCTGCTCTCGCCGGAGCCGACGACGCAGCGGAAGAAGGCGGGCAGATCGTCGCGCTTCAGCGCCTCGGTGGCCTCCGCCACGCGGCGGGTCTCGTCCACAAAGTGGAAGGCGCGCAGAATCGCCCGGTCGCTGACCTTGTTCTTCAGCGCGGGAACGGCGGCCTCCAGCGCCTCAGGCGTCACGCCGTTGAGCACCTCGCAGCCCATCTGCTGCGCCACCTGCTTCATCTCCACGGGAATGGAGGCGTAGGCGGAGGTCAGATTGCCGTGCTCGCCGCCGGCGGAGACCACGCACACCGCGTAGCCGCGCTTGCCGAAGTCGTAGGACAGCGCCTCCACGGAGGCGATCTCCGGCGCAAAGTCCAGCGCCACCAGGCCGCCCACGGCGCTGGCCGTCTGATCCAGCAGGCCGCTGGGCTTGCCGAAGTAGATGTTCTCGGCGAACTGGGAGATGCGGGCGTTGAGCTTGGCGTCGATGCTCCAGCCGTTGAACAGCGCGTCGAAGGCCGCCACCAGCATGACCTCGAAGGCCGCCGAGGAGGACAGGCCGCTGCCCTTGAAGACTGTGCTGGTCACCTGCGCGTCGAAGCCGCCGATGACATAGCCGAGCTCCTCCAGCCGGGCGGCCACGCCGCGAATCAGCGAGAAGGTGGTCTCCTTTTCGTCCTCGCGGACGCTCAAATCGGAGAGATCCACCAGGAAGGGCGCGTCATAGCCCTCGGAGTACAGGCGAACGACGCTGGTCTCATTGGGCGCGACGGCCGCCACGGTATCCAGGTTTACCGCCGCCGCCAGCACGCGGCCGCGGTTGTGATCGGTGTGGTTGCCCACGACCTCGGTGCGTCCAGGCGCGGAGACGAAGGCCTCCGGCTCCCGGCTGAAGTGGGCGCGGAATGCGTCCGCCAGGGCGCAATAGCGGGCGTACTGATCCTGTCCGGCATAGAGCGCGCTGAGGCGCCGGGCGTTGCGTTCAAAGACTGCCTTGACATCCATATCGACGATCCCTCCAGGACATATTATTCTGATTATATTTTATACCAATTCGGCAAAATGCGCAAGGGGAAAAGGCGTGCTGCGGGCTTGACACGCCGGTGGAGTTGAAGGATAATAGAAGCAGAAAACGGGAACGGAAGGGATTGAAGCACAATGTCGAAGAGCGCCACCGCCCTGCTGCACAGTCTGCTGGACTTTGCCGAGGACAAAGAGCTGATTGAAGCCGAGGACAGGGCCTACTGCCTGAACCGACTGCTGGAAATCATGGGCATGGACGCCCCGGAGGGCGAACGCCCGGCGCGCGCGCCGTCGCCGGAAACGGCCACGTCCATACTGGAGCCCCTTCTGGAGCTGGCCGCCGCGCGCGGACGGTTCCCCGACAGCGGCGAGCAGCGGGATCTGTTCTCCGCAAAGCTCATGGGCGCGCTGACGCCCCACCCGAAGATGGTGCGCGACCGCTTCGAACAGCTCCGCCGCCAGAGCGGCGCGGCGGCCGCCACGGATTACTTCTATAAACTCTGCCGGGATGCGGACTACATCCGCGTGGACCGCATCGCAAAGAACGTGCGCTTCCTCCACGACTCCCCATGCGGCGAGCTGGAGATCACCATCAACCTCTCCAAGCCGGAAAAGGATCCCCGTGACATCGCGGCCCAGCGCAACGCGAAGCAGACGGGCTATCCCCGCTGCATGCTCTGCGTGGAGAACCCGGGCTACGCCGGGCGCGCGGGCTTCCCGGCCCGCCAGAACCACCGCATTGTGCCCGTCACCCTGGGCGGCGAGTCGTGGTATCTGCAATACTCCCCCTACTCCTACTACAACGAGCACTGCATCGCCTTCAACCGGGAGCACATTCCCATGAAGATCTCCCGGGAGAGCTTTGTGAAGCTGTTCGACTTCGTGGAGCGCTTCCCCCACTACTTCCTGGGGTCCAACGCGGATCTTCCCATCGTGGGCGGCTCCATACTCTCCCACGACCACTTCCAGGGCGGCGGCCACAGCTTCCCCATGGATCGCGCCGGCGTGCGCATTCCGCTATCGTCCCCCACAGTGGGCGTGGAGGCATGGGTGGCCGACTGGCCGATGACCTGCATCGTGTTGAAGGGCAGAGACCGGGCGCAGCTGACGGATCTGGCCGATGAGATGCTCGCCGCCTGGCGGGGTTACTCCGACCCGGCCTGCGAAATCCTCGCCGAAACCGACGGCACGCCCCACAACACCATCACGCCCGTGGCGCGCATGGAGGACGGCTGCTACAAGCTCTATCTGGTGCTGCGCAACAACCGCACCACGCCGGAGCATCCGCTGGGCCTGTTCCATCCCCACGCGGAGCTGCACCACATCAAGAAGGAAAACATCGGCCTGATCGAGGTGATGGGCCTGTTCATCCTGCCGGGACGACTGGTGGGCGAGCTGAACGCGCTGGAGAAGTATCTGACTGGAGAGACGCCGCTGGACGCCGCGCCGGAGGCCGGCTCTCCCCTGGAAAAGCACTACGCCTGGATTCGGGAGATCGCCGCGCGCACGGGCACGGCCCTGAGCGCCGCAGAAGCCCAGAGCGCGCTGCGCGCGGGCCTGGCCGACAAGTGCGCCCGGGTTCTCGCGGACGCGGGCGTGTATAAACTGACTCCCGAGGGCGAGGCGGGCGTGCTCCGCTTCCTCGAGAGCATTGGTTACGCGCGCGCCTGAATTCGGTGCGCAAGCGCCAGCTTTACAGACCCGAACCGCGAAAGCGCCCGCCGGAATTCCGGCGGGCGCCTCGTCTGTCCAGGGAACCGAGTGCCGCGGCTTTCCCGGATCTTGATCGCACCCCGGCGAAGCAGAGAGAAAACCCCCGCCCATCGCTTCAGGATGGACTGGGTTGATTGCGTCGCGCCACTTAATCCACGGAGGTCGGCGGGTTGCAGAAGGGGCAGGCTTTGTAGCCCCAGCTGGTCACGAACTCCAGCGTCACGCCCGTTCCGCCGGACATGCCCGCATCGCTGCACTTGCTGCTCTTGTGGTAGTAGAGCATATCGCTATCCAGATCGACGTAGACCTTGGTATCGCCAGGAGCCGAGTACTTGATGTCAGAGACTTCATAGGATTCCGAGCCGCCAATGCACACCGGACACTCCTTCTTGCCCAAGGCCAGGGCCTTGGCAAAGGTTCCCGCCACTGCGCCCGCGCCCGCGTGGGTCTTGCTGCTGTGGTAGTACTTGTCAGAGGCGGAGGAATAGACCGTCTTGGACGCGCTGCTGGCGCAGCTCGGGCAGGCGGACTTTCTGTAGTTCAGCGCCGTCTCCAGCGTGATCTTGGAGGCGCTGGCGCCCGCGCAGCTCTTGCTGGCGTGATAGTACTTGCCCGTCACGGAGGCGTACACGCTGATGCCGGAGGTACCGGCCTTGTAGGTTCCCGAGGACGTGATGGCCTTGGTCTTGGTCACGCAGTACGGGCAGGGATCCAGGCCCAGAGCCAGACCGCTGGCGCGATACCCCTTCACCGCGCCTGCACCGGCGCAGGTCTTGGAGTAGTGGTAGTACTTTCCGCCCTTGACCGCGTAGACGGTCGTTTTCGCGGAGGACGCGCACTTGGGGCAGGCGGACTTGCCATAGTTCATCGCCGTCTCCAGCGTGATGTAGGCCGGATCCTTCATGCCGGAGCAGCTGCTGGTGGTGTGATAGTACTTGCCCGTCGCCGTGGCGTAGACCTTGATGCCGGAGGTACCCGGCGTGTAGCGGCCGGAGGAGACCAGGCTGGTCGCCGACGAACTTCCGCTGGCGCTGGTGAACTTTCCGGTGGTCACGTTGCTCACGCCGCCGCTACTGCTGCTGCCGCTGGAGGCGAGTTTGCTGAGGCAGACCGGGCAGGCCTTCTGGCCCAGCATCAACGCCGCTTCAAGCGTGCGCTGATTTGCGCCGGACATGCCGGAGCAATTGGACTTGACGTGGTAGTAGGTGCCGCCGTCGGTGGAATACACCATCCTGCTGGCCAGGGAGGCGCAGGTCGGGCAGGCGCGCTTTCCGGCGGAGACCGCCGTGGAAATGGACACGCGGCTCGCGCCTGTCATGCCGGAGCAATTGGACTTGGTGTGGTAGTAGGTGCCGTTCTGGGTACAATAGACGTAGGTGCCGGAGGCGGTGCTGCCCGTGCCGGTGGTGGTCGTTCCGCTGTCGCTGCTCGTCCAGCAGTTGGGACAGCGCTTCTTTCCCAGCGCCAGCGCCTGGGCGAGGGTGCCCGCCTGGGCGTTCTGCATGCCGGAGCAGCTGGCGTAGGAGTGATAGTACTGGCCGTTCTGGGTGGCGTAGACCACCTTATCCGCGCTGGCGCAGCACTTGGGGCAGGCCGGCTTGCCCGATGCGATGGCCGATTTGAGCGTGATGCGCGATGCGCCGGTCATGCCGGAACAGTGCTCCTCGGTGTGATAGTAGGTGCCGCCCTTCGTCGCGTAGACGTAGATGTCGCCCGTCGTACCCGTGCCTGCGGACGCATTGCCGGTGGTCGAAGTCATGCTGCCCGCGGTGCTGCTGCCCCAGCACTTGGGACAGCGCTTCTTGCCCAGAATCATCGACTCGGCAAGCGTCACCTGGAAGGCGTTCTGCATGCCGCTACAGTCGCTCTTGTTGTGGAAATAGGTGCCGCCCTGGGTGCAGTAGACCAGGCTTCCGGCGCTCTTTGCGCAGGTGGGACAGGCCGTCTTTCCGGCAAGCATCGCCTGAAGCAGGCTGCCGGCGGTGGCGTTCTGCATGCCGGAGCAGGTGGCGTTGGTGTGGAAGTAGCGTCCGCCCGCCGTCGCGTATACGGTGATTCCGCTCTTGTCCGTGGTGGAAGCGGTCGCAAACTTCAGGGCGCTGTTGCTCAGGCTGTTGATCTGCTTGGTGACGCAGACCGGGCAGGCCGTCTGGCCCTTCTCCTTGGCCGCCTCCTCGGTGATGACGGTGGCGTTCTTCATGCCGGAGCAGTTGATATCCGTGTGGTAGTACTTGCCGTCCGCAGTGGAGTAAAAGGTCTTCTGGTCGGGATAGCAGATCGGGCAGGGAACCTTGCCGCGCTGTTCCGCCATCTCCTTGGTCACGTTGGAGACCGCCGCGCCCTCCTCGATGTTGGAGCAGCTGGCGTTGTTGTGGTAGTAAGCGCCGGTATTCGTCATGATGACAGTGTTCTGGCTGGCCGCCGTACCGGTGCTGCTGTTGACGGACGCGAGGGGCGTGGCCGTCGCGTCGATCGCCAGCGCATCCTGCGTCTGGCCGGGCAGGACGCCGCCGCCGGAGATTCCGTCGCCCTCGTCGCCGCCGTCGGTCAGATCGCCCAGATCCGCTCCCGCAGTCGCGTCGGGATCGGGCGTGGCTTCCGCCGCCACGGTGGGCGTGGGCGTGGTCATGGTGATGGGCGGATTGGTGGTCACATCGCCGCCGCCGGAGAGAATCGCGGAGATCAGCAGCACCACCAAGATGATGAACCACACGCCGGACGCGCCGGAAACGGCCCAGCGAATGGGCATGTCGAAGCGCCGCCTGCGCCAGAGCAGGTAGATGCCCAGCGGCGGCAGCAGCACCAGCAGCAGATAGGTCACCCAGTCGTTTTCATCCACATAGCGCATCAGAGGGCTCTCGTCCGCGTAGGGCTCGTCTCCGTAGCCCTCCGCATCCTCGTCCAGGTAGCGGTCGTCGTAGGGTTCGCCGTCGCCGTCATAGCCGTCGTCGTAGTAGCCGCCGTCGCCGTCGGCATAGTCATCGTCGTAGTGCTCGTCCTCGGCGTATCCATCGTCGTATCCGTCGTCGGCGTATCCGTCGTCGCCGGCATAGCGGTCGTCGTCGGCGTAATCGTCGAATTCACCGTCGTCCGCATAGCCGCCGTCGTAATCGTCATCCTCATATTCGTCGCGCCGGTCCGGACTCTGGGCAAAGCGGCCGGTATAGCCGCTGGGAGCGAAATCCTCCTCCGGGGTATACTCCTCCCCTTCATATCCCTCGCCGCCGAGATACTCTTCCTCATTATAATCAGGCTCTGCATCCCTGGCCTTTTTGCCCAGACTCAGCCGGTGGATTTTGCCCTCGCCAAAGCGGAAGGCAAGTCCCTCCTTGGATGTATTGATTTTCAGTTTTCCCAGCTTATGCGTCGCCATATGTGTCTACCTACCTTTATCTGTACAGTTCCCGATCTTCCCGGGAGCGCGTCTTCTGCCATCTATACATAGAACCATTACAAGCATACAACAGAACGTTCTGGCTGTCAATCGGTATAAAACGAAAAAAAATAGCCACAAATTTGCGCTTTTTGTATCTTTCCATCCAAATTATATTCATCATAGCGTAATTTATTGAAATACTTCTGAAATACATATAGAAACCACACGAAAGTCATAGTTTTTCATTCCTTTTGTGTTATAATATGAGAAGATGGAATACTTGGAGGGGAAGAGTTATGTCTAAATCCAACAGAGGTCTTCGCATCGGCAATTACCGCATCACCCCCCTGGGTCTGGGCGCCCTGGCGGTGATCCTGGTGATCATCATCGCCATCGTGGTGTTGCTGGTGGTCAATCCCTTCGGCGGAAACGACGCTTCGAAGGTATTCGTGAATCAGCCCAGCCCAAGCCCGTCGGAGACGCCGGTGCCCACGCCGACGCCCACGCCCACGCCGACGCCTGCGCCCACGCCCCGCTCGGCCACCATACGCTCCCTGGGCGAGATCGCCATGCAGGAGAACCTGCTCACGGCGGCAAAGACTGAGGACGGAAGCTACGACTTCAGCGCCATGTTCGCCGAAATCGCAGACGTGATGGGCGACGCGGACTACACCGTGGCCGACGTCGAGGGCAGCCTCGGCGGCAGCGGCGACATCTCCGGCAGCACGCTGATGCGCACGCCCGCTTCGCTGATTCAGACGCTGAAGGACTGCGGCGTGGATATGCTGAACATCGCCAACGACCACGCGCTGGACGGCGGCATGGAGGATCTGATGGCGGCGCTGGAGAACTGCAAGAGCGTCGGCATGGAGTATGTGGGCGCGGCCGCGAGTCAGGCGGAAAAGGACAGCGCAAAGGTCATCGACATCAACGGCATCAAGGTGGGCTTCGTCGCCTACACCGAGAGCCTGAACGGCATGGAGAGCAAGACCGACGGCGACGCGGTGAAGTACGGCGTGAACCTGGTGAGCAAGTCCAACGCGAAGAAGGACATTCAGGCCTGCCGCGATGCGGGCGCGGAGGTCGTCATCACCTACGTCAGCTGGGGCGAGATGCTCAAGCGGGAGACCACGGAGAGCCAGCAGAGCATCGCAAAGGCGCTGGTGAGCTGCGGCGCAGACGTGATCATCGGCTACAACCCGCACGTCATTCAGCCCGCCACCTGGATCGAGATGAAGGACAAGTCCGGCAACGTGACCCAGCGCACCCTCTGCCTGTGCGCAACCGGCAACTTCCTCTCCGATTCCCGCGAACAGTACAGCGATTCGGGCATCATCTTTGAGTTCACCATTCAGGAGAAGGAGGACTTCAGCGGCCTGGAGATCACCAGTCCCATCTACATTCCCACCTATGTGTGGCGCATTGAAAGCGGAGACGAATACGACTACCGCACCCTCGCCTCCGGACAGTGGCTGGAGAGCGCGCCCGAAACCATGAACTACACCCAGTACAGCCGCATGAAGGAGGTCTGGGCGGAGGCGCAGAGCATCATGGGAACGGACGTCGCCACCGTCGCCGCCGATTGACCCTCTCTCCCCCTTACACGATCGCGACTGGCCCCAAAACGCTGTTTTGGGGCCAGATTTATAAAAAGCCATGGATATCAGCAAACGTCTTTTAATATGGTATGATGAAAACGCCCGCAGCCTTCCCTGGCGCGGGACCCGCGACCCCTATCGCATCTGGCTCTCCGAAATCATGCTCCAGCAGACCCGCGCGGAGGCCGTCGCGCGCTATTACGACCGCTTTCTCGCCCGCTTTCCGGACGTACACGCCCTGGCGGCCGCCGGGGAGGACGAGGTGCTCAAGCTCTGGGAGGGGCTGGGCTATTACTCCCGTGCGCGCAACCTGCACGCGGCGGCGCGGCAGGTGTCGGAGGCGGGCGGGCGCTTCCCGGAGAGCGTGGAGGGGCTCCAGGCGCTTCCCGGCGTGGGGCCCTACGCCGCGCGCGCCATCGCCTCCATCGCCTACGGCGCCCGCGTCCCCGCCCTGGACGGCAACCAGATGCGGGTGCTCTCCCGCTGCTTTGCGGTGGAGCGCATTCTCAAAACGCCCTTCGACCTCGAGGCGGAGGCGACGGCCTGTCTGAGCAGCGACCGGCCCGGGGACTACAATCAGGCGCTGATGGATCTCGGCGCGCGCATCTGTACGCCGAAGAAGCCGAAGTGTTCCAGCTGTCCCCTCGCCCCCGGCTGCCGCGGCCGGGAGGAGGGCGAGCCGGAGCGCTATCCCCTGCGCCCTGCGCCCGCGGTCAAGCGGGAGGAAGCGCGCACTGTCTTTCTGATCGAAGCGCCCCGGGGAATCTGCATCCGCCGTCGCGACGGCGAAAAGCTGCTGGGCGGGCTGTACGAGTTTCCCTCGGCGGAGGGCTGGCTGGATCGGGCGGCGGCGGAGGCGCTGTTGGCGGAGGCCGGCTTCGGTGGGATGGCGGATTTTACGCCCCTTCCCCCCGCGAAACATGTGTTCACCCACATGGTCTGGCGCATGCAGGGATGGCGGCTGCGCGCGGAGCGTGCACCCGGGGAACTGCTTCAGGCGGACGCGGAGGCGCTGCGCGCGCGCGCCTTCCCCAGCGCGCTGCGCAAATACCGGGAGATCGCCCTGGAGCTGCTCGACGGCTTTTCCCCCGTCTCGGAGGATTCGCCATTGAAAGCGCCGTCGGAATGTGATAAAATGGCTTAGAGGAGAATTTTGCCAACGGCATTTGAATCCATGGAATAGAAAGATGGGGTGAATCATCCAATGCAAGCGATTATAAATGGAAAGATCGTGCTGCCGGACCGGCTGGCCGAGGGCTGCGCGCTTCTGTTTGATGAGAAAATCCAGGGCGTCGTTCCCGCGGCGCAGGTTCCCGCCGGTGCGAAGGTGATCGACGCGGCGGGCGGCCTTGTCATTCCCGGCCTGATTGACATGCACATTCACGGCTATCTGGGCGAGGACGCCTCCGACGGAAGCTTCGAAGGCATCCGCACCATGGCCGAGGGCGTGGCGAAGAACGGCGTGACCGGCTTTTTGCCCACCACCATGACCGTGTCCTACGACGAGCTGAACGCTGCCTTCGACCAGATTCGCCGGGGCATGCGTCAGTCCTTGCAGGACGATTGGCAGGGCGCGCAGATTCTGGGCGTGAACGCCGAGGGGCCCTTCATCAACCCCGCAAAGAAAGGCGCGCAGGCGGGCGAGCACATCCGCCCCGGCGATGCGGAATTCCTGAAGGCGAACCTGGACGTCATCCGCGTGTTCACCATCGCCCCGGAGATGCCGGGCAACATGGACTGCATCCGCGAGATGGCGGGCCGGACGCTGATCTCCATGGGCCATACCGCGGCCACCTACGACCAGGCGGCGGCGGCCATTGAGGCGGGCGTGGGCCATGTGACCCACCTGTTCAACGCCCAGACGCCGCTGATGCACCGCGACCCGGGCGTGGTGGGCGCGGCCCTCACCGACGCACGGGTGAGCTGCGAGCTGATCGCGGACACCTTCCACGTCAGCCGTCACCTCTTCCCCCTCGTCTCCCGCATGAAGGGCGACAAGCTGGTGCTCATTACCGACTGCACCCGCGCGGGCGGACTGGAGGATGGCGAGTACACCCTGGGCGGCCAGCCCATCTTCGTCAAGGGAATCGAATGTCGCCTGGCGGACGGCACCATCGCCGGCAGCGTGCTGAAGCTGAACGCCGCCGTGCGCAACCTGCTGGCGAACACCTCCCTGGAAATCTGGGAGGCTGTGAACGCCGCGAGTCTGAACCCCGCAAGGCGCATCGGCGTGGACGCGGCCAAGGGCTCCCTCGAAGCGGGCAAGGACGCGGACATCGCCATCTGCGACGCAGATTTCAACGTTCGCCGCACCATACTGGGCGGACGCACCATTTACACCGCATAACGGAGGATCGAGCGCATGAATCTCAAGTATAAGGCCATATTGGATCCCGGTTTTCAGCCCATGGAGCTGGTGCTGCGCGACTACGAGGCGCGGGTGCGCGCGGGCGCGTCCCAGCGCCTGGAGATCGCGGTGGAGCGCAACAAGGGTTACTGCGAGCGCTTCGCCCTGGACATTCTGCCCGACGGCGCGGATGACGAGCTGAGCTGCGCCGTGATGGAGCGCTACGTCAAGACCCTGCTGTGGGTCTACGGCGGCTGGAAGATCTACGTCAGTGGCTCTCGGACGATCTATGAATTCCTGCACGCGGCCTACCAGAAGGGCGGCCTGCGGGAGTTTGACGTGTGGTTCATGAGCCGCGTGTACGAGCGCCCCTTCGAAGTCGTCTGGGTGGAGAATCCCGCAGACATGCCGGAAACCCGCCGCAGCGCCAGCGCCGTGGGCCGCCATCTGGGCGGCTGCCGCATCGGCTTCGACGCGGGCGGAAGCGACCGCAAGGTCAGCGCCGTGATCGACGGCGAGAGCGTGTACTCCGAGGAGGTCGTCTGGCATCCCAAGACCCAGTCCGACCCCGAGTATCACTACCAGGGCATCAAGGAGGCCTTCAGGACCGCCGCCTCCAAGCTGCCCCGGGTGGACGGCATCGGCGTGAGCACCGCAGGCGTGCTCATCGACAACCGCGTGATGGTCGCCTCCCTGTTCGTCAAGGTCAGCGACGAGGACTTCGAGCGCCGGGTGAAGAACATCTATCTGGACGTGGCGAAGGAGCTGGGCGAGAACATTCCCATCGAGGTGGCCAACGACGGCGACGTGACCGCGCTGGCGGGCGCGATGGATCTGGGGGACAACGCGGTGCTGGGCATCGCCATGGGCACCAGCGAGGCCGGCGGCTATGTGGACGGCAACGGCAACATCACCGGCTGGCTGAACGAGCTGGCCTTCGTGCCCGTGGACTTCAACCGAGAGGCCATGGTGGACGAGTGGAGCGGCGACTATGGCTGCGGCGTGAAGTACTTCTCTCAGGACAGCGTCAACAAGCTGGCCCCGGCATCCGGCATCGAGGTCGATCCGGACATGACCCCCGCTGAAAAGCTGAAGGTGGTTCAGAAGTTGATGGCCGAGGGCGATCCTCGGGCGGTGAAGGTGTACGAAAGCATCGGCGTGTACTTCGGCTATGCCATTGCCTACTACGCCCGCTTCTACGACATCCGCCATGTGCTCATCATGGGCCGCGTGACCAGTGGCGAGGGCGGCGTGATTCTGCTCGACCGGGCCCGCGAGGTGCTCCGGGGCGAATTCCCCGAGCTGGCCGCGAAGATGGAGCTCTCCATTCCGGACGAATCCAGCCGCCGGGTGGGCCAGAGCATCGCAGCCGCGAGCCTGCCGGAATAAGCAAAGCAAAATGGAGCGCCCCGCACACGCCGGGCGCTCCGCTCTTTTCAGAGGGACGTTGTGCGCAGATTGGTCAAACCGCCGCGCGCAGGAGGAGGAAAGCCATGGACATCTGGGAACAGCTCTATCAAAAGGCGAAGGAACAGTATCACCCGGAGGAGGTCTCCCCCTTCGTCTATGCCCACCATGTGGTCTGCGCGCTTCAGGCGCAGGACGGGCAGATCTTCACCGGCTTCTGCATCGAGAGCGCGTCCGGCGTAATGAACCTCTGCGCGGAGCGGGTGGCCGCGCTGAACATGTACCAGCAGAGCGGACAGACCGTCGTGCGCCGTCTGATCGCCTTCCGGGATCGTCCGCCCTTCGGCGGCGGCAGCGGCATGCCCTGCGGCGCATGCCGGGAGTTCCTTTTGCAGCTCTCCCCCGAAAATCGGAACACAGAGATCCTGGTGGACTTCGACAGGCGCGAGACCGTCCGTCTGGAAGCGCTCATGCCCGGCTGGTGGGGCTGGGAGCGATACGAAAGGGCATAAAAAACTGCGCGGGCTTCATGGCTCCGCGCAGTCTTCTTTTTGGGGATCGGCTTACTTCGCCGCCCTTCTCTCCTCGAAGGTCTTGAAGAAGTGCTCCAGAACCGGGACGAGCACGAAGGCCACGATGCCGGAGGTGAAGCCGCCGTTGTAGAGGTTGAATCCGCCGTGGATGGCGGGAACGCTGGTGACCAGGCAGTAGTGCATCAGGCCCGCGACCACGCCCGCGATGGGGCCGTACTTGCCGGAAACCGGCGCAAGGCCGCTGGCGAAGCACAGGCCGACCACGATGGCCTGGGCGTTCAGCGCGTTCACGCCGAACAGGGAGCCGAGAAAGTAGCCCACCATGATGGGCAGCACGTTCAGCGGCGTCGCGCCCGCAGCGCAGAAGGCCAGCATGCACCAGACCACGCCGAAGGTGGGGCCGGTAAATTTCGCGCCGATGAGATTGTAGTAGGCCAGGATGAACAGGCCGTACACGCCGAAGTTGATCACACAGGGGCCGATGCCGTGCTTTGCAGCGAAGTCCACCTTGTGGCCGGGATCCAGCAGCAGCTTTCCATAGCCCTTGAAGCCGCCGTTGAGCGCGAGGCCAAAGGCGATACACAGCACGAAGCAGACCAGCGCGAACACATTGCACAGCACGGGGCTGCCCTCGCCCAGGGTCGCCGCGATGGCCGGCGCCTCTACGCCCAGCGTCTTGTACAGCGTGGCAAAGATCATGAAGCACAGAAAGCCCGCCGCGGGGCCGGCGTTGTAGAGGTCATAGCCCTTGTGGAAGAACTGGGCGTGGGCGCAGAGCGCGGGCATGCACACGCCCACCACCACGCCGATGACCAGCGCGAGCACCGCGCCCAGGAGCGTGACGCTGCGAAGCTCCGTGCCCGGATAGCGGAAGAGCATCTCGCTCGCCAGCGGCGCGAGGGCCGTGGAGAACATGGCAAAGTTGATGTTCTTTGCAAAGCTCTGGCGCTTGAGGAGCGAATAGACGGCAGTGCCCAGAATGATGGGCAGGATGTTCAGAATGTTGATACCGAAGAAGCTGAATCCCACCGTGAGCATGTAGGCCGCGACCGTGCCGCCGCCCACAACCGCGCCGGGCAGGTACATCATCAGGCAGCAAACCGCGCCCACCAGCGCCACATTCAGAAACGCGCCGGAGACGCTGCCGATCTCCACAAAGAAATAGTCCTTTGTCAGCAGAGACGGCCTGGTGATGATGCGCCAGAGGCCGCCGAGCATGTCCGTGCGATCCGGCGCGCACAGCGCGCCGATGAGAAAGGCCGCCGTAAACGCGGAAAGCACGATTCTCAGAATGGTACTGCTACTCTGCTTGCGCAGCTTTTCAATGCTCATGCAGATCCCTCCTGTCCTCATTTGAGCGTAGAAAGCCCGCCCGTCAATCGGGTTCGACGGGCGGGACGCTGGATTTTTGCTTTAGATGCCCGCCTTGCGCGCCGCGGCCTCAACCACATGGCCGATCAGCACGGAGGTCGTCACGGAGCCGACGCCGCCCGGAACGGGGGTGATGGCCTCGACGATGGGCTCGATCTCCTCAAACCTGGCGTCGCCTGCGATGGCGCCCTTGCCGCCCTTGGAGTTGATCTTCTCGGGATCCCAGTTGATGGAAACGTCGATCACGATCTGGCCGGGGCGCACGAAGTCCTTGGTCAGGGAGCCCAGCACGCCGGCTGCGGACACCAGGATGTCCGCGCTGCGGGCGACCTCGGCGGTGTTGACCGTCTTGGTGTGGCAGATGGTAACGGTGGCGTTCTTCTTCATCAGCATCATGGCTGCGGGCTTGCCGACGACCAGGGAGCGGCCGATGACCACGGCGCTCTTGCCCTTGCAGTCGATGCCGTAGTAGTCCAGGATCTCCATGCAGGCCTGGGGCGTGCAGGGCGCGAAGCCCAGATCCTTGCGGTCCTCAAACACGCCCGCGTTGGACAAGTCGGTCATGCAGTCTACGTCCTTGGCCGGGTCGAGCTTGTTGCAGATCTCGTTCTGATCCGCCTTCAGGTGCTTGGGCAGGGGGCGGAACATCAGCACGCCGTGGATGCTCTCGTTCGCGTTGAGCTCCTCGATCTTGGCAATCAGCGCTTCCTTGGTCACGTCCTCGGGCAGCACGAACTTCTCGACCTCGACGCCGATCAGCTCCGCGCGGGCCACCGCGCCCTTCTCATAGGACAGGTCGGACGGATTCTCGCCGCAGCGCAGAATGCCCAGTTTCGGGCTGACGCCCTTTTCCTTCAGTTCGGCCACCTTCGCCTGCAGCTTCGCATTCAGCGCGGCGGTAACTTCCTTGCCCAGCAGTAGCTTTGCCATAATTACAAACCTCCGAATTCAGATGTACTTTATAGATCAGAAGAAATTTGCGCGCACGCTGGCGAAGATTTCATCCGCCATGGCGCAGTACTTGTCCAGCATGCCGTTGGCCTTCGCGTTCATCTCCTCGGCCACCTCGCGGTTTTTGAGGGACTTGGTGTTGATGAACACATTCAGGCTGGCGGCCTGCAGGGCGGCCTTGCAGCATACCGCGCCGCAGCCCGCGTCGGACACGGCCAGGCGGGAGCCCTTCGCCGCGAACACGGAGACGGCCTCGATGGCCTCGCAGCACAGCTCCATGATGCGCATGGGCGTGGAGCAGGCGATGATGGTGGCCTCCTCCAGCACCTTGTCGCGGTTGGGATCATCCTTCGGGATGCCGTAGGCCTTGGCCAGGGGCAGGAAGTTTACCTCGTCCGCCTCCACCTGATCCAGCAGCTGCTTCTGCAAATCGTCGCACTTTTTCTTCAGGGCGATGATCTCCTCCTCGACCGCGGCGTACTTCTTCTTGCCCACGGTGAGGGAGCCGACCATGTTGCCCAGGGCGGTGCCGATGGCGCCGACCAGCGCGGCCGCGCCGCCGCCGCCCGGAGCGGGCGCGTCGGAGGCCAGAACGGTTACAAATTCACGGCAGGATGCCAAAGTCATATCCATAGTTCAATTCTCCTAAACTGCGTGTTTTGCTTTAACGGGAAATATGGGTGACATTTCTGCCACCCATATGTAAAGTATCTGTCGATCAGAACAGACCGGAGACCTTGCCGGTTTCCACATCCACGTCGATCCGACGGTAGGCCGGGTCGGCAGCGGTGCCGGGCATCATGG
The DNA here is from genome assembly GCA_004563405.1 of bacterium. Taxonomy (GTDB): domain Bacteria; phylum Bacillota; class Clostridia; order Christensenellales; family Aristaeellaceae; genus SFTH01. The sequence continues at coordinate 40,701 of SFTH01000011.1, forward strand.
CGATGGTACCGGCCATGGGGCACAGGAACTTGGCTCCGCCGTACTCCAGGATGTCGCGCACGGCCAGACGCCAGCCCTTCGGCACGCCCTTGAGCGTGGGGTTATCGGACAGGGACAGGTGGGTCTTGACCATCATGGTGCAATAGTCGGCGTACTTGGGATCGGACTCGAAGCGCTCTGCCTTCTGAATGGCCAGGGGCGCCCAGTCAACGCCGTCCGCACCGTAGACTTCCTTGGCGATGCGCTCAACGCGCTCACGCAGCGGCATATCCAGGTCGTACAGGAACTTGACCTCGACCGGCTCCTCGCAGGCTTCCACAACCACGCGGGCCAGCTCGGCAGCGCCCTCGCCGCCATAGCGCCAGTGGTTGGACTCCGCACAGCGCACGCCATGCTCAGCGCACAGCTTCTTCAGCAGCGCGATTTCCGCATCGGTGTCGGTGTAGAAGCGGTTGATGCACACGACGGGGTTGATGCCGGACTTCTTGATGGTGTTCACATGGTGGAACAGGTTGCAGGTGCCCTTCTCGAGCAGCTCCAGGTTCTCCTCCGTGTACTCCTTCGGCAGGGGCGCGCCGGGGGTGACCTTGGGTCCGCCGCCGTGCATCTTCAGCGCGCGGACGGTGGCGACCAGCACGGAGACGTTCGGAGTCAGGCCGGACAGGCGGGTCTTGACGTTCCAGAACTTCTCGAAGCCGATGTCGGCGGCGAAGCCGGACTCGGTGACGTGGTAGTCGAACAGCTTCAGCGCCAGGCGGTCAGCGATAACGGAGGACTGGCCGATGGCGATGTTGGCGAAGGGGCCGGCGTGGATCAGCACGGGCTGATGCTCGACGGAGTAGCACATGGTGGGATTGATGGCGTTGCGCATCCAGGCAGTCATGGCGCCGGCAACTTCCAGATCCTCACAGGTCACAGGCTCGCCGGAGCGGCTGTAGGCGACGACGACCTTGCCGATGCGCTCGCGCAGATCCTTCAGATCGCGGGCGACGGCCAGGATGGCCATCAGCTCGGAACCAACGGCGATGCCGAACTTGGACTCCATCATGAAGCCATCCAGGCGGCCGCCGATGCCGATGATGATGTTGCGCAGGGACTGCGCGCAGAAGTCGATGACCCAGCCCATCTCAATGCGCTTGGGGTCGATGTCCAGGCGCTTGAGGCCCTTCTTGGCCAGCCACTCGTCGTTGTTGTTGCGCTCGTGCTGCATGCGGGCAGTCAGCGCGACCATGGCCAGGTTGTGGGCGTTCATGATATCGTTGATGTCGCCGGTCAGGCCCAGAGAGAACTCGGTCATGGGCATCAGCAGGGCGTTGCCGCCGCCTGCCGCAGTACCCTTGACGTTCATGGTGGGGCCGCCGGAGGGCTGACGCAGCGCGCCGCCGGCGTTCTTGCCGATGTAGCCCAGGCCTTCGATCAGGCCCAGGGAAACGGTGGACTTGCCCTCGCCGAAGGGAGTGGGCGTGATGGCGGTAACCTCGATGAACTTGCCGTCGGGCTTGTCCTTCAGGCGCTCCATGACCTTGATGAAGTCAATCTTCGGGGTCTTGCCGTAGGGGATGATCTCATCCGGCAGCAGGCCAAGCTTCTCACGGAAATATTCTACCGGGGGCAGGGACTTTTCAGCTTCCTCAGCGATCTGCCAGTCCTTGTAGATGGTGGGGTCGAGCTTCACGCGGCCCTTCTCATCCACATACTTGCCATCAACGAAATTGATTGCCATGGTAGGATTCCTCCTTTAAATTGATCGGATCTTGATTCTGTACAGCGTCTGTCCTCGTACTATCAGAGCACTTTCAGACCGCTCTCGGCGACCGGCTTGCGCTGCAAACCGGCGCGTCGCGCTTACAGTTGAAAGTGTACCACAATTATTCAATTCTGTCAATAAATAACTCGCAAATTATTACTATTAAGTTTTAGATTTGCCAGCTCTATCGACATGATTTCACGCACATTTTCCGCGGGACAGACTGGACAGGGCACGCAGAAAACGCTATAATAGTACAAAATAATTCTATCATAACAAAACTGAGGTGTCAATAAAATGTTGAATTACAAGGGCCTGAAGGCCGTACGCGAACGCATTCTTGTTCCAGATGTCCAGGTGGATCGCCAGATCGACGCCATTTTGCAGAGCCAGATGAAAAACGTGCCCGTCACGGACCGTCCCGCCCAGGCGGGCGATGAGGTGGTCCTGGATTATGCTGGCGAAACCGCAGAAGGGTACTTTGAGGGCGGCAGCGCCGATGGGCAGGCTCTGGTGCTGGGCAGCGGCACGTTCATTCCCGGCTTCGAGGATCAGCTGATCGGCTACAGCGTCGGCGACGAGGTGGATGTGCACGTCACCTTCCCCGAAAAATACCATGCGGCGGAGCTGGCGGGCAAGGCGGCGGTGTTTCACTGCAAGCTGCACGAGATTCGCGTGAAGGCGCGCTACAAGGCCGACGATGAATTTGCCAGGGAGGTCGGCGGCTGCAAAACCTTCGCCGAATTCCGCACGGGCCTCAAGGAAGCCATGCAGGCCTACGCCGACCAGCAGGCCGAAAACGAGCTCAAGGAACAGCTGCTCAACCAGGTGTGCGACAGCGCCAGCTTTGAGATCACCGACGAACAGATCAACGCCGCGCTGGATCTGATGATGCAGAGTCTGGAAAACCAGCTGGCGAGCCAGGGCCTGAACATGGACATGTACTGCCAGTTCATGAACACCAACCGGGAAGCCCTGCGCGAGGACAACCGGAACGAGGCCCGCCGCAACGTGGAGCGCCAGTTCGCCGTGGCGGAAATCGCCATCGCGGAAGACATCACGCCCGACGAGGAGAGCGTGGCCCGCGCCCTCCAGCAGATTGCCCAGGACAACAAGATGACCATCGAACAGCTCCAGCCTCACATGGACGAAGCCTTCCAGGCCGCCGTGGCGCAGAGCGTGATTACCGAAAAGGTGCTGGATTTCCTGGTGGCAAGCAGCGAAATTGAAACGATCGTCAAGGACGTCTGAAGTCGCGCGGGGAAAACACCGTCCGCGCGCCGATCGCGCGGCGCAGCGCATGCGTTCAAACCAGAAGCGACTGTGCGCGCCTCACCTTCTGTATTTAACGACACATTCAACAAAGGGCTGTCTCAAAACGGCAAAGCATGCCGGGGAGACAGCCCTTTTGTGGTGCAGCAAAAGAGGGAAACCCGCTGCGCACGGGATTCCCTCTCGAAGAATACGCTCAGTTTTGGAAGATGTCCACGAACTTCTGGGACAGGCCGTCCACCATGCCCCGGTCGGTGAGAATGTAGCCGGGGAGCACCGGCAGCGCGAAGACCACCAGCGCCAGAATGGAGAAGCTGTTGTCGCAGAGGGAGGCCATGACGGACTGGGTCTGTTCGATCTCGCGGCTGACCTCCTCGCAGGGATGATAACTCATCAGGCCCGCCACGGGCAGCGCGAGGGTACTGATGACCTTTCCACCCTTCGCGGCGCACATGCCGCCGCCCACGCGCTTCATCTCCTCGGCGCAGGCGTAGGCGCTCTCAATGTCGCGATAGACGACGGTGAAGTTGTGGCTGTCGTGGGAGATGGTGGTGGCCATCGCGCCCTCCCGCAGGCCGAAGCAGCGCAGCACGGCGATGCTCTTGTCCCCGGCGCCGTAGCGGTTGGCGATGCAAACGAAGTGCAGATCGTCGTGGCCCTCCAGGGAGACGCAGCCGTCCATCACGGGAAGCTCCACCCACTCGCCGGTCTTGATGATGCTCTCCGGCGTGCGGATCATCACCAGAACCTTCACGCGGTCGCCGCAGCCCTCGGGCGCGCGCAGCAGGAAGTCCTCGGGGCAGGTGATCTGGGGCATGTTGACGGTGTTGGGCATCTCCGGCGCGGGCGCGGGATCGTCGTGACCCAGGTACTCTCCCCTGCGTGCCACCAGCTCACCGCGGATGAACACCGCGTCGGGGCGGTTGCCGTCCAGCGCGTCCACCAGCTGCATGTCGGCGATGTAACCGGGGGCGATGGCGCCCAGATCCTTGAAGTTATACTCCCGGGCGGCGTTCAGGGTGGCCATCTTGATGGCGTCCACCGGCTCCACGCCCAGCTGGATCATCTTGCGCACGACGGAGTTGATGTGGCCCTTCTCCAGCAGATCCTTGGCGTGCACGTCGTCGGTGCACACGGAGACGTTGTCGTGGAAGCGGTGATCCATGCACCCCTCCAGCTCATGCTTCAGCGCGTCCGCGATAGAGCTAGCGCGCAGGTTGATGTGCATGCCGTTGCGCAGCTTCTCCCGTACCTCTTCGGCGGAGCCGCTCTCATGGTCGGTGCAGGGGCCGCCCACCAGATAGGCCGCCAGCTCCTTGCCGCTGGCCATGGGCGAATGGCCCTGCAGGAGCACGTCGCGCTTCACACCCTCGTCGATGATCTCGTGCATGCGGCGGTCATCGTTGTACACGCCCACATAGTCCATGATCTCGGCGACGCCCACCACGTCCTCGCTGTCCAGCAGCTCGGCCACCTCCGTGTGGGTGAAGCTCGCGCCCGCGCCCTCCAGGGCGGGCACGGCGGGCACGCAGGATGGCGCCAGCACATAGTGGCGCAGGGCGCTCTTGCGGCCGTTCTCCAGCATGAAGCGCACGCCCGACAGGCCCATCACATTGCCGATCTCGTGGGGATCGGTGCAGACGGTGGTGGTGCCCCAGGGCACGATGGCCCGGGACATGTTCTCGGGGATCATCATGGTGGATTCGCAGTGCATGTGGGTGTCAATGAAGCCCGGAATGAGATACCGGCCCTCGCCGTCGTAGACCCGGCGGCTGGGCTGGGCCGTGGTCTGCCCCGCCTCGCGGACGCGCACCACATAGCCGTCCAGCACGTCCACGCTGGCGGGATAGATTTCGCCGGTGAACACATTGACCAGCTTCACGTTCTCCACCGTCAGGTCGCAGGGAATCTTCTGCATGGCGGCGGCGATCAGGCGGGAGCGATCCTTCATTTCCGATTTGCGCATGATTAACCTTCCTTTCTGAATATAAAGACAGAGGGGCGGCGCGAATCACGCGCCTCCCCTGCACCCATTGGCCGATCAGAAGTTGATGAACTTCGTGCACATCAGCAGCCCCAGGATGATGGTGCCCACGGAAGGCATCTTCTCCCTGTCGCCGGAGAGCAGGCCCATCGCCAGATGGATGATCACATGGGAGATCACGCCCAGGGCGATGCCGGCGGCGAAGTCGTTCATGAACACGGTCATGAACATCATCAGCGCCACGGGCGTCCAGTCGATGGGATCAAAGTCCACATCCCGCAGCACGCCCAGCATGGAGATGCCCACCATGATCAGCGCGGGCGCGGTGGCCGCGGTGGGGATGCTGATGAACAGCGGCGCAAAGAGCATGGATGCAAAGAAGAAGATGGAGGTGATCACGGAGGCGAAGCCCGTGCGCGCGCCCGCTTCCACGCCGGAGGCGGATTCGACGTAGGTGGTGATGGTGGTCAGGCCCATCATGCCGCCCGCGACGGAGCCGATGGCGTCCACGAGGAACACGCGACCGATGCCGGGCAGGTTGCCGTCCTTGTCCAGCATGTTCGCCTTCGCGCCCAGGCCCAGGGCGGTGCCCAGGGTGGAGAAGAAGTCGCCCATGAAGAACACGATCAGATAGGGAATGAAGGCCAGCTGGAAGATGCCCTTGAAGGTGAACTTGAAGGCCACATCGCCCAGAGGCGCGAGACTGGTGGTCATCAGCTGGTCCGGCAGCTGCGTCACGCCGGTGAACAGGCCGATGATGGTGGTGATCACGATGGAGATGAGCACCGGGCCGCGCACCTGATACACCCGGCCGTTGATCTTCACGCGGATGAAGCTGAGCACGACGATGATCAGCAGGCCGATGGCCGCGAGCTGCACGGCAGGATCGGTGAAATCGCCCATGCCGTCCAGGGAAGCGGTCACGAGGCCGGAGTTGGCAAAGCCCAGACGGGCCAGGAACAGGCCGATGGCCGCGCCCACGCCCACCTTCAGGTTCTTGGGCATCACGCGCACCATGTCCTCGCGCACCTTGAACAGGGAAAGCAGCAGGAAAATCAGGCCGGAGATGACGATGAGCGTCAGAGCCTGCTGCCAGGTGGCGCCGCCGGCGGCCACCAGGCCGGCCAGGATGGCGTTGGTGCCCATGCCGGGGGCCAGCGCGAAGGGCAGGTTGGCGTACAGGGCCATCAGCAGGGTGATCAGGCCGCTCATCAGAGCGGTGGAGATCATGACGCCGGTCACGTTCATGCCCGTGCCGGACATCAGGCTCGCCTGCACAATCAGAATGTAGGCCATGGTGGCGAAGGTCGTCGCGCCGCCGATGATCTCCCGGCGCAGCGTGGAACCCCGCTCGGTAATCTTGAAGCGAGCGTCCAGTTTATTCATTGGTATTTCCCCTTCCTTATAAACTCCCTTTTTCAAACCTTGGGCTTCCTTATTTTGTCCTTCGACATTATAGAAAGTTCCATTTCCACTGTCAAGCGGGTTGATCTTAATAATTGTGGGGGGATTCCGTTATAAATTGAAGAAATTGTTCCGCCAACGCCCGACGCCGCTGCGGGGCGGGACAAAAAAACGCCAATCGCACACTTTCGATTGGCATTTGTTTCTGCAAACGCAGCGCGGGCTCAATCGAGCTGCGCGCGCAGCGCCTGAAGCTCCTCCAGGGAGACGGGGCACACCTTCGATCCGCTGTGCAGAATCGCCCTGTCCACCAGCTCCCGGGCGCGCTCCAGGTCGCCGTCCTCCCGGGCGAAGCGGGCCAGCGCATAGAGGGTCGTGATCTGTCCGGGCTTGGCCTTGCGTGCGCGCTCGTAGTAGTCCACGGACTGCGCGCGCAGCGCCTTTGCCGCCTCCGCGTCGCCCTGCTCCGCCGCGCGCAGGCTCCTGAGCCGCATCAGTTCGCCGTAGTTGTCCAGGGTCGCCGCGTCCTCGTCGTCGTAATCCATGGCCTCGTCCAGCAGCGCCTGGGCCGCTTCGAACTCGCCGGTCTGTCCCGCCTGCTCCACCAGATAGGTGCCCAGGGAGGAATAGTAGGAACTGTTCTTCGCATGCCGGCCCGCGTACTCGATGGTCTCGATGGCCTTGTCCAGAATGCCCAGCCGCCACAGGCAGATGGAATAGTTGACCCGAAGTTCAAAGTGGGTGTCCTCGCTCATGGTGCGATCCTTGCTGATCTCCTTCATCAGCTCCCGGGCGCGCTCGAACTCGCCCGTGCGCATCAAAAGCACCGAATAGGACATCATTACGCCGGTCTTGCGACAGCCCGCCGCGTAGGCCTCGCCATAGAGCCGCAGCGCCTCGTCGTACTTCTCCCGGGCCTCGGCGGGACGGCCGCGGCGGTTCAGATCGTTTGCCTGCACATGCGCGTTGTAGGCCTTCTGGCCGAGTTTGTTGACCTTGATATCGTCAAAAAAGCCCATGGTTTTCCTTCCTTTCCGCTTCTCTTTCGATCTTCTTGCGCAGTCGCTCCCGGCGGCGCTCCAGCGCCTCCGCCTCCGAAGCGAACGCATAGCGCGCCGCCAGCTCCGCATAGCGCAGGGCGCGCCGGGGGTTTTTGTAGTGATGCTCGTAGAGCTTGGAGAGCTCCACATAAATCCGCTCCCGGAGCTGCCGCCGGCAGGCCATCTGCTCCAGGATCTCCCGCATGGCCTCCGCATCCCGGTTCTTCCGGGCCAGAAGGTACATGCGCCAGGCTGCCTCCGCGGCCACGCGGTTTCCCGCCAGTGCGGACACGCTGCCTGCGGGGGCGGGAATGGCAGCGATGCGGTAGAGCTCCCGCGCCGGGCGCAGCTCGCCCTGGTTCTCCAGCGCGCGGCCCATGCTGAGCAGATCGGCGCTGCGGGTCTCCCGCTCGGGATGGGCGTAGAGCGCGCACAGGTGCGCAAGGAGCGTTCCGAGGGTAAAAATGTCCTGCCGGTTGTGGCGCACCACATCGTCCAGCAGAGAAAAATCCCCGGTTTTGAGATAGTCGAAGAACCGGCGGGGCGCCTCGCTGCCGGGAAGGTCGTCCTCCCGGGGCTGGCCGAGGATCTGCTCCTCCAGGTTGGCCAGCCGGCAACTGCCGATGCGCCGCTTCCAGGTGCGCCGGGCGGGATAGAGCAGATCCAGCTGCTCCAGTTCCCGCCAGCCGTCCCGCATGCGGCACATGGTGTAGCGCGCCTGCAGGAGGGGCAAATCGAAGTTTTTGCCGTTGAAGGTGCACACCACGTCAAAGCCCTGCATGCGCCGCGCGAGGCGTTCCAGCAGTTCCGGCTCGTCGCCGTAATCCCGCATCAGGTACTGCTCCACGACGAAGCTCTCCCCCTCCACGAAGCCCACGCCCACCAGAAAGGCCACGGTGCCCGCGCCGCCGGAGAGGCCGGTGGTTTCCGTATCGAGAAAGAGGCAACGGCGAATGTCAAAGGCTCGGCCGCTCCAGCCGATGCGCCGCAGCCCGTCCGGGTCCAGGCAGAACAGCCGCGCGTCCGCAGCCTGCCGGTCGCTGAAGACCGCCACGCCGCCCGCGTGTGCGGGCCGCGCCTCCGCCCGGGGCGCAGACGCGCCGATCGCATTGAGTTTCGCCCGCAGTCCCGACGGCATACACATTCACCTCCCGTCCATTGTAGGCGTTCAGGCGGCGCTTGTCAAGCTGCCGGGAGAATGCCAGAGCGAACGGTATGGGATGTCGGTTCGCAGGCGCGCGCAGAGCTGCGAAAAAACAGGCGCAGAAGTCCGCTTTCCCTTCCGGCGGCCGGGCGACGGCCCCGGGCATTTCCATCTAATCCGCCCGCGCAGGCGCCGATGCGTTTTGCGGAGATGCGCGTACAGCCTGCCGCTTCAGTCCAGATCCGACTGCGCGGGGTTGTCGATGCAGCGGCCGTCGCGGTCGAAGCGGGAACCGTGGCAGGGACAGTCCCAGCTCTGCTCGTCGGGGTTCCACTCCAGCTGGCAGCCCATGTGGGGACAGCGGGGGCGCACCGCGCAGCGGCTTCCGTCTGCGTCCCGACAGACGCCGCGCTTGCGCCCCTGCGCCTCCACGACGCCGCCGTGGCCGATGGGCAGGTCCTCTGCAGGCGCGCCGGGCGGAAGGAGCGCTCCCCGCGTCAGGCCCTTGACGGACTGCGCCGCCTCTGTCGCCAGGTTCCGGGCGGAGGCGGCGAGGTGGAAGCGCTCCGGAGAAAACACCTCCGCCCACTCCGGCGGCTCCCCTGCAATCAAACCGGCAATCACTTCGGCCGCGACCATGGCGCCGGTCATTCCCCACTTTCCAAAGCCCGTGGCCACATACCAGTCCGGCGTCGAGGCGCTGAAGCGCCCGATGTAGGGAACGCCGTCCAGCGTGACGCAATCCTGCGCTGACCAGCGGACCGCCTCCCGGAAGTCGTTCAACAGCTCCTTCGCCCGGGCGCACAGGCCATCGTACCACCCGCCCGCGGAATTCTCGCCCGTGCGGTGCGCGCCGCCGCCGATCAGCAGCAGCCCCTCCGCCGTCCGAAAGGACAGTCCGTCCGCGTCCGTGCCGAGATACATGCCCTCCGGAAGCCATGCGCTCTCCAGCCCCAGCACATAGCCGCGCTCCTGATGCATGCGCATGAAGTACCAGCCGGGCACGTTGATGAAGGGAAAGTGCGTGGCGAACACGACCTTTCCTGCGCGAACCGTCCCCCGGTCCGTGCGCAGCGCGCCGCCCTCCACGGCCAGCACCCGGGTGGATTCATAGATCTCCAGCTCCCGGCTGACCGCCTCCAGAAACTTCAACGGGTGGAAGCAGGCCTGATGGGAGAGGCGCGCCGCGCCCGCCACGGGAAAGGGCAGCTCCGTGCCGACGACAAAGTCCGCGTCCAGCCCCAGCCGGCGCGCCGCCTCCGCCTCCCTGCGCAGGGGCGCGCCGTCCACCGTGCTGTACAGATAGGCGCTCGCCCCGCGAAAGCCGCAGTCAATGCCGCGCTCCCGGATCATCCGGGCGTAGGCCTGTACCGCCCATGCGTTGGCCCGCGCGTACTGCGCCGCCTTCGCTTCGCCGAAGTTCCGGATGAGCGCGTCGTAGATCATGCCGTGCTGGGCGGTGATCTTCGCGGTGGTGCGGCCCGTCTGGCCGCTGCCAATGCGCGCGGCCTCCAGCACGACCGTGCACAGACCCATGCGTTTCAGGCGGTCCGCAATCAGCACTCCCGCGAGTCCCGCCCCGATGACCGCGACCTCCGCCTCCAGATCTCCCGGCAGCGCCTCCCGCGCCGCAGGCTCCGCCGTCCTCTGCCAGATGGATGCATGCTCCCGCATATTCCTCGCCTCCCTCCCTCATGTTTCCCCCGGGGCCGGTTTCCATGCGCACTGGAATTAACCTGCGGTTACATTCCAGCGCGCCGGATTGAAGAACGCCTCAATTGCGCGCAAAGGGAGAAGGCGCTATAATGGAAGCCAGCAGGGCGCTCTGCGATGATTTCCAGCAAGGAGGATACACAGATGCCGATGAACCAGATCATTCAGGCGCGCCGCCGGGCCCTGGGACTCACCCAGGAGCAGGTGGCGGAGCGGTTGGGCGTGACCGCTCCCGCCGTAAACAAGTGGGAGAAGGGCACGAACTTCCCGGATGTGACGCTTCTGCCCGCGCTGGCGCGACTGCTGGAGACCGATCTCAACGAGCTGTTCTGCTTTCGGGAGAACCCTGGCCCGGAGGAGATCGCGCGCTTTTCGCAGGAGCTCGCGGAGCTGACCCGGCGGGAGGGCGCAGAAGCCGGATTCGCGCGGGCACAGCGCGAGTTGCGTGTGTTTCCCAACTGTTCCGCGCTGCGCTGCCAGTGCGCCGTGCTGCTGGAGGGACTGCTGCTCCTCGAAGGGCGCAGCCCGGACGCGCCGCCCTTCGGCGACGCGCTGCGGGCGTGGTACGAAGCCTGCGCGGACTGCGCCGACGAGGAGGTGCGCAGCCGCGCGCAATACATGCTGGCCGGCCACCGCCCGCGCGCGGGCGACGCCTCCGGCGCACAGGAGATGCTCGACCGTCTGCCGGAGCGGGTTCATGCGGACGGGCGGCTCATGCAGGCGGAGCTGTACATCCGGCGCGGCGAGACAGAGGCGGCGCGCGCGCTGCTGGAGCGGGCAGTGCTGGAGGGCGTCAACGAGGTGCAGGGCTTTCTGTGGAAGCTGGCCGACGCGGAGCTGGCCTGCGACGATGCCGATGCCGCGGAGGAGATCGCCGGAATCTCCCGCGACGCGGCGGCCCTGTTCGGGCTGTGGGATTACAGCGCCCGGATCGGCCCGCTTCAGGTCGCGCTGGCCCGCCGGGACGCGCCGCAGTGCGTGCGCCTGCTGCGCCGCCTGCTTGAGACCTCGCAGGAGGGTTGGAATCCGGCGCAGTCCGTGCTCTACCGGCACATCGCGGGCAGCCGCAGCCGGCCCGCACTGGCGCGCATGCTCGAACCGCTGCTGAACGACATGGAGACCAACCCCGACTACGCCTTCCTGCGCGGCGAGGCGGCGTTTGTAGAATTGATCCGCGAATTCCGCGCGCGCCCGGCAGAGCAGGAGAGCGGCGCGCCGCCGGAGGATGCGCGACCCTGAGCGGCGAAGTTTTCCCTCTGTTCCCCGATTGCGTGCGCCCGGCTCCCCCTCACGCCCACGTCCGCGAAAAAAAGCGTCGGAATTCCAGAATTAAATATTGAAATGTACGTTAAATCGGTATATTATAAAGATAGTTCGCCGCCTGCAGAATGGCGATACCATCGGGGAGAGGGGAATCACCGATATGAATGCGACATTTCTGGACAGCTACATTGCCATTTCCGTCTTTATCGCGCTGGTCGACGGAATTCTGGCGGTCAAATCCCTGAAGAAGAACAAAACCACGGGCCGCTACCTGGGCTTTGCCTGCGCCGGAGCGGCGGTTGTGGATCTGAGCTATCTGGTCAGCATTCTCAGCGACAATTACATGCACATGTCCATCATGTCCAGCGTGTACTTCGTCACCATCGACGTGATGCTGCTCAACCTGCTCGCCTTCACCGTCTACTTCACGAAGGGGCGCTTCACGAAGATCGGAAAGCGCTTCCTCCGGTTTTTCATTCTCTACACTGCCTTTGAAGTCGTCGTATTCTTCCTCAATCCCTTCAACGAAATCGCGATCCACTACGTCCGCAGGGACACCTTCTTCGCCAAGTACAGCTATGAGATGCGGCCGCTCTACACGCTGCATCTGGTCTTTACCTACACGATGGTCGTCGCCGTCGTCGCCCTTCTGGTTCGGAAGATGCTGCGGATTCCCCGGGAATACCGGGCGCAGTACAGCTTTGCGATACTGGGAATCCTGACCATCGTGAGCGTAAACGCCGTGTTCCTGTTCTGGCCGGAGATGACGGTGTACAGCCTGCTGGACTACTCCATCTGCGGCTACAGCCTGACGGCCTTCCTGCTGTACTGGAGCTGCTTTGACTACTCCACCCACGGCCTGTTGAACAACCTGAAGACCAGCATCTTCGACAGCATCGGGCAGGGCATCGTGCTGTTCGACTACGACGACCATCTCATCCTGAACAACCGGCGCGCCGACGTGCTCCTGGGGGGCATCCAGCCGGAGAAGTGCGCCGTGCTGGCGGATTTCCTGAGCTGCTACGACCTCTCCCTGAACACCCAGAGCGAAGACAACAGCTTTTCGCTGCAATGCTATGTGCGCCAGGAGAGCGGCGAGACGCGCCCGCTGAGATGCGACGTGCGCAGCCTGAAAAATGATAAGGGCAAGCGCCTGGGCAAGCTGTTCGTCTTTTCCGACGCGGCCCTGGAGACCGACCTGCTCACGGGCTTTCAGAACTGGAAGAGCTTCCAGCTGTTTGCGGACGGAAATGCCGGCGCGTTCCCCTGCCCCACGGCGGTGGCCGTCTGCGACATCAACAGCCTGTCGATTCTCAACAGCACCCGTGGAAACCAGGCGGGAGACCAGAACATCCGCCAGCTCGCGGACGCGATGCGCGCGTCCTTTCCCAAGCAGACCTACTATGTGCGCGGCACGGAGGCCAATCTGATCGCGCTGTGCGCCCACAGCGACGAGACGCAGATGCAGGCGCACATGGCGCGGGTGAAGGAGCACTTCCCCGGCAAGCTCCAGTACGCGGTCAGCGTCACCACCGAAGAGAGCCCCAACATTCTGCACGCCGTCTCCGCGGCGCTCAAGGCCATGCGCGCCAAGAAGCTGCTCGACCGGGAGTCGATCCACTCCGAAATGCTCACCTCGCTGATCCGGGCGCTTCAGGAGTGCGACAGCGACACGGAGCACCATGTGCGCCGAACCCAGCAGATGGGCGCGGCGCTGGGAAAGCGCATCGAGCTGACCGACCTTCAGCAGAGCAACCTGTCCCTGCTCTGCCTCCTGCACGACATCGGCAAGATCGGCATTCCGCTGGAGATCCTCAACAAGCCCGGCAAGCTCTCCGGGGAGGAGTGGGAAATCCTGAAGTCCCACACGGAAAAGGGCTACGAAATCGCCAACAGCAACAACGAGCTGCGGGGAATCGCGGAGGAGATCCGCCATCACCACGAGCGCTGGGACGGCAAGGGCTATCCCGACGGTCTGAGCCGGGAGAGTATTCCCTTCCTTTCCAGAGTCATCGCCGTTGTGGACGCCTACGACGCCATGACCAACCGGCGCTCCTACCGCCACGCCATGTCTCCGGCCAACGCGATGGAGGAGCTCAAGCGCTGCGCGGGCAGCCAGTTCGACCCCTTCATCGTCTCCGAATTCGTCCGGATGCTCCGGGAGAATCTGCCGGGCGAGCACATCAACGAGGGCGCGGGCGCGCCGGGCGGAAACCGCCAGGAGGCCCATCCCTCCGGCGTGGACGGCGGCGTGGAGACCGGCAAGCACGTCCACCTGATTCCATACAGCCGCTATGTGCTGGATGAAACCATGCACATCGTCAGCGCGGACGAAAACTTTGAGAGAATGACGGGCTACACCCAGGAGGACATCCGGGAGAGGCCCATGCTCCAGGCGGATCTGATTCCCGAGGAGGAGCGCACGGAGTACCTCTGTCAGACCAACGCCTGCCTCGCCAAGAGCCCGCTGGTGTTCCAGGAGCACCGCATCCGCCGCAAGGACGGCGCAGACGTCTATGTGTTCTGCTTCGGCCGCATCTACTATGACTCCGCGGTGCGCGCCGAGCGCTCCGAGATCATCATCGCCGACATTACCAAGACCTATTCGATGAAGATGCTGGCGGACGCGGAGCAGAACAAGGCCCAGATCCGGCTCAAATACTGGGAAGACACCTACCGCAGGGACTCCCTGACCGGGCTTCTGAACCACGCCGCCTTCCGCAGCGACGTGGAGCTCAAGCTGCTGGAGGGCAAGTCCCGGGTCATGATGCTGATGATGGACGTGGACAAATTCAAGCAGTACAACGACGCGTACGGCCATCACAACGGCGACAAGTATCTGATTCTCGTGGCGCAGACCCTGCAGGCCTCTCTGCGGAAGGAGGACCGTGCCTGCCGGATGGGTGGCGACGAGTTCGCCGCAGCGGTCTACTTCGGCCCGGACACGACGGAGGCCGCCGTCCGGGAGCGGGCGCAGCAGATCTTCGACAAGATGAGCATCACACTCAAGGGCGCGAGCGATGCGACGGGCATCTCCATGGGCGTGGCCATCGCCGCCCCGGACGCCACCTTCCTCCAACTCTACGAGGCCTCGGACAAGGCCCTCTACCAGGCCAAGGAGAACGGGCGCAACCGGCTGGTGATCTCCTGACCACGACACAGGGCGCGCAGCGCAAAGGCGGCACGTAGCCGCAGGCGGAACGGGCAATCGCTCCCCCGCCGCGGCGCTTCGAGGAATACAGCCCCGCGAGTGGGAAACGGGCGCTTCGCCTGCCGGAAAACGGCACAAACGAGGCCCCTCCGGTCGTCCTTCGACCGGAGGGGCCTCGCCTTGTCCGTCCGCGCTTCATCCCCATGAAGCCGTAAAATCCACAGCGGCGTTCGTCAGTTCGTCAGCGTGATTCCGGCGATCACCGCATCCACATCCGCCCACAGCGCATCGTACTCCGCCTTCGTGGCCGCGTCCGCAGCGTAGGCCGGATAATCGGTCGGCTTCACGGCGTAGTAATTCAGCATCTCCTTCTCGTCAAAGCCGATGTAGGTCATCTCTTCGAGATCCTCGAACGAGGTGTTCACCGAGCAAGCGACGGTGAACAGCGCCCCGCCGTCCTCCATGCCCTCCGCCGCATAGCGGTCATAGCTGGCCCTGTGGTAGAACGTGACGGAGGCAGTGTCCGCCTTCACGAAGGTATTCTGATACCACTCCTCGGACAGGGTCACCTTCATGCCCTGCATGAAGTAGTAACTGTAGCTGCCGTCCTCATTCATGTAGTCGTTGAAGTCCTCCAGTCCGGCCGCGCTCGCGCCCGTCGCAAACACGGCGACCCACAGCGCGAGCATGGCCAGCACCATTGCCACTCTCTTCATTCTGCCGTCCCTCCTCTTTTCATCCCTGCCACCCATCCGAATCCGTCCGGGCCGCGTTTCGCTTACACGAATAGTTACATCTCGATTATACTCTGTCGCAGTTCGAATGTAAAGGGGCTGCGCGAAAAAACGCGTCGATTGCGGAAACGCAGGCGCACGCGGGCGCGGGGCGAAGCTCCCCGGGACCGGGCGGGACGGCAGAGCGCAGCGCGGGCGCTTCTCCGCTCCGCCGGGGCCGCCCCGCAACGCCGGTCAGGCGGACTTCGCCGCCTGCTTCACTCCAGGGTGAACGCGCCGTCGTCTCCGGCGCGCAGCTCGGTCTCGTACAGAGCGGTCAGCGCGCGAACCATGTATTGCGCGTCCAGGGTTCCGGCGGTCTCGTAGCTGGAGTGCATAGCCAGCTGAGCCAGGCCGATGTCCACGGCGGGGATGGAGACGTGGGCGCTGGAGATGTTGCCCAGGGTAGAGCCGCCCGCCAGATCAGAGCGGTTGGCAAAGAACTGCACGGGCACGCCTGCGCGGCGGCAGATCTCGCAGAACGCGGCGTTGCTCACGCCGTCGGTGGTGTACTTCTGGTTGGCGCTGAACTTCACCACCACGCCCTCGTTCATGTACGGGCGGTTCGTCGGGTCGGACTTCTCCGGATGGTTCGGGTGCAGCGCGTGGGCGTTGTCGGCGGAGGCCATGAAGCTGGAGGCCAGGCAGGCGCGCATCTCCTCCCCCTCCGCGCCCAGCGCGCCGGCGGCGCGGGCCAGCACGTCCTGAAGGAAGGTGGAGTCCGCGCCCTGCCGGGTGCCGCTGCCCACCTCCTCATTGTCAAAGACGCACAGCAGGTTCATGTGCGCGCCCGCGCGGGCCTCGGTGAAGGCGCACAGCGCGGCGTAGGCGCACTCCAGATCGTCCAGCCGGGGCGCGGAGAGATAGCAGCCCTCCGGACCCCAGACGCTGGGCGCCATGCGGTTGTAGAGGTAGAGGTCGCTGCCCGCGATCTGCTCCGGCGCGACTCCCGCCGCCTCCGCAACGGCCGCCTCGAAGCCGCCCCGGGCAGGGGCGTCGCCGAAGAGCGGCGGCATGTCGGTCCGGGCGTTGAGGCCGCCCTTCTCGTTGACCTCCCGGTTCATGTGGATGGCGAGGTTCGGAATCAGAACGAGATCCCGATCGACGTTGACGAGGCGGGACTCCAGGCCGCACTGCGTGCGCGCCACGACCCGTCCCGCCACGGACAGCGGGCGATCCAGCCAGGTGCTCATGATCATGCCGCCGTATCTCTCGGTGTTGAGCAAGGTGTACTTGCCCTGCCCGTCCAGCTCTGCGCGCTGCTTGACGCGAAAGACCGGCGAATCGCTGTGGGCGGCCACGATCATCGCCGGCGCAAAGCCGCGTTCGGGCACGGAAAAGGCGATCAGGCTGGACTGGTTCCGGGTGACATAGTAGCGCCCACCGGGCTGGAGCTTCCAGCTCCCGCTCTCCCGCAGGGGCGCGTAGCCCGCGCCCTCGAGGAGGTCGCCGAGGTTTTTCACGGCGTGAAAGGCGCTGACGGAGGATTTCAGAAAGGCACAGAGGCCGTCGAGCGTGTAGTTCATGAAGTGTGCGCTCCTTCGCTTTGGTTTACCCCCATTATAGCCCGGGCGGCGCGCCGTTTCCACGCTCCAATGTTAAAAATTCAGTTGACAGAAAACGGCGCGCTTTCTATAATAGAAGTGACATGGGAAGGTCCCGGCGCGTCGAAGGCGCGGCCGGACTGCCGCGTGCGTGCACAGGCGGCAAGCATGGAAAACTTGCGCCCTCCGGGCGCTTCACGGAGGATGAAAAACATGAAAAAGTCTCAGGAATATGAACTGCGCAAAAAATGCAACAACCTGGACGCGTTCTGCGGCTTCAAGGACTATCTGTACAACGACGGCCCGAACCGCGGCCTGCGCGCGCTGGATCTGAAAAACGGCCGCAACATTGAAATGACCTTCGTGGCCGACCGCGGACTGGACATCGCCAGCCTGAGCTACAAGGGCCACAACATGGGCCTGATGAACAAGGTGGGCATCCGCTCCCCCTACCTCTATCAGGAGGACGGCGCCTCCGGCTTTCTGAAGCAGTTCACCGGCGGCATGATGACCACCTGCGGCATCACCTACGCCGGCGGCACGGGCGTGGACAACGGCAAGCAGCTGGGCCTGCACGGCCCCTTCAGCAACCTCCCCGCCGAGCAGGTCTGCGCGGAGATCGACTATGAGGGCGACGACCGGGTCATTCGCGTGTCCGGCCAGGTGCACGAGAGCGAGGTCTTCGGCACCGACATGCTGATGAAGCGGCGCTTCACCCTGGAGACCG
Source organism: bacterium (assembly GCA_004563405.1). Classification (GTDB taxonomy): domain Bacteria; phylum Bacillota; class Clostridia; order Christensenellales; family Aristaeellaceae; genus SFTH01. The sequence goes on from SFTH01000011.1 coordinate 58,463, forward strand.
AGCGGGACATGCTGCGGATCCGCGACACGGTGATCAACCAGAGCTTCGAGAAGCAGCCGGTGATGCTGATCTACCACATCAACTTCGGCTATCCCATGCTGGACGCGGGCGCGAAGGCCTACTTCAGCGCGGGCAGGGTGACTCCCCGCACGGACTTCGCCGCCGAGGGCATGGGCAACTACTTTGAGATGGAGGAGCCCGGCTGCGGCCGCGACGAGCAGTGTTACTACCACACCGAGCAGCCCGCCGAGGGCGAGGCCTTCGCCATGCTGCACAACGAGAAGCTGGGCGCGGCCGCCATCATCCGCTTCGACCAGAAGGTGTTCCCGCTAATGTGCCAGTGGAAGTGCATGCGCGCGGGCGAGTACGCCCTGGGCTTGGAGCCCACCACCAGCGGCGTGGTGAACCGCTCCGAGGCGCGCGAGCTGGGCAACCTGACCTATCTGGAGGCGGGCGAATCCCGGGAGTACAACGTATCCATCGAATTTACGGACGATATGCGCGTGATTGACCACTATCGCGCCATCGCCCACAGGGAATAAGGTGACGGCCATGTCCGCTCCGGTCATACTGGAATACAATCTGGACAAGGCGCAAAAGCTGAAGCTGATGTTCGCGTGCGCCCAGCTGAAGATCACCTGCCACAGCGTGCCCCGGGAGGACTACAACCAGCCCATCGCCGCGCTGGCGGGCGTGCGCAGACGAATCGAGGGGAGCTACGCAGGCGAGGGCTTCACGGATGAAATGCTGGTGATGGTAAACTTCACCGGAAATCTGCTCAACGCCTTTTTGAACGCGCTGCGGCTGAACCGCGCGAGGAGCATCGCCCTGAAGGCGGTCATGACGCCCAGCAATGCGGATTGGGATTCCGTAAAGCTGCACGACGAAATTCTGCGGGAACACACCGCAATGCATCAGAAGAAAAAATAGGCCGCGAAGGCTGGCGCGCCGTTCGCCGGGAAACCGGCGGGCGGCGCGCCAGCTGCGAAGCGGCGCGGAGGCGAGGACATGCGCAAGACGACCCTGTGCTACATCGAGCGGGACGGCTGTTACCTGATGCTCCACCGCGTGAAAAAGAAAAACGACGCGAACCACGACAAGTGGATCGGCGTGGGCGGCGGCTTCGAGCCCGGCGAGGACGCGCAGGCCTGCCTGCTGCGTGAGGTCCTCGAGGAGACCGGCCTCACGCTCACCCGGTATCGCAGGCGAGGCGTGATCGCCTTCCACAGCGACGAATGGGAGGACGAGGAGATGCACCTCTTCACCGCCGACCAATGGACGGGCGAATTGATTGAATGTAGCGAGGGCAAGCTGGAATGGGTGGAAAAGGAGCGCCTGCTGGAGCTTCCCCACTGGGAGGGCGACCGCATCTTCCTGGAGCTTCTGCGCCGGGACGCACCCTTTTTTCACCTCACGCTGGAATACCGGGGCGAGGCACTCGCCCGCGCGGAGCTGGACGGAAGGGAGCTGACGCTGTGAAATCCATACGGGACATCTACAAGATCGGGCGCGGGCCCTCCAGCTCCCACACCATGGGACCGGAGCGCGCCTGCCGCCTGTTTCGCGCGGAGCACCCGGAGGCGGCGCGCTTTCAGGCTGTACTCTACGGCTCCCTGGCCAAGACCGGCCCGGGCCACGGAAGCGACCGCATCATCCGGGAGACCTTCTCTCCCCTGCCCTGCGAGGTGATCTTTGACGCCGGCGCGGCGGAGATGAAGCATCCCAACACCCTGGATCTGGTCGCGCTGAACGGCGAGGGCGCGCAGACGGGCAGGATGCGGGTGTACTCCGTGGGCGGCGGCGACATTGAAATCGAGGGCCGGCCCCTACCGGAGGAATCGCCGGAGATCTACGAACACGCCAGCTTCGCCGAGATCGCCGATTACTGCAAGACCCACCGGCTGCGGCTGAGCCAGTATGTGGAGCGCCTCGAGGGGCCGGGAATCTGGGATTTCCTGCTCGAGGTGTGGGCGCAGATGTGCCGGAGCATCAACGAGGGACTGACCTGCGCGGGCGTGCTTCCCGGCGGCTTGAACGTGGAGCGCAAGGCGCAGTTTCTCTACAACCAGCGCCACATCGACGAGCGCCCGGAGACCCGGGAGAACCGCATCGTCTGCGCCTACGCCTTTGCGGTGAGCGAACAGAACGCCGGGGGCGGCACGGTGGTCACCGCGCCCACCTGCGGCGCGTGCGGCGTGGTGCCCGCGGTGCTGAAGTACATGCAGGAGGAGAAGAGCCTGCCTGACCGGACGGTGCTGCGCGCGCTGGCGGTGGCCGGACTGATCGGCAATCTGGTCAAGCACAACGCCTCCATCAGCGGCGCGGAGTGCGGCTGTCAGGCGGAGATTGGCACAGCCTGCTCCATGGCCTCCGCCGCGCTGGCCGAGCTCTACGAGATGGGCATCGACCAGGTGGAGTACGCCGCGGAGGTGGCGCTGGAGCACCACCTGGGCCTCACCTGCGACCCCATCGGCGGCCTGGTGCAAATCCCCTGCATCGAGCGCAACGCCGTGGCCGCCATGCGCGCCATCAACGCCGTGCGCATCTCCAACTTTTTGACCACGACGCGCAAGATTTCCTTCGACATGGTGGTGGAAACCATGTACGAGACCGGCCGCGACCTCAACCACATCTACCGGGAGACGGCGGAGGGCGGCCTGGCAAAGCTGTACAAATAGAGGTGAACGGACGATGAGATGCAGCTGTCACGAGTGCGGAACCTACATGAACCAGTCCGAGGGGCTTGAGCTGGGCTGCGTGTGCCCGGAGTGCGGCTACCGCTGCAAGGCCTGTCTGGGCACGAACAGCGTGGTGAGCCGGGATCAACTGAAGAATCTGGCCTGCGACCCCGCCTTCCTGAATGAAATCTTCGGCGAGCCGGAGATCCCCGTGCGACCGGGCCGGAGCGAGACGGACGAATACCTGGACTGATGCGGGTGCAGCGGCCCTCGCAAGCGCCATCCTGACCCTTCTGCGCGCTGCCCATGCATTTGGCAAAACCTGCCAACAGTCGGAACAGCAATCGCCGCGGGCCTTTCCGCGCGCCGCCCATGCGCTTGAGAGGCGGTCACAACGGAGGCGTCCGCTCCCCCGCCCGCCTGTCAAACCAATTTATGAAACGCAAAGCCGGAGGCGCTATGCCTTCGGCTTTTTGTCGTAGTATTTTTCCACATGCGCCATCGCGGCGCGCAGGATTTTCCGGTCGCGCTCATAGGTCAGCCGGGAGAGGGCCTCCTCCACGGGAACCCAGCTCGCCTCGGCGATCTCCTCGGGCTGCGGGGTGATCTCCCGCTGGTTTGTCACCGCGGCAAAGATGACCACGAGCTTCTGAATGTCCGCACGGATGTTGTATCGGTTCTCCGCCCGGTAGCGGCGATCCACCTTCACACGGATGCCCGTCTCCTCAAAGACCTCGCGCTCGGCGGTGTGGCTCTCCAGCTCGCCGGGCTCCATGTGCCCCTTGGGGAAGGAAATGTGCTTGCCCCGGGCGTGGCGGATCAGCAGAACGTTCCAGCCGTCCGTATCCCTACGGAAAATCACTGCGCCGCAGGATTTTTCGTACTTCATGCCAGCCTCCGTGACGCCGCCCGCTCAGAGCGCTTCGATTGCGTCCGCAATCGGCTCCAGCCACGTTCCGTCAAACATTTCGATGCGACCCGCATCGCAGGCGGCGGCGAGGGCGGGATCCATGGGCAGGCGCGCGGTATGCGCAATCTGGTTGCGCGCAGCAATCTCCTCCAGGTGGCTCTCACCGAAGATGCGGTGCTCCTTGCCGCAGGCGTCGCACTTGAAGTAGGACATGTTCTCCACCACGCCCAGCACCGGCACGTTCATCATCTGCGCCATGTGCACGGCTTTCTCCACGATCATGCCCACCAGCTCCTGGGGGGAGGTGACGATCAGGATGCCATCCACCGGCAGGGACTGGAACACCGTCAGCGGCACGTCGCCCGTTCCCGGAGGCATGTCCACAAACATGAAGTCCACGTCGCCCCACATTACGTCCGTCCAGAACTGCTTCACGGTTCCGGCGATCACCGGGCCGCGCCAGACCACGGGGTCGGTCTCGTTTTCCAGCATCAGGTTCAGGGACACCAGCTTCACGCCGGTGGTGCTCGCCGCGGGAATGATGCCCTCCTCCGTCGCGCCCAGCATGCCGTGCACGCCGAAGGCCTTGGGAATGGAGGGGCCGGTGATGTCCGCGTCCAGAATGGCCGTGGAATGGCCCCGGCGGCGCATGATGACGGCCATCAGGCTGGTGATCATGCTCTTGCCCACGCCGCCCTTTCCGCTCACCACGCCGATCACGCGGCGGACGCTGCTGTGGACATTCGCCGGCGCGCTGAAATCGGGCTTTTGCTGGCCCCTGCTGGAGCAGCTTTCGCCGCAGCTGGAGCAATCATGGTTACAGTTTTCGCTCATCTTGATAACCTCGGATTCTGAATTGATGTATTTAATAATAGTCTGCCCACCCAATAAAGTCAAGCAATTTTCCGCAACTTTTATTATAAACAGGAATTGTGAAAAAAACCGTACGCGACGGCCTCCGAAGCAACCGGCAGAGCGGAAGCGTCGCGCGGCGCAGGCAGCAGTTTTCCCGGATTGCGTCTGTCGGATGCGTCTGGCGGCGCGTGGCACGGACGGCGACCGCCCGGATTGCATCGCGGTCCCGTCGCGTTTGGCAGCATGTGGCGCAGGCGACGACCGCTCCTCCAGGTCGGGCTTCCCGGCGGCTTCACATCGGGAAGCAATTCGGACGCGCGCAGACATCCCCTAATCCGGAGCGAAGTCAACCCCCAACCTCAAATGGTTGGGGGTTGACTTCGGGCACGACCGCACTGCTCTCCGCCCGCTCAGAGGATCTCCGCAGTTCCCGTCTCCTCCAGAACGACCCGGCCGCTGATTTCAATTCTGCGCACGCCGCCGTCCCTCCAGGTCGCACGCACGCGGATCGTGCCGCCGCTCTGGCGAACCGCCAGCTCCGCGTCCCGCCCGCGCTTCGCCGCGGCACAGGCCCCGAGGGCCGCCGTGCCGCTGCCGCAGCCGCGCTCCCAGACCGCGCTGTCCGTGGCGCGCACATACACCAGCGGGCGCATGCGCGTAAATTCTCTGTCCGTAAGAAGTATGCCCATCGCGTCCGCGTTCAGCGCCGCGCAGAGCGCTGGGATGCGCGTCTGCGCTTCCTCCGGGCTCAGAGCATCCTCCGGCAGGATGGCGTGCACGATGCCGGGAAAGCGCACCAGCGGAAACGGGGTCCCGGAAAACAGCTCCGCTTCGCTGATTTCCTCCGGCAGGGGCATCTCCACCGTCCCCAGGAAGGACTCGCCCTCCCGGCGGATGCGGCAGTTGACCAGCCCCTCCGCGCCGGAGACCTCCAGCGGACAGACCGCCTCCGCGCCGTCCGCGAGGCCGTCCTTCAGCGCCAGCAGCGCCGCCGTGGACATGCTGGCGTTTCCGCAGAACTCGCCGCCCATCATCTGGAGCCGCACCCGCGCGCCCGGCAGGGCAGCCGCCTCCAGAAAACCCACCTGCTCCGCAAAGTCGCAGCCGCGCGCCATCAGGCGCGCCGCCACTCGGGGCTGCTCCGCGCGGGGCACGGAGTTCGTGACAATCGCGGTCATGTTCCCCGTGGGGTTCAGCCGCGCGTATTGAACGAGCATAGCGCGCCTCCGTCAGTTGAAGCGCGACAGGAACTGAATCGTGCGCTCCTGGCGCGGGTTGTTGATGATGTTGTAGGGATTGCCCTCCTCCACGATCACGCCGCCGTCCATGAAGATCACATGATCGGATACGTCCCGGGCGAAGGCCATTTCATGGGTGACGATGACCATGGTCATGTGCTCCGCAGCCAGATCGCGGATGACCTTGAGAATCTCGCCGGTGAGCTCCGGGTCGAGGGCGGAGGTGGGCTCGTCAAAGAACAGGATCTTCGGATTCATGGCCAGGGCCCGGGCGATGGACACCCGCTGCTGCTGGCCGCCGGAGAGCTGGTAGGGATAGGCGCTCTCGCGGTCGGACAGGCCCATCTTCTTCAGAAGCTCCCGCGCCTCGGCGTACACCTGCTCCTTCGGGCGCTTCTGAATGAGGATGGGCGCCTCGGTGATGTTGCGCAGCACGGAGTAGTGGGGAAAGAGGTTGAAGTTCTGGAAGACCAGGCCGAAGGAGGAGCGGATGGCCCTGAGTTCCGCCGCCGGCGCATAGACGGCTTTTCCGCCCTGATCCCGGGCCGCGTAGCGCCCCAGATAGGCCAGGTCGCCGCCGTCCATGGTCTCCAGCAGCGTGGCGCAGCGCAAAAGCGTGCTCTTTCCGCTGCCCGACGGGCCGATGATGGAAACCACCTGGCCCTCCTCCACGGACAGGGAGATGTCGTCCAACACGCGGAGGTCCCCAAAGCTCTTGCGGATGTGGTTGATTTCGAGAATTTTCACGGCGCGTCCTCCCTCAGCGGTAGTAGTTCAGCTTCTTTTCGCAGCGGCCCATCACGAAGGCCACCAGCATGTTGAACACGTAATAGAACACGCCGGCGATGATGAAGGGCATGAAGCTGGTCTGGGAATTGGCAATCTGCTTGCCGATGGAGAACATCTCCTGATAGGCCACGGTGAAGGCCATGGAGGTATCCTTGACCAGGGTGATGACCTCGTTGGTCACCGGAGGCAGGATGCGCTTGACCACCTGGGGCAGGATGATGCGCATGAAGGTGCGCAGCTTGCCATAGCCCAGCACCGCCGCCGCCTCATACTGGCCCACCGGCATGGATTCAATGCCCGCGCGGTAGATCTCCGCGAAGTAGGCGGCGTAGTTCATCGAATAGGCGATGATGATGGGGATGAGCTTGTTGCGGGCCACGCCGCTGCCGAAGAGATAGAAGGGGCCGTAGGTAACTGCGATCAGCTGCAGCATCAACGGCGTGCCGCGCAGGATGGAAATATAGACCTTCGCGACGGCGCTGATGGGCTTGATCCTGCTCATGCGCAGAAAGGCGATGATCAATCCCAGCGGCAGGGAGAACAGGAGCGTGAGCAAAAAGATCGCGCAGCTCCTTCCCAGGCCCTCGCTCATCTTCTGAATCATGGCGACTATGGTCATTTCACTTACCTCATTTACACAGGCGTGGGGTTATCGCTTTCGCCATAACCCCGCGCCCTTTATTCTTATGATTCTTTATGCGCGACCGGGCGTCATTCCGCCTTCAGGCACAGCGCGCTGGTGTCCAGTCCGAACTCCTCGGCCAGGGCGATGTAGGTGCCGTCCGCGACCAGCTGCATGAAGGCCTCTTCGACCTGCGCGCAGACCTCGGCGTCATCCTTGCGGAAGCAGATGCCGTACTTCTCAGCGGCCCAGGATTCGTCCAGCATCACATACTCGTCGCCGTACTCGGCAATCTTGTTGGCGGCCACGCCGATGTCGATGGCGACCGCGTCGATGGAACCGGCCATCAGCTCGGTGAAGCAGACGTTGTAGTTCTCAAAGCGCATCAGATCGCCGAAGGTCGCCGCCAGATCGGCGCAATCGCCGCTGAGCAGGATGTCCGCAGAGGTGCCCAGCTGCACGCCCACGATCTTGCCCGCCAGATCGTCCAGCGTCGCAATGCCGCTATCGGCCTTGGTCAGGATCATCTGGGAGTTGTCGGAGTAGGCCATGGACAGGGTGTAGGCCTCGGGATCGATCACGTCGATGGTCAGGCCGGACCAGATGCAGTCGATTTCACCGGAGTCCAGGGTCATCAGCTTGGTGTCCCAGTTGATGGGCACGAGCTCGAGATCCCAGCCGTTGATTTCGCAGACCTTCTTGCACATCTCGATGTCAAAGCCGGTGTATTCGCCGTCGTCGCCCATGTAGGTGTAGGGCGGATATTCCGCGTCAAAGCCCATCTTGAAGGTGTAGCCCTCCGCGAAGCACGCGGTGGAGAGAACGGGGATCAGGGCGATCAGCAGAGCAGCAAACTTTTTCATCTTGTTTTCCTCCTGAATCTGAATCGCGACGGTGTAACCGGCGCCCGTGTTCGTTTGATGTGATAACAGTTTAGCACTTTAGCGTAGTGATATAAAAGCATAAACGGATGTATTTTTGTTTAATTACATGTAAAGATCAAATCCAGCGCAGAGATTAAATTTTGTCGCCGTCCGCCCTGGCCCGCGAACGCGCTATCAGAATTCATGTTCATTACTATAATAATGAATAGTATCAATGGGGGTGAAGGCGTTGCAAAAGGCAAAGCGCAGCTATGAACTGGACATGACCCATGGGAAGCTGATTCCCAGAGTGGCAGCGTTCGCGCTGCCGCTGATGTGCACGAGCATACTGCAGCTGCTCTACAATGCGGCGGACGTGATCGTCGTGGGCCGCTATTCCGGCTCGCAGGCGCTGGCGGCGGTGGGTTCCACGGGCGCGCTGATCAATCTCATCATCAATGTGTTTCTGGGCCTCTCCATCGGCACGAACGTCGTGGCCGCCAACTACTACGGCGCGGGCGACTACAGAGGCACCCAGGAGACGGTTCACACCTCCATCGCCATCAGCCTTGCGGGCGGCTGCGCGCTGAGCGTGATCGGCTTCATCTTCGGCGGCACCTTCCTGAAGTGGATGGATTCCCCGGCGGACGTGCTGCCGCTGGCGACGGTCTACATCCGCATCTACTTCCTGGGCATGCCCTTCAACATGCTGTACAACTTTGGCGCGGCGGTGCTGCGCGCGGTGGGCGACACCCGCCGCCCGCTGTACTTCCTGATGGCTTCGGGCATCGTGAACGTGGTGCTGAACCTGCTGTTCGTCATCGGCTTCAACATGGGCGTGGCGGGCGTTGCCTGGGCCACCATCATCTCCCAGATGATCTCCAGCGCGCTGGTGGTGATCTGTCTGATGCGCACGGAGGGCTTTGTGCATCTGGAGCTGCGCGCGCTGCGCGTCCACCGGGACAAGCTGATGGCCATCGTCCGCGTGGGCCTGCCGGCGGGCTTTCAGGCCGCCTGCTTCTCCATCTCGAACGTGCTGATTCAGTCCACCGTCAACGGCTACGGCTCGACGGTCGTGGCGGGCAACTCCGCCTCTCAGAACATCGAGGGCTTCATCTACGCTTCCATGAACGCCTTCCACCAGGCCGCCATCACCTTCGTCAGCGCGAACCTGGGCGCGGGCCTGAACGGCCGCCTGCGCAAGGTGCTGGGCGCGTGCTCCCTTCTGGTGTTCGTGGTGGGCGCGGCGCTGGGCATGCTCGCCTGCGCGCTGATGCCCGTGCTGCTGGGCATCTACTCGCCGGATTCACAGGTCATCGCGGCGGGCATGATCCGCCTGCGCATCATCGCCGGCACCTACGCTCTCTGCGGCCTGATGGATGTGTTCTGCGGCATCATGCGTGGCATGGGCGCGTCGGTGGTGCCGATGGTGGTGTCCATCCTCGGCGCGTGCGCCTTCCGCATCTTCTGGATCTACGTCATCCTGCCCCTGCATTCCACGCTGGATATGCTCTACATCTCTTACCCCGTGTCCTGGATTCTAACGGGCGGCGTTCATTTGATCTGCTGCTTCGTCCTGCTCAGGCGCTACCCCATTCGACCCGGTGAGGAGGAAAACGCATGAATACCGGTTCCGCTGTCAGCGCAATGGTCGACTACCTGCACGGAAATCTCCACGAGGTGGAGCACCTTTTGAAGGTCTACGGCTACGCCAAGGCCATCGGCGAGTTGGAGGGCCTGGACCCGCGCACCCAGCGCACGCTGGAGATCGCCGCCGTGGTGCACGACATCGGCATCCCCCGCGCCCTCGAAAAGTATGGAAGCGATGCGGGCCCCTACCAGGAGGAACTGGGCCCCGCGGAGGCGCGGGCGCTGCTGGAGAAGCTGGGCTGCGACGGAGAGACCGTCGACCGTGTCTGCCATCTGGTGGGGCATCACCACAGCTACGATCAGGTGGACGGCGTGGATTACCAGATCCTGTTGGAGGCGGATTTTCTGGTGAATGCCAGCCACAACCACCTCTCCAGGGAAGCCGTGGAGGCGGCGCGAAAGCACTTCTTCCGCACGGAGACGGGACTCCGCTTCCTGGACACCTGCCTTCTGAAATAAAATCCGCCCGCGCAGGGGGCGCTCCTCAATCGGAGCGCCCCCTGCGCCGTCTCTCCCGGCTGAAAAACCGGCTGCGCGTTGTATACCGTATATTCAATATATTTATGCATTTTCGAACCCTGCTACAGCGCCGATCCCACCTTCCTTTTTCGTTTATTGCAAATAAATTTTGTATATTAACACTAGCATAACGCAATATGCACCAAATCTGTTTTGACATCTCTGCATATATGGTGTATAAATATTCGCATACAAAAGGAATAAGGGGTGCATAAATTATGAGGAAATGGATTCTGGTTGCTCTTACACTGATTCTGACCCTCTCCTGCGTGGCAGGCGCGAACGCGGAAAACATCATGCTGGGCCACGCGCTGTCCGAGGGAACCCCGGCCAGCGACGGTATCAACGCCTTTGCGGAAGCGGTCGCCGAAAAGACCGAGGGGCGCGTGAGCTTCACCATCTTCCCCAACGGCCAGCTGGGCAGCGAGACCGACATGCTGGAACAGATGCAGATGAATACGCTGGGCGCCGCGGGCATCATGTGCGGCACCATGCAGAGTCTGGACATGCGCATGGCCATCGAGGATCTCCCCTACATGTGGAAGGACATCGACCACGCCCGCGCCGCCTTTGACGGCGAATTCGGCGACTACCTCGCCGGAATCATGCGCGAACAGGGCATGGAGCAGATCGCCTATGTGGAGTGGGGCTACCGCCACATCACCAACAACAAGCAGCCCATCGTGGAGCCTTCGGACCTCGAGGGCATGAAGATCCGCGTGGCGCAGACCCAGCTGCGCGTGGACGCCTTCGAAGCCCTGGGCGCGCTGCCCACGGTTCTGTCCTTCAACGAGCTCTACGGCGCGCTGCAGCAGGGCACGGTGGACGCGCAGGAAAATCCGCTGGCCAACATCGTGGCCGCCAACTTCAACGAGGTGCAGAAGTACCTGTCCCTCACCGGCCACTTCTACAACACCGTCATGCTGGTGATTGACTCCGACATCTGGGCGGGCATCTCCGAGGCCGATCAGGCGGTCATCCTCGAGGAGGCCGCGAAGATGGAAGCCTCCGTGCGCGAGGCCAACAGCGCCAACGAGGCCGGCTACATCGAGACCCTGAAGGAGCGGGGCATGGAGGTCAACGACGACGTGGATACCGCCGCCTTCCGCGAGGCCATGCTGCCCGTGTACGACAAGTGGGAGTCCGAGGTCTTCGGCACCGAAATGATGGACATCTACCGCGCCGCCTCCGGCTGGAACGAATAATCCTTACCCGTTCTCCGGCTACCCTTCGGGACATCCGTATGTGCGGCTGTCCCGATTGCATGTTCCCGCAATGAAAACTTCGGAGGGATCCTCATGCTGAAAAAAACAACCCGCTGGATCACCCATCTTCTGAATTGGTTCTGCCTGATCGCCATGCTTGGGCTGGCGCTGATCGTCGCCCTGCAGGTGGTCTCCCGCCTGCTGAAAATCTCCCTGCCCTGGACGGAGGAGCTGGCCCGCTTCCTGCTGGTGTGGCTCACCTTTCTGGGCTGTGCGCTGGCGATCTACCGCAAGAGCCACCTCTCCGTCAACTTTCTGGTGGAGATGATGCCCGAAAAGCTCAAGCGCGCCTGCAACTTCTTCACCCGCGCCGTGATGCTCGCGTTCTTTACCACGCTGCTGGTCTACGGCGTGCGGCTCTCCGCGCTGTCCATGGGCAATCTGTCCACCTCGCTGGGCTGGCCCATGGGCGCGGTGTACGCGGTACTGCCCTTCAGCGCGCTGCTGGCGGACTATTACATCATGCTGGACATGCTGGGTCTCGCGGGTGTGGACGTTCCCAGCTATGAAAAGGAGGCGGAAGAGGCATGATCGTCGCCGCTCTGGTCGTTTTCTTCGCGCTGCTGTTTCTGGGCCTGCCCATCGCCTTCATCATGGGCGCGGTCTCCGGCGGCATGATGCTCTTTGACGGCTTTTCCCTGGAGGTGCTGGTGCAGCGCATGTTCGCCGGCGCAAACTCCTTCTCCCTGCTGGCTCTGCCGCTGTTCATACTGGCGGGCAACATCATGGGTGAGGGTGGCCTGACGCGCAGGCTGATGCGCCTGGCAAACGTCATCGTGGGCCGCCTGCCCGGCGGACTGGCCATGACCTCCGTGGCCACCTGCACCCTCTTCGGCGCGGTGTCCGGCTCCACCGTGGCCACCACCTTCGCCGTCGGCTCCGTGGTGGTTCCGGAGATGAAGCGGCAGAAGTACTCCAACGCCTTCATCGCCTCCATCATCGGCCCCTCCGGCGTGCTGGGACTGATCATCCCGCCCAGCATCACCATGGTCGTTCTGGGCATCACCGCCAACATTTCCATCGGCAAGCTGTTCGTGGCGGGCTTCATTCCCGGCATCATGCTGATGCTGATGCTCTGCGTCTACTGCGCGTTCATGTCCAGGAAGAAGGGCTTTGGCGTGGTGGATCGGCGCAAAATCAGCCTGCGGGAATTCCTGTTGATCTTCCTGGACGCCTTTTTCCCGCTGATGACCCCGGTGATCATCCTGGGCGGCATCTTCAGCGGACTGATGACCGCCACCGAGGCCGCCGTCGCCGCCGTGTTCTACGGCCTGCTGCTCTCCCTGTTCTACCGGGAGCTGAGCTTCAAGCGCTTCAAGAAGATCCTGATCGACTCCGCCGTGAGCTCCGCCACGATCCTGATCGTGATCTCCGTGTGCAACGGCTTCAGCTGGATTCTGACCGTGGAGCAGGTGCCCGCGGCCATCAGCAATTTCTTCATGCGCTTCGCCCACACGCCCACCCAGTTCCTGCTCATCGTCAGCGGCATACTGCTGGTGCTGGGCTGTCTGACGGAGGTCACCTCCCTCATCATACTGCTCGCGCCCATCTTCGCCCCCATTGCCACTCGCTTCGGCATCGACCCGATTCACTTCGGCATGGTGATGATCATGAATTTCGCCCTGGCGAACATCACCCCGCCGGTGGGCCTGTCCACCATCGCGGGCTGCGCCATCACGGACAAGCACATGGGTATCGAGCACACCTTCCCCTACATCGCGCATGTGATGCTGATCGTGGCCGTCATGGTGCTGGTCATCATCTTCGTGCCTGAAATTTCCACCGTGCTCCCGTCCATCTTCGGCTGACGGGGACACCACGACATACGAAGGAGTAAAAGACATATGCCTCTTCTGAGCCAAAGAGTCGGCACCTTCACGGATTCCGTGATTCGTCGCATGACGCGCATCTGCAATGAATACGGCGCGCTGAACCTCTCCCAGGGCTTCCCGGACTTCCCGCCGCCCAAGGCCATGACCGACGCGCTGGCGCGGGTGGCCCACGACGGTCCCCACCAGTACGCCATCACCTTCGGCGCGCCTAACTTCCGCCGGGCGCTGGCCGAAAAGCACGGCCGCAGCATCAACCGGGACATCGACCCGGAAACCGAGGTGCTGGTCACCTGCGGCGGCACCGAGGCCATGATGTCCGCCATGATGTGCGTGTGCAATCCCGGGGACGAGGTGATCGTGTTCTCCCCCTTCTACGAGAACTACAGCGCCGACGCGATTCTCTCCGGCGCCAGCCCCATCTACGTGCCTCTCACGCCGCCGGACTTCAAGTTCGACCCCGTGGAGCTGGAGAACGCCTTCCGCCGCCATCCCAAGGCGATCATCGTGTGCAATCCCTCGAACCCCTGCGGCAAGGTGTTCACCCGGGAGGAGCTGAGCTTCATCTGCGGCCTGGCGGAAAAATACGACGCCTTCGTCATCACGGACGAGGTCTACCAGCACATCGTGTTCGACCCCCATGTGCACACCGTGGCGGCGGGTCTGCCCGGCATGTACGACCGGGTGATCACCTGCAGCTCCCTTTCCAAGACCTACTCCATCACCGGCTGGCGGCTGGGCTACCTCATCGGCCCGGCGGAGGTGATCGAGGGCGCGAAGAAGGTGCACGACTTCCTGACCGTCGGCGCGCCCGCGCCCCTGCAGGAGGCCGCCGTGGTGGGGCTTCAGTTCGGCCCGGAGTACTACGAGGAGCTCAAGGCGCTCTACACAAAGAAGCGCGCGCTGTTTCTGAAGGGTCTGGACGATCTGGGCATCGCCCACAACGAGCCCGAGGGCACCTACTTCGTGATGATGGACATCCGCAAGTACCTCGCGCAGGAGCGCTTCCGGGGCTTCGACGATTACAGCTTCAGCGAGTGGATGATCCGCAACATCGGCGTCGCGCCGGTGCCGGGCTCCAGCTTCTTCCGGGAGAATGTCTCCCACTATGTGCGCCTGCACTTCGCCCGCAGCGAGGAGACCCTGAACTACGCACTGGAGCGGTTGGCGCTGCTCAACCAATAGGCTCCATTTTCCAAAAATCACAGGCCCCGCGCTTCGCATGAAGCGCGGGGCCTGATCTGTCGAGAAAGGTGCGGCGAAACCGCCCGGGAAATCAGCTTCAGCGCCCGGCGGTGGATTCCCGGAGGATGAGCTCGGAGGGCAGGCTGATGTGCTGCACCGCCGCGTCCGGATTCTGGATGCGCTCGATGAGCAGTTCGCAGGCGGTGTAGCCGAACTGGAACTTGGGCGTGTTGATGGTGGAGATCGTCGGGGAGGCAATCATGGAGTAGTCCACGTTGTCGTAGCCAATGATCATCAGATCCTCCGGTATGGACAGGTTCAGCCGCCGGGCGGCGTTGACGATGGCGCAGGCAAAGAGGTCGGAGATGGCGAAGAAGGCGTCCGGGCGCACCGGCTGGGAGAGCAGCTGGGTGGCCGTGGAGTTGGCCATGCTGTAATTCACCTCCGGGAGATGCACGATCCAGTTGGGCACGGGTTCGATGTTGTTCGCGCGCAGACTCTGAAGGTAGCCTTCCCTGCGGTAGGCGTTGTCGCTGTACTTCAGGGGACCGGAGAGGAAGGCGATGCGCCGGCGGCCCAGAGAAATCAGGTAGTCTACGGCAGTTCTCGCCATCTTCTGATCGTCAAAGCTGACGGAGGAGACGCTCTGGCTGGAGAGATCGTAGTCGCAGCACTGCACCACGGGGGCCAGACGGCTCAGGGAGTTCATCAGCTCCCGCTTGATGTGGTTCAGCGTGATGATGCCGGAGATTTTGAGGTTGCGTATCGTCTTTTCGAAGCCCGGGTAGGTGTTGGAATTGATGTGCTCCTGGAGAATCAACAGCTGATAGCCGTGCTGGGTGGCGGACGCCTTCGCGCCCTTGATGATCTCATTGAAGAAAGAGTTGAAGTCGAAGGGCAGCGTGAACAGAATCAGCTTCCCGTGGGACGTGGTTTGCAGTATGTACTCGTTGGGATCCACGCCCTTTGCCCGGATTGCGGCGCAGACCCGGGCGGAGAGCTCCTCGCCGACCGCCTCCTGGTCGTTGAGCACACGCGAAACGGTGGCGCAGGACACGCCCGCGTCCCGGGCAATTTCAGCAATGGAAAAGGGATACTTTCTTCTCATGACACGCCCGTCCTTTCTGGGGATGGTTTGATTATAATGTAAAATCATTGAAATTACAAGTATTATTTGCTTTATTTCTGAAATATCATTTATTTAATCAGTATTTTAAACTCCATCCCGGATTATTATGTGCATTATCGCGCTATATTCAGCATATATATTATAAATATTGCTATATTTTTGAATCCATCTGTTTTTCATTGACAATATTACAGAAATAGATTATAATAATTTCAGCAATTGCAATGCATGGGAGTGTTGCGAACGATGCGTTACATACTTCAAATCAATACGGGTTCCTTCACCAGAACGGCGGATCTCGCCGTCCTGCGGGCCCGGCTGACGCGCTGTCTCGACGCGCTTGACGTGGAAAGGGCGATCTACGGCTGGTCCCCGGACAGGGCGATCAACGAAGAGATTGTGCGCATTCTGGAGGACAGGGGCGTTGAAAAGTACCTCTGGCTTCCTGTATTCAGCGAGATTCACACTCCGGAGTCCGAGCGCTTCACCGGCGTGGACGGCGCGCGGGAGCAGGCCCTCGGCGACGTATGCGAGGGCGACAGCTTCGACTTCGTATGCCAGTCGTCCGCCAAAAACCTCGCGCGGGCTGCGGAGGTCTTCAATGATCTGACGCGGGATCTTCCGGTGGAGGGCGCGTTCCTCGACCGCATACGCTACGCCTCCGCGGCGGGCGGTGCGGCGGAGCTCTACGGCTGCTGGTGCCCCCGCTGCCGCCGCATCTACGAAGAGGCCGGCGTGGATACGCAGGCGATTCTTCGCGCGGACAGGGCGCGCAGCGCCGACGACTTTATTATCGAGGACGCGCAGGGCGGCGCATTCCGCTATGCCGACGCGAACCTCGATAAGCTGATGCGCGCCCGCCGCACCATCATCTCCGCCTCGGTGCAGAAGCTGTGCGACCACTTCCACGGCCTTGGCAAGAAGGTCGCGCTCGACACCTTTGCGCCCTGCGTCGCGGACTTCGTGGGGCAGGATCTGCGCGCGCTCGGGCGCATGGCGGACTTCATCAAGCCCATGGTCTATCTCAAAACCAACGCCCCGGCGGGCCTGCCCTACGAGTTGCAAGCGCTGGGCCCCGCCGTGCAGGACAGCCTGCGCCGCACCCTGGGCGCGGATCCCGGCGACATGGAGGCGACCGTGGAACAGCTCAGGGCGCTGCTGGACGCAGGCGCGCAGGTCGCGCCGGGCGTCGATGCGAACCGCGTCGAACGCTTCTGCGACGCCAGCTGTGACTATGTGTTGCGGTTTGCGGATCTTCTGGAGGCCGCGGGCTTTTCGTCCATGACCCTGTCCTGGGATGTGACGCGCATCCCGCAGGACGTGATCGACGCGCTCGCGCGGAGATGAACACGCTTTCAATGCAGGCTCCGCCTGCAAAAATATGAAAGGAAGGTAGAAAAAAAATGAAGAGGATTCTGGGTATCGTTCTGGCGCTGATGCTGGTGTGCGGCATGTTTGCCGTGGCCACCGCAGAGGAAGGAAAGACGCTGAAGGTCGCGTACATTCCCAATTCCATGTCCAACGAGATGAATGCCTACGGCTTCAAGATCATGGAGGAGCACGCCGCCGAGTACAACATGACTGTGACCGCCTTCGACGGTCAGTACGACCCGCAGACGGAGACCGCCGCCATCACCAACTGCATCGGCCAGGGCTATGACGCGGTCATTCTCTGCCCCAGCGACATCAACGCCGTGGTTCCCGCCGTCATGCAGGCGAAGGAAGAGGGCGTGCTGGTGGTCATGTACTCCGCCGACCTCCCCGTGGAGTATCGCGAGCTGCGCGACATCTTCGTGGGCGTGGACGACACCATCGCCGGCCAGCAGGCCGCGGCGGCGTTCATCGAGCACTTCCCGGACGGCGCAAAGGTGATTGAGGTGGGCGGCACCGCCGGCACCGATGCGCAGATCCGCCGCCACGACGGCTTCAACGCCGGCCTGGAGGGCTCCAACATCGAGGTTCTGGACTATCAGGCCTGCGACGCCTGGTCCACCGATCAGGCCATGTCCATCACCGAGGACATGATCGTCAAGTACGGCGACGAGATTCAGGGCGTGTTCTGCCACTGGGACAACGGCGCGACCGGCTGCATCGAGGCGCTGAACAACGCGGGCATCACCGGCACCTTCGTGGTCGCCATCGACGGCTGCCGCGGCGGCTTCGACCAGGTCAAGGCCGGCACCCAGAGCGTGTGCATCAGCCAGAACGTGGTCAACATCTCCGTCAAGGCGCTGGAGGCCATTCGCGCCGCGGCGGACGGCCAGCCCTATGAGGCCGAGAACTTCATCCCGCTGGACACCGTGACCATCGACAACGTGGATTCCCTGCCCTATCCCGAGTGGTAAATCCCGTAAAGCTGCGCTCTGTCGGATTGCCCGCATTTGCGGGCAATCCGACCATTTACAAGGAGGGACGGTCATGAACCTCGATTCCAATCTCATCCTGTCGGTCAAAAACGTAAGCAAGTCCTTCCCGGGCGTGAAAGCGCTGGATGACGTATCCCTGGACGTGCGCCGGGGCGTTGTGCACGGCATCGTGGGCGAAAACGGCGCCGGAAAATCCACGCTGATGAAGATTCTCTCCGGCGTATACGCCAAGGATTCGGGCACGATTGAATTTGACGGAGCCGTCTGCGAGCACACGAACCCCATCGACGCGCTCCGCCGCGGGCTGAGCATCATCTATCAGGAATTCAGCCTCGTAAACACCATGACGGTGGGCGAAAACATATTCCTCGGCCGCTTCCGCGAGGTGGGCGGCATGAAGCGGACCCACGCGCGGGCCCGCGCGCTGCTGGACAGCATCGGCAGCACCATCGACACCTACGCTTACGTCTCTGAGCTGAGCACCTCCGAAAAGCAGATGGTGGAAATCACCAAGGCGCTCTCCTTCGATTCCAAACTGATCATTATGGACGAACCCTCCAGCAGCCTGACGGACGATGAACTCAGGCGCCTCGGCGCGATCATCCGCCAGCTGCGGGACAAGGGCATCTCCATTATCTATATAAGCCACAAGCTGGACGAAATCTTTGAATACTGCGACGAGGTGACGGTCATGCGCGACGGCCATGTGATCGACACCCGGCCCGCCGCCACACTCTCCCGCCAGGAGATGATCGCCATGATGGTGGGCCGCTCCATCGAAAACGAATATCCCGAGCGGCCCCGCTGCGTGGGCGCGCCGCTGATGGAGGTCCGCAACCTGAACACGAAGAAGCTGCACGACATCTCCTTTACGCTGAACTGCGGCGAGATCCTGGGCTTTGTGGGCCTGGTGGGCGCGGGGCGCACGGAGATTGTGCGGGCCATCTACGGTGCGGACAGGGTGCGCAGCAAGGAGATCCGCATTGACGGCGCGGCCGTTCGCATCGCAAGCCCCATCGCGGGCAAGGCCCACGGCATCGGCTTCGTGCCCGAGGACCGCAAGCTGCAGGGGCTGGTGCTCCCCTTCTCCGTGGAGGAGAACATCACCATGGCGAGCCTGTCCCGCCTGAAGAAGCGCGGCTTTCTGCGCCCCGGCCTGGAGCGGGAGATGGCCGACCGGGAGATCCGGGATCTCTCCATCAAGACGCCCTCCCCCACGGCCATCGTCGAGAGCCTCTCCGGCGGAAACCAGCAGAAGTGCGTCATCGGCCGCTGGCTGGAGACGAAGCCGCGCATCCTGATTCTGGACGAGCCGACCCGCGGCATCGACGTGGGCGCAAAGTATGAAATCTATCTACTGATGAAGAAGGCCGTGGAGAACGGCAGCGCCATCATCCTGATTTCGTCGGAGCTCCCGGAGGTATTGAACATGAGCAACCGGGTGCTGACCATCGCGAACGGACGCATCACCGGCGAGTTCGACCCGGAGAAGTCCAGCGCCCAGGAAATCATGAACATGGCGATCGGTTAAGGAGGGCAGCGCACATGCAGAAGCGATTTGACGCGCGCAGGTTTTTGCAGAACAACCTCGTGCTCATGACCATCGTACTATTGGTGGCGGTGACCGCCATCCTGGAGCCGAAGTTTCTCTCCGTCGCCAACCTCGGCAACATCATGAACCAGTTCGGCCCGCTGAGCTTCGTCTCCCTGGGCATGACGATCGCCATCATCGGCGGCTTCATCGACCTCTCCGTGGCGGGCATCGTCTCCCTGACGGCGGTGTTCACCATCTCCATGATCGACGTGCTGGGCCAGGGCGGCGCACTGGTCGCGGGCCTCGCCCTGGGCGTGCTGCTGGGGCTGGTGAACGCCCTGGTGCTCATCACCTGCGGCGCGCTGACCCAGGCCAAGGCGGTGTTCATCACCTACGCCCTGAGCGCGGTCTACAGCGCGCTGGCGCTGTTGTACACGGACGGCGCGACGCAGCACATGTCCTACCTGAGCTCCCCCGTGACGCTGTTCAAGGGAATCGGCTCGGGCCGGCTGGGCTTCATCCCCATCTCCTTTCTGCTGTTCATGCTGGCGATGTGCAGCCTGCACGTCTTTCTCACCCGAACCCAGACGGGCCGGGAGCTGCGCCTGACCGGCGCAAACATGACGGCGGCCAGCTTGTCCGGAATTCCGGTGAAGCTGCGCGTGATGCTGATCTTCATGCTCTGCGGCGGCCTCTCCGCCGCGGGCGCGATCATCCTCTTCTCCCGGATCACCACCGCTTCGCCTCTGCTGGGCGCGAACTACGAGACCAACGCCATACTGGCGGTGGTGGTGGGCGGCACCTCCCTGGCGGGTGGGCGCGGCAGCGTCGTGCGCACGATGATGGGCGTCATGCTGGTCACGCTGCTCTCCAATTGCATGAATCTTCTGGGCGTTTCCACCTACATGCAGACGGTATGCAAGGGCCTGATCCTGATCATCGCAATCTGGATCGACCGGCGCAGAATGAAGTGAGAGGGGGCGAAAAACCATGAAGCGAAAGATTTCTGCGGGCGAAATGCTGCGGCGCTTCACGCGCCAGAAGGCGCTGATCGCCATCGTGCTGATGCTGCTCGCGATGCTGTTCTTTGATACGAATTTCTACACGGCCTACAACCTGAAGGACATGCTCAACTCCGCGGCCATACTGGAGACCCTCGCCTTCGGCGTGACGCTGGTGATCATCTGCGGCGGCGTGGATTTCTCCATCGGCGCAATGATGAGCCTCTCGGGCATCATCACCATCAAGCTGATGAACTGCATGCCCATCCT
Organism: bacterium; assembly: GCA_004563405.1. GTDB lineage: Bacteria > Bacillota > Clostridia > Christensenellales > Aristaeellaceae > SFTH01. Next base: position 79,166 of record SFTH01000011.1, read on the forward strand.
CCCGGCCATACTGATCGCCCTGCTCTGCGGCGCGGCGGTGGGCTTCATCAACGGCCTCCTGGTGGTGCACCAGAAGACGGAGCCCTTCATCATCACCCTGGGCATGGGCATGCTGCTCAAGGGCGTGGCCCAGCAGATCACGGACGCCCATCCGGTGCCCGCCAAAAATCTGCAGTTTATGAAGATCGCAAACTCCAAGCTGATCGGCGGCATTCCGAACCTGATCGTCATCATGATCGTGATGTTCGTGATCTTCCACTGCATCCTGCGGTACACCTCCTTCGGCCGGAACTGCTACGCGGTGGGCGGCGACTACAACGTGGCCAGCATGTCCGGCATCAACGCCCGGCGCACCAAGTGGGCAGCCTACGTCATCTGCGGCGTGATGGCGGCGTTCTGCGGCGTGCTGCTCTCCTCGAAGCTCAACACCGGCTCGTCCATCTACGGCGATTCCACCGCCCTCTCGGTCAACTGCGGCTGTGTGGTGGGCGGAACTTCCTTCGCAGGCGGAATCGGCGGCATTCCCCAGACCTTTGCCGGCCTGCTGGTCATTCAGCTGCTGGAAAACTGCATGAACATGCTGGGCATCAACGCCTACGTTCAGCAGGTGTGCGAGGGACTGATCATACTGCTGATCCTCTGGTCGGACAACTACGCCCAGAAGCGCAAACTCGAGGCGGTCTGACGCGCCAGGACACATCCGCGCACACAAAAGCGCTCCATTATCCGGAGCGCTTTTGTGTGCAGGCGGAGCTCTTCTCCCGTGATAAAAGGGGACTGTCCCTTCGCGGCCCGCGACGGCCGCCTGGAGGACAGTCCCCTCTCGCTTTACATCAGCTGGAACTGGAGGTTCGCATCCAGCATGTATCCCTCGCGCTCCCGGTAGCGGATCTTGACCCAGTCGTCCCCGGTTGAGACCTCCACGACCTCGACCTGCGTACCTGCGGGCAGGTTGCCCAGAACCTTCGCATCCTCGGAACCCGCCTCGTACACGCCGGCCTTGTCGTCCGCGCCGGTGCAGACCACCACGGCCTGGATGGCCTCGCCGCCCTCCTCGAATTCAAGCTGGGACGCGGCGCTCTCCCGGGGCGATTCGGTGCTCTCCACATCGCTCACGCTGCCCTCCCAGAAGCGCAGGTAGTCGTCCTTCAGGTAGCCGATCCTCTCGTCGTAGCCCACCTTCGTCCAGCCGTCCTCCCGGGCGAGCACCCGAAGGCTTGTGCCGTTGGGCAGCTCCGCCAGCACCTCCGCCGCGCCGTCCGGCGCCGCGCGCAGGTTGAGGCGCACGTCGTCCGAGCCGGTCTCGACGGTGGCGTAGTCCACCGGCTCCTCCGTAACGCCCGCGAACTCTCCGCTGACGTACAGGGCGGAAAACTCGTCCGCAAAGGACTCCGCTCCGGCGCGGTACTCCGCCATGGTGTGACCGATCTGATAGCTTTCGCCGCTTTCACCGGTATACTTCAGAACCACGTTGTCCTGAGTGTAGGGACGGAGATACTTCTTGAGCACGTAGCCGTTGATCGCGCCCACGGAGATGGCGGCCCACTTATCGTCCACGCCGTCCAGCATCACGCTGTCGCCGTTGTGGAGCTTGCCCAGATTCTCGCTCTTGGTGTCCGGCCTGGATCGGATGATGATGTTCGCCTTGGACTCCAGGTGCGCCATGGAAATCTCTTCCCGGACGATCTCCGCCCGGGGAAGCGCGTCCGCGCCGAAGGTCTCCTCCAGCCGGTTCAGCTGGTAGTAGACCGCCTGCTGAAGCTCCGGCGTGGCCACGCCGTTCACCTCGTAGCCGCAGGCGCCCTGGAAGAGCTGAAGGGCCTGACTGACGTCCAGATCGTACACGCTGTCCAGCTCTCCCTCGTACACGCCGAGGTCCTGAAGCGCGCTCTGAAGCCGCTTCACCACGGGGCCGCTGCGGCCCTCGGTGAGGGTGGCCTGGCCCGTGGAAACGGGCGCGTTATCGGAGTAGAGCACCTCCAGCAGCTCCTGGGAGGCGATGCCGCTGCGGGCGATGCCCAGATCCTGCTGCACATGCTTCACGGCGGCGATGGTGTCGTTGTCATACCTGCCGTGGGCCTCGCCGTCGTAGTAGCCCAGATCAATGAGCCGGTGCTGAAGGTCGCTGACCTCCGTGCCGGTGGAACCGCGACTCAGATCGTTCTCGGAGTAGCCCAGGAATTCGGAATAAGAGATTCCCTCCTCGATGTCAAAGGAGGAGATGAGCAAAAGCTGGCGGAGCTCCTCCTCCTTGACCTCGTTTTTGTAGATGACCACCTTGGTGCCCTCCAGGCACTCCTTGGCGATGAAGCGGGCGTCGTCCACCCGCAGGCGCATGCAGCCGTGGGAGGTGGGCATGCCGAACTCCTTCACGCTCTGCTCGATCATCGTGGATTCGTCCTTCTTCTCGAAGGGAAGGGAGTGGAACATATAGCCCCGGTAGATGCGGGTGGCGTACTTCACCCAGCAGTGGTACTGCTGAAACCAGGTCCACTCTCCCCGCTCAGTGACGCGGCCCTTGGGCATGAGATAGAAGGTGCCGATGGGAGTGGAATCGTTCATGCCCGAGGAGCAGAGCATCTGGCGCACAATGGCGTCGTCCTCCGTCCGGTAGATGGTGACGATCTGGTTGGTCACATCCACGCCGATGTAATAGGGCATGTCGTACTCCGCGTGCGCGGGGGCGCAGGCGCACAGAATGAGCGCCATGAGCGCCGTGAACAGCTTTTTCAATCGCATCTTTGCAAACCTCAATCCCTGTGTCGTTCTTCCGCGTATGCGGAGGGCAAATTTCTACAAATATAATTATAGCATACATCCGCCCATGTGCACAAGCCCCCGCCGCCGGAAGCGGGCCGCCGCGCCCGAAAACCTGCGGCCGCCGGAGAAAGATTTAATCCCACGCCGCTTGCAGGGACGGGCGCGCTGTGTTAAATTGAACAAAAAACAAAGCTGGCGAACAACAGATGAGAGACAAAAACGCGATGCGCATCGCCGCTCTGCGCGCGGCCTTCCCCTCAACGATTCCCATCATGGCGGGCTTTCTGTTTCTGGGCATGACCTACGGTGTGTACATGGTGCAGTCGGGCCTGCGCTTCTGGTATCCGATGCTCACGAGCCTGACCGTGTTCGGCGGCTCGCTGGAATTCGTGATCGTCTCGCTGTTGCAGGGCGCGTTCAATCCCCTGCAGGCGCTGATGATGACGCTGATGATTCAGGCGCGCCACCTCTTCTACGGCGTCTCCATGCTGGACAAGTACCGCGGCACAGGACTCAAGAAGCTGTACATGATCTTCGGCCTGTGCGACGAGACCTTTTCCGTCAACTGCACGGCGGAGATTCCGCCGCACGTGGACCGGGGCTGGTTCATGTTCTTTGTCACGCTCCTGGATCAGTTCTACTGGTTTGCCGGGGCGACCCTGGGCGCGCTGTTCGGCATGCTGATCCGCTTCAACACCCGCGGGCTGGACTTCTCCATGACGGCGCTCTTCGTGGTCATCTTCATGGAGCAGTGGAAGAAGGACCGCCAGCACATCAGCGCGCTGATCGGCCTGGCCCTGCCAGCCCTCTGCCTGCTCCTCTTCGGCGCAGAGCGCTTTCTGCTGCCCTCCATGGCCGCGATTCTCGTCGCGCTGGCGCTTCTGGAAAAGCCCATTGAACGCAAGGGAGGCGACGTCGCATGACCACCGCGCAGAAGCTGATCACCATTGCGGTGTGCGCCCTGGGCACGATGCTCACCCGCTTTCTGCCCTTCCTGCTCTTTCCGGCGGGCAGGTCCACCCCGCGCTTCATCCGCTATCTGGGCCACGCCCTGCCGGCGGCAGTCTTCGGCATGCTGCTGGTGTACTGTCTCAAGGACGTGAACCTCGCCGCGGGCAGCCACGGCCTGCCGGAGCTGATCGCCATTCTGGCGGTCGTGGGCCTGCACAAGTGGCGGGGGCAGATGCTGCTCTCCGTGGCGGGCGGCACCGTCGTCTACATGCTGCTGGTGCAGCTCGTGTTCGTCTGAATCCATCCGGCCCGCAGGACGTTTGCATCCTGCGGTCTTTTTCTGTCTCCGGGGTTCCTTTTTGGTGCAAACGCGGTATAATAGAATTCGAACCTGCGGCATGCACGCTTCGCGCGCAGCGGAAGCGGGCGGAATTGGAGGGGATTTGAGCGTGAATGTATTCAAGCGCGTCCTGTGCGGGCTGCTGATCCTTCTGCTGGCCGCCGCATCCATTCCCTCCGCCCGCCAGGAGCGCAGCGCCTCCGCGCTGCTGCTGTCCGGCCCGGACGAAGCGGATCCGGATTCCACCCTTCCCGTCCTGGAGGCGCCCCTGGAACCGGCCATCCTCGCCCATCGCGGCGCGTCCGGCTATCGCAGGGAAAACACGCTGGACGCCTTCCGGCTCGCCGGAGAGCTGGACGCGGATCTGGTGGAGCTGGACGTGCGCGAGACCTCGGACGGACAGCTGGCGGTCATCCACAATGCGGCCGTTGGCGTGCGCAAGGTCGCCGACATGACCCTCGCGCAGCTTCAGTCGGTGCGCCCGGGCGTAACGACCCTGGAGGACGCCCTCCGCTGCATCGCCGGAACCGAAATGGACGTCATGATCGAGCTCAAGACCTCCGGTGTGGAGCGGCAGGCGCTGGACTGCGCGCAGACCTGCGGCATGTTTGAGCGCGCGCTCTTTGCCTCCTTTTCCACCGACGTGCTCAATGCCATTCAGGCCCTCAGCCCCGATGCGCGCACGGTCTACCTCGTCCGGGAAAAGGCGGTGCTCAACAGCCTGATTCGCATGCCGGAGCAGATGGACTACGACGTTGTCGCCGCAAAGTACACCCTCCTGAGCGCCGCGAAAGTGCGCGCCCTGCACCAGGAGGGTCGCCGGGTCATCGCGTGGACGGTGAACAACGTGCCGGACCTGCGCCTGATCGCCGCCATGGGCGTGGACGGCATCATTACGGACTATCCCGACCGGGCGCGAGGGTGAAGGCCATCGATCTTCAAGTCGCAATCGCTTTTTCTTTTCATTTTATTTTTGATTTCGTTGTATTCATGCAACTTATATTGTATAATTGAGATAGAATTATCTGGAATGAACTCTCCGGACCCGTTGCCGCGCGCAACTTCAAATCATAACCGGTCTGAGTTCAATACGCGACGGAAGGAAAGGGAAACATGAAAACGATCAGGCAAATTCTGGCCGCGATGCTGGTGTTGATGCTGGCATGCTCCGCCCCGCCCGCACCCGTGGCGGCATTTTGTGCCGCCCGGGCGGAAGCGCCCATGGAGACAGGAGACCCCGCGACGCCCCCGCAGACGGCAGAGGCGCAATCCGCTTCCGCGCCGGAGACCCTCGCCCCGGTCACGGACGTGCAGACCTCTGGCAACGCTTCCGCGCCGCCCACGAGCGCCCCTGCGGGCGACGCCGGTTCCGCTTCGGAAACCTCCGGCGAAGGCCGCGAGGCAGGTGCAGAAGCAGGCGCAGCCAGGGACGGTACGACGACGTCCGCGGACAAAGTCGCCGCCGAACCGACGGATCCGGCGGACGGAACCACCACCGAGCCGGACGCGCCTGCGGACGAAACCACCGCCGAACCGACGGATCCGGCGGACGGAACCACCACCGAGCCGGACGCGCCTGCGGATGAAATCACCGCCGAACCGACGGATCCGGCGGACGGAACCACCACCGAGCCGGACGCACCTGCGGGCGAAGTCACCACAGAACCGACGGATCCGGCAGACGGAATTGCCGCAGATGGGGACGCTTTGGGCGAAATAATGAACCCCCCCCCGAAAATTTAACGGCTTCGCTCGTTCTGGGCAACGGTGATCTGGTCATCGGCTACAAGGAGACCGTGCAGGATGCGCTGCGTCCCGAAATCGCCCACTCCGACGATTGTCCGGACTGCATCATCACCTATTCCAGCTCCAACAGCAAAATCGTGCGCGTCGACGCCGTGACCGGCACGCTCTACGGCGCGAATACCGGAAGCGCGACCGTCACAGCCTCCCTGGAGGGCGGCATCAGCGCCAGCTGCAGGGTGACCGTGCGCAAAGCGCCTACGAAGGTCAGCCTGAAGATCTCCTCCTCAACCCTGGGCGTGGGCGACTCGGCGGCGCTTTCGCTGGGCTATTCGTCCGGCGCCTACAGCTACGCCACGGCACTCACGAGTTCCGATGAAGGCGTGGCCTGCATCGACGGATTGCAGGTCCGCGCGGTGGGCGTGGGCAGCGCAAAGCTCAGCGCCCGAACCTACAACGGCAAGTCCGCGTCCCTGACGGTGACCGTCTGCCCCGAGCCCGAATCCATCGAATTCGGCGGAGAAGCGCCCCTTCTGGGCGTGGGCCAGAGCTACGCGCCGGATGCGCGGGTGAACGCCGGTTCCGCAGGCGAGGTTTCCTTCTCCATCGCGGACGGCGAGGCCTTCGCCTCCCTGTCCGGCGCGACCCTCACGGCCATCGCCCCCGGCGAGGTTCTCCTCTCCGCCTCCACCTAC
>SFTH01000029.1 GCA_004563405.1 bacterium
AACTCGCCATCCACAAGTGGATGCACTTCCTTCTTTTCCCTTTCTTCTCCTGCATGAAGCCCTATTGCCTTGCTGCAATGGGGCTTCTTTGACAGGCTGAGCCACCCGTTTGACGGGTGGTTATGCTTTGTGTCAAAGGCGGCAAGCGGGCGCTTTTCGGGGTGCGGCGGCGGAGGGGCGCGGGGCGCGGGCGGAGGCGCCCGGTGGGTTTTGTAACACTAAACTTTTGATCAAATAAAACGTGCACATACATTTAACATGCATATGGGGCCTGAATGTATTGACAGGAGGGGCTTCAGGTGGTTTAATAAAATGGCTTTTGAAGTTTAGCAATTTTAAACTTCCGCTATGTGGACGAAAGGAAGGACAACCTGTGGAAATCGGCAATCAAATCCGAAGAATCCGTCTTCAGCGCGGGCTGACACAGGAGGAGCTGGCGGACCGCTGCGAGCTTTCGAAGGGCTTCATCTCCCTGCTCGAGCGGGATCTGACCTCCCCTTCGCTGGATACGCTGGCAGATATACTGGAATCCCTGGGCACGGATCTCCCTTCCTTCTTCGCAAAGAGCGGCGAGGAGAAGATCGTGTTCGGCGAGGACGACATCTTCGTCAAGGAGGACGCCGAGCAGCTCCGGGGGCGCATCCGCTGGCTGGTGCCCTCGGCCCAGAAGAACCGCATGGAGCCGATCCTGGTGGAGATGGCCCCCGGCGGCGAGACCGACGAGGACGACCCCCACGAGGGCGAGGAGTTCGGCTATGTGCTCTCCGGCAGCGTGAAGATCGTGGTGGGCGACCGGGTGGAGCGGGTGCGCAAGGACGAGAGCTTCTATTTTCAGCCCACCGCGCCGCACAAGCTGGTGAACGCGGGCAAGAGCGTCTGCCGGGTGCTCTGGGTGAGCACGCCGCCGAGCTTTTAATTCATTCCAATCGCATGCAAGGAGAGGGCGAACGATGGTACAGGAAACGCGACTGATCGAGATCAAGGACGTATGCAAGAGCTTTGGCGATACGGAGATACTGCACAACATCAATCTCTACATCCGCAAGTGCGAATTCGTCACGCTTCTGGGCCCCTCGGGCTGCGGAAAGACCACGCTTTTGCGCCTGCTGGGCGGCTTTGAAACCCCCACCAGCGGCCAGATCTTCTTCGACGGCGCGGACGTGGCCGGACTGCCCCCCTACAAGCGGCGCATCAACACCGTCTTTCAGAAGTACGCGCTGTTTTCCCATCTCAACGTGTACGACAACATCGCCTTCGGCCTGAACCTCAAGGCCCCGGAGGCCTTCGGCGTGAAGAGCCGCGCCCAGAAGAAGGAGGAGATTCAGCGCCGGGTGGAGCGCATGCTCAAGCTGGTGAAGATGGAGGGCTACGAGAAGCGCAGCGTCAACTCCCTCTCCGGCGGCCAGCAGCAGCGCATCGCCATCGCCCGCGCCCTGGTCAACGAGCCGGAGGTGCTTTTGCTGGACGAGCCTCTGGGCGCGCTGGATCTGAAGCTGCGCAAGGAGATGCAGGTGGAGCTCAAGAGCATGCAGCAGCAGCTGGGCATCACCTTCATCTACGTCACCCACGACCAGGAGGAGGCGCTGACCATGTCGGACACCGTGGCCGTGATGAACGGCGGCCGCATCCAGCAGATCGGCGATCCCAAGCGCATCTACGACGAGCCCAAGAACGCCTTCGTGGCCGACTTCATCGGCGAGAGCAACATCATCCCCGGTGTGATGCTGGAGGACGATCTGGTGGAGATGCTGGGCGTGGAGTTCCAGTGCGTGGACGAGGGCTTCGGCAAAAACGAGCCCGTGGACGTGGTGGTGCGCCCGGAGGACGTGATGATCGTGGGCGAGGACGTGGGCATGCTCACCGGAACGGTGGAGAGCGTGCTGTTCAAGGGCGTCCACTATGAAATGATGATCGACACCGGCGCGATGCGCTGGAAGGTCCATTCCACCAGCATGCAGCCCGTGGGCAGCCGGGTGGGCCTGACCATCGTGCCCTTCAACATTCACATCATGCGCAAGGAGGCCTGAGCGATGAAGCGTCAATGGTATGCCATGCCCTACGCGCTGTGGATGCTGCTGTTCACGCTGGTGCCCCTGCTGTTCGTGGCCTACTACGCCTTCACGGACGGCAGCGGCGCGTTCACGACGGCGAACTTTGAACGCATCGTGCAGCCGGGGTATCTTCCGGTTCTGCTGACCAGCCTGAAGCTTGCGCTGTACTGCACGGTGATCTGCCTGCTGGTGGGCTATCCCACGGCCTACTTCCTGGCCAGCCGGGATTTTTCGGAAAACAAGATGCTGGTGGTGCTGATCCTCCTGCCCATGTGGATGAACTTTCTGCTGCGCACTTACGCCATGATGACGATCCTGGAGAACAACGGCCTGGTGAACACGGTGCTTGAGAAGCTCGGCCTCGCGAAGGTGCAGTTCATCGGAACCGAGGGCGCGGTGCTGCTTGGCATGGTGTACAACTTCCTGCCGTTCATGGTGCTGCCGGTGTACACGGCGCTCAAGAAGATGGACGCAGGCGTGATCGAGGCGGCGGAGGATCTGGGCGCGAACCCCATCCGCGTGGTGCTGCGCGTGGTGGTGCCCCAGTCCATTCCGGGCGTGATCTCCGGAATCACCATGGTGTTCATGCCGGCGGTCACTACCTTCGCCATCACCCGCCTGCTCTCCAACGGCATGATCTATCTGGTGGGCGACATGATTGAGGAATTCTTCATCACCGTCAACAACCGCAACGTGGGCAGTTCCCTGTCGCTGGTGATGCTGGTGCTGGTGCTCGTCTCCACGCTGCTGCTGCGCTCGATCAACCCCGAGCAGAAGGGAGGACGCGCATGATCCGCAAGTCTCGCGGCGCGGCCCGCGCCCTGAAGGGCACCTATCTGGCCCTGGTGCTCGCCTTTCTCTATCTGCCGATTCTGGTGATGTTCGCCCTCTCCTTCAACGCGAGCGTCTCCCGCGCCGAGTGGACGGGCTTTACGCTGGACTGGTATGTGAAGCTCTTCCACGACCAGAACATCATCAACGCCCTGAAGGTCACGCTGTCGGTGGCGGTGATCGCCACGGCGGTCTCCGTGGTCATCGGCACCCTGGGCGCCATCGGCATGTATTCCATGAAGAAGGGCTGGTTCAACCTGCTCTCCGCCGTGTCGAACATCCCCATGACCATGCCGGACATCGTGACCGGCGTGTCCCTGATGCTGATGTTCGTGTTCGTGAAGGTGCCCCTGGGGCGCACGACGATGATCATGGCCCACATCGCCTTCGACATCCCCTATGTGCTGCTCTCGGTGCTGCCGCGGCTGCAGCTGATGAACCCCAACCTCTACGAGGCGGCGCTGGATCTGGGCTGCAAGCCCTCCCGGGCGCTGACGAAGGTCATCATCCCGGAGATCGCCCCCGGCATCGTGACCGGCGGCCTGCTGGCCTTCACCATGTCCCTGGACGACTTCGTGATCTCCTACTTCACCTCCAACACCGACCAGAACCTGGCGATGGTCGTGTATTCCGCGGCGCGCCGCGGCGTGGAGCCCACGATGTACGCCCTATCGGCGCTGATGTTTTTGTGCATCCTGACGCTTCTGCTGATCGTCAACCGCCGAAGCGGCCTGGAGATCCTCTGATCCCCGGCCCCCGAATCCGTTCCCCGGAGTTATCTCTATTTATAAACCAAGGAGGAAACACGACCATGAAAAAAATCGCACTGCTTCTCTGCCTGGTGATGGCTGTTTTTGCCCTCTCCGCCTGCGGCAACACCGCGAAGGAGACCGCCGAACCCACCGCCGCGGCCCAGAGCGCCGAAGCCACGGATGCGGCGGAGGCGACGGACGCGCCCGCGGCCCAGACCGCCGCGAAGACGGACGTGGAGCTGACGGTTTTCAACTGGTATGACTATATCGACCCGGCGGCCATCGAGCTCTTCGAGCAGGAGACCGGAATTTCCGTGAAGTACTGCAACTTCACCACCAACGAGGAGATGTACACCAAGCTGGAGGCCGGCGCGGGCACTTACGACGTGCTCTTCCCCTCCGACTACATGATCGAGCGCATGATTCAGAACGACATGCTCGAGGAGCTGGACGTGGCGAACATGCCCAACCTGGAGAACCTCATCGACCGGGTGAAGAACCCGGACTACGACCCCGAGGGCAAGTACTCCGTGGCCTACATGTGGGGCACGCTGGGCATCCTGTACAACACCGAGATGGTGGACGGCGAGATCACCAGCTGGAGCGCGCTCTTTGACGAAAAGAACGCCGGAAACGTGATCATGATGAACTCCATGCGCGACACCATCGGCATCGCGCTGAAGTATCTGGGCTACTCCCTGAACACCCGCGACGAGGCCAAGCTCAACGCGGCCAAGGACGTGCTGGTCAAGCAGAAGCAGGACAAGATCGAGTGCGGCTACCTGCTGGACGAGACCAAGGACAAGATGGTGGGCGGCGAGGCCGCCATCGGCATCGTCTACTCCGGCGACGCCCAGTACGCCATCGAGAAGAATGAGAGCCTGCGCTATGTGGTGCCCGAGGAGGGCAGCAACATCTGGGTGGACGGCATGTGCATCCCCAAGGGCAGCAAGAACAAGGCGGCCGCCGAGCAGTTCATCGACTTCATGTGCCGCCCCGACGTGGCCCAGATGAACTTTGACTACATCTATTACTGCTCCCCCGTCCAGCAGGTCGTGGACGGCCTGAGCGAGGAGGACGCAGCGATGGATACCATCAACCCCTCTCCGGAGGTCTCCGACCGCTGCGAATTCTTCAACGACGTGGCCGACTGCATGGATCTCTATGAGAGCGTGTGGATGGAGGTGCGCCTGGCCCGCTGACGGGCCGCGCACGCGCGAAGGAAGGATGCGCGCCGTTTGGTTGCAATGTGCGACCGGACGGCGCGCTTTTGCATGCGGCCTGTGAACGGCGAGGGAGGCTGTGGATGAACGGGGAAGACTGTGGACAGAGCAGGAGGGCTGTGAACGCGCGGAAGGGGTTGTGGACGGGCCGGGAAGGCTGCGGATGAATGGGGAAAGCCGTGGAGGAATTGAAGGGCTGTGGACGGGCGGCGGTTTACCTTCGGTTGATGTTGGCGTGCTACACTGAAGCTGCGGGCCCGGGCGGCCGCGCGGAAGGGGTGCGACATGGAGCGAAATGATCTGCGCGAGCGGCGCTTTCAGAAGATCAACCGGGCGTTCGTGGCGCTGTACTGCCTGACCGGCTGCGCGCTGGCGGCGGTATACGCGCTGCGGGGCGACGGCTATCATCTGGGCGTGTGCCTGGGCACGCTGGCAATTCCGGCGGCGATGGCGGCGTTTTACCGCCTGCTGCGCCTGGAATATGCCCATCAGATGAACTTTCTGATCCTCACATTCACGGCGCTGGCCTATACGCTGGGCTCCGGCCTGGACTTCTACCGGCGCTTTCCGGGCTACGACAAGCTGGTGCACATGCTCTCCGGCGCGCTGGTGAGCCTGATGTGCATGGCGCTGTTCTGCGCGCTGCGGCCCGGCGGGCGGCCGGGGCGGCGGGAGCTGCCGCTGCTGCTGGCGTTCACCTTCTTCGGCTCCATGGCCGTGGCGGGGCTGTGGGAGATCGGCGAATACGCGCTCTCCCTCATCACCGGGCGGGATTTGCAGAACGTGGCGGCCACCGGCGTGGGCGACAGCATGCGGGACATGATCGTCTGCATGATCGGCACCCTCGCCACCCTGCCGGCCGCCGCGCATCTCGTGGACGGGCGATGCAGGCTGTTCTCCGGCGCGGTGCACGCCTTCGGGGAGAAGAATCTCTGGGAGGGTGCGAAGTAAAATATTCGATTTACAAAAATACTTTCGAGAAAACTATTGACTTTTGCCCCCTCCGGGTGTAAGATAGAGCCCGTCAAACGGAACGCATTGACGGGGAAGAGTAGGTCGCAGTCCCTCCCTTCAGAGAGCCGCGGTTGCTGGAAGCGCGGTGGGAGGCGCGGCGCGAACTGGCCCCACAGCGGCCCCGCCGAACCGGAGAAGTAAGCGGGGACGGGTTCTCCCGTTACAGAGGCAGGGGTTACGCTTTATGCCGTACCCGGACGAGCGGCATCCCTCCGGGGATGAATGAGAGTGGTAACGCGGTGTGGATACATCGTCTCTTCGTGCGCAGGCACGCGGAGGCGAATTTTTTTGCCCGCCGCGCAGAAAAAACGCAGACTTCCGAACACCAACAGGCAAAGGAGCCGAGAATTATGGAAAAGACCATCGCAGTCATTCGGGGCGACGGAATCGGTCCCGAAATCGTAGAGCAGGCCCTGCGGGTGCTGGGCCGGGTGGAGGCGCGCTTCGGCCACCGCTTCCACTATGAGGACGTGTGGATGGGCGGCTGCGCCATCGACCGCTTCGGCAGCAGCTTGCCGGACGAGATGCTGGAGGCGGCCCGCAGGGCGGACGCCGTGCTGCTGGGCGCGGTGGGCGGCCCCAAGTGGGACAACGTGGACAAGAACAACCGGCCGGAGAAGGGCCTGCTGCGCCTGCGCGCGGGCCTGGGCCTCTATGCGAACCTGCGCCCGGCGCAGATCTTCCCCCAGCTGGCCTCCGCCTCCCCCCTGCGGGAGGACATCGTGGCCCGGGGCATCGACTTTCTGATCGTGCGCGAGCTCACCGGCGGCATCTACTTCGGCGAGCACTCCACCGGCGAGGAGGGCGGCGAGGCCGTCGCCAGCGACGTGCTGAGATACTCCGAGGGCGAGATCCGCCGCATCGCCCGCCAGGGCTTCGAGGCTGCCCGCAAGCGCCGGCGGAAGCTCTGCTCCGTGGACAAGGCGAACGTGCTGGATTCCTCCCGCCTGTGGCGCAGGATCGTGGGCGAGATGGCCGCGGACTATCCGGACGTGGAGGTCAGCCACATGTATGTGGACAACTGCGCCATGCAGATCGTGCGCAACCCCGCCCAGTTCGACGTGATCGTCACGGAGAACATGTTCGGCGACATCCTCTCTGACGAGGCCAGCATGATCACCGGCTCCATCGGCATGATTCCCTCCGCCAGCCTGGGCGAGGGCGGACGGGGCCTGTACGAGCCCATCCACGGCTCCGCGCCGGACATCGCCGGTCAGGACGTGGCCAACCCCGTGGGCACCATCCTCTCCGCGGCGATGCTGCTGAGATACTCCTTCGGCCTGGGCGCCGAGGCCGACGCGGTGGAGGCGGCCGTGTCCTCCGTTCTCGAGGAGGGCTGGCGCACGGCGGACATCTGCGCCCCCGGCGCGCAGAGCGTGGGCTGCAGGCGCATGGGCGAGCTGATCGCAGAGCGCATTTAAGGCGGGGCCGTTCGGTTTCCATACAATAACCCGTTTGGTTTCCATACAATAATCTGAAGGAGGGTTTCCTCATGATTGCCGTCGCTTCCCTGGTTGTTCTGGTGGGTGTGATCGCCCTGAGCGCGATCATCAAGAAAAATGCGGGTATCATCAGCCTGGTGGCCGCCTACATCTTTGCGCTGATCGCCCATGCCTGCGGCACGGACATCAACGTCTCCAAGGTCGTCACCTCCAACTGGCCGACGAGCCTGTTCTTCATCGTGCTGGCCACCACCTTCCTCTTCGGCATCGCCACCCTGAACGGCACGACCCAGGCGCTCTCCAAAAACATCGTGTGCCTGGCCCGGGGCAACGCAAGGCTCCTGCCACTGATCTTCTTTGTGTTCGGCGCGCTGATCTCCGGCGCGGGCGCGGGCGGACTGGTCGTGGCGGTCATCATGCCCATCGCGCTGTTCGTGGCGGTGGGGAACGGCATTTCGGCCCTGATGATGAGCCTGGTCACCATGGGCGGCATCATGGTGGGCGGCCTGTCGCCGCTGGCCATCAACGGCATCGTGGCCCAGCAGCTCTCCGTGGAAAACGGCGTGATCGCCGAGGGCCTGGGCGGCTATCTGCCCCTGTGGGGCGCGTATGCCGCGGCCATGACCCTCTTCTCCCTGGGCGCGTACTTCATCTTCGGCGGCCTGAAGCCCAAAAAGGTGGAGGGCGCGGAGAAGCCGCACTTTGTGAAGGTTGACCGCAACCAGACCCTGACCCTGATCGCCATACTGGTGGTGCTGGTGGGCGTGATCTTCTTCGGACAGAACATCGGCCTGATCTGCTTCGCCTGCGCGGGCGTGCTGCTGATGCTCGGCGCGGTGGACCAGAAGAAGGCCATCGCGGCGATTCCGTGGGGCACCATCCTGCTGATCTGCGGCATGTCCGTGCTCATCAGCGTGGTCAACGCCTGCGGCGGCATCGCCTTCCTCTCTGAAAAGCTGGAAAATGTGATCGGCGAGAAGAGCGCGCAGCCCATCATGATGGTGCTGGGCGGCCTGATGGGCGCGGTGTCCAGCGGCACAGGCGTGGTCATGCCCACGCTGATTCCCCTGGCGGCCGAGCTGGGCAGCTCGCTGAACATCTCCGTGATGAGCCTGGTCATCGGCGTGATCGTCGGCACCAACGGCGTGGTCATCAGCCCGCTGTCCACCGTGGGCGGCATCTGCGTGGGATGCGCGCCGGAGTCCGTGGACAGGGACAAGCTCTACAACCAGCTGCTGCTCTCCGCCATCTGCTTCATCGTGATGAGCGTGGTGCTCTCCCTGCTGGGCCTGTTCCGGGTGTTCGGCTGAGCCGCGCGCTCGGCCCGGCCCGCGCAAACAGAACTGCCGCCGGGTGCATCTGAAAGAAAAACAGGGAACCGGAATTCCAGGACATGGAATTCCGGTTTTTGCGACCGAGGGGATTCGGGACGCCGTCGGCGAAGGGCTGTGTTTCGGGCGGCAGCGCGGCTTCAAACTCCAGCTTGTGTCATTTTCCGGCCGGAGGAATAATTTTTGTTTTAAGGGTTGTTTTCTCAGGGAGGGGATGCTATACTATATCTTGGATGATTACACGCGAAGTCACGAAAAATGTGAATTTTGTAACTTCGATTGCCGGCTGCGGCTGCGGAAGGCGCGCATCGTCCGTCTGGAAATTTCAATTGCACGAAGGAGAGGAATTCATGAAGAGAATCGTTGGGCTATTGTTGGTGCTGGTCATGGCGGCGGCACTGCTGGCGGGCTGCGCCGGCCAGGGCGGCCAGGTGGAAAAGGCCGCGGAGACGGCTGCGCCCCAGAGCGAAGCCGGGGAGCGGGTCGTCGTCGCCTGCTGGGGAAATCAGATGCTGGACGGCTACGCCCCGTACCTCTGCGAGCTGTTCCCCGAGGTGGAGTTTGAGTTCGTTCTGTCCACCAACTCCACGGACTACTACCGCTTCCGCCAGGAGCACGACGATATGCCCGACATTCTGACGGTGCGCCGCTTCGCGCTGAAGGACGCGGTGCTGCTGAAGGACTATCTGTACGACCTGAGCAACACCGAGCTGGCCGCTTCCTATTTCGGCTCGTATCTGGACAGCTACACCTACGACGACGGTTCGGTGAACTGGCTTCCCACCTGCGCGGAGGTGGACAGCATCATCATCAACAAGACCCTGTTTGATGAATACAACGTGCCCGTACCCACGGACTACGCCAGCTTCGTCTCCGCCTGCGAGACCTTCGAGGCGGCGGGCATCCGCAGCTTCGTGTCGGACTTCGCCGCCGATTACACCTGCATGGAGGTGCTGCAGGGCGCGGCGATTCCCATGCTTCAGAGCATGGAGGGCCGCAAGTGGCGGCAGCAGTACGAGAGCGGCGCGACCCACGAGCTTTCCGAAGAGGTGTGGCTGCCCGTATTTGAGAACTTCTTTGATTTCAAGGAAAAGGTTGGCCTGGGCGCGGAGGACGCGACCTATCCCAACCGCACGCCCAAGGACCTGTTCAGCGCGGGCGAGGCCGCGATGTTCCGCGGAACCGGCGCGGACGTGATCACCTACCCCGGACGCGGTTCGGACGAGGTACTGCTGGTGCCCTACTTCGGCCAGACCGAGCAGGACAACTGGTATCTGACCTATCCCACCTTCCAGATCGCGGCTTCCAACAAGGGCATGGATGATCCCGCGCGCGAAGAATTGATTCTGGACATCATGACGGCCATGGTGGACCAGCAGGGTCAGGATCACATCTCCTACGGTAAGAACATGGTTCCCTACAAGAAGGACGTGACCCTGGAGCTGATGCCGGAGATGGACAACCTGAAGCCCTATGTGGAGCAGAACAAGCTCTACATCCGCCTGGCCTCCAACGAGATGTTCCGCATCTCCAGAGACGTGGTGCAGGTGATTCTCAACGGCGAGGTCAACACAGCGAAGGAGGCGCTGGACGCGTTCAACGCCGAGCTGGCGAGCGAGGAACCCGGCACCGAGATCGTCGCCCACATCGACACCGCCTATTCCAACGAATTTACGCCGGAGCACGGCAATCAGGCGGCATCCGCCGTTGCCAACACCATGCGCTCGATCTACGGCGTGGATCTGGCGTTCATGCAGGCTTGCTACGTCGCCAGCGACATCTACGCCGGCGACTACTCCCTCAAGGATCTGGGCTACCTGGCCAAGAACGATGGCGGCTGGCCCGGACAGATGGAGCTGACGGGAGAGCAGATCTATACCCTCGTGGAAACGACCCTGTCGTTGACGAACAACCGCGGCGCGGTCTGCAACGACAGCACGCTGTATGTCTCCAGCGGTTTTGAGATGGATATCAGCAGGACGGAGGGCGGCTATCAACTCAATGCCCTGACCGTGGATGGCGTGGAGCTGGATCGCGGCGCGACCTATTCCTTCCTGATCTATGGTGAGCGCGACTGGTACATGACCAAGGTTATGGATGAGATAGGCGTTTCGGATGTGGATACGACCGGGCCCAAGGCGGAGGCCTGCCTGGTGCAGCGCCTCGTGGAAGAGGGCGGACAGATCGAAGAACCCACGGACTACATAACCCTGCGCTGAGGCGCTGAAAAGAGAATCGACCCGCGACGGACAAAGGATGGATGAGGTGAGCACGCCTATGCGAGAGAGAAAGAGCAAGACGAATTATCTTTTGCCCGTCGCGTTTGTGTTGATTCTGATTCTGGCTCTGGCCTGGGGCATACGCTACATGCGCACCGCCCTGATGAAGCTGACCATCGACGAGCGCTCCTATCAGCTGGAAGAGATGGTTACGCAGATTCGCGAAAACCTGAACAGCGGCCTTCAGACCCACTGGAATCTGGTGTCGGGGCTGAACAACGCAGTGCACGGAATCCATTTTGAGAGCGACGGCGACGTGCGCGACAACATCGTCCATCTGGAGAATGATTTCTGCACGGCGCTGTACGGCTGCCGGGTGATGCTGCTGGACGAGCAGGGCACGGCGTATCTGAGCGACGGCCCCGCCGGCATCTGGTACGACGTCAGCCATCTGATCGACGGGGAAAAGCGGCACACCTTCGTCTCCGAGACCGACAGTATCGACGGAAGCTTTCTGGTGTTCTCCCAGGAGCTGGACGCGCCCATCACGATGGGGCAGAACCAGCTGCGCTTTAACCACATCCTGCTGCTGAAAGACATTCAGACCGTGAAGCAGTACTACACGACCACGACCTACGGCGGCAGCGCGGCGACCTACATCATCAAGAGCAACGGCACGCTGGCCTATTTCGACGCGGATGAGGACGACGTCATCGGCGCGCGGAACGTCTACAAGGCGCTCCGTGAAGCGGAGTATGTGCAGGGGCAGAGCTTTGATTTGGTCAGGGAGGATCTGGACGCGGACGGGATCGCCGTGGCAAACATACTGCTGGACGGGAGCGAATACTACTACTGCCTGACCTCGCTGAGCGACTACGACATGGCGCTGATGCTGCTGATTCCCGCAGACGCTGTGGCGGTCAGCACCATGAGCATGATGGACTCCACCGTCCGGATGCTGACGATCTTCATGTCGGCGCTGGTGCTGCTGCTCCTGCTGGCGGCCATCAGCTTCGTCAGCGTCCAGCGCATCATCCAGAAGGTGAAGATCGAGCAGGAGACGAACCGGGAGCTGAACCGGCTGCGCCTGGAGGCGGAGTCGGCCAACTCCGCGAAGAGCACCTTCCTGAACAACATGTCCCACGACATCCGCACACCCATGAACGCCATCATCGGCTTTACCAACATCGCGCTGAAGCAGGAGCCCAGGCCGGAAATCCGATCCTGCCTGGAGAAGATCAGCGACAGCTCGGAGCATCTTCTGACGCTGATCAACGACGTGCTGGACCTCAGCCGCATCGAGAGCGGAAAGATACAGCTCACGCCCGCCCCGGTGGACATCACGGAGGTTGTCGATACCGTCGTGAACGTCACCCACGGCTTTCTCTCCAACCGCAACCTCAGCTTCAGATACAATCTGGAGACGCCGCAGGCGCGCTATGTGCTGGCGGACGCCGTGCGGATCCGGGAGGTGCTGGTGAACATCCTGGGCAATGCGGTGAAGTTTACCAACGACGGCGGGACCATCGACTTTGACGTCAGCTACCGCCCGGGCGCGGACGGGGGGCACATGTTTGCCTGTTACCGCATCGCGGACACGGGCGTGGGCATGAGCGGGGACTTTGTCGAGCACATCTTCGACGAGTTCTCCCAGGAGGAGAACAGCGCTCGCACCCAGTACAAGGGTTCGGGCCTGGGCATGGCCATCACAAAGAGATACGTCGACCTGATGGGCGGCACGATTCGCGTCGAGAGCGAAAAGGGGCGGGGCTCCACCTTCATCGTGGAAATTCCCATGGAAATCACGGATGAAAGCAGGGTTCAGAAGCGGGAGCACGGCGCCGGAAGCTACGAGCAGCTCTCGGGGGTGAAGGTGCTGCTGGCGGAGGACAACGAGCTGAACGCGGAGATCGCGACGATTCAGCTGGAGGAGCTGGGGATGCACATCACCCGGGCGGCGGACGGGCGCGAGGCGGTCCGGGCGTTCGCGGAGAATCCGCCGGGAACCTTCGACGTGATCCTGATGGACATCATGATGCCGGAGATGAACGGCTATGAGGCCACGGCGGCCATTCGCAGCCTGCCGGAGCGCCCCGACGCCGCACAGATACCGATCATCGCCATGACGGCCAACGCCTTTGCGGAGGACGTGCAGGCGTCGCTGGACGCGGGCATGAACGGGCATCTGTCGAAGCCCATCGTGATCGACGAGGTCGCCAAGACCATCGCGCGGAACATCAACATCTGACCTCCGGTCGGGGCGGACGGAGCGCTCCCGGCCACCGGCTTTGTGCGGGCCGACCGGAATTCCGGTCAGACCCCTGACAGGGCCCGCAGGGGCAAAAATGCCAACTGAAATCTGAAATCAGTTGGCATTTTTCTGCGTTCTCCGCGTCGCGCTTGCGTCCCCCGGGGAAAAAGGGTATAATGGGAGAAACGCATCAAAATTCGGGCGACTGGAGGACAGGCTTTGTTTGGATATTTCTCTTCGCTGTTCGAGGATCCGCGGTCCACGCTGATCTTCTTCCTACTGGCGTTTCCGGGGCGGCTGCTGGCCATTTCCGCCCACGAATACGCCCACGCCTGGGAGGCCGACCGCTGCGGCGACCCCACGGCGCGCATGATGGGCCGGCTGACGCTGAACCCGCTGAAGCATCTGGATCTGGTGGGCGCGCTGATGATGCTGCTTCTGGGCTTCGGCTGGGCCAGACCCGTGCCGGTGAATCCCCGCAACTACCGCAACTACCGCCGGGACGATCTGAAGGTCTCCCTGGCGGGGGTCACGATGAACCTTCTGTTGACCGTCGCGGGCTTTCTGGCGGCGGCGGTCATGGCGGCCGTTGCGGTGCGCCCGATGGGCGCGGGCTACGGCGTGCTGGTGCGGTATGCCGTCAGCCTGAACCCGGAGTTCATCTCCGCGACGCTGGGCCGCCTGTGCAGCTACATCTACCAGATGCTCTGCTACTTCGTGTACACCAACATCTCCCTGGCGATCTTCAACCTGCTGCCCGTGCCGCCGCTGGACGGCTACCATGTGGTCAACGACCTGCTGCTGAAGCGGAACCTGTTCGCCACGGAGAAGGTGCAGCGCATCGCCATGGGCGCGATGCTGCTCCTGATGTTCTCGGGACTACTGGGAGAGGGCCTCGGCTATGCCGTCAACGCGGCGCTCAGCGGCCTGGGCTGGGTGGTGCAGCATCTGTTTGAGCTGATCGGCGCCGTCTGAGCGGGAGGTGACTTATGCCCTACATCGTATCCCTGAAGCAGTTTGACGGGCCGCTGGATCTGCTGCTGACGCTGATTACCAGCGCGAAGCTGGACATCCAGGACATCTTCGTCAGCGAGATCACCGAGCAGTATCTGGAGTCGATGAAGCTGGTGGACGAGCTGGACATGGATTCCGCCAGCGAATTTTTGCAGATGGCGGCGACGCTGTTGGAGATCAAGTCCCGCGCCATGCTGCCCAAGCCGCCCAAGCCCGAGGAGGAGGGCGCGCTCTCGCCGGAGGAGGAGCTGATCCGCCAGCTGACCGAGTACAAGCAGTTC
Source organism: bacterium (assembly GCA_004563405.1). Taxonomy (GTDB): domain Bacteria; phylum Bacillota; class Clostridia; order Christensenellales; family Aristaeellaceae; genus SFTH01. The sequence continues at coordinate 14,410 of SFTH01000029.1, forward strand.
AAGGAGATCTCCGCGCGCATGCACCAGCTGGAGGAGGAGGCCCGCGCGCTTCTGACCAAGCTGCCGGAGGAGTATCCCCTGCCCCCGCCGAACATCGAAATCACGGGGCTGACGCTGGAGAAGCTGGCGAAGGCCTTCCGTCGGGTGCTGGATCGGGCCGAGGCCGCCGAAAAGAGCGAAAACATGGCCAGCCGGGAGATCCGGCGGGACAGCTTCACCGTGGCGGGCTGCATGGCCTTCATCTCCAGGCGACTGCGGGGCGGCAGCTTCCGCTTCACGGAGCTCTTCCAGGAGGACTACACGAAGGAAGAGGTCGTGACCATGTTTCTGGCCGTGCTGGAGCTGACCCGGCTGAGCCGGCTGAAGGTGGAGCAGAGCGGCGCATATGGGGAAATTTTCCTGAGCGCCTGAGTCTGCGGGAACAAAACGCGCGTTCCCTGCATCTAAAGAGACAAAGATGATGAAAATGGAGGATCGGATCATGAAGCGCTTACTCGCGGCACTGCTGGCGGCGGTGCTGTGCGTCACACTCTCCGCGCCCGCGCTCGCGGCGCAGAGCGTTACCGCGCACACGACGCTCGCCGGTTCCACCCAGACCCAGCGAACCAACATCGAAATTGCTGTGAGCCGCATCGACGGCTTCGTCGTCCCATCGGGCGCGCGCTTTTCCTTCAACGACACCGTGGGCCCGCGCACGAAGGCCTACGGCTTTCAGACCGCCGTCAACGGGCGGGGCGTGAAGGTGACCGGCGGCGGCGTGGCCCAGGTGGCCAGCACGCTGTATCTGGCCTTGCGCGAGCTGGGGGACGAAATCTGGTTTGACGAAAAGAAGACCTACGGCGACAAGTTCACCGGCGGCTATGTGGACAGCGGCGCGGACGCGATTCTGGTGGACTATTCCTCCGGCGTGGACTTCGCCTTCACCAACTATGGCGCGGAAATGTGCATCGGGATGTGGGCCACGGACAACAACCTCTACTGCACCCTGACCGTGGGCGGGGAGGCGCAGGAGGAGAGCTTCCTGGAGTGGATTCCCTCCACCCCGACGCAGAATTCCTTCGCTCCCCTCTCCGGCGCCAGCATTGATATCAGCGGCGCGAGCGACGCCCTGCGCAACAACATCCTGCTGGCCGCCAGCAGCATCAACGACACCGTGCTCGCCAGCGGCGATCTGTTCTCCTTCAACGATTCCGTGGGCCCCCGCATCGAGAAATACGGCTACGAGACCGCCGTCAACGGGCGGGGCGTGAAGGTGACCGGCGGCGGCGTGGCCCAGGTGGCCAGCGCCATCTGGCTGGCGGTGAAGGGACTGGACTGCGTGGCCATCGTGGAAAAATCCACCTACGGCAGCCGGTACAACCAGAGCTATGTGTACAGCTCCAACGACGCGATCCTCACCGACTACGCCGACGGGACGGACTTCTCCTTCCGCAACACCGGCGCAGCGCCCATCACCATCGCCACCTACATCTCCGGCGACGTGCTGTACTGCGACATCTACCAGAACTGAGCGCGTCTGAATCCGGGACGGAAGCGCCCGCCTTGCGCCTGTCAACGCAGCGCGCAGGCGGGCGCTTTGTGCGCCGGGGCGGGGATGGCTCTGCGCGGATCTGCGAAGCGGACGGAGGCGGCGCAGGGCCCTTTGGCCTGCGGGGCGCAACCGACGGAGCGGGCGCGGAATCCGCTGCGGGCGCGTCCGCGCCGTTGTGTCGCAGCTTCGCCGCGCGAGGGTCACAAACTTATGAACGTTTTTTAAACAATGCGCTTTCGGGCCCGAAAGGCATGCGCGCGAAGTTGAGATTGACCGGCGGCTGTGCTATAATCAAGCCTGAAGCGCGGCCGCACGGTTCGCGCATTTATGAATTGGAGGAAGACAGGACATGAAGAAACTGATTTGCATCTGCGTGGCGCTGGTTCTCGCGCTGGGCAGCTTCTGCGCGCTGGCCGAGGAGGATCTTCAGGCGCAGCTGGACGCGGCGAACGAGAAGATCGCCGAGCTTCAGGCGCAGGTGGACGCCTACTATCCCTTCTACGCGGCGCAGATCGTCGCCACCTACGGCGCGGACGGCGTCATCTGGCTGGAGGACGTGCAGGAGCAGTTTGACGCCGTGGAGGCCCAGTACGCCAATTACGGCATCTCTCTGGCCAGCTACGGCATGGTGGATTCCGTGAAGAAGGACATCATTGATTCCGCGGTGCGGACCGCCGTGCTCCAGGACAAGGCCGCGGAGCTGGGCCTGAACGCGTTTGACGAGGACGAGCTGGCCGAATTCGCCCAGTCCGCCCAGGAGATGATGGACGACTATGTGGAGTATTACCTCAGCTACTTCTACGCGGACGCGGAGGAAGTGACCGACGAGATGCGCGCCGAGGCCGAGGCCTACTGGGCGGACAACGGCATGAACTATGACGCCTGCCTGGAGACGCTCAAGAGCGACGCGGCGGACGCGGCCCTCTACGACTATGTGACCGGCGACGTGGCCATCACCGAGGAGGACGTGGAAGCGACCTACGCGGCGCGCGTGGAGGCGGACAGGCAGAACTACGCCAACGACCGCACCTACAACGCGGACCGCTCTGCGGGCGTGGGCGTGGCCTGGAATCCCGAGGGCTACCGCGCCGTGAAGCACGTCCTGATCAAGTTTGACGACGAGCAGGCGCAGCTCTATTCCGACCTTCAGAGCCAGCTGGACAGCCTGAACGACGAGAAGGACGCCATCGAGAACCCCGAGGCGGCGGACGAGGCGGACGGCGAGGATGCGGAAGCGGCCGAGCCCCGCACCGTCGAGGAAGTGAACGCGGACATCGCTGCCTGCGCCACCGAGATGGAGGCGCTCTACAGCCAGCTGCTGCCCACCGCCGAGGAGGTCATCGCGGCCTTTGACAGCGGCGCGGACTTCGACGAGCTGATCGAGAAGTACAACGGCGACCCCGGCATGCAGAACGAGCCCACCGCCACCATCGGCTACGCCGTGGCCGAGAACTCCACCTACTGGGAGCAGGCCTTCGTGGACGGCGCAATGTCCATCGAGGACAAGGGCGGCATCAGCGGCCCCGTCTACGGCAGCAACGGCATCCACATCATCTACTACATGGACGACGTGCCCGCGGGTGAGGTCGCCCTGGAGGAGATCCGCGAGGACGTGGAGCAGGAGGCCCTGGAGACCAAGATTCAGACCACCTACGACGACCAGGTCGCCGCCTGGGAGGCGGAGGCCGGCGTACAGTGCTTCTACGAGAACTTCGGCATCACCGCCGCGTGAGTTCGCGCAAGGGAGCTGCCCCCGCGTGGGGCGGCTCCCTTGTCGTATGCGGACGAAGCGGGGAGGGCCCGTCCGGCGGCGGGCTGCGCTGAAAGCGCGGGCGAAGCGGCGCGGGTACAGGCAGGCCGGAGGAGGCCGCCCGTTCGGAGGCGCGCGGCGGGGACGGCTTGCGCTTTGCCGGGGGTTGTGGTAGGATAGAGCCATTGCGGAGGTGATGGGCGTGAACTGGACGGAGGAGCAGCAGCGGGCCATCGGGGCCCGGGGGACGAACATACTGCTCAGCGCGGCGGCGGGCTCGGGCAAGACCACGGTGCTGGTACAGCGGGTGCTGGAGCTGATCGCCTCCGGCGCGACGCAGATCGACCGCATGCTCATCGTCACCTTCACCCGCGCGGCCTCGGCGGACATGCGCGCCAAGCTCTCACGGGAGCTGGGCAGGCGCGCCGCAGAGGGCGATGCGCGCTGCCGGCGGGAGCAGCTTCTGCTGGAGCGCGCCTCCATCTCCACGATGCACGGCTTCTGCGCGGACTTTCTGCGCGCCCACTTTGAGAGCGCGGGCGTGGACCCGGCCTTCCGGGTGCTGGATGACGCGCAGGTGCGCCGCCTGCGGGACGAGGCGCTGGACGCGGCCATCGAGGAGGCCTATGAAGTCCCGGACGGGGCGTTTTCCGCCCTGGATTACGCCCGGGGCCCGAAGGGCGTGCGCGCCATGGCGGAGATGCTGATGCGCGCGCTGGAGGAGCGGCCCGACCCCGAGGCCTGGCTGCGCCGGGTCTGCGCGCCGGATGGGGAGATGCGACAGAGCTGGCTGCGGGAACTGGTCTGCGACGCGCGTCGGGAGATCGACCGGGCGCGGGTGCTGACGGAGCAGGCCCTGGCCCATCCGGATTGCAATTCCAACTACGCCCCCGCCCTGGAGAAGGATCTGGAGGCGCTGGAGCGCATAGCCGCGCTGACGGAGTACGACGCGCTCTACCGGGCGCTGAATGAATTCCGGCAGGCTGCGCCGGGCAAGAAGCGGGACGCGGGCCCCGTGGGCGACGAGGTGAAGAAGCTCAGGGGCGACGCGAAGGCCGCGCTGGAGCGGATCGCCCTGCGGGAACTGGAGCTGGGACAGGCGCTCGCCGACGCGGAGGCACTGGCGCCGGAGCTCAAAGCGCTGGGGGCGCTGACGCTGCGCGCCCGGGAGCTCTTTGAGGCGCGCAAGGACGAGCTGGCGGGGCTGAGCTACTCCGACCTGGAGCACCGCACGCTGCGGGCGCTGGAGGACGAGGCCGTGGCCCGGGAGCTTCAGCAGAGATACGACTTCGTGTTCGTGGACGAATACCAGGACAACTCGGACGTGCAGGAGGCCATCATTTCCCGCATCGCCCGGGGGGACAACCTGTTCATGGTGGGCGACGTGAAGCAGTCCATCTACCGCTTCCGCCAGGCGGAGCCAGGGCTCTTTCTGGAAAAGTACGACGCCTACGGCAGGGGCGAGGGCGGAACGCTGCTGCCGCTGACGATGAACTTCCGCTCCCGTCCGGGCATCCTGGGCTTCGTGAACCATGTGTTCGAGCGTGCCATGACCGGCGGGGACAGCGAAATCACCTACGACGGGCTGGCCCGGCTGAACCCCGGAAACCCGGCCCTCGAGGGCGGGGACGTGGAGATTCACCTGCTGGAGGCCCCGGACGGAGACGCGGACGAGGCGATTCAGGAGCTGAAGGGCTGCGAGCGGGAGGCGCTGTTCATCGCCGGGCGCATCCGCGCGCTGATGGCGGAGAATCCATCGCTGCGCTACCGGGATTTCGCCGTGCTCACCCGCGCCAAGCGGGGCGTGCTGGGCCCGATGGCGGCGGCGCTGACCCGGCAGGGCATCCCTGCCTTCGCCGACGGCTCGGAGGCCTACTTCGACTCCGTGGAGATCGCGCTGGCGCTGTCGCTGCTCAAACTCATCGCCAACCGCCGCAGCGACGTGGAGCTCATCGGCGTGCTGCGCTCCCCGGTGGTGGGGCTGGGCGCGCAGGAGCTGGCGGAGATCCGCATCGCCGCGCCGGACGTGCCCTTCGTGGACGCGGCGGCCCGGTACGCCGGGGGCGAGGACGACACGGCCCGGCGGCTGCGGGAGTTCTTTGCCCTGCTGGATGGATGGCGGCTGCGCAGCCTCTGCGACGATCTGGGCGTGCTGGTGCGCGCCGTGCTGGAGGAGAGCGGGCTGTACGACTGCATGGGCGCGCTGCCCGGCGGCGCGCAGCGGCAGGCGAACCTGAACCTGCTGGCGGAGAACGCCGCCCAGTTCGACCAGAACGTCTCCAGCGCGCTGACCCGCTTTCTCGGACATACGGAGCAGCTGCGCGCCCGGGGCGACGGCGAGGACGCCCACCTTCTGGGAGAGAACGACGATGTGGTGCGGTTGATGACCGTACACAAGAGCAAGGGCCTGGAGTTTTCCGTGGTGTTCGGCGCGGGCATGAACCGGCGCTACAACGGCCGCGCGGCGAGCGAGGTGCTCTCCGCCCACCGGGATCTGGGCCTGGGCTGCCTCTACTGCGACCCCGCGCTTCAGACCCGGCGCAAGACCCTGCCTCAGGCGGCCATCGCCGCCCGGACGCAGCGGGAGGACCGGGCGGAGGAGCTGCGCATCCTCTACGTCCTGCTCACCCGCGCCCGGGACCGGCTGGAGCTGGTGGGCAGCGTGCGGGACGGGGAGGCCGCCCGGGCGCGCTGGCGCGCGCTGCGGGATGCGCCCGGCGCGGCGGCGAGCTATCTGGACGTGATCATGCCCGCGCTGGAGGACGCGCCCGCAGAGTTGTGCGGCGTGGAACTGCACGACGCGGGGGCGCTCGGGACGGAGGCGGCGCAGGCGGAGGAGGCCGCGTCGCTGCCGGAGCCGGACGGCGATCTGGTGGACGCGCTTCTGTGGCGCTACGACGGCGAAGGAGCCGCCCGGCAGCCGCTGAAGCTGACCGTCACCGGCCTGCTCAGGGAGATTCAGCGCCCGGACGAGCGGGAGAAGCTGATTGAGAGGCCGGCCTTTCTGGCGGAGAGCCCTGGCGGCCTGCGCGGAACGGAGCGGGGCACGGCCTACCACAGGGCCATGCAGTGCCTGGAGCTTCCGCCCCTGCGGGAGCTGCGCGGGCGCGCGCTCACGGCGGAGATCGCCGCGCAGCTGGACGGCCTGCGCGCCGCGAACCGCATCAGCGCCCTCCAGCGGGAGGCTGTGCGCCCCTACGAGCTGGCGCGCTTCTTTGAGAGCGAGACCGGCGCGCGCCTGCTCCGCGCGGAGGAGGTGCGGCGGGAGTGGCCCTTCAACGCCATGATGCGCATCAGCGAGGCGCTGGAGCCCCAGGAGGCCGGGCCCTACGCCGGGGAGGAGATCATGGTGCAGGGCAGCCTGGACTGCTGCTTCCTGGAGGACGGCAGGTGGGTGCTGCTGGACTACAAGACCGACCGGAGCGACGACGCGGAGGCGCTCACCCGGCGCTACCACGACCAGCTCAGGCTCTACGCCCTGGCGCTGGAGCGCATCACGGGCATCGAAGTGGGCGAGATTCGCCTGTGCCTGCTGCGCAGCGGCGAGGCGCTGGAGGTGTCCCGGAGCGCTGCGGAGGCATGACGCTGGCGAAATGCACAAAATTTTGGAGCGCGGGCCAAATTCACGCGCCCGGACTGGACAAAGGTTCTTCTTTTGTATATGATAGGAACAGGCGGAGGAGGGCGATGCCTTCCCTTCCGCAGAGTTGGAACAAGGAGGCTTGGGCATTGCATTCCAGAATGAATTATCTCGCGCTGGCGGGCTTCGCGCTCTCCCTGTTGTCCTTTGTGCTGACGGTGTTTTCGGCGCTGTGCATCTTTGGCGTGATGCTCAACTCCACCGTGGGCGCGATCGTGGGGATCCTCGCGCTGGTCGCGTCCTCCATCGGGCTCACCATGACCGGCATCGCCCGCAGTGAAATTGTGCAGAACGCCCAGTTCGGCGACGAATACGCCGTTTCGGGCATGGTGGTGGGCATCGTCGTGTGCGTGCTGAACGTTGCGGCGCTGGTGCTATACTTCGTACTATTCAAATAAGCGGCGGGCGGGCAGTGCCCGCTTCCACCAGCTGCCGGCGGGCAGTGCCCGCTGCCACTAGCTGCCGCGTTGGAGTGGCGGACTTTTGCCCCCATTGATTCGAGGGGCAAAAGTCCTTTGCTGCTTTTCGGTTGGGGCGCTGTATTTTTCGAAGGCTTGCCTGCATATGGTGGGCGGAGCGTCGCGGACCTCGAAGGCTTGCCTGCATATGGTGGGCGGAGCGTCGCGTAGCTGGAAAGCTTGCCTGCGTCTGGCGGGCGGGCTTTTTTTTCGGCGCAGATGCGGGATTTACATATTGTTCCCATTGGGCGGCTTGACGGGCAGGGGCGCGGGGGCTATACTGGAGAGCAGAAAACAGAAGAAATGGATAGAGGCGCGGTTGAGATGAGTAGGCGTTCCGCAACAGGCATTGGGAGCGCGCGAAGGGCGAGACCGCCGAGGGGTTGCATGCGCTGCCTGCGCGCGGCAATGCCCGGGCCGGGGGAGAACATCCGTCGGACTGTCGCCCGGGGACGGGCGGAGCGCTGTCATTGCAACATGGGAAGTCTCCGATGGAGTTGTGACGGTCACGACTCCATCTTTCTGTTTTGGAAACAGAGCGCGAGGAAGCGCGAAAGGAGAATTTCCATGAAGAGAACCCTGAGAGGGCTGCTGATCGCAGTCCTGGCCCTGACGCTCGTGCTGTGCTTCGGCGCGGCGCTGGCGGAGGTCGCACCCGAGGCGGCGGAGGCCGTTGAGGCCGTGGAGACCGTTGAAACTGCGGAGGCGGTGGAGACGGCGAACCGCTTCTACCAGACCTTCTGGTCGCTGCTGCCGCCGGTGATCGCCATTGCGCTGGCGCTGATCACCAAGGAGGTCTATTCCTCGCTGTTCATCGGCATCGTGATGGGCGGCCTGCTGTACTCGAACTTCAGCTTTGAGGGCACGCTGACCCATGTGTTCAACGGCGGCGTGGTGGCCGTGCTCTCCGATCCCTACAACGTGGGCATCCTGGTGTTCCTAGTCATCCTGGGCATCATGGTGGTGCTGATGAACAAGGCGGGCGGCTCCGCAGCCTTCGGGCGCTGGGCGGCAAAGCACATCAAGACCCGCGCGGGCGCGCAGCTGGCCACCGTGGCGCTGGGCGTGCTGATCTTCATTGACGACTACTTCAACTGCCTCACGGTGGGAAGCGTGATGCGTCCGGTCTCCGACAAGCACAACACCTCCCGCGCCAAGCTGGCCTACCTGATCGACGCGACGGCCGCGCCCATCTGCATCATCGCGCCGGTGTCCTCCTGGGCGGCGGCGGTGGCGAGCTATGTGGACGACGGCAACGGCCTGTACCTGTTCATTCGGGCCATCCCCTTCAATTTCTACGCGATTCTGACCATCGTGATGATGATCACGCTGACCCTCACGAAGATGGACTTCGGCCCCATGGCCCGGCACGAGCGCAACGCCCGCGAGAAGGGCGACGTGTTCTCCGGCCTGCGCGCCTACGCGGACGCGGCGGACGACGCCTCCAATCCCCGGGGCCGGGTGCTGGATCTGGTGCTGCCCATCGTGGTGCTGATCGCCTCCTGCGTCATCGGCATGATCTACTCCGGCGGCTTCTTCTCCGGCGAGAGCTTCATCTCCGCCTTCTCCAACTCCGATGCCTCCGTGGGCCTGATGCTGGGCTCCGCCGTGACGCTGGTCATCACCATCATCTACTACCTGCTGCGCCGGGTGCTGAGCTTCAAACAGATCATGGACAGCGTGCCCGAGGGCTTCAAGTCCATGATTCCCGCCATCCTGATTCTCACCTTCGCCTGGAGCCTGAAGGCCATGACCGACTCCCTGGGCGCGAAGCAGTTCGTCGAGGCGCTGGTGCGGCAGTCCGCGGGCGGCTTCCACGCCTTCCTGCCGGCCATCGTGTTCCTGATCGGCTGCTTCCTGTCCTTCGCGACGGGTACCTCCTGGGGCACCTTCGGCATCCTGATTCCCATCACCCTGGGCGTGTTCCCGCTCACTGACCCGCTGGGCGTGGTGTGCGTGTCCGCCTGCATGGCCGGCGCGGTCTGCGGCGACCACTGCTCCCCCATCTCCGACACCACCATCATGGCCTCCGCCGGCGCGCAGTGCGACCATGTGACCCATGTGTCCACCCAGCTGCCCTATGCCATCACGGTGGCGGCGGTGAGCTTCGTGAGCTACATCATCGCGGGCTTCGTGCCCAACGCGCTGATCGTGCTGCCCATCGCCGTGGTGCTGATGATCGGTACGCTGCTGGCCGTGCGCAAAATCGTCGGCGAGCGCGGTTGAGCCCGAATCCAAACCCAAAGGCGCGCCCCGCGTTGCAACTTTCGCAACGCGGGGCGCGCCTTGTCGCATCGGGGGCACTTTCCCTCCTCCCCTGCACAAAACGGCGCGCGCAGGGCTTCTGCGTCCTGCGCGCGTCTTTGGGAAATCCGCCGCCGCATGCGGCGCTCTCCGGTTCTAATTCCGGGCTTTGGGCTTCCGGTCGAGATCGGCGAAGTACTCCCGGATCAGCTTCACGGCCACCGGGGAGAGCAGCACCACGGCGATCAGGTTGGGAATGACCATCAGGCCGTTGAAGGTTTCGGCGATGTCCCACAGAAGGCCCAGGTTCACCGTCGCGCCCAGGATGGCCACGGCGGAATAGACCAGCATGAAGGGCTTGTTCACCCGGCTGCCGAACATGAACTCGATGCAGCGGGTGCCGTACAGGCCCCAGCCGAGGATGGTGGAGAAGGCGAAGCTGCACATGGCCACCGCCGTGAACAGGGACACCCAGCCGCCGTAGGTGGAGGTGAAGCCGCTGATGGTCAGCTCCGCGCCCGCGGCCTGACCGTAGGTGATCTCCGCGCCGCCCAGAAGGATGACCAGCGCCGTCAGCGTGCAGATGACGATGGTGTCCGCAAAGACCTCGAACACGCCGTAGAGGCCCTGCTTCACGGGGCCGTCCACGTGGGCGGAGGCGTGGGCGATGGACGCGGTACCGAGGCCGGCTTCATTGGAGAAGATGCCGCGGGACACGCCCTTCTTCATGGAGGTGAACATCGCGCCCACCACGCCGCCGGTCACCGCAGCCGGGTTGAATGCGCCCCGGAAGATGGCGGCGAAGGCCGCGGGCACGCGGTTCAGGTTCAGCGCCACCACGCCCAGGCCCAGCACCACATACAGCAGCGCCATGAAGGGCACCAGGCGCTCCGCCACCCGGCCAATGCGCCGGATGCCGCCCAGCAGCACCAGCGCCACCAGCAGCGCGATGAAGATGCCGATGGCCAGGTTCACGGCGGGAACGCCGCCCTTGGGCACCGCGCCGAAGCTGTACAGCGCGGAATTGATGGAGGTGATGATGGCGTTCACCTGCGTGGCGTTGCCCGTGCCGAACACGGTCAGCACGCCCAGCGCGGCGAAGATGTAGGCCAGCCACATCCACTTCTTGCCCAGGCCGTTCTTGATGTAGTACATCGGGCCGCCCACCCAGTCGCCCTGGGCGTTGCGCTCGCGGAAGCGCACCGCCAGCGTGACCTCGACAAACTTCGTGCACATGCCCAGCAGCGCGGACACCCACATCCAGAACACTGCGCCCGGGCCGCCGATGGCGATGGCGCCCGCCACGCCGGCGATGTTGCCGGTGCCCACCGTGGCCGCCAGGGCGGTGCAGACCGCCTGGAAGGGCGTGACAGAGCCCTCCGCCGCCTCGCCCCTGTGGAAGATCTTGCCGATGGTGTTGCGCAGCGCGTGGCTGAAGCGGCGGATCTGCACGAAATGCAGCCGCAGCGTGAGGTACAGGCCCACGCCCATGATGAGCACCATCGCCGGCACGCCCCAGACGAAGTTGTTGACCGCGCCGTTGACCCTTGTGATGAAATCCAACATTCGCTATCCCTCCGTTTTTTGCTCGCGGGAGGACGCAAAAGGAGCAGCGCCGTCCCCGATGCCTGCTTGCATAAGGACGAGAGCGCTGCTCCGTGGTACCACCTTACTTCACCTGCGCCTCGCGGCGCAGACCTTTGCGGGTCTCGCGACCCAGGCGCTGTAACGGGCGCACCCGGCGCGTCTTACTCGCTCATCTTTCCAACGCGCCGCTCCGGAATGGCTGCGCAGCCGCGACCGGCCGCCTCGCACCAACGGCGGCTCTCTGTGCGGCGCTCAACTGCGCTCGTTTCCATCATCACGCAACGGCTCATTCTAACATAAAACGCGGCTTCTGTAAACCCAAAATTTCCCTGCAAAATTTGGAGAAAACGTCCTACTGTGCCGGGCAGCGGGCCGCCGCGTCCCCAGAGCGCCGCAGATGCGTCCGCTGCCGCTTTGTTTCGCATATCAAAAACATATGACATCCGCGCCCCGGAGCGCCGCGGATGTGCCCTCAAAAGGGGCGTCCCTTCGCTCTGCGCGCCCTGCGGGCGGGGATGCAGAATTCAGGGGCGCCCCAAAGGAGGCGTGCGCTCCGGCCCCGCGGTTCCCGCCGGGAGCCTTCGGATTCCGTAGACGCGTTTCGGTCCGGCGGCCGGGTCGATCAGCCCTTCCGGGCGATGCGCTGGCCCAGCAGGCGGATGTATTCGGGGTTCGTGCCGCAGCAGCCACCGACGTAGTCCACGAAGTCCAGCGCGGGCTCGACCTCCCGGACGAAGGTCTCCGCGTCGTAGTCGGTCACGGTGCTGCCGTCCGGCGCGAGGATGGGCTTGCCCGCGTTGGGCTTGAACAATAGCGGCAGATCCGTCTTTTCGGCAAATTCCCGGATCACCGGCAGCGCAAGATCCGGCCCCAGGGAGCAGTTCATGCCGATGGCGTCGATGCCCAGCGGGGTCAGCGCGTCGATCACGTCCTGCACGGAGTTGCCGAACATGGTCTTGCCCACCTTCTCAAAGGTCATGGCGCAGAACACGGGCAGGCCGTACCGCACGGCGACCTGCGTGGCAATTTCCATCAGATGCAAATCAATGAAGGTCTGAAGCAGGATGAGGTCCGCGCCCGCGTCCACGCCCGCGCCGATCTGCTCCTCGTAGATGGCCTGAGCCTCCTTCTCGCTCATGTCGCCCCAGGGCTCCACCAGTTGGGTCAGCGGACCCGCGGACAGGGCCACCTTTCTGCCCGTGCCCGCCAGCGCCTCCTTCGCGATGCGCACGCCCGCGGCCACGACCTCCGCCGCTTTGTACTCCGAGGCGCGCCGCACGCTGGGGCCGTTCGCGCCGAAGGTGTTTGCCAGTATGATCTGCGCGCCCGCGTCCACATAGCGCTCGCAGAGGGCGCGCACGAATTCCGGGTGCTCCAGGTTGTAGCGCCAGACGGGCACCTTCTCCACGCCGTTGGCTTCCGCCATCTCCCACAGGCTGGTTCCCACCGCGCCGTCCAGCAGTACAGGCTTCTTCATTTTGAATTCCTCCCCTTTTGCGCGGTCAACCGCGTTCGTCTGAGAATATTATAATCCAATCGGAATGATAGGAATTGTGTGACGCAAAGAAAAATTGTCGTTTTTGCGGATGAAACGCAAAAAAGTCCGCCGCTCCGGAAGGGGGCGGCGGCTCAGACTGCCGAAAAGTCCCGGGAGAGCGCGGGAGGGCGGCGGCCCTTTCGCGCTTCGATCGTCCCCGTCGGCGTGTTCGGCGGGCCTTCGGGGATTTCGCGTCCGCCGGTGGAATCAGTTCAGGTGGAACGCCTGGTTCACGGCCTCGATCTCCTCGTCGGAGAGGAGAACCACCTTGCCGATGTCCTTCGCGGCGATCATGGCGGCGGCGCTGTACTCCAGCACCTCCAGCCGGTCGAAGGCGTTGAGCAGGGAGGTGCCCGTGACGATGGCGCACTGGTTGTCCACGATGATCACCGGCATGTGAGACGAGAACATGGCTGCGGTGCCCTCGATGTCCAGGGTGCTGGCGGCGTAGGGCAGGCGGCCGACGTTGCGCAGGGAGATGTAGCTCTCCGGGATGAGCCGGGAGTCGAACTCCGCACCGGTGACGGCGAAGGCCATGATGGCCGGGGGATGGGCGATGATGACGGAGTTGATCTCCGGGTGCGTCTCGTAGATCTTCTGGTGCAGCAGCACGGAGCGGCTGGGAATCTTGCCGAGCTCACCCATGCCGTTCTTCACGCGCACGATGTCCTCGCTCTCCAGATACTTCCTGTCCTTCATGTAGGGGGTGATCAGCAGCGAGCCGTCCGAGAGCCGCAGGGAGAAGGTGCCCTGGGTGCTGGTGAAGAGCCGCTGGTCGTAGGAGCGGTGGATGAGGGTGCACATGTCGCGACGGCCCGCGCGCTCCTCGCTGGAGACCTGGCGCGCCTCGAATGCGTCCAGCGGCGGGTGGGCCTTGGAGCTGTCCATGGCGATCTGCGCGTCGCTGAGCCGCCGGGGCGTGCCCAGCTTCAGCGCGTCCAGCTCGATCCGGGCGCTGGAGGTGATGGTCTCAAAGGCCATGAACGCCCGGTAGAGGTCCGGCGCGCCGCACACCACGCCGTGGTTCTCCATCAGAACGGTGTTGTAGCCCGCAGCGAACTGGTCGGAGATGTTCCGGCCCAGCTGCTCGCTGCCGGGCACGTCGTATTTTGCCAGCGCCACCTCGCCGCAGACCAGGTTGGCGTTGGGAATCAGCTTCGTATCGGGCACCTGGCGCGCCAGGCTGAAGGCCACCAACACCGGGGGATGGGCGTGCACGATGGCGTGCAGGTCCGGGCGCAGCTTGTAGATGTCGCGGTGGAAGGGCAGCTCCACGGAGGGCTTGTGGGGGCCGATGACCGTGCCGTCGCTCTTGACCTGCATGATGTCCGCGCGGGTCAGGTTTCCCTTGTCCACGCCGGAGGGCGTGATCCAGATGTCGCCGTTTTCGTCTCGGATGGAAAGGTTGCCGCCGGAGGTCGTGGTCATGCCGTATTCGTAGATGCGCGCCATGATCATGACCAGCTGGTCTGCCGGGTGCAGAAGTTCAAAGTTCATAGGGTCAACCTCCTCTGTTCCATTTGTACGCCTGCGTACACTTGGATTATCACCTGTGCATGTTAATTTATACCTTCTTTTTTTGTAAGATCGGTTCGCAGTTTTCTCGAACGTTCGGATTTTGGGGCCGCACTTGAAAATGCGCGGCGCGGATGCTAAAATGGGTGTAACAAATTCGAAGGGGAAGGATAACGGTATGAGCGATCTGTTGAACGGCGCGAAGGAGAGCCTGGCGCACGCCCGGGAAAAGGCCGCGCCCGCGGTGGAGGGCGCGAAGGAAAAGGTGCTGGACGCGGCGGAGAAGGTTCAGGAGAAGGCCGCGCCCGCGGTGGAGAACCTGAAGGAGAAGGCGGCGGAGGCCAGGGAAAAAGCGGCTCCGGCGATGGAGAATGTGAAGGAGAAGGTGCTGGACGCGGCGGAGAAGGTGCAGGAAAAGGCCGCGCCCGTCGTGGAAAAGGTGCGGGACGGCGTTTCGGACGCGGTGGACGCGGTTCGGGACGGCGTGAGCCGCGTGGGCGACCTGCTGGGCGGCGCATCTCCCGCGCCGAAGGTGGACAATCCCCTCTTTGACGAGCTGGAGCAGCAGGCCCGCGCCCGGAAGAGCGAGGCCCAGGTCCGGGCGGAGGAGATGCAGCGCATGCTCGAGCGCATGATGGGCGGCGGAGACAAGTGACCGCGCCCTTCGCGCGATGCGAATGGATCTGCAAAAAACCAGCCGATGAAACCGGCTGGTTTTTTCATGCCGCCCGTCCTGCCTGCGGACTCGGTCAGGCCTTGCCTGCCATGTCCAGCCGCCGCCGGATCTGGGGGGCGATGGCGATGACGATGAGCATCTTGGCCAGGTCGCCGGGGATGAAGGGGAACACGCAGATGGACAGCGCGGCGGCGAAGCCCATGCCCGACTGCATGCAGAACCACACGGTGCCGAAGGCGTAGCAGACGATCGTGCCCACGATCATGCCGGCCAGATGGATCCAGCGGCTGTGGGTGCGGTCGATGACCAGTCCGGCGATGACAGCCATGGGGATGAAGCCGATGATGTAGCCGCCCGTGGGCCCGGCCAGCTTGGCCACGCCCCCGGTGAAGCCGGAGAACACCGGCAGGCCCACGAGGCCGATCAGCAGGTAGAGCAGATAGCTCAGCGTGCCCTTCTTCCAGTCCAGAAGGTACAGCGTCAGGTAGATGGCGAAGTTGGTCAGCGAGATGGGCACCGGCCCGATGGGGATGGACAGGGGCGCGACGATGCAGGTGACGGCGGTCATCAGCGCCGTGACGGCCATGGCGTAGGTGCGGGTGCTGCGCAGGGACTGGGAACGGTTCATGCTCGGTTCCTTCCTTTCGTTGGTGTCGTCGGCTGCCCGGTCAGGTGGATTCAATTTCGCAGGTGAAGCCCGTGTCGGTGATCATGCGGATCGTGTCCTCGATGCCCTGTCCCCCGGCGGTGAGGTAGCCGGAGGCGAAGATGGAGTCCACGACGCTGAGCAGGCGCTTCTCCGCGCCCTTGAAGTAGACCTCCCGGCCCGCGGCGCAGCGAATGTCGGCCTGCGGGGACATCAGCCGGGCGAGGCAGAGCACCTTCAGGCAGTAGGCAGTGGTGAGCGCCGAGGTGTCTGCGCCCTCCAGCGGCGTGCCCGGGATGGGCAGCAGGAAGTTGATCGGAATGGCCTCGGGGCGGATCTCGCGCAGCTCCAGCAGCATGTCCACCACGTCCTCGTGGCTCTCGCCCATGCCGATGATGCCGCCACTGCAAATTTCAAAGCCCAGCCGTTGCAGCATGCGTATGTTCTCCACCCGCTGATCGAAAGTGTGGGTGGTGCAGATTTTGCCGTAATAATCGCGGCTGCTGTTCAGGTTGTGGTTGATCCGGTCCAGCCCCGCGTCCCGGAGCATACGCGCCTGCTTCTCCGTCAGAAAGCCGATGGAGCAGCACAGGTGCGCGCAGGTCTTCTTCATTTCCCGGATGCGCGCCGCCAGGGCTTCGATCTCCCCGTCGGTGAACTTCATGCCGCTCAGGCCGATGCAGTGGCGGGAGAGGTGGTATTTGGCCACGAAGTCGTTGTCCCCGTAGAGCTTTTCGTCGGAGACCCACCTGTACTTTTCGATGTCCGCGTGGGAGCGGCAGGACTGGGCGCAGTAGGCGCAGTCCTGGGAACAGTTTCCGCTGCGGGCGTTGGTCAGGATGTGCACGCTGACCCGGTTTCCCTTGTAGCGCCTGCGCAGCGCCTCCGCCCGCGCGACGATCGCGTCCAGCTGCGCGTCCGGGGCGTCGAGAATCTCCAGCGCCTCCGCGCGGGTGAGTTTCGGGTTTTCATCGGTGTGGAGTTCGGCCATGCTCTTTTCCCTTCTTCAACATTTTTTGCAGTTCGGATTCTAGCACACGGGCCCTAAATTGTCAACTTAAATTTTTATTTGGTTTACAATTGATGCAGGCTGTCTACGGTTCGTGGATTTACTTTTGCGATCGTGTGGGTTACAATGGCAGGGAGGTGAGGGAAGAATGAATTGTGCGAGCGTGGGCCGGTTGATACGCGCGCTGCGCCTGGAGCGGGGCTTGACCCAGCGGGCGCTGGCGGAAATGCTGAACCTGAGCGGCAAGGCGGTGAGCAAGTGGGAGCGGGGGGGTTCACTTAGATAAAGATACCACATCAATCCCACGCTGACTTTTGCTCAACCGATACAGCCGGAGGGCTGGATAACAAGAAAAGGC
>SFTH01000012.1 GCA_004563405.1 bacterium
GCCGGGAACAGGAAGTGGAAATCTTCTACCGCTTTATCGGCAAAATCGAATGACACATCTTGAGATACCCAACAATATCTTTAACTAAGGGAAACGGGACTGGGCTGTCCGGACGTGAGCCTGCTGGGGGAGCTTTCCCAGCTGCTGGGCGTGGATCTGACCCGCCTGCTGGAGGGCGATCTTACGCCCAATGAAACGGTTGGAGGAAATATGAAGAAGACGAAGTATTACTTCTGCCCCGGCTGCGGCAGCATCACGCTCTGCACCGGCGAGGCGGAGGTCAGCTGCTGCGGGCGCAGGCTCGCGGCGCTCGCGCCCCGGAAGGCCGGGCCGGACGAGGAGTTGAAGGTGGAGGCGGTGGAGGACGAGTGGTTCGTCAGATCCGATTGCCCCATGGAGAAGGACGACTACATTCCCTTCGTGGCCCTGGCCACCGGGGAGCGGGTCGAGCTGGTGAAGCAGTATCCCGAGTGGAACCTGCAGCTGCGCCTGCCCCGGCGCGGCGCGGGCAGGCTGATGTGGTGCGAGCGCGGGGAGCTGATGTACATGCTCCTCCCCTCCGCCCGCGCCCGCCGGGAAGGCTGAACGGCGCGGCGGGACGCCCGGGTTCGCGAAAGCGGGCCCGGGATTCGTTTTTGGGGAGAAAATGCAATTTTTCCGGCGCGCTTTGTCACATGGATTTATCTTGACTTTGGTTTTGCGACAATTTATAATATAAGTTGATGATTTATGGGAATCACGATACTCAACAATATAGAAGGAGGTCCTTTCAATTGAGCATCAAGATGACTTGTGACGGCAATACCGCCGTCAGCCATGTCGCCTATGCATTCAGCGATGTGGCAGCGATCTATCCCATCACTCCCTCTTCCCCCATGGCGGAAGTTGCGGATGAGTGGGCGGCACACGGCCGCACCAACCTGTTTGGCCAGAAGGTCAAGGTTGCCGAAATGCAGTCCGAAGCGGGCGCGGCGGGCGCCGTGCACGGCTCCCTGGCTGCCGGCGCGATGACCACCACCTTCACCGCCTCCCAGGGCCTGCTGCTGATGATCCCGAACATGTACAAGATCTCCGGCGAACTGATGCCGTCCGTCTTCCATGTTTCCGCGCGCGCGCTGGCCTACCATGCGCTGTCCATCTTCGGAGACCACTCCGACGTGATGGCCTGCCGCCAGACGGGCTTTGCGATGCTCGCCTCCAACTCCGTTCAGGAAGCGACCGACATGGCGCTGGTGGCCCACCTGGCCGCCATCAAGGCGTCCGTGCCCTTCCTGCACTTCTTCGACGGCTTCCGCACCAGCCACGAGATCCAGAAGATCGACGCCATTGATCCCAAGGACAACTACGCGGAGATCGCCGGCCTGGTGGACTGGGACAAGGTCAAGGCCTTCCGCGAGGGCGGCCTGAACCCCGAGCATCCGCACCAGCAGGGCACCGCGCAGAACCCGGACATCTACTTCCAGGGCCGCGAGGCTGCCAACAAGTACTATGAGGCCACTCCGGACATCGTCGAAGAGGTCATGAAGCAGGTGGAGACCGTCACCGGCCGCGCCTACAAGCTGTTCGACTACGTTGGCGCTCCCGACGCCGAGCGCGTGATCATCGCCATGGGCTCCGGCTGCGACGCCATCGAGGAGACCATCAACTACCTGGCGAAGCAGGGCGAGAAGCTGGGCCTGATCAAGGTGCACCTCTATCGTCCCTTCTCCATGAAGCACTTCCTGGCCGCCATCCCCGCCAGCTGCAAGAAGATCGCCGTTCTGGACCGCACCAAGGAGTCCGGCTCCCTGGGCGAGCCCCTGTATCTGGACGTTTGCTCCGCGCTGCTCGAGGCGGGCCGCTCCGACATCAAGGTGGTCGGCGGTCGCTACGGCCTGGGCTCCAAGGAATTCAACCCCACCATGGTCAAGGCCGTCTATGACAACCTGGCCAAGGCGGAGCCCAAGAACCACTTCACCGTGGGCATCACCGACGACGTGACCGGCACCTCCCTGGAGCTGGGCGAGACCGTGGACGCCGCTCCGGCGGGCACCGTGTCCTGCATGTTCTACGGCCTGGGCTCCGATGGCACCGTCGGCGCCAACAAGAACTCCATCAAGATCATCGGCGACCACACCGACAAGTATGTGCAGGCCTACTTCTCCTATGACTCCAAGAAGTCCGGCGGCATCACCGTGTCCCACCTGCGCTTCGGCGACAGCCCGATTCAGTCCACCTATCTGATCGACTCCGCCGACTTCATCGCCTGCCACAATCCGGCGTACGTCACCATGTACGACATGGTCTCCGCGCTGAAGCAGGGCGGCACCTTCCTGCTCAACTGCCCCTGGACCGCCGAGGAGCTGGAGGACCAGCTGCCCGCGACCATGAAGCAGCTGCTGGCCAAGAAGGAAGCCAAGTTCTACACCGTGGACGCCATCAAGCTGGCCCGCGAGGTTGGCATGGGCAACCGCATCAACACCATCATGCAGGCCGCGTTCTTCAAACTGGCCGAGATCATCCCCTACGACCAGGCGGATGAGTACATGAAGGCCTACGCCAAGAAGACCTACGGCAAGAAGGGCGACGAAGTCGTCAAGAAGAACTGGGACGCCATCGACATCGCCATCTCCGGCCTGAACGAAGTGAAGGTTCCCGCCGAGTGGGCCAACGCCACCACCGGCGCCGTCGCCATGAAGGTCGAGGCCACCGAGTACTTCGACAAGTTCGTGCATCCCATCCTGGCCCAGGAGGGCAACAAGCTGCCCGTGTCCATGATCGACGCCCAGGGCCGCGTGCCGGTCGGCACCACCAAGTATGAGAAGCGCGGCATCGCCGTCATGGTTCCCCAGTGGAACATCGACGCGTGCGTCGGCTGCGGCACCTGCTCCATCGTGTGCCCGCACGCCTGCATCCGCCCCTACCTGGTGAAGGACGGCGCCGAGCTGCCCGAGGGCTTCGAGGTCAAGAAGGCCGTCGGCAAGAACTTCGCCGGCTACAACTATCGCGTTCAGGTTTCTCCGCTGGACTGCACCGGCTGCGGCAACTGCGTCGGCGTCTGCCCGGTCAACCAGAAGGGCGCGAAGGTCGCTCTGGAAATGAAGCCTCTGGCCAGCCAGAAGTGCCAGGAAGCCAACTGGGAGTTCGCCCAGACGCTGCCTGAGTTCAAGGGCGAGCTGAACCTCAAGACCGTCAAGGAGAGCCAGTTCAAGAAGCCCCTGTTCGAGTTCTCCGGTGCCTGCGCGGGCTGCGGCGAGACTCCCTATGTCAAGCTCGTCACCCAGCTCTTCGGCGACCGCATGATCGTGGCCAACGCCACCGGCTGCTCCTCCATCTATGGCGGCTCCGCGCCGACCTGCCCCTACACCGTCAACGAGGACGGCCACGGCCCCGCCTGGGCGAACAGCCTCTTCGAGGACAACGCTGAGTTCGGCTTCGGCATGAACCTGGGCGTCTCCCAGCGCCGCGAGAAGCTGGCCGACAACGTCGCCAAGCTGGCCGAGGAAGCCAAGGACGAGGCCGTGAAGGCTGCCGCTGAGAAGTGGCTCGCCGGCATGAAGGACGCCAAGATCTCCAAGGAGGCCGGCGAAGAACTGATCGCCAAGATCGAAGGCTGCGACTGCGAGCTGTGCAAGGCCATCGTTGCCGACAAGGACCTGCTGACCAAGAAGTCCTTCTGGATCTTCGGCGGCGACGGCTGGGCCTATGACATCGGCTACGGCGGACTGGATCATGTGCTGGCCCAGGGCCAGGACGTCAACGTCCTCGTGCTCGACACCGAGGTGTACTCCAACACCGGCGGACAGGCCTCCAAGTCCTCCCCGCACGCCGCCGTCGCGAAGTTCGCGGCTGCCGGCAAGCGCACCAAGAAGAAGGATCTGGGCATGATGGCCATCTCCTACGGCTACGTCTATGTGGCGCAGGTCGCCATGTCCGACCCGGCGCAGGTGCTCAAGGCCATGCTCGAGGCCGAGGCCTATGACGGCCCGTCCCTCATCATCGCCTACGCGCCCTGCATCAACCACGGCATCAAGATGGATCAGGCGCAGGCCGAGATCAAGAAGGCTGTGGCTGCCGGCTACTGGCAGACCTATCGCTTCAACCCCGCCGCCGAGGGCAAGAAGTTCACGCTGGATTCCAAGGATCCCACCGAGGACTATCAGGCCTTCATCCGTGGCGAGAACCGCTACGCCTCCCTGCTGCGTCAGTTCCCGGACATCGCGCCCGAACTGTTCGAGTCCAGCCAGAAGGATGCGGTCGCCCGCCTCGAGTCCTACAAGAAGCTCGCCGAATGACAAACGCAGCGCGTTTGATCGCAGCAGCTTCCGCGTTATAGCATCGGACTCCTGCCCCCACAGATTCAGGGGGGGCAGGAGTCCTTATCTTTCTTTTCTGATGGTTCGTATGATGCAAGCACGCAATCCGGCCCGTTCGTGATATGCTCCCTCTATAAGAGACAGTGAAAAAGGAAAAGGCTGTCAAACATGGAGGGAGCATTTGTATGTCACGAAAGACGAAGCGAAGTGCAGAGGAGAAAGTAAGAATCATCTGCAAATACAAGGATGGAGGAATCAGCCTGAGAGGCGGGGCAGCGGAGGCCGGAGTAGGAAAGGCAACGCTTCAGCGGTGGATACATCAGTACGAGACAGAAGGCCCAGATGCTTTTCTGCCGGACAGGCGGAACCGTGTATACAGGCCGGAGTTGAAACAACGGGCGGTGCAGGAATACCTGTCAGGAGGCGGAAGCCTGCTGG
This sequence comes from bacterium, assembly GCA_004563405.1. Taxonomy (GTDB): domain Bacteria; phylum Bacillota; class Clostridia; order Christensenellales; family Aristaeellaceae; genus SFTH01. The sequence goes on from SFTH01000012.1 coordinate 4,734, forward strand.
ATATCAGCAAAAAATATGGATTGTGGGGCGAAAAGCAGCTCCGGGATTGGATAAAGGTGTATAATGCTCATGGAGACTTCAACTCTGTAAGATTCTCTGGAGGAGGAAGCTACATGAAGCAGGGACGGGACACGACGCAGGAGGAGCGCATACAGATCGTCAGGGACTGTCTGGCCAGCGGGAAGAACTACGGCGAGATGGCGATGAAGTATAAGGTCAGCTACCAGCAGGTGCGGGCATGGACGCTACGATTCGAGGAAATGGGCGAAGCGGGTCTGGAGGATCGGCGTGGGAAGCGGAAGAAGGATCAGGTTCCCCGAACGGAACTGGAGAAGGCGCAAATCGAAATCGAGCAGCTCAAGCACAAGCTGTATCTGGCAGAAATGGAGCGTGATCTGCTAAAAAATTGGACGGAATCGAGAGGAGAGAGGCCTATCGGAGGTAAGACAGCAACCTGTCTATGCGGCGATCCGGGAAGCACACACCGAAAAGGGGTATCCGATTGAACAGGCCTGCGGACTGCTCCATGTGTCCCGCTCGGCCTATCACAAATGGGCGTCCGGTAAGCTTGGCCGGAGAGCTGCGGAGAACGAGCGCCTGGCGGACAGGATTGAGAGGATTCACAGGTCTGGCCGCATAAAAACCGGCCAGCAGCGCATGACTGTCGACCGTAATAATTTTTATTTTTTCTCTGTCCTCTTGACGGGAAGCAGTTCAGAATGGGCTGGATTTCTCGCGTCCGTTATTGGCCCGTTCGCCGGGTCGCGGATCGCATCTGCTTTGTGTTTGTGGGGCAGACGCGCCGCTTCCTTCCCCACTTTTTGAACCATATTCCCAGATCGCTTCCGCATTTGCGAACAAAAATTTGTGCACAATGTAAATCTTTCGGAATTGTATTGACAAAGCGGGCGCAGGTTTTTATAATATCCATAAATCCGAAAGCAACAACGGATTCGGAAGGGAGGAGCAAAGATGCGTTACGCAGCCATTTCTGAGAACATGATGATGGATATGGGCATGTGCCGGATGTGCATGCGCACGCTTCGCTATGCTCTGGACTCTGAACCGTTTTCCGCGCCGGAAAAATAAGATACCGGCGTAAAGAGAGAGGCAGGAAACGATTCAAAGTTTCCTGCCTTCTTCTTTTCGGAAGACGGACGTCCGGGCCGCATGCACATCCCGCTTCCCGGGCGAAGCAGAACACCCCATGCGTCCCTGAAAACACTGTGCGACCCAATTTGAAAGGAGATAAACCCATGAAGAAGCTTCTCGTCATCGCTCTGGCTCTGATTCTGGCCCTCACCTGCGCATCCGCTCTGGCGGAGACCGTCAAGCTCAGCGTCGGCGCAACCCCGGCTCCCCACGCGGAGATCCTGGAGCAGTGCATTCCCATTCTGGCCGAGCAGGGCATCGAGCTTGAAGTCGTTCCCTTCAACGACTATGTAATTCCCAACACCGCCACCGAGTCCGGCCAGATCGACGCCAACTACTTCCAGCACGTGCTGTATCTGGGCGACTTCAACGAGCAGAACGGCACCCACCTGGTCGCGGTGGAGAAGATCCACTACGAGCCCTTCGGCATCTACGCCGGCAAGACCGCCAGCCTGGACGCCCTCGAGGACGGCGCGACCATCGCGGTTCCCAACGACGGCACCAACGAAGCCCGCGCGCTGCTGCTGCTGGAGGCCCAGGGCCTGATCACCCTCGAGGAGGGCGTCGGCCTGACCGCCACCAAGCTGAACATCGCCGAGAACCCCCACAACTATGACATTCAGGAGATCGAAGCCGCTCAGCTGCCCCGCTCCCTGGGCTCCGTGGACGTGGCGGTCATCAACGGCAACTACGCCATCGACGCAGGCCTGAAGGCCAGCGACGCCCTCGCCTTCGAGGACGGCGAGTCCGACGTGATCCAGAACAACTACGCCAACGTGCTGGTCGTGAAGGAAGGCAACGAAAACAACGAAGCCATCCTGGCCCTGGCCGCCGCCCTCAAGAGCGACGCCATCAAGACCTTCATCGAGGAAACCTACGAAGGCGCGGTCGTCCCGCTCTTCTGATCCCCGGCGCATCAAAGGCAACCCCGGCCGAACACGGCTGGGGTTGCCTTTTGCGGCGCGCCCCGGAAGGGCGCGTGCCAAAGCACTTTCTATAATATAAGGAAGAAACATTTCATAACCGCAGGACATCCCCGCTCCGCAACCGCAAGCGCGAGAAACCCGGCCCATTTCCGCACGGGCCGGGTTTCGGGGGATGCCACCACCTCGGCAGAAACGAAACGCAGAATCCCTGCCCCTCTGATCTGTGGGGCAGGGATTCGTCACCCCGGCGCGGTAGCTGCCGGCAGCGGCGACTCGCCGCCGCTGCTGCTTAGTTGCCGACCATGATGTTGAGAATTTCGACGTCGGTGGAGCGCATGCCGTCGCGGCCCATGCGGCCGATGTTGGCGATAGTCTCCTCGATGTCGCCGCCGACGATGCCCTCGCCGTCCTGGAAGCACTTGTCCTCCTTGGCCATGCGGTAGCCCATCAGGCCGGCGCTGACGGCGGACGCGATCTTGGCGGCGCAGGAGCTCTTCGCGCCGTCGCAGACGATGCCGCCCACATTGCAGAGGGTGTTGGTGATGGTCATACAGATCTCGTCGTAATCGCAGCCGTCCATGAAGGCGATGCCGCAGGCGGTGCCGCAGCCGGCGCTCACCGCACCGCAGAATGCGGAGAGATTGCCAATGTGGCGCTTGATGTGCACGGAAATCAGATTTGCCAGGGCCAGGGCGCGCAGGGTGGTCTCCTCATCCTTGTTCCAGGTCTTGGCGTACTCGCAGATGGGCAGCGTGATGGTCATACCCTGGTTGCCGCTGCCGGAATTGATGACCACCGGCATGCTGCATCCGTTCATGCGCGCGTCGGAACCGGCGGCGGCGCGGGCGGCGGCGCGGCCCTCGACGTGGTCGCCGTTGATCTCCATCATGGTCTTGCCCACGGCGGCGCCCCACTTGCCGGTCATGCCCTCCTCAGAGATGGCGGTGTTCATGGCGATCTGGCGCTCCAGCATGGGCTGCACGTCGCTGAGCTCCACCTCGCGGGCGAAGGCCACGATATCGCGCACGTTCAGCAGGCCCTTGTCCACGACCTCCTCCCCGGCGGGCGCGGGCGCAGTTTCAGCGGCAAAGATCACCTCGCCGTTTTTTTCAATGCGGGTGACGTTGGTGTGCTCGTGCTCCACGGTCACCTCCGCGCTGTCGGAGCCGGCGGTGGCCAGAATGCGGATGTAGAGGTTGTCCTTGCCCTCCACCAGCTTCGCATCGCAGAAGCCCTGCTTCACCAGCTCCGTGGTGCGCGCGATCTGCTCCTGCGTCGCGTCCTTGATGACCTCGAGCAGCAGTTCGGCCTTTCCGGCCACGCAGCCGAGGGTGGCGGCCACGTCAATGCCGCGCTGTCCGCCGGAGTTGGGCACGGTCACGCCCTTGACATTTTTGATAATATTGCCGCTGAGATAGGCGGTGATGTGCTCCGGGAACCGCCCCAGCACATCCCGTGCCTTCGCCGCTGCAAAGGCGACGGCGATCGGCTCGGTGCAGCCCATGGCCGGCACCAGTTCATGCTTGAGAATTGCGATGTACCCGTTGTAAATCTTCCTGTCCATACCCTTTGTTCTCCTTTGGATCAAAATTGCTGGGGAAAGTCAAGCGTGCAAATGTCCCTGCGCAGCGTCTCCACCGCGCGCTCCCGGTCGTGCTGGCGTATGCTCTCCACGATCTCCCGGTGCAGCCGGGGCGGTGGCGGGAAGTCCTCCCGATCCTTCTTCCAGTACAGCTGGAGATAGGCCCGCATGCAGGCGTTGAGCGCCGAGTTCAGCCGGCTGTAGATGAATTCGTTCTCCGAAAACGATACCAGCGTCAGATGAAAATTGAAGGTGTGGTTCCAGAAGTCCCGGGTGTCGTTTCGGGAGAGGAAGAGAAATTCGCTCTCCACAATGCTCTCCAGACGGCACAGCTGGGTGGGCGTGATCCGATCAAAGCACTCCTCCAGGCAGCCGCACTCCAGCATCCGGCGATACTGAATCATCTCCTGCACGTTGCGCTCCGTGTACGGCACCACCACATAGCCCTGCCGGGGCACGCTGCGCAGCACGCCCTGGGCGCATAGCTCGATCAGCGCCTCGCGCACGGGCGCCTTGGACACCCCGAGTTTCTCGGAGAGCCTCTTTTCGCTGATCACGCTCTCCACCGTGTACTCGCCGTTGATGACGTCGTACATCACTGCGGCGTACACCTTATCCTTCAGGCTTCCACTGGTCATATCACTCATTTTCCATCTCTCCAGCCCCATTGCTTCGGCAAAACCACCCGAAAACGGCAGTTTCTGATTATATATTATGTCATTTTTTCGAATTTGTCAATGGCCCCAAAGCGTTTCTCCATCAATTTAATATGATCAGCACTATTTGCGGGCGCGCGCCGCCGCTCCCGAACGTTCCGCCCCGAAACCCGCTGAATTATTTCGCTTTCGGGGACTTTTCCCGTTGACAGCAGGTAAACCGCATGCTATAATGAGAAATAATAAATCAGATTAGTGGCCCGTAATTTTGTTCAGTCTGCTGGTAATATTACCAGTGCCCGGGGTGATTTTAAGGGCATGCGAGCATCACTCCCGCCCTTAGAATAAATAAAAAAAGGAGCACGAACAGTATGAAGAAGATTTTTGCAATCGTCCTGACTCTTGCCCTGATGCTGAGCTGCTGCGCTTTCGCTGAAGGCAGCATCAAGATCGCCGTCGCGGCCCCGATGACCGGCGACAACGCCGAGTATGGCATTGGCTTCGCCAACGCCGCCAAGCTGATGGCCTCCCAGTGGAATGAGGAAAAGGGCGGCGTCACCGTCGGCGACGAGACCTACACCATCGAAATCGTTGAATACGACGACAAGTCCGACTCCGACGAAGCCGCCATCATCGCCGAGAACATCGTCTCCGACGAGGACATCTGGGGCGTCATCGGTCACTTCGCCTCCGGCATCTGCATGGTCGCCGCGCCGACCTATCAGGACGCTGAGTACATCAACATCAGCCCCACCTCCTCCCATGCCGACTACTCCGGCATCGGCGATTACATCTTCCGCAACAACACCGTCATCACGGTTGAGACCCGCACGGGCGCCGAGATGGCCGTGACCGACCTGGGCGGCCAGGCGATCGGCGTTCTGTCCATCGACTCCGAGTGGGGCCAGTCCGCCGGCAACGCGATGGAGGAGAACATCAAGGCTCTGGGCGGCAACTTCGTGCTGCGCCAGGAAGTTTCCACCGACGCCGTTGACTTCGCCACCGAAATCGCCAACTTCAAGGCGGCTGGCTGCGACGTGATCATGGTCGCCGGCATGTACGGCACCCTGGCTCCCTTCGCTAAGGCCTGCAAGAACAGCGACTACGACGTCAAGCTGGTCGGCTGCTCCAACGCCTACACCAACAACCTGATCGACATCGCGGGCGACGCCGCCAACGGCATCTACGCTCCCGTGTCCTTCTTCGCCGGCAGCACCGACGAGCGCATCCAGGAGTATGTCAAGGCCTACACCGACGCCTACGGCTCCGCGCCCTCCGCGCTGACCACCCAGGCCTACGACTCCGTCGGCATCCTGCTGGAGGCCATGGAGCGCGCTGGCGAGCTGGATCGTGAGGCCATCAAGGACGAGATGTACAACACCGAGTACGAAGGCATGTCCGGCTACACCACCTTCGACGAGATCGGTGACGCCCAGAAGGTCTTCACCAAGATCATGGTCAAGGACGGCGCCTTCACCCTCGCCGAGTTCTGATTCACAACCCAACTGAAGCCGTCGGGGAGGACGCAGTTCCTCCCCGACCGTCTTCATCCCTCCGCCCTGCGCAGATCCGACTCATCCAAAAGAAAGGGGAATGTTGCCGGCACCCACAATGCGGCGACATGATATACTATGCAGACGCTCATCGGAACCCTGATCAACGGTCTTGCACTCGGTATGGCATACGCGCTGATTGCCGTTGGCTATTCGATGGTGTTCGGTGTTCTCCGACTCATCAATTTCTCACACAGCGCGGTTTACGCCTTCGGTGCGTACATGGTCTACTTCTTCGTCTCCCTCAACTTCGGCCTGCTGCCCGCCGTGATCGTCGCGGTGGTGCTCTCCGGCCTGCTGGCGCTCACCATCGACAAGGTGGCGCTGGAGCCCCTCAGAAAGAAAAAATCCATACCGATCGCGACCCTGATCACGACCATCGGTATGTCCTTCATAATTCAGAACGTACTGTCCATCGACTATGTGTTCGGCAGCGAGAAGCGCCCCTTCCCGTCCATGAACCTCTTTGGCAACATCTCCATCGGCAACATCACCATCCAGTCCAGCCAGATCATCATGCTGATCGTGGCGGTGATCCTGCTGGTGATCCTGACCTTCCTGGTGCAGAAGACGAAGATCGGTCTGGCCATGCGCGCCACCGAGCAGAACACCAAGGCGGCCAACCTGATGGGCATCAACGTCAACTTCGTCATCTCCTTCACCTTCTTCATCGGCGGCGCCTGCGCCGCGATCGCGGGCGCGCTCATCGGCGGCTACTATCAGGTCATCTCGCCCACCATGGGCTCCACCATCGGCCTGAAGGCCTTCGCGGCGGCGGTCGTGGGCGGCATCGGAATCCTGCACGGCTCCGTGGTCGGCGGCCTGGTGGTCGGCGTAGCGGAGTGCCTGGCGGCCCAGTACCTGGGCAGCAACGTGCGCGATCCCATGGCCTTCGTGATTCTGATCCTGATCCTCATCATCAAGCCGACCGGTCTGTTCGGCAAGAAAGGCGTAACAAAGGTGTAACGTATGAAGAAGAATATCGGTACGATCAAGCAGAACGGCTTCTTGTACGTTTTTGAGCACTTCATCGACGCATACAAGCCGGTCTTCATCCTCCTGATTGCCCTCGTCGCAATCGCGTTCCCCTTCACCCCCATCGCAGACCGCTCCACCCAGCGCATCGTCATCATGATCCTGCTGTACAGCATGCTGGGCATGGGCCTGAACGTGCTCACGGGCTACACGGGCCTGGTCTCCCTGGGCCACGCGGGCTTCTACGGAATCGGCGCGTACTGCTGCGCCATCCTGACCACCAAACTGGGCTGGTCCTTCTGGCCGGCGCTGCTGGCGGGCGGTTGCTTTACGGCCGTCATCGGCTTTTTGCTGGGCCTGCCCACGCTGCGCCTTTCGGGCACCTACCTCTCCATCGTCACCCTGGGCTTCTGCGAAATCGTTCAGATGATCCTCAAGCAGTGGGAGAGCGTGACCAACGGCAACTACGGCATCCGCAACATTCCCAAGCCGGTCTTCTTCGGCTTTGAGTGCAAGCTGCAGAACGGCGGCTTCTACTTCATCGTTCTGGCGCTGGTGGTGCTGACGGCCCTGGCCTGCATGGCCATCAAGAAGTCCAAGGCGGGCCGCGCGTTCCTGGCCATCAAGGACGACGAGCTGGCCGCCACGATGATGGGCATCAAGACCGCCCGTTACAAGATTCTCTCCTTCGTCATCTCCGCGTTCATCACGGGCATTGCCGGCGGCTTCTACTCCGTGATTAACAACGGCTACATCGAGCCCACGAACTTCGTGTTCAACATCTCGGTGCTGATCATCTCCGTGGTGGTCGTGGGCGGCCTGGGCACCATCCGCGGCATGTTCTTCGGCGCGGCGCTGCTGCAGCTGTTCCCCCAGGTGTTCCGCTTCCTGAACGAGTGGCGCTTCGTGATCTACGGCGTGCTGCTGGTGGTCATGATGCAGTTCCGCCCCCAGGGCGCGCTGGGCTGGCAGTCCACCCTGCCCTACAAGCTCTCCAGGCGCACGCGCGCGACGCTGAAGGAGCACGGCATTGAACCCACCGACGCCATTGCGGCCGGGGAGAAAGGAGCGCAGGCATGAGCTTTCTGAATGTTGAAAACATTACCATCCAGTTCGGCGGTCTGCGCGCCGTGGACAACGTCAGCTTCCATGTGGACCAGGGCGAAATCGTCTCCCTGATCGGCCCCAACGGCGCGGGCAAGACCACGGTGTTCAACATGCTCACCGGCGTGTACGAGCTCACCGAGGGCAAGATCAGCTTCATGGACGAGCGCATCGATGGCAAGACGCCCCAGGAGATCGTGACCCGGGGCATCTCCCGAACCTTCCAGAACCTGCGCCTCTTCCCCAAGATGCGCGTCATTGAAAACGTTTTGGTGGGTACCCACATCAACACCAAATACAACTTCTTCCAGGGCCTCTTCCGCACCCCCGCCTTCCGCAGGGAGGAGAGCGACAAGACCGTCCGGGCCATCGAAATTCTCAATTCCATCGGCCTGGAGAAGTATATTAACAGCTACGCCGAGAGCCTGCCCTACGGCGAGCAGCGCAAGGTGGAAATTGCCCGCGCCATGGCGACGGACGCAAAGCTGCTGCTGCTGGACGAGCCCGCCGCCGGCATGAACCCCGCCGAGAGCGAGGAGCTGCTGCGCTTCATCCGGCATCTGAAGGAGATCGGCTATACGGTACTGCTCATCGAGCACGACATGAACGTGGTCATGAACATCTCCGACCGCATCTATGTGCTGGACCACGGCAAGCTCATCGCCGACGGCCTGCCGGAGGAGATTGCCAACAACGAACAGGTCATCCATGCCTACCTTGGAGGGGAGCGTGAAAAGAATGCTGAAAATTGAGAATCTGAACGTCTCCTACGGCCCGATTCACGCCCTGAAGGGCATCAACATGGAGGTCAACGAGGGCGAAATCGTGACGCTGATCGGCTCCAACGGCGCAGGCAAGTCCACCACGCTGTCGGCGATCACGGGCCTGGTGAAGTCCCAGTCCGGCTCCATTACCTTCAAGGGAAAGAACATCACCAACATCCCCGCCTTTCGGATCGTGGAGCAGGGCATCAGCCTCTCCCCCGAGGGCCGCGAGGTATTCCCGGCGCTGACGGTGCACGAAAACCTGCGCCTGGGCGCATACTCCCGCAAGGACAAGGGCGGCATTCAGGCCTCCTACGACCGCGTGTATGAGCTCTTTCCCCGCCTGAAGGAGCGCGTGAACCAGACTGCGGGCACCCTTTCCGGCGGCGAACAGCAGATGCTGGCCATCGGCCGCGCGCTGATGACCGAGCCGAAGCTGCTGCTGCTGGACGAGCCCAGCATGGGCCTGGCGCCGAACCTGGTGCTGATGATCTTCGACCTGATCGAGTCCATCAACAAACAGGGCACCACCATCCTTCTGATCGAGCAGAACGCCAACATGGCGCTCTCCATCGCCAACCGCGCCTACGTTCTGGAGACCGGCAACATCGTCATCGAGGGCCCGGCCGCGGAGCTCGCGCGGGATCCCCGGGTCAAGAACGCCTATCTGGGCGGCAAGGGCGCCGCGCAGAAGGCCCAAGCGTAAATCCGCCGGGCGACTTCGCCCGCGCCACTATCCAACTTCAAAGGAGAAGCAACCATGAAGAAGATTATCAACAATCCCAGCAACGTGGTCAGCGAAATGCTCGCGGGTCTCGCCAGGGCGAACCCCGCGGTGGTCTACCTGGGCGAGGGCGTGGAGGTCATCGCCCGCAGGGAAAAGAAGCGCGGCAAGGTCGGCCTGATCTCCGGCGGCGGCAGCGGCCACGAACCGGCCCACGCGGGCTATGTGGGCAAGGGCATGCTGGATGCGGCCGTGGCCGGCAACGTGTTCGCCTCCCCCTCTCCGGACCGCATCATCGAGGGCATCAAGGCCGCGGACTCCGGCGCGGGCGTGCTGATGATCATCAAGAATTACTCCGGCGACATCATGAACTTCACCATGTCCGGCGACATGGCCGCCCTGGACGGCATCAAGACCGACTATGTGGTCGTGAAGGACGACGTGGCGGTGGAGGACAGCACCTATTCCACCGGTCGCCGCGGCATCGCGGGCACCGTGTTCGTCCACAAGATCGCCGGCGCCGCCGCCGAATCCGGCAAGGATCTGGCGGGTGTGAAGGCCGCCGCCGAGAAGACCATCGCCAACATCCGCACCATGGGCATGGCCATGAGCTCCTGCATCCTGCCCGGCGTGGGCAAGCCCGGCTTCACCCTGGCCGAGGACGAGATTGAAATCGGCATGGGCATCCACGGCGAGCCCGGCATCAGCCGCGAAAAGATGTCCACCGCGAAGGAGCTGGCCGAAAAGCTGCTGGGCAAGATCTTCGCCGACACCGACATCTACGACGGCGCGGAGGTCGCCGTGATGGTCAACGGCCTGGGCGGCACCCCCCTGATGGAGCTCTACATCCTCAACAACGAGGTGCAGAAGATCCTCGAGGAGAAGGGCATCAAGTGCTACAAGACCTTCGTGGGCAACTACATGACCGCCCTGGAGATGGCCGGCGCGTCCGTGACGCTGCTCAAGCTGGACGACGAGCTGAAGGGCTATCTGGACTATCCCAGCGAGGCCCCCGCCTTCCGCGTGGCCGGCACGATCGCCGGCGGCGAGGCCGAAGCCGAAGCCGTGGAAGTGAAGGCCGCCGGACACAGCGCCGGGGAAGAGGCCGTCGCGACCTCCGCTCCGGAGGTGGACGAGGACAGCACGCCCTTCCGCCTGACCGCCCAGGACTACGTCAATTACATCAACGTCACTGCAAAGAAGATCGCCGAGAACGAGGAATATGTGTCCGCGCTGGACGCGGCCACCGGCGACGGCGACCACTGGGCCAACATCAACATGGGCTTTGAAAACCTGGTCGCCGCGGGCGACGAGATGCGCCAGATGAAGATCTGCGACGTGTTCAAGACCATCGGCATGCTGATGATGAGCAAGATCGGCGGATCCTCCGGCGTGCTCTACGGCGGCGCGTACATGAACGCGGCCCGCAGCTGCGCGGGCAAGGAGACCCTCACCAACCGCGGCCTGTGCCGCGCGCTGGACGCCATGGTCACCGACATGATGGCGCGCGGCAAGGCCGAGCCCGGCATGAAGACCATGATCGACGCCCTCTATCCGGCGGTGCAGGCCTACAAGGCCGCGCTGGAGGCCGGCAAGGGCGCGAAGGAGACCCTGGAGGCCGTGAAGAAGGCCGCCATCGACGGCGCGGAGGCCACACGCGACATGAAGTGCGTGAAGGGTCGCGCCAGCTACCAGACCAACAAGGGCGTCGGTCACCTGGATGCGGGTGCAGTCACCATGAGCTACCAGATCGAATGCCTTTGCGATTACATCGCGGCCAAGCTCATTTGAGCCGCAGGAACGAAAAAAGGAGTAGAGAACCATGAGCGAGATCAAGAACAACAACGTCCCCACCAAGACTGACGAGAACACCACCAAGATGCGCGGCTTCATCGAGCATCGCGCCACCTGGATGGGCCTGCTGATCGACGAGGCCAAGAAGGCCGGCCTGAGCACCGAGTTCGCCCACAAGGCCATTCTGCGCTGCGGCTGCTTCCACGGCAACAACAAGTACTCCCGCACCGACGATCTGACCAAGTTCGCGCCCGAGTTCGCCAATCCCGACGTTGTTGACATCTTTGAAATGGAGATCCTGGAGCAGAGCGAGAAGGCCCTGAATATCGACTTCCACTACTGCCCCCTGCTGGCTGCGTGGCGCAAGCTGGGCCTGCCCGAGGAGGACATGCCCGAGCTGTGCGACATCGCCATGGACGGCGACCGCGGCATCATCTCCACCTACGCCAACGAAGGCTTCTCCTTCGAGCTGGGCAAGACCCTGGCCAAGGGCGACGACGTGTGCCAGATCCGCATCTCCAAGAAATAATTCCAGGCCCAACCAAATCTCAGCCCGCCGGCCCGCAACCGGCGGGCCTTCTTCATGTTCTGGAGCGCGCGCTTTTGTTATTTTTTGCTTGCAAAGATTCAACATTTGATGTAAACTTGAATGGGTAAGCAGGAACAGCGCCCGAAGATTTTCGGGCAGGAGGTATGCACATGTTTCACACTTTCAGCGATCTGGAGGGCATCCGCATCGCCATTGAAATGGAGCGGCGCGGGGAGTCCTTTTACCGGCGCGCGGCGCGGGTCAGCCGGTCGGCGGAGACCATCGCACTGCTCAACGCCCTCGCGGGGGACGAGACGAATCACCGCGCGGAGTTTGAGCGCCTGTACCGGCGGGAAGCCGAAGGCGGCCTCTCCGAGGCCGCCTACGACGACGAAACCAACGCCTACCTCACCGCAATCGCCGCAGAGGTGGTCTTTCCAGAGGGCCTGATGGGCCTCAAGGACGCGGGCTTCGAGGATCCCGTGGCCGTGCTGGCGAGCGCCATCGCCTCGGAGAAGGATTCCATCCTCTTCTACACCGAGCTGCAGAGCTGCACGACGGACGCGCACGCCCGCAGCGTATTTGGCGAAATTGCGCGCCAGGAGCGCGGACATCTGTTCCGCCTCCAACGCCAGCTGGAACTGATCTCCAGGTAAAACAATACTTTTTTTGAATATGGGAGGAAGCAACCATGGATGCAATGCAGGTCTACCGCCAGTGGCTCACCGACTTCGCCAACGACCCTGAGACCGTCGCCGATCTGAAGGCCATCGAGAACGATCCCGCCGAAATTGAGGATCGCTTCTATCGCGAGCTGGAATTCGGCACCGCAGGCATGCGCGGCGTGCTGGGCGCCGGAACCAACCGCCTGAATATTTACAACGTGCGCCGGGTGACCCGCGCGCTGGCCAAGTACATTCTCACCACGCCGGACGGCAAGGACAAGGGCGTTGCCATCGCCTACGACAGCCGCAACATGTCCGACGTGTTCGCCAGGCAGGCCGCGCTGGTGCTCTGTGCCGCGGGCGTGAAGGTGTTTCTGTTTGAATCCCTGCGCCCCGTGCCGGTGCTGTCCTTCACCATCCGCCACCTGAAGTGCATCGCGGGCATCGTAATCACCGCCAGCCACAACCCGAAGCAGTACAACGGCTACAAGGCCTACTGGACCGACGGCGGCCAGATGCCGCCCGAGTCCGTCAAGGGCATCACCGACCGCATCCCCGAGACCACCTACGCCGAGTCCGTTCCCATGGACGAGCAGGCGGCCCTCGACGCGGGACTGCTCAACTACATCGGCAAGGATGTGGACGACGCCTACATCGCCGCCGTGAAGAAGCTGTCTGTCAACCCCGAGCTGGCCCGCGAGGTGGGCAAGGATCTGAAGATCGTCTACACGCCCCTGCACGGCTCCGGCAACATCCCGGTGCGCCGCATCTTCGACGAAATCGGCATGAAGAACGTCTACGTGGTTCCCGAGCAGGAAAAACCGGACGGCAATTTCCCCACCGTGCGCGTGCCCAATCCCGAGGAGAGCGACGCCTTCCGTCTGGCCCTGCAGATGCAGAAGGAGCTGGGCGCGGATCTGTGCGTGGGCACCGACCCCGACTGCGACCGCGTGGGCATCGCCTGCATGACCGCCGACGGCACGCCCCGCCTGCTCAACGGCAACCAGATCGGCTGCGTGCTGCTGCACTACATCCTCTCCCAGAAGAAGGAGCGCGGCGAGCTGCCGGAGAACGCCGCCGCCGTCACCACCATCGTCTCCACCAACATGGCCGCAGCCATTGCAAAGTCCTTCGGCTGCAAGATGATCGAGGTGCTCACGGGCTTCAAGTACATCGCCGAGCAGATTCACCTGTTCGAGACCACCGGCTGCAACACCTTCATGTTCGGCTTCGAGGAGAGCTTCGGCTACCTCAGCGGCACCGACGTGCGCGACAAGGACGGCGTGAACGCCTGCATGCTCATCGCCGAGGCGGCCTGCTATTATAAAAAGAACTTTGGCAAGACCCTGGTGGACGCCATCGACATGCTCTACCAGCAGTACGGCTACTACGGCGACAAGGTCGTGTCCTTCGTCTGCCCCGGCAAGGACGGTCTGGCCACCATGCAGAACCTGATGGCGAGCCTGCGGGACAACCCGCCCGCCGAGATCGGCGGCGCGAAGGTCGTGGCCCTGCGCGACTACCAGAAGTCCACCCGCGTGGAGGGCGACAAGGTCGAGACCCTGACCCTGCCCAAGAGCAACGTGCTCTACTTCGAGCTGGAGAACGACGCGTGGGTATGCGTGCGCCCCTCCGGCACCGAGCCCAAGATCAAGCTCTACGTCAACGCCGTCTCCGACGCGTCGGATAAGACCCAGGCGCTGCTCAAGGAGTACGCCGACGCCGCCGTGGAGATCCTCAACGGCAGGATGTAAGATGCCGCTTTCCCTCAAGCTCACGACGTCTGCGCCGGAAATCCCCATCGAGGGCGCGGAAATGGTCGTGCCGCTGGTCTGCATCGGAATCTTCTTTCTGATCGTCCTCGGCCTGCTGGCGTGGTTCTTCGTCATGATGAACCGCAGCGATGAAAGGAGCCGGGCGCGTCAGGAGAAGATGTACCGATCCCCGCTTCTGCGCAGGATGGCCGGATGCAGGGCCGCGCGCAGCATCTTTCCGAACAGCTTCGGCAGCTCCGCCTGGAAAAGCTGGCTGCGCAGGTGAGACAAACGCACTCGGGAGCTTCGGCCGGAATCTCCGGCCGGGGCTCCCGCTCTTTTGCGTTCCGCGTTTTTTTCCAGGTTTTTTCCGCCGGAGCTTGCAAATGGAGCGGGATTATTATACACTATGAATGGAAATTTGCGCTTCCGGGGGAGTGCATCCCCCTCGGAGGGCGCCGCGTCAATTTAGGAGGAAATCGAAATGAAACTGGGCGTCGTTGGCCTTCCCAATGTGGGCAAGAGCACGCTGTTCAACGCCATCACCTGCGCGGGCGCGCAGGCGGCGAACTATCCCTTCTGCACCATCGAGCCGAACACCGGCGTGGTGGCTGTGCCGGACAAGCGGCTGGACGTGCTGGCGGAGATGTATCATCCCGAGAAGTACACGCCCGCCACGCTGGAATTTGTGGACATCGCGGGCCTGGTGAAGGGCGCGAGCCGCGGCGAGGGCCTGGGCAACAAGTTCCTCTCCCACATCCGCGAGGTGGACGCCATCGTGCACGTCGTGCGCTGCTTCGAAGACGACAACGTCATCCATGTGGACGGCAGCGTGGACCCCGCCCGGGACATCGACGTGATCAACACGGAGCTGATTCTGGCCGACATCGAGACCGTCACCAAGAGGGCCGAGAAGGCCGCCGCCATGGTCAAGAAGGGCGACAAGAAGTATGCGCTGGAGGCCGAGGCGGGAAAGATCCTGCTGGAGCACCTGAACGCGGGCAAGCCGGCGCGCACGGCGGCCCTCAACGAGGATCAGCTGGCCGTGGTGCGCGACTGGTTCCTGCTGACCATGAAGAAGGTCATCTACGCCGCCAACATCGGCGAGGAGGATCTGGGCAAGGACGAAAGCGAGCTTGCGCTGGTGAAGCCCGTGCGGGAGATCGCCGAGAGCGAGGGCGCGCAGGTGCTGGTCATCTGCGCCCAGGTGGAGGAGGACATCTCCCAGATGGAGCCGGAGGAGAAGCAGATGTTCCTGGAGGACATGGGCATCGGCGAATCCGGCCTGGACCGCCTGGTCACGCTGGGCTACCGGCTGCTGGGCCTGATCTCCTACCTCACCGCCGGCCCCAAGGAGGTGCGCGCCTGGACCATCGAGGACGGCACCAAGGCCCCCCAGGCCGCGGGCAAGATTCACACCGACTTCGAGCGCGGCTTCATCCGCGCGGAGATCGTGCCCTACGAGGACCTGGTGCGCGAGGGAAGCATCAACGCCTGCAAGGAGAAGGGCCTGGTGAGATCCGAGGGCAAGGACTATGTGATGAAGGACGGCGACGTGACGCTGTTCCGCTTCAATGTCTGATCTGCACGTCCGGGCGGAGATGGGCGCGCGCCCCAGCCGCCGCGCGGGCCTGATCCTCTGGTGCATCGCCGCGGCGGGCCTGCTGCTCAGCGTCCTGCCAACCGCGTGGCTGCTGGCCGGGCGGGCGGAGATGGACGCGCAGCTGCGGCTGCTGATCGCCAATCTCGCCTACTACCTGCCCTTCGTGGCGCTGCCGCTGCTGCTCTATGTCCTGCGCAGGCCGGGAACCGGCGCATCCCTGCGCCCGAATCCCATCTCCCTGTTCAATACGATCGCCATTGTCGCCCTGGCGCTGCTGGGCGTAGTCCTGGTCAACGCGCTCACCGTGCTCTGGGCGATTCCGTTGCAGGCCCTCGGCCTGGAGATCACCGGCTCGTCCCTGCCCATCCCCGGCGACTCCCGGGGACTTGCGCTGCTTCTGTTCACTGCGGCGGTGCTTCCCGCCGTCTGTGAGGAATTCCTGTTCCGGGGCGCGATACTCGCCTCCCTGGAGCCGGGCGGCACCCGACGCGCGATGGTGGTCACCGCCGTTCTGTTCATGATGCTGCACGGATCCATCGTGGGCATGCCCACCCAGTTTCTGCTGGGACTGGTGCTCGCCGCGCTGGTCGTCTACTGCGACTCCATCTACGCGGGACTGATCTACCACACGGTGCACAACGCCGCGGCCGTCATCCTTCAATACCTGCAACAGTCCCAGCCGGCGGCGGAGGCGGCGGAGAGCGTGCGCTATCTGGACGCCATCGGCGGCATGCAGGGCGTGCTGATGCTGCTCGTCGAAATCCTGATTCTCGGCGCCGCGATGCTCTTCACGCTGCGCATGTTCCGCATGCGCGCGCGGCTGAGCGGTGCGGTCGAACAGCCCCGGGAAAAGCGGCCGCTGAAGGCGCTGGAGTGGGTTGCGCTGCTGATTGGCTGCGCGCTGGCGGCCGTGCTCTACATCAGCGACCTGCTCGCCATGCTGGGACGATGAAACTGCAAGGGGGGCCCGGCCATGAACGCCGCAATTCTCTGCGTGGGCAAGCTGAAGGAAAAGTGGCAGCAGGAGGGCTGCGCCGAGTATCTCAAGCGCCTCACGCGCTATGGCAAATATGAAATCATCCAGGTGGACGACCTGCGGGAGCCGGAGAACGCCAGCCCCGCGCAGCTTCAACAGATCGTCGAGCGGGAGGGAAGGGCACTGCTTCAGCGCGTGCGCCCGGGCGACCGGGTGGTGGCGCTGTGTATTCAGGCAAAGGCCCCGGACTCGGTGGGGCTGTCGAAGCTGATGCAGGACTGGAGCGCGGACGGAAGGCGCACGGTGTTCGTCATCGGCGGCTCCAACGGCCTCTCCGGCGAGGTGCTCCAGCGCGCCGACGCGCGCCTGTCCTTCTCCAACCTCACCTTTCCCCACGGCCTGATGCGCGTCATCCTGCTGGAGCAGCTCTACCGCGCCGAAAAGATCCGCACGGGCGAGAAATATCACAAATAGCGCAAAAGCACTGCGGCGATTCCCAAAAAACGGGAATCGCCGCAGCTTTCTGATCCGATCATATTATAGATTAACCCGTATACGCGGGCGCATCGCAGCACTTGCCCGGCGTGTAGCCCAGATAGTACGCCTCGTAGAGGGTCATCTTCTTGGCGCTCGCATAGGCGAAGCGGCAGGTGGGCATGTGGTAGTTCTTCTGGTCCTCGGAGGCGTAGACGTAGACCGTCTCCTCATCCTCGCTCTTCTCCGGCAGCACCACCGACTGAATCACCGGCTCGGTGTAGCCGCCCACGATGCGCTCCGGAGCCTGGGGGCCGTAAACCTCCACCTCGGGGGACTCACCGTAGAGCTCGACGCCGCCGCGCTGAACGCGGTTGGGCGAGGGAGAGACCAGAACGCCCACGAGCACCGCCGAGGCGAGCGCCAGGCACACCCAAATGCGCCTGCTGCCGCCGCGCCGCTTCCGCGCGCCGTTTCGACCCTGTCTCTGCTTTTTCAAGCCTGCCACGCCCCTCGTATGTTCTCGTGGAACAATATCCCACATAGCTAGCTTTCATTTTACGCCTCCCCGGCCGCCCTGTAAAGGAAAGTCCAGACTCTTCACGCTTTCGTATCTTTTGCATCAGTTGCGTAATATTTCTGCAATATCCTCGCCCCATCCCCCGCGCGCTTGACAGCCCCGCCAAAATTTCCTATAATGGAAATATCCTTAATTTCCCTGAATTGCTTTTTATCCGAGGTGAAAGCTTTGAACGCATATGCCGTGCTCAACGTGCCGCCCACGGCCACGAAGGCGGAGATTCGCGCCGCCTACCGGGCGCTGGCGCGCCGCTGGCACCCGGATCGCTTCATGGAGGGCCCCGAGCGCGACTGGGCCAACGAAAAGATGGCGGAGATCAACGCCGCCTATCGCGCCTGCCTGCGCGAACCGACGCAATGCGCCGACGCGGAGGAGGAGGGGCGCGCCCTGCGGCGCATCGAGGAGCTGATCGACGGCGGTCAGTATCCGCTGGCGCGGCGCATGCTGATGGACATCGCCACCCGCTGCGCGGAGTGGAACTACCTCTTCGGCGCGGTGCTGATGAAGACCAGCGAGGTGCAGAAGGCGCTGATCTACCTCTCCGTGGCCGCCCACCAGCAGCCGGACAACCAGAAGTACGCCCGCGCGCTTCAGGAGGCACAGAGCGCCCAGCAGGGCGCGCGCCGGGGCCTCGCCGCCCGCCTGCGCCGCCGCTGAATACAGATCCGTCCGCACGCCGGGCGGTTTTTTGCGCCCGATTGCCGCGCGGCCCCGCGCTGACTGTGAACGCGGGCGAGCGGATCGCCGCCATCGACATCAAGGGACTGCACGGCTGACCCCGCTTCCATCCGGAGGCCCCCTTCGGCGCAGTCGCCGAATCCATGCGCAGGTCCGCGGAACCGCCGCATGCGGGCGTTCCGCAGGCCTGCGCTGCGCCGCGCACCTTCGTTAAAATCCCATGCAGGACTTTACATTGCATCCAAAAGAGGCTATAATAGTAGGGTAATTTATTCTGCCTTGATGAGGAACGCCTGGGAAGCGCTTTCGCGCAGCGAGCCGGAGGCTGGTGCAAGTCCGGACGGGAGCATCCACAGGAAATCGCCTCGGAGCAGCGAACCGAACGCCGATCGGTCAGTAGGCCTCGCCGGGAGCGCCCGTTACAGCGAAAATCAAGTGGGCGCGGCACGCCGCGTCAATTTGGGTGGTACCGCGAAGCGCCTTCGTCCCAAAGGGATGGAGGCGAATTTTATTTTGGAGGAGTGCAGCATGTTTGAGAAAGTTTCCACCTCGATGGACTTCCTCGCCCGCGAGAAGGAAGTACTGAAGTTCTGGAAAGAAAACGAGATCTTCAAAAAGAGCGTCGACCTGCGCAAGGGCCAGGACACGTTCACCTTCTTTGACGGCCCGCCGACGGCCAACGGCAAGCCCCACATCGGCCACATCGAGACCCGCGCCATCAAGGATCTGATCCCGAGATACCAGACCATGAAGGGCAAGAACGTGCTGCGCAAGGCCGGCTGGGACACCCACGGCCTGCCCGTCGAGCTGGAGGTTGAAAAGCAGCTGGGTCTGGACGGCAAGGAGCAGATCGAGCAGTACGGCCTGGAGCCCTTCATCAGGAAGTGCAAGGAATCCGTGTGGAAGTACAAGGGCATGTGGGAGGAGATGTCCGACCGCGTCGGCTTCTGGTGCGACATGGAGGATCCCTACGTCACCTACGAGGACAACTACATCGAATCCGAGTGGTGGTCTCTCAAGGAGATCAGCAAGAAGGGCCTTCTGTACAAGGGCCACAAGATCGTTCCCTACTGCCCCCGCTGCGGCACCGCCCTGTCCAGCCACGAGGTCTCCCAGGGCTACAAGCTGGTCAAGGAGAGAAGCGCCGTGGTGCGCTTCAAGGTGAGGGACCAGGAGAACACCTACATCTACGCCTGGACGACCACGCCCTGGACCCTGCCCAGCAACGTGGCGCTGTGCGTCAACCCCGACGAGACCTACGCCAAATTCGACTACGAGGGCCGCACCGTCATCATGGGCGACGCGCTGATCGAAAAGGTTCTGGGCGAGGGCGTGGAGGTCTCCAACAAGACCACCTTCCCCGGCCGCGAGCTGGTGGGCATCAAATATGAGCCGCTGTTCGACTTCCAGGTGGCGGCGCTGGGCAACGTGCCCAACGCGGGCAACGCCTGGCAGGTCATCGCCGACGGCTACGTCACCATGTCCGACGGCACCGGCATCGTGCACATCGCCCCGGCTTTCGGCGAGGACGACGCGCGCGTGGGCCGCGACAACGACATCCCCATGCTCCAGCTGGTCACGCCCAAGGGCGAGATGAGCAAGGAGACCCCCTGGGAGGGCACCTTTGTCAAGAAGGCCGATCCCATCATCCTGGAGCAGCTGGAAAAGGAGGGCAAGCTGGTCTCCGCGCCGGAGTTCGAGCATGACTATCCCTTCTGCTGGCGCTGCGACACCCCGCTGATCTACTACGCCCGCGGCGGCTGGTTCATCAAGATGACCGCCGTGCACGACGAATTGATGGCCAACAACCAGACCATCAATTGGATGCCCGAGAACATCAAGGACGGCCGCTTCGGCAACTTCCTGGACAACGTCATCGACTGGGCGCTCTCCCGCGAGCGCTACTGGGGCACGCCCCTGCCGGTATGGGTCTGCGAGTGCGGCCACCAGCACGTGATCGGCTCCCGTCAGGAGCTGATCGAGCTGGGCGACAACGTCGACCCCAACATCGAGCTGCACCGCCCCTACATCGACGCGGTGACCATCACCTGCCCGAAGTGCGGAAAGAAAATGCACCGCACGCCCGAGGTCATCGACTGCTGGTACGATTCCGGCTCCATGCCCTTCGCGCAGTGGCACTATCCCTTTGAGAACAAGGAGGTCTTCGAGCAGCGCTTCCCGGCGGACTTCATCTCCGAGGCCATCGACCAGACCCGCGGCTGGTTCTACTCCCTGATCGCCATCTCCACGCTGGTGTTCGGCAAGTCCTCCTACAAGAACTGCCTGGTCATGGGCCATGTGCAGGACGCCGAGGGCCGCAAGATGAGCAAGCACATCGGCAATGTGGTCGACCCGTGGGACGTGCTGGACAAGCAGGGCGCGGATGCGGTGCGCTGGTACTTCTACGCCGCAGGCTCCCCGTGGCTGCCCACCCGCTTCTCCGGCGAGCTGGTCAGCGAGATGCAGTCCAAGTTCATGGGCACGCTGTGGAACACCTACGCGTTCTTCACCATGTACGCCAGCATCGACAACTTTGATCCCGCCGTGCATACCTGCAAGGATGAGGATTACACGCTGATGGATCGCTGGGCGCTGTCGAAGTTGAACACGCTGGTGAAGCTGGTGGACGAGGGCCTGGCCGAGTACAGGATCACCGAGCCCGCCCGCGCCATCCAGAGCTTCGTGGAGGAGCTGTCCAACTGGTACGTGCGCCTGAGCAAGAGCCGCTTCTGGGGCAAGGAGTGGACCAAAGACAAGCTGGCCGCCTACAACACGCTCTACACCGTGCTGACCACGCTGACCGGCATCTGCGCGCCGTTCATCCCCTTCATGACCGAGTCCATGTACCAGAACCTGGTGGTGGGGAATGTTCCGGGCGCGCCGGAGTCCGTGCACCTGTCCGACTTCCCCGCCTGCCATGCCGAGTGGATCAACCCCGAGCTGGAGGCGCAGATGGACGAGGTCATGCAGGCCGTGCAGCTGGGCCGCGCGTGCCGCAACACCGCCAACATCAAGGTGCGCCAGGCACTGGGCACGCTGTACGTGAAGGGTGCAGAGCTGTCCGAGGACTGCGCGTCGCTCATCCGCAGCGAGCTGAACGTGGAGGAGGTCAGGTTCATCTCCGACGCGCGCGCCTTCACCACCTACCAGATCAAGCCGCAGATGCGCACGCTGGGCCCGAAGTACGGAAAACTTCTGGGCAAGATCGGCGCGTATCTGAAGGACGTGGACGGCAACGACTTCGTGGACGCCTTTGAGCGCGGTGAGACCGTGAAGTTTGACATCGAGGGCACGGAAGTGGAGCTGGCCAAGGACGACTGCCTGATCTCCCCCGCCCAGAAGCCGGGCTTCGTGGCCGAGAGCGAGGGCGGCATGACCGTGGTCATCGACACCAACCTCACCCCCGCGCTGATTGAGAAGGGCTTCGTGCGCGAGGTCATCTCCAAGCTCCAGACCATGCGCAAGGAGGCTGGCTTCGACGTGGTGGATCGCATCCGGATTACCTACGCCACCACCGAGACCCTCGCAGGCGTGATTGAGAAGAACGCCGCGGAGATCGCGGCCGCGACGCTCGCCACCGCCATCGCCGCAGAAAACGCCCCCGAGGGCGCCTACGCCAAGGAGTGGAACATCAACGGCGAAAAGGCAACCCTCAGCGTCAAGCGCTAACCCCCCATCAACACATCCCCGCCCCGGCAAACGTCGGGACGGGGATTCTTCACACCCACCCAATCAACAGCATGAGAAATCTGCCCCATTCCTGCCGGGGCAGATTTCGGGGAAATGCGGACATCATAATCGGATAGAAACACAGAATCCCTGCCCCTTGAATCAGTGGGGGCAGGGATTCGTTCACTCCTGCGCGGCAGCTGGCGTCAGCGGCGACTCGCCGCCGGGGCAGATTTCGGGGAAATGCGGACATCGCAATCGGATAGAAACACAGAATCCCTGCCCCTTGAATCAGTGGGGGCAGGGATTCGTTCACTCCTGCGCGGCAGCTGGCGTCAGCGGCGACTCGCCGCCGCCGCTGATGCTGTCGAGGAAGGCCTTGATGCGGTCGAGGGCCTTGCGGATGTTGTCGTTGGATGAGGCAGCGCTGCAGCGGATATGCCCCTCGCCGAGCGCGCCGAAGGCGGTGCCGGGAACGGTGGCGACCCGCTGGCCGTAGAGCAGCTTTTCGCAGAACGCCTCGGACTTCATGCCGGTGGAGCGAATGGACGGGAACACATAGAACGCGCCCAGGGGCTCGTGGCAGCTGAGCCCAGCCTCCCGGAAGCCGTCCACCAGCATGCGGCGGCGGCGGTCATAGGCGGCGACCATGCGGCGCACGTCGGCAAAATCGGTATCAAAGCCCTTGCGGATGGCCTCGACGCCGGCGTACTGGCTGGCGATGGGCGCGCAGAGCATGGTGTACTGATGGATGCGGCAGAGCACGGCCATCAGCTCCTTCGGCCCGCAGGCGTAGCCCAGGCGCCAGCCGGTCATGGCGAAGGCCTTGGAGAAGCCGTTCAGGGTGATCGTGCGCTCCCACATGCCGGGGATGGCGGCGAAGCTCACATGGTGCTGGCCCTCGTAAGTCAGCTCCGCGTAGATCTCGTCGTGAATGACCACGATGTTCGTATCCCGCAGAACCTTCGCGATGCCCTCGTAGTCCTCCCGGGTCATCACGCCGCCGGTGGGATTGTTGGGGTAGGGCAGAATCAGCGCCTTCGTGCGGGGCGTGATGGCCGCGCGCAGGGCCTCGGGGGTCAGCTTGAAGCCGTGCTCCATGTCCGTGGGGATGGGCACGCACACGCCGCCGGCAAAGGTGATGCAGGGCATGTAGGACACATAGCTGGGATCGGGCACCAGCACTTCGTCGCCATTCTCCACCAGGGCGCGCACGGCCAGGTCGATGCCCTCGCTGGCGCCCACGGTGACCAGAATCTCATTCTCGGGGTTGTACTCCGGGCCAAAGCGCTCCGCCTGATAGCGGGCGATCCACTTGCGCAGCTCCAGCAGGCCCCAGTTGCTGGTGTAGTGGGTGTGGCCGGAGCGCAGGGAATAGATGGCCGCGTCGGTGTAGTCCCAGGGGGTCTTGAAGTCCGGCTCGCCCACGCCCAGGGAGACCACGTCGTCCATCACGTTTACAATGTCAAAAAACTTTCGTATGCCGGAGGGCGGCACCTGAGCCACCCGGCGGCAGAGCACCTGATCGTAATTCACGGCGTCACCTTCAATCTGAGATCCTCTTCGCTCTCGTCCATCACCACGCCCTGATCCTTGTACTTGCGCAGCACAAAGTGGGTGGCGGTGGAGATCACATGCTCGATGGTGGACAGCTTTTCTGCCACAAACAGCGCCAGCTGGCGCATGGTGCGGGCCTTCATGTTGACCAGCAGATCGTAGCCGCCGGACATCAGATAGACGCTGGAAACCTCGTCGAAGCGGTAAATCTGCTCCGCGATGGCCTCGAAGCCCTCGCCCCGCTGGGGCGTGACGCGCACCTCGATCATGGCCTCCACCTGCTCCACGTCCACCTTCTCCCAGTTGATCAGCGCGGGATACTTCAGAATGACGCGCTGGCGCTCCAGCCGCGCGACGGTATCGGCGATCTGCGCCTCGGTCGCGCCCAGCATCACCGCGATCTGGGAAATCGGCGTGCGCGCGTCCTCGGTCAGAATGTCCAGAATGTTCATTTCCAGCTTGTCCATTGAAATCCCTCCGTTTCGTCGTCTTAAAAGAACCCGGTGGCGTCGAACGCGCCCTCGATGTGCCGGAGCTCCCCCGGCAGAATCTCGATCACGTCGAAGCGCACCCGCGCGTCCTCCAGGCCGTTCTCCTGCATATACAGGGCGGCGACCTGAACGATGCGCCGCTGTTTTTCCGCGTTCACCGCCTCCGCCGGGCGGCCGCAGCGCAGGCTGCCCCGGCGCTTGACCTCCACAAAGGCGATCAGCCCCCGCCGCCGGGCGATCACGTCGATCTCCCCCGGCCCCCGGCGGAAGTTGCGCTCCAGAATCTCCCAGCCCCGCCGCTGGAGATGCGCGCAGGCCGCCTGCTCGCCCTCGGTTCCGTAGGCGCGGCGGTTCACTTTTCTTCCCCCACAAAGTTCCGGATGAAGCTTCTGCGGTGCTCGGGACAGGGACCGTACTTCTTCAGCGCGGCGATGTGCTCCGCCGTGCCGTAGCCCTTGTTCCGCGCGAAGCCATACATGGGATACTTCTCGTCCAGAGCGATCATGTAGCGGTCTCGGGCGACCTTGGCCACGATGGAGGCCGCGCCGATCATGTAGCTCAGCGCGTCGCCGTGCACGATGGGCCGCGCCTCGCCCGGCAGATGCAGGCCCTCGACCGCGTCCACCAGAAACACCCCCGAAAAGCCCGCCGCGCAGGTCTCCATGGCCCGCTTCGTGGCGTTCAGGATGTTGATCTCATCAATCAGCTCCGGCGGAAGAAAGCAGGTTTCGCAGTAGTCCGCCGCCTCCAGAAGCGAATCGTACAGCGCCTCCCTGCGCTTCTCCGAAAGCTTCTTGGAGTCGTCCACGCCCGGCACCAGTCTGTTCTCGGGGATGGACACGCAGGCGGTGACCACCGGGCCCGCCAGCGGACCGCGGCCCACCTCGTCAATGCCCGCGACGCAGCAGCCCTCGGCCCAGAGCGTCCGCTCAATCTGCGTCAGCCGCGCGAGCTTCTCCTCCGGCGTCTCCCGCACGCGCTTTCCTCTCTCCGCCATCGCTCACGCGCCTCCCTGCCCGTCGAGGGGCTCAATGGTGATCCTTCCGGCCTTGCCCCCGCGGAATTCGTCCAGGATCAGCGCCGCAGCGCGGTCGCAGTCGGGCCGCCCGCCGGAGATCAGCCAGCCGCGGCCGCGACAGGCGGCCTCCAGCGCCAGCTGGGGCTCCGCATAGAGCTCTTCCTCGGGCAGCTTGAAGCGCGCGCGCACCGGCGCGGGGCGCAGGGCGAGCAGGTGCATCAGCAGCGAGCCCGCCAGCTCCTCGGTGTCCATGATCTGATCCCGGATGGAGCCCAGATAGGCCAGCAGCCGCGCGCCGTCCTGGTCGTCCATCCGGGGCGGCAGCATGCCGGGGGTGTCCAGCAGCTCCAGATACGGCCCGATCTTCACCCACTGGTTGGAGCGGGTCACGCCCGGCCGGTCGGAGGCCCTGGCGATGCCAGAGCCGTGCAGGCGGTTGATGAAGGTGGACTTGCCCACGTTCGGAATTCCGATGACCATCAGCCGCACGGTCTTTTTGATGCCCCGGGCGGCGGCGCGCTCCACGGCGGGGCGGGTGGCCTCCCCGATGCGGGCGAGGATCTCCTTGGTCTTGCCGCCGTTGGAGTTGAAGCGCAGGGCCGTCAGCCCCCGGGCGCGGAAGTGGGAAATCCAGCGGGCGGTCTCCGCGTCGTCGGCCAGGTCGGCCTTGTTGAGCACCAGTATGCGCGCCTTGCCCCGGGTCAGCTTTTCCAGGTCGGGATTGCGGGTGGCCAGGGGCGCGCGGGCGTCGCAGAGCTCGATGACGGCGTCCACCGCGCGCAGCTGATCCTGTAGGAGCCTGCGGGATTTGGCCATGTGGCCGGGGTACCAGTTGATCTGGGGCATGGGCGTTCTCTCCTGCTCATTTGGGATAAACCCGCAAAGGCCTTCCCCTCCGGGCGCCTTTGCGGGAGCTTGACGAATAGAAAAAACGAGAACCACTTTGAGCGGTTCTCGATTCCGGTCCGGAAATCAGGTTCTCTCCTTGACCTTGGCAGCCTTGCCGCTGAGCTTGCGCAGATAGTACAGCTTCGCGCGGCGAACCTTACCACGACGGACAACCGTGATGCTGTCCACGCGGGGGCTGTGCAGCGGGAACGTGCGCTCAACGCCGACGCCGTAGGAAGTGCGGCGGACGGTGAAGGTCTCGCGCACGGAGCCGTTGCGGCGGGCAATCACGACGCCCTCGAACGCCTGCAGGCGCTCACGGGAGCCTTCAACAACCTTGACCTGAACGCGAACGGTGTCGCCGACCGCGAAGGCGGGGATGTCTTTCTTGAGCTGGGCGCTCTCGATGGAACGGATGATCTCATTCATTGGGAATTTCCTCCTCACAAGGACGTTCATAACCTGTGCAAGGCAGAGGACCGTCCGATATCACAAAATCCATTATACCAGAAATCCACCGCGCCGTAAAGCGGTTTTTCTGTTAAAATGCCGTGGCATCGACGTCCAGAAAGTACATTTCGCCCTTGCCCATCGCCGCCGTCCACCTTCCGTCCGCGGCGGAGAGCACCGCGCCCCGGTGCAGGCCGGAGAGCGCTTCGCAGTTCTCCACGTCGAAGCCTACGCCCTCCCGGTCGAGGTAAAGCTCCGCCGCGCCGCGCACCTCCGCGAGCGCCGCCTTCGCCGCCTCGCCCCGCAGACAGGGCGCCATTCCCGCCTCAAAGGCCTGGTAGAGATAGCCCACATGCCCCCGGCCGCTGACGCACCTCTTGCGGGCGGTCCGGCGGCTCTCCGCGGGCACAAAGCGCTCAATCCACGCCCGCGCATAGCCCCGCTCGCGGAACATCTCCATCCGCGCCGCGCGCACGCCCGACGCGGCCAGCTCCGTGAGCATGCTTTCAGCCAGTTCGATCCTGTGCAGCGTCTCCCGGTCGCCTTCATCGAGGGGCGCGGACTCCAATAGCTCCGGCCGGCGCGCCCGGGTGATTTCCAGGCTCTGCCGCCGCCGCCAGGCCGCGATGTCCGCGTGCACGCCGTTCAGCAGCACCTCCGGCGCCTTCAGTCCCCTGAACTCCGCCGGGCGGGTGTACTGGGGATACTCCAGCAGCCCCGTGGTGAAGCTCTCGTCCTCGCTGGATTCGCCGCTGCCCAGCACGCCGGGAATCAGCCGCGCCACCGCGTCCACCGCCACAAGCGCGCCCAGCTCGCCGCCGGTGAGCACATAGTCGCCGATGGACAGCTCCTCGTCGATGCACAGATCCAGCGCCCGCTGGTCCACGCCCTCGTAGTGGCCGCAGAGAAAGAGCAGGGAGTCACACCTTGCGTACTCCTCTACGATCCTCTGGTTCAGCGTCCGCCCCCGGGGCGAGAGGTAGATCCGGCGCATGCCCGCCTCCTGATTCGCCTCGATGGCGTCCACTACCGGCTGGGGCAGCATCACCATGCCCGCGCCGCCGCCGAAGGGGTAGTCGTCGGTGTTTCTGTGCCGGTTCCGGGCGTAGTCCCGGATGTTCACCAGCTCGATCTGAATCAGCCCCGCCTTCACGGCGCGACCCAGTATGCTGGCGGAGAGCACGCTTTCAAACATCTCCGGGAAGAGGGTCAGGATTTTAATCTTCATCGTACACCGCCACCTCGGCCATGCGCGCGCCGGAGAGCAGCATCTCGCCCGCCGCCGGATCCACCCGCAGCACCACGGACTTCAGCGCCGGCACCAGCACCTCGCCCTTCGCCCCGGAGAAGACGTACACGTCATTTCCGCCGGGCTGGAGCACATCCTTCAGCGTGCCGATCTCCGCGCCAGCGTCCGTCACGCCCCGCAGGCCGATCAGATCGCAGATGAAGGTGGAATCCGCGTCCAGCTCCACCGCGTGGGCCCGGTCGATGTAGAGCGCCCGCCCGCGATACTTCTCCGCATCGTCCCGGGTCTCCACGCCCTCCATGCGGAAGAACACCGCGTCCGCGCCCGCGCGGCGCACGCGGATCTGCACCGGGCGATAGTCCTCGCCCTCCTTCAGAAAGGCGCGCTCCAGATTCTCAAACCGCCCGGGGTCGCAGGTCACGGGCCGCAGCTTCAGCTCCCCGCGCACGCCCTGGGGCTTGGTGATTTCACCGATCATCAGATACGCCTGCATCTCTTCTCCTCCAAATTGCCGCAGTAAAATGTAATTCCATTATACCGCCATTGCCCGCGCGCGCACAAGCACCGCAATGAAAAAACCCACATTTTCGCTTCCAAAATTTCTTCGGTTTTCGGAAAATTATATTAACTTTGGCACTGGTCTCTGTATAATATGTGCGAATATCGGCCGCCAATCCCGGCCGGAGAGATGAGGAGAAATACGCATGAAAAAGGTTCTCGCCCTGATTCTCGCCGTCGCAATGCTGATTGCCGTCAGCTGCGCCGTCGCGGAGACCGTCAACACCAAGGAAACCATTCAGGTCGGCGTCGTTCAGCTCGTGGACATGGCCGACTCCGACAACGCCTATGACGGCATGCTGGCCACCATCGAAGCGGCCGGCCTGGCCGACAAGATCCTCGTGGAGCGCCAGAGCGCCGCGGGCGACGCCGGCACCATGACCACCATCATCCAGGGCTTCGTGGACGGCGGCTACGATCTGGTCGTTCCGGTTCTGACCCCGCCGGCCCAGGCGGCTGTAAACATCTGCGGCGGCGAGATTCCGATCATCTTCATGTCCGTCGTGGATCCGGTCTACTCCAAGATCGTGCCCGACTGGGACAGCGTGGACCCGAACTACCTGGCCACCGGCACCTCCAACACCATCCCGGCCGACCTCATGATCGAGACCGCCAATGACATCACTCCCATCGCGGAAGGCGAAAAGATCTGCATTATGTACAACACCAGCCAGAACAACGCCCAGTGCACCATGGAGGCGGCCACGGCATACTGCGATTCCATGGGCTACGCCTACGACGTGGTGGGCTACACCGACGTTCCGGATTCCATCACCCAGGCCAACGCGCTGAACCCCGACGACTACGCCTACGTTTACGTCGCGCTGGACAGCGTCATCGCCGCCAACTTCAACCAGCTGGGCGAGACCCTGACGGAGATGGGCATCCCGGTCTACGGCGTTGCGGACGCCATGACCAAGGGCGGCGCGCTCTGCTCCTACGGCGTGGACTACACCATCGTGGGCAACATGACCGGCGAGATGATCGTCGAGTGGTACAACGGCACGCCCCTCGAGGAGATGCCCTGCCGCCGCTACAGCGAATTCAATCTGGTCATCAACAGCGACGTTCAGGAGGCCCTGGGCATCGAGCTGCCGGAGGACTACGCCGCGCAGGCCACCTATGTGACCACCGTCCGTGCAAACTGACGCACGCAGATGTGCGGGGAGCCTGCTCCCCGCACATTTCCGATTCCCGAAATATTTGCAGCCATCCGAATGGGGCTGCGGGGGCCGCTGGGCGAGGAACGCACAGCGGCGTTCTGCTGAAAAATCGCAAACGGACGCTGCGCGGGTCGGCGACATTGTAAATGGCGCCGACATTCTCAATACGGAGGAAAGAACCACATGACCAACCAAATCCTGGGCGCGCTGGAGCTGGGCCTCGTCTACGGCCTGATGGTGCTCGGCGTGTTCATCATCGCCATTGCGCTGTCGGTCAAGCCGGTGCGCAGCTGGCTGAACGAGCGGAAGAACCGGCAGCGCCGGATGCGCGAGGCCGCGAAGGGAGGTGCGCAGGATGCTTGACATCCGCAACATCCACAAGACCTTCGCGCCCGGCACGGTGAACGAGAAACGCGTGCTCAAGGGCCTGTCGCTGCACATGGAAAACGGCGACTTCGCCACCTTCATCGGCTCCAACGGCGCGGGCAAGACCACGCTGTTCAACGCCATCGCCGGAACCTTCCTCACCGACGAGGGGCAGATTTTCATCGGCGGTGAGGACATGACCTTCAAGCCCGAGACCTACCGCGCGCGGGTCATCGGCCGCATCTTCCAGGACACGATGATGGGCACCGCGCCCAACATGACCATCGAGCAGAACCTGGCCATCGCCTACGCCAGCACCAAGAAGGGCCTGCGCCCGGCCATCACCCGCGCCGACCGCGCCTTCTTCCGGGAGACGCTCTCGCGCCTGAACATGGGTCTGGAGGACCGGATGAAGACGAAGATGGGCCTGCTCTCCGGCGGCCAGCGACAGGCGATCACGCTGCTGATGGCGGTCATCGTCACGCCGGACATCCTGCTGCTGGATGAGCACACCGCCGCGCTGGATCCGCTGACGGCGGAGAAGGTGCTGGGCATCACCCGGGAGATCGTCGCCGAAAAGCACATCACCACGCTGATGATCACCCACAACATCGCCTCGGCGCTGGAGCTGGGCAACCGCACGCTGATGATGGACGACGGTCAGATCGTACTGGATCTCTCCGGCGAGGAGCGCGCCAGCTTGAGCGTGGAGGGACTTCTGCAAAAGTACCGCGAGGTCAAGGGCAAGATGCTGGACAACGACCGCATCCTGCTGTCCTGATCCCGGAATCATACGGAGGAAAAACATGATCATTGACTTCAGTTCCATACCGGAAACCGTACTTACCCACTTCAAGGGCGGCGAGGGCAGCACCGCCGCGCACATGTTCGCCGATTCCGGCTGCCGCATCATGCGCGGCCGCCTGGAGCGCGGCGCGAGCATCGGCCTGCACCCCCACGAGGACAGCTGTGAGATCGTCTACTGCTTCTCCGGCAGCGCGAAGGTGATCTATGACGGCGGGGAGGAGCGCCTCAGCGCCGGCGAAGCCCACTACTGCCCGAAGGGCCACAGCCACACGGTGATCAACGACGGCGAGGCGGAGATGCAGTTCCTGGCCATCGTGCCCCGGCAGTAACCGGCGAGCCGGCAGGCTGGGCCTGCAGCCATATCGCTGTGCGGTTTGGGCCACGAACCTCTGCCCCCACTGATTCAAGGGGCAGAGGTTCTTCGTTTCTTTCCTGTTTGTAGGTTTGCTGTGACCCCGAAATTCAGTCCGGCAGGAATGGACTGAATTTCTTATGTCTGGTTTTGAAGCAGGCGGGCCTGCAGTCATAACCCAGATCCCCGATGCCCGTGAAAACCCTCTTTTTGCGCGAAACGGCCGGGTTTAACGCTCTGTGCGTTGAATTCGGCGCTTGCATCCACTACAATAGGCCGTAAGTGAGGTGTATAAATATGAACGAGATGAAAAAGGCGGTCGTGAGCGTGCTGGGCAACGATCAGCGCGGCATCATCGCCCGCGTGACGAAGATCCTCTACGAGCACGACGTGAACATCCTCGATATCTCCCAGACCATCGTCTCCGGCCTGTTCAGCATGATCATGGTCGTGGACATCTCCTCCGAGCACTGCAACTTTGACAGCGTTTCCCAGGAGCTTTCGTCCCTGGGCGAGCGCCTGGGCCTGCAGATCCGCATCCAGCGAAACGAAATCTTTGATGCGATGCATCACATCTGACGAGGAGGCGGCAGCGTGTTCAATACCCATGACATCATGGAGACCCTGAAGATGATCGACCACCAGAAGCTGGACGTGCGCACGATCACCATGGGCATCTCCCTGTTCAACTGCGTCACCGACGATGAAAAGCTGCTGTGCAGCCGGGTGTACAACCGCATCGCCCGCCAGGCGGAGAATCTGGTGAAGGTGGGGCAGTCCATCGAGCGCGAATTCGGCGTTCCCATCGTCAACAAGCGCATCTCCGTGACCCCGGCGGCGCTGATCTCCGGCGGCATCAAGCACCCCGAGAAGCTGGCGCTCTCTCTGGACGCGGCGGCCAAGGAGACGGGCGTGGACTTCATCGGCGGCTACTCCGCGCTGGTGCACAAGGCCATGACCGAGGCCGACGAGCGGCTGATCCGCTCCATCCCGGAGGCGCTCTCCACCACCGACGTGGTCTGCTCCTCCATCAACATCGGCTCCACCCGCGCGGGCATCAACATGGACGCCGTTGCGCTGATGGGCCAGATCGTAAAGCAGACCGCCGAGCGCACCGCCGACCGTGACGGACTGGGCTGCGCCAAGCTGGTGGTGTTCTGCAACGCCGTGGAGGACAATCCCTTCATGGCGGGCGCGTTCCACGGCCCGGGCGAGGGCGACTGCGCGGTGAGCGTGGGCGTCTCCGGCCCCGGCGTGGTGAAGGTTGCGCTGGAGAAGGTCAAGGGAGCGCCGCTCAATGTGGTGGCCGAGACCATCAAGCGCACGGCCTTCCAGATCACCCGCGTGGGCCAGCTGGTGGCCATGGAGGCCAGCCGTCGGCTGAACGTGCCCTTCGGCATCGTGGATCTGTCCCTGGCCCCGACCCCGGCGGTGGGCGACAGCGTGGCGGCGATCCTCGAGGAGATGGGCCTGGAGTGCTGCGGCACCCACGGCACCACCGCGGCGCTGGCGCTGCTCAACGACGCGGTCAAGAAGGGCGGCGTGATGGCCTCCTCCAACGTGGGCGGCCTGTCCGGTGCGTTCATCCCGGTCAGCGAGGACTGCGGCATGATTCACGCGGCGGAAGTGGGCGCGCTGAGCCTGGAGAAGCTCGAAGCCATGACCTGCGTCTGCTCCGTGGGTCTGGACATGATCGCCATCCCCGGCGACACCACGGCGGAGACCATCTCCGCCATCATCGCGGACGAGGCGGCCATCGGCATGGTGAACAACAAGACCACTGCGGTGCGCGTGATTCCCGCGCCGGGCACGAAGCCAGGCGATCAGGTGGAGTTCGGCGGCCTGCTGGGCCACGCGCCGGTCATTCCGGTGAACCGCTTCGGCTCCGCGGAGTTCATTCAGCGCGGCGGCCGCATTCCCGCGCCGCTGCACAGCCTGCGAAATTAAGTATTGAAAAAAACGCAAAATGGGTTATAATAGAACCAGAAAATCGAAACGGAGGAAAACCACTATGCAGATTACCAAGCAGACCACCATGGGCGAAATGCTCGCCTACGACCGCGGCATCGCCATGGTGCTGATGCAGGCCGGCATGCATTGCATCGGCTGCCCCTCTTCCATCGGCGAATCCCTCGAGGAAGCCTGTATGGTGCACGGCATCGACAGCGACGAGGTGCTGGCCAACATTCAGAAGTATCTCGACAGCAAGCAGTAATTTTTGTGGAAAGCGTCGGCGCGCGCCGGCGCTTTTTTTCGGAGAATCGCGCCGGTTCCGGCCGGCGCGGAGAGACAAAGGAGGCGGCCCGTTATGTGGCTCATGTGCGCAATTCTCTCGGCAGTGTTCGCAGCGCTGACGTCCATACTGGCAAAGATCGGCATCGCCGACGTCAATTCCACCCTGGCGACGGCCATCCGCACGGTGGTGGTGCTGGCCATGTCCTGGGGCATGGTGTTTCTCACGAAGGCCCAGGGGGGCATTTCGGAGATCAGCCGCAAGAGCTGGCTGTTTCTCATCCTCTCCGGCCTGGCCACCGGCGCGTCCTGGCTGTTCTACTATCGCGCGCTCCAGCTGGGCGAGGCCAGCAAGGTGGTTCCCATCGACAAGCTGAGCATCGTGATCACGCTGGTTCTGGCGTGGACGCTGCTGCGCGAACCCTTCAACTCCAAGTCCCTCATCGGCGCGGCGCTCATCGCGGCGGGCACGCTGGTGATGGTGCTGTGAGCGCGATCCCCGTCGGGGAGATCACCCATCGCTACGGGACGCGCCCCTTCACGGAGGATTCCCTTTCGGAATTGCTCGAGCTGTGCCTCGGAAACCCGCTGTACTACGCCCACCTGGGCGAGGCGGCGACGCTGGACAGCCTGCGCGCGGATCTGACCGCGCTGCCTCCGGGCGTTTCCCTCCGGGACAAGTACTTCTTCGGCCTGTACGACGGCGACGCCCTGGTTGCGGCCATCGACCTCATCGACGGCTACCGCGCCCCGGGCGAGGCCTATCTGGGCTGGTTCATGCTGGACGCGCGGCTGCAGGGCCGCGGCGAGGGCACGCGCATCGTCCGGGAGCTCGTCGCCTTTCTGCGGTCGCGGGGCTTTCGCACGCTCCGGCTCGCCCGCGTGAAGGGCAATCCCCAGAGCAAACGCTTCTGGGAAAAGAACGGCTTTGTTCCCAACGGCTTGGTGGTCGAACGGGAGACCCACGCCGTCGTGGAGATGGAGCTCGCGCTCTGAACGCCGCAGGACTGAATCCACCAAACCCGCCCGGGCAATCCCCGACGCAAACGGCGCAGGCGGAAGCAGGGACTTTGACGGACGGACACAGGCTCCCGCCGCACACCGGAGACGGCCGGAAAGGACCTACGGGGCGTGCTCGTCGCGGGACCCCTTTGGCTTCCGCCGCGCGCGCCGGGGACGGCCGGAAACCGTTGGCGCCGCCGCCCGAATCCGCCAAACCCTGGGCATTCTGCCCGGACGGCTCGCACGGCCGCCCGGTTTTTTGCGCAGAGGCGGATTCTTTTTCCCCTCTGTTCCAACAAATATCCTGATTTTGCCGCACAAAATGGAGGAATTTCCATTCGACGCATGGAAATGATAAAAGTTGAACCATTCGTACAGAAGGAGCGCTCTTCCAAGATGAAACGCCTTTTTTGCATATTGCTCGCGCTGTCGGCCCT
Source organism: bacterium (assembly GCA_004563405.1). Lineage (GTDB taxonomy): Bacteria > Bacillota > Clostridia > Christensenellales > Aristaeellaceae > SFTH01. The sequence continues at coordinate 39,462 of SFTH01000012.1, forward strand.
GCTCTGCGCCTCCGCCTGGGCGGAGGAGGGGGAAAACCTGGTGGTCAACGGCGATTTCTCCCAGCTGGACGCCCAGGGCCTGCCCGTAGGCTGGAGCCGGGAGATGTGGTTTACCGACGAGGGCGTCAGCAAGCTCTACGCCGATTCCGACGGCTACGAGGGCAGCTGCGCCGCCGTGGTGAACGCCGATCCCAACGACGCGCGCTTTGTCCAGACCCTGCGGGTGGAGCCGGACAGCCTGTACCGCTTCTCCTGCATGGTGCGCGCCGAGGGCTGCGGCGACGCGGCCTACGGCGCGACCCTGTCCTTTGAGGACACCTTCAGCTACTCCGAATCCGTGCTGGACACGGCGGGGGAGTGGCGCAGGCTCACCGTCTACGGCCGCACCGGCGCTGAGCAGACTGAGGTCACGCTGATGCTGCGCATCGGCGGCTACGGCGCGGAGAACAGCGGCCGGGCGTGGTTTGACGACGTGGAGGCCGTGAAGCAGGACGCCGTGCCCGAGGGCGCGACCGTGCTCTCCCTGGAGCCGGTCAGCTCCTCCGGCGGCTCCTCCTCCGCCGCGGCGCAGGAGGAAGAAGGCGCGCCCAAGCGCAACACGCAGGCCTACCTGCTGCTGCTCGCGCTCTACGGCGTGCTGATTCTCGCCGTGGCGCGGCGCTCGAAGCGCATCGAGGGCGCGCGCATCTCCGCGGGCGCGCTGCTGGCTGCCGGGCTGGGCGCGGCGCTCCTGCTGCGGCTGGTGCTGGCCGTCTGCGTGCGGGGCTACAACACGGACATCAACTGCTTCTCCGCCTGGTCGGAGCGCATCTACAGCCTCGGCCCCGGTAACTTCTACGCCGAGGACTACTTCTGCGACTATCCCCCGGGATACATGCTGCTGTTGTGGCTGCCCGCGGCGCTGCGCGACCTGCTGGGACTTTCGGTGCAGGGCCCGGGGCATCTGCTGCTGCTCAAGCTGCTGCCCATCCTCTGCGATCTGCTGGGCGCGTGCCTGATCTGGCGCGTGGCCCGTCGACGGAACGTCCCGGAGCGCATCGCGGCGGCGCTGGCGCTGTTCTACGCCCTCAACCCCGCGGCGGTCATCGACTCCGCCGCCTGGGGACAGATCGACTCCGTGTTCACGCTGCTGGTCGCCCTGTGCGCGCTGGAGGCCATTGACGAAAAGTACCTTTCCTCCCTCGTCGCCTTCGCGGCGGCCATGCTCATCAAGCCCCAGGCCATGCTCTTCGCGCCGCTGGGCCTGATCTACATCGTCGCCCGCCTGATCCGCGGCCGCGACGGCAAAAAGCTGCGCGACTTCCTGCTGGGCCTGGCGGCGGCGCTGGCGCTGCTCTATGCGACCGCGCTCCTCTTCTTCGCCGGCGGCGCGGACAGCTTCATCGCCGCGCTCACGCAGCCGGTTGCAAAGCTCGTCGCCCTCTACGGCGAGACCCTGGGCAGCTATTCCTACCTCACCATCAACGCCCTGAACCTCTACACCCTGCTGGGCTTCAACTGGGTGTCCACCGCCGCCCAACCCCTGTGGACGATCTTCGCCTGGTGCATGTTCGCCGCGGCCTACCTCTTCGCGGGCTACCTGTGCGTGGGCTCCAGGCGCAGCCATTCCCTGCTGCTCTCCGGCGGCGCGCTGATCGCGCTGATCTACGCCTTCGGGCCGAAGATTCACGAGCGCTACATCTTTCCGGCGCTGCTGCTGCTGACCCTGGCCTACGCCTGCGACCGGGACCGCCGCGTGCTCCTCTCCCTCACGGTGATGATTGCCGTGGCGGCCATGAATGAGCTGCTGGTGCTCCAGGGCGGCATGGGCACGGGCAACTACGGCCACCTGCAATCCTCGGAGCAGTGGCTCAACGCCATGCTCTCCCTCACGAACGTGCTCAACGCCCTGTATCTGGCCTGGGTGTCCCTGGACGTTTGCATCCTGGGTCATGTGCATGCGCTGAAGCCCGGCGCGGAAGATACGCCCGGCGCGCCGGAAGCGGCGGAAGCGCGCCGCGATCACCGGCTGCACCTCAAGCGCCGGGACTACCTGCTGATGGCCGCGGTCACCGCCCTCTACGCCGCCGTCGCCTTCGTCAACCTGGGCTCGACCCAGGCCCCCCAGACCGACTGGGTCTCCAGCCAGTCCGGGGAGAACATCGTCTTTGACCTGGGCGATGTGCACACCTTCCGCATGACCTACTACGGCGGCATCTGCAACTCCACCTTCACCGTGGAGCTCTCCAACGACGGCGAGGTGTGGACGCAGCCCTGCCGCGCCCAGTACGACCAGGGCGAAATCTTTCGCTGGCTGTGGTATGTTCCCCGGGACGAGAGCGGCAACGTGCTCTACGGGCAGACCGTCGATCCCGGCGGCGGCAGCGCCTACGTCACCTATGCCACGAACGACAACGCCTATCCCCTCCAGACCGCCCGCTATGTGCGCATCACGGCGCTGAGCGCGGGCCTGCGCCTCTCGGAGGTTGGCTTCTGGGGCGAGGACGGCGCGCTGCTGGACGTGGAGATCGCCGCCCGGGAGGGCGAGTATCCCGACTACGCCGTGGATCCGGCGCTGCTGACCGACGAGCAAAACTGCGTTGTGGAGACCCCCAGCTACTACAACGGCACCTACTTCGACGAGATCTACCACGCCCGCACGGCCTACGAGCTGGTGCACGGGCTCTCCATCTACGAATGGACGCATCCCCCGCTGGGTAAGGTGCTCATGAGCCTGGGCGTGCGCATCTTCGGCATGACGCCCTTCGGCTGGCGCTTCATGGGCGCGCTGGTGGGCGTAATGATGCTGCCGCTGATGTACCTGCTGGCCATGCAGCTCACCAAATCCACAAAGCTCTCTGCGATCGCCATGTGCCTGCTGGCGCTGGACAGCATGCACTTCACCCAGACCCGCATCGCCACCATCGACTCCTACGCAGTGTTCTGGATCCTGCTGATGTACTTCTTCATGATCCGCGCGGTGCAGATGGACTGGCGGCAGGTCTCCCTGGGGCGCTTCCTCGTCCCGCTGGGCCTGTGCGGCGTGACCATGGGCGTGGCCATCGCCACCAAGTGGATCGGCGCATACGCGGCGGTGGGCCTGGCGGTGCTGCTGTTCTGGAAGCTGATCTCTGAAATCGCGCGGGGCGGCGCACTCCGGCGGGAGGCCGTGCGGCGCAGCCTGTGGACGGTGGCCTTCTGCCTGCTGTTCTTCGTGCTGATCCCGCTGCTGATCTACTACTTCTCCTACACGGGCCAGCTCAAATACGAGGGCGTGAACGGCTTCGGGGACATGTTCAGCATGGAGCGGGTCAGGCGCGTGATCGAGCTTCAGGAGAGCATGCTCAACTACCACGCCGGTCTGGGCGGCGACACCCACTACTTCCGCTCGCCCTGGTATCAGTGGCCGGTGATCTGGTGGCCCATGTGGTACTACTCCGGCACGCCGTACCTCTCCGCGGGCACGATCTCCTCGATCTCCTGCATGGGCAATCCCGCCGTGTGGTGGACGGGCCTGGTTGCGCTCCTCTTCATCCTGATCGCCTCCGCCTGGCGGCGGCGCGCGCCGAAGAGCTGGCTGATCGTGCTAATCGGCTTCGCCAGCCAGTTCCTGCCCTGGGTGCTGGTGCCCCGCTCCACCTTCATCTACCACTATTTCGCCAGCGTGCCCTTCATCATCCTCTGCACGGTGCTGATGCTGGACGAGCTGCGCAAGCGCAGCGAGAAGGGCTTCAGGTGGATCGCCTGCGGCCTGCTCGCCCTGTCGCTGATCCTCTTTGTGGCATTCTATCCGCTGGAGTCCGGCCTGCCCGTCTCCCGGAATTATGCGCAATACCTGAGATGGTTCAAGTGGTATAACTTCTGAATCCCCACGCCGGACGGCCCCGCGCCGTCCGGCGTGTTGCGCCCGCGGCGGCAATCTTTCTTCCATTATAAGTGTGCCGCCGTTCTCCAGTTGCACGGGCGGTGCGGCCTCCTCCGCCCACAGTCCTGTCGCCCGGGCGGCAGTCGCGGCCCTTTTTCCATCGTTCTGCGCATTTCATATTGTCTTTTCAGGGATTCTATGTTATAGTTCAGAATGACTTATTGTTTCACCCATCCAGCACAACAGGGAGGCGAGCGCCGTGCTTGCGAGCATACTCAGCTGTGGCCTGACCGGCATCGACGGCTTTTCCGTGACGGCGGAGATCAACCTTGCGACGGGCATGCCCATGTTTGAAATCGTCGGCCTGCCGGACGCATCGGTGAAGGAGGCCCGGGAGCGGGTGCGCGCCGCGCTGAAGAACAGCGGCTTCGCCTTCCCCAACGGCCGCATCACCGTAAACCTCGCCCCTGCGGACCTGAAGAAGGAGGGCCCCGCCTACGACCTGCCCATCGCCCTGGGCCTGCTGGCCTGCGCGGGCAGCCTGGACCCCGAGCGCCTGCGGGACGTGTGCATCCTGGGCGAGCTCTCGCTGGACGGCAGCGTGCGGGGCGTGCGCGGCGCGCTGCCCATGGTCATCTCCGCCCGCAGCCGGGGCGTGAAGGCCGTGATGGTGCCCGCGGACAACCTGCCGGAGCTGCGCTGCATCGAGGGCATCGACATCCTCGGCGCGGATTCCCTGCTCTCCGCCGCGCGGCACTTCCGCGGCGAGGAGGCCATCCTCCCGCTGATTCCCGTGGGCTACGAGGCGCTGCTGGAAAAGCGCGCCTTCGTCACGGATTTTTCCCACGTCAAGGGTCAGAGGAGCGCCAAGCGCGCGCTGGAGATCGCCGCCGCGGGCGGCCACAACGTGCTGATGATCGGCCCGCCCGGCTCGGGCAAGACCCTGCTGGCCCGCTGCATGCCCACCATCCTGCCGGACATGACCTTCGACGAGGCGCTGGAGACCACCCGCATCCACTCCGTGGCGGGTACGGTGCCGCCCAGTGGCCTGCTGATTGAGCGCCCCTTCCGCTCGCCCCACCACACGGCCTCCCACGCCTCGCTGGTGGGCGGCGGCACGAACGCCCTGCCCGGCGAAATCTCCAAGGCCCACAACGGCGTGCTGTTTCTGGACGAGCTGCCGGAGTATCGGCGGGACGTGCTGGAGGCCCTGCGCCAGCCCCTGGAGGACGGCTTCGTGACCATCACCCGGGTCAGCGCCCAGGCCACCTACCCCGCCGACTTCGTGCTGGTGTGCTCCATGAACCCCTGCCCCTGCGGAAACCTGGGCAGCCGCACCCGGCCCTGCCGCTGCACGCCCACGGAGATCCGCCGCTATTTGAACCGCATCTCCGGCCCGCTGCTGGACCGCATTGACATGCACATCGAGGTGGAGTCCATTCCCGCCGAGCGCCTCTCCCAGGACGCGCCGGAGGAGTCCTCCGCCGAGGTGCGCCGCCGGGTGGAGGCGGCCCGAGCGGTGCAGCGCGCGCGCTACGCCGGCGACCCGGCGGGCATCCGCATCAACGCCCAGCTCAGCGCCCGGAACCTGAACGCCGCCTGCCCCATGACGGCCGACGCGAAGGAGCTGCTGCTGCTCTCCTGCGAGCGGCTGCGCCTGTCCAACCGCGCCTACACCCGCATCCTGAAGGTCGCCCGCACCATCGCCGACCTGGAGGGCGCGGAGGAGATCACCGCCGGGCACATCTCCGAATCCGTGCAGTACCGCACGCTGGATCGGAAGTACTGGGGATAGAACGCGCGCCGTGACCGGGGCGGCGCAACGCGCACACGCCCGGCCCCGCGCCGGAAATTGAGGAAACACGCATGGATTTGAGCACGTTGGAGCAATACTGGGTCTGGCTCAGCAGCGTGGAGGGCATCGGCCCCAAGCGCTTCTACCAGCTCATCAGCATCTATGAGGACGCGCGCACGGTCTGGGACAACGTGGGCGACGATGGGATGCGCTTTCTGGGGAAGGCCGTGCTGGAAAAGCTCCGGCAGGCCCGCAGCGAGCAGTACTTCTATTCCCTCTTCGCCCGGATGGAGAAAGAGGGCATGCGGGCGATTCCCCGCGTGAACGACGGCTATCCCGCGCAGCTGTCCGACATCTACGACCCGCCGCCCACCCTCTACGCCCTGGGCGAGGTTGCGCCGGAGGAGGCGCGCCGCTTCGCCATCGTGGGCTCCCGGCGCTGCACCCGCGACGGCCAGCGCGCCGCCCGGGAGATCGCGGAGACCCTCGCCCGGGAGGGCGTGACCGTCGTCAGCGGCATGGCCTACGGCGTGGACGCCGCCGCCCACGAGGGCGCGCTCATCGGCATGGGCCGCACCGTGGCCGTGCTGGGCTGCGGCGCGGACGTGATCTATCCCCAGGAGCACGAGGCGCTCTACCGGCGCATCCTGGATAACGGCGGCGCGGTTCTCTCCGAGTACCCGCCGGGCGTCTCGCCCCGGCCCGCCAACTTTCCCGCCCGCAACCGCATCATCAGCGGCCTGAGCGCGGGCGTGCTCATCGTGGAGGGCGCGGAAAAGTCCGGCGCGATGATCACCGTCGCCGACGCCACCGACCAGAACCGGGACGTGTTCGCCGTGCCCGGGTCGATCTATTCGCCCCTGAGCGCCGCGCCGAACCGGCTGATCGTGGAGGGCGCAATTCCCGTGCTCTCCGGCTGGGACGTCCTGGAGCACTATCGCTGGGCCGCGCGCCCCGACGCCAGCCAGAGCGCGCCGCGCAACAAAATTGTCCTCGATCCCGAGGACGACCAGATCGTCCGACCCCTGCTGGAGCAGGAGCTCTCCTTCGACGAACTGGCCAATCTGGTGGATTTTCCGACCTCGAAGCTAAATTCCCACTTGACAATGTTGGAACTTCGGGGAATAATAGTTAAAGTGCCGGGCGGGCTCTACCGCGCGTATCTCTGAGCCCGGCAATCCCATCACCCGCAACGGAGGAAATTCATGGCAAACAAGCTCGTAATCGTCGAGTCTCCCGCAAAGGCGAAGACCATCGGCAAATTCCTGGGCCGCGGCTACAAGGTCGAAGCCTCGCAGGGACATGTGCGCGATCTGCCCAAGTCGCAGATCGGCGTGGACGTGGAGAACGGTTTTGAGCCGAAATACATCACCATCCGCGGCCGCGGCGAAATCCTGAACCGCATCCGCAAGGAGGCGCGCAGCGCCTCGAAGATCTACCTCGCGACCGACCCGGACCGCGAGGGCGAGGCCATCTCCTGGCATCTGGCAAACGTGTTGGGCATCGACGACAAGTCCCCCTGCCGCATCGAATTTCACGAGGTCACCTCCAAGGCCGTAAAGGCGGCGGTGAAGAACCCCCGCACCATCAACATGGACCTGGTCAACGCCCAGCAGGCCCGGCGCGTGCTGGACCGCCTGGTGGGCTACAAGATCAGCCCGCTGCTCTGGCGCAAGGTAAAGAAGGGCCTGAGCGCCGGGCGCGTGCAGTCCGTGGCCACCAAGATGATCTGCGACCGGGAGGAGGAGATCGACATCTTCGTCCCCGAGGAGTACTGGACCATCACCGCCGCCTTCTCCATGGGCAAGGCAAAGGTCAGCGCCCGCTTCACCGGCTTCGGCGGCGAAAAGGCGGAGCTGCACAGCCGGGATGAGGCCGACGCGGTGCTGGAAAAGTGCAAGGACGCGTCCTTCCGCGTCTCCCAGATCAAGAAGGGCGAGCGCCGCAAGTTCCCCGCCGCCCCCTTCACCACCTCGAACCTCCAGCAGGAGGCCTCCCGCAAGCTGGGTTTCACCACCCAGAAGACCATGCAGATCGCCCAGCAGCTCTACGAGGGCGTGGAAATCGCGGGCGAGGGCTCCCAGGGTCTGGTGACCTACATCCGCACCGACTCCACCCGCATCGCCGACGAGGCCCTGGAGGCCGTGCGCGCGATGATCGCCGAAAACTACACCGCCGATTACCTGCCGGAGAAGCCCAACGTCTACAAGACCCGCTCCTCCGCCCAGGACGCCCACGAGGCCATCCGCCCCACGGATATTCAGCGCCGCCCGGACGCGATCAAGGCCTCCCTGTCCCGGGACCAGTTCCGGCTCTACAAGCTCATCTACGAGCGCTTCGTATCCAGCCAGATGACCCCCGCCCTGTACGACACCCTGTCGGTGGACATCGACGCGGACAGCGGCGCGCGCTTCCACTTCAACGGCCAGAAGCAGCGCTTCGCGGGCTTCACCGCCGTCTACGAGGAGGGCCAGGACGATTCCGCCGAGGAGACCAGCGTGAACAACCTGCCCGAGCTGGAGGAGGGCATGGCCGCCGACCTGGGAGAGCTGGGCGCGGACCAGCACTTCACCCAGCCGCCGCCCCGCTACACGGAGGCGAGCCTCGTGCGCGCGCTGGAGGAGAAGGGCATCGGCCGCCCCTCCACCTACGCGCCCACCATCTCCACCATCATCAACCGCGGCTACGTCTCCCGTGAGAACAAGCGCCTGATGCCCACGGAGCTGGGAAAGATCGTCAACGAAATGATGTGCAAGAACTTCCCCGACATCGTGGACATCGCCTTCACCGCCGGCATGGAGGAACAGCTGGACGAGGTGGAGGCCGGCAAGGCCGAGTGGCACAAGCTCATCGCCGACTTCTATGGCCCCTTCGAAAGGACGCTGGAGGAGGCGGAGAAGAACATCGAAAAGGTGGCCATCGAGGATCAGATTTCCGACGTGCCCTGCGAAAAGTGCGGCGCGATGATGGTCTACAAGATGAGCCGCTACGGCCGCTTCCTGGCCTGCCCCAACTTCCCGGAGTGCCGCTTCACCATGGCGCTGCCGAAGAACATCGGCGTGCCCTGCCCCAAGTGCGGCGCGGAGCTGCTGGAGCGCATCAGCCGCAAGGGCCGCAAGTTCTACGGGTGCGAGAAGTATCCCGAGTGCGATTTCGTCTCCTGGGAGCGCCCCGTAGCCGACAAGTGCCCCGCCTGCGGCGGGCGCATGGTGTTCAAGGCCGGCCCGAAGGGCACCTGCTTCCACGTCTGCGTCAATGAAAACTGCCGCCACCGGGTTCAGGTGGAGGCCGGAGGCAGCGATGAATGAGTTACCCACCGTGACCGTCGTGGGCGCGGGCCTGGCCGGCTGCGAGGCCACCTGGCAGCTGGCGCGCCGCGGCGTGCGCGTACATCTGATCGACATGAAGCCGGTGAAGTTCTCCCCCGCCCACAGGCGCGAGGGCTTTGCCGAACTGGTCTGCTCCAATTCCCTGAAGGCGGAGCAGCTCTCCAACGCCTCCGGCCTTCTAAAGGCAGAAATGCGCGCGCTGGACGGGCTGATTCTCGCCTCGGCGGAGAAGTGCCGGGTGCCCGCGGGCGGTGCGCTGGCGGTGGACCGCGACCGCTTCTCCGACGAAATCACCCGAACGCTGAAGAATCACCCGCTGGTGGAGTTTGAGAGCGCCGTGATCGACCGCATCCCCGAGGGCCCGTGCATCATCGCCACCGGCCCCCTGACCGACCCCGCGCTGACCGACGCGATCTCCGCGCTTCCCGGCGCAAGGGCGCTGCACTTCTTCGACGCGGCCGCGCCCATCGTCACCGCCGAATCGCTGGACATGGACAGGGTGTTTCGCGCCTCCCGCTACGGCCGAGGCTCGGACTACCTGAACTGCCCCATGAATGAGGACGAGTACAACGCCTTCTACGACGCGCTGATGGGCGCGGAGCTGGCCGAGCTGCACGACTTTGAAAAGAAGCTGGTGTTCGAGGGCTGTCTGGCCGTGGAAATTCTGGCCTCTCGGGGCCGCCAGACGCTGGCCTTCGGCCCGCTCAAGCCCGTTGGGCTGGTGGATCCCCGCACGGGGAAGGAGCCCTACGCCGTGGTGCAGCTGCGCCAGGAGAACGAGACCGGGACGCTGTACAATCTGGTGGGCTTCCAGACGCGGCTCAAGTGGGGCGAACAAAAGCGCGTGTTCTCTATGATTCCGGGCCTGGAGCACGCGGAATTTGCCCGCTACGGCGTGATGCACCGCAACACCTACTTAAACGGCCCGGACATGCTGGGTGCGAACTACGCCCTGAAGGGCAATCCCCTCCTCCGCTTCGCCGGACAGCTCTCCGGCGTGGAGGGCTACATGGAATCCACCGCCTCGGGCATGACTGCCGCCATCGGCCTGTACTGCGCCCTCTCCGGCAAGCCCGAACCCGACTTCACCGGACGAACCATCCTGGGCGCCCTCGCCCGCCACGTCTGCACCCCCAGCGCCAACTTCCAGCCCATGAACGCCAACTTCGGCATCCTGGAGCCGCTGGACGCGCGCGTGCGGGGCAAGCGCAACCGCTACGAGAAGCTGAGCGCGCGCGCCATCGACACACTGAACGAGGTGATGAAAACCTATGAATTGTGAAAATGAAATCCGCAGCCCCTTCCGCGGCACCACCATCTGCGCCGTGCGCCGGGATGGCGAGATCGCCCTGGCCGGCGACGGCCAGGTGACGATGGGCGAAAAGACCGTGATGAAGGGCACCGCCCGCAAGGTGCGGCGCATCTACGGCGGCAAGGTCGTGATCGGCTTTGCAGGCTCGGTCTCCGACGCCTTCGCCCTCACCGAGCGCTTTGAGGACAAGCTGACCCAGTACTCCGGCAACCTGCCCCGCGCTGCCGTGGAGCTGGCGCAGGACTGGCAGATGAACAAGACCGCCAAGCTGGAGGCCATGCTGCTGTGCGCCGACCGGGACAATCTGCTGCTGGTGTCCGGCACCGGCGAGGTGATCGAGCCGGACGACGGCGTGCTGGCCATCGGCAGCGGCGGAAACTTCGCGCTGGCCGCCGCCCGCGCCCTGATGCAGAACACCGACCTGCCCGCCCACGAAATCGCCGAAAAGGCGCTGAAGGTGGCCAGCGAGATCTGCGTCTTCACCAACGGCAACATCATCGTCGAAACGGTCTGAGGCCCGCGCGGGGACGCCGCCGCGCATGTGCGCGCCGGACGCAGCCCCCGCAAGCCGAAAGGAGAAATCAAATGACTGAACTCACCCCCCGCGAGATCGTCCGCGAGCTGGACCGCTACATCATCGGCCAGGACGAGGCCAAGCGCGCCGTGGCGGTGGCCCTGCGCAACCGCTACCGCCGCGCCCAGCTTTCCGAGGACATCCGCGAAGAAGTCACCCCGAAGAACATATTGATGATCGGCCCGACGGGCGTGGGCAAGACCGAGATCGCCCGCCGTCTGGCGAAGCTCACGGACGCGCCCTTCATCAAGGTGGAGGCCACGAAGTTCACCGAGGTGGGCTATGTGGGCCGCGACGTGGAATCCATCATCCGCGATCTGATCGAGGCCAGCATCCGCCTGGTGAAGGGCCAGCACTCCGCCCGGGTGCGCCGCCGCGCCGAGGTCGTGGTGGAGAACCGCCTGGTGGATCTGATGACCCGCACCCAGAAGAAGAAGCCCGCCAACCCCATCGAAATCCTGCTGGGCAACAAGCCCAGGGAGCCGGAACTGTCCGAGAGCGAGAAGACCGCGCTGGCCGTGCGCCAGGACGACGTGCGCACCCGCCTGCGCCGGGGCGAGCTCGAACACGAGATCGTCGAGGTGGAGGTGGAGGAGACCGCGCCTCAGGCGGAGATTCCCGGCATGGACATGAACATGAACGACGTGCTGGGCAGCATCATGCCGAAGAAGACCAAGCTGCGCAGGGTGGAGGTTCGCGAGGCCCGCAAGATCCTCCAGGCCGAGGAGGAGCAGAACCTCATCGACATGGACGCGGTGTACTCCGAGGCCATCGAGCGCGCCGAGCAGCACGGCATCGTGTTCCTGGACGAGATCGACAAGGTGGCCGGCCGCGGCGGCGGCAACGGCCCGGACGTGTCCCGGGAGGGCGTGCAGCGCGACATCCTGCCCATCGTCGAGGGCACCACGGTCAACACCAAGTACGGCCCGGTGAAGACCGACCACATGCTCTTCATCGCCGCCGGCGCGTTCCACGTCTCCAAGGTGACCGACCTCATCCCCGAGCTGCAGGGCCGCTTCCCCGTGCGCGTGGATCTCAAGCCCCTCAGCGTGGAGGACTACAAGCGCATCCTGACCCAGCCGGAAAACGCGCTGATCCGCCAGTACCAGCTGCTGCTGGGCGTGGACGGCGTGAGCCTGGAGTTTCAGGATTCCGCGCTTCAGACCATCGCGGAGTACGCCTGGCAGGCCAACGAGACCGCCGAGAACATCGGCGCGCGCCGCCTGCACACCATGCTGGAGCGCATCCTCAACGACATCGCCTTCAACGCCGGCGGCGGCGACGCCCCGGAGGTCTGCGTCACCATCGACGCGGACTACGTCAACGCCCAGCTGGGAGCGGACGCCCACGCCAAGGACGTGCGCAAGTACATCCTGTAAGGCCCTTCGCATCAAAAAAGCGCGACGGTATTTCCGCAATACCGCCGCGCTCTTGTTTTCCCTGTCTGTCAGGACTCCGTGAAGCTGTGGCCCAGCATCTCCCCGTCCAGGCTGTACAGCACCTGTCCGCCGCGCCCGTCGGCGCTCATGTCGTAGGTGGCGGTCAGGCCGTCCGGCCCGAGCTCCAGCGCATACAGCCACCAGAAATCCAGCGAATTGCCGTCGCTCTCGCCGTACACCGAGGAGGACTGCCACAGCAGCTCGCCATCCGCGGAGACCGCCACCGGGTCGGGGCCGTAGTAGCCGCCGATGTACATCGTGCCGTCCGCGCCCACCGCGTGGCTGATGCTGCCGCCCAGATCCACCGCCGCACGCTCCAGCGCCCAGCGCGGGGCTCCCGTATACAAATCCAGCGCGGTCAGGCCCACGCCCGACACATGCACCAGCACCAGCGGATCCGCCGCCGTTCCGGCCACGAAGGCGTCCGTGCAATCCAGCTCCGTGGTATAGGGCGATTCAAACACGCGCTTCCAACACTCGCCGCCCGCGGAATCCAGACACGCAACCTCCAGCACCTCGCTGCTGTCGCCGTAGCTGCGCGTCGCAAGCACGGTGCGGCCGTCCACCTGCGCCGCGAGCGCCGGCGCCTCCAGGTACTGATTCAGGATGTAGCCCGAGACGCCCCCGTAGCTGCAATGGCTGAAGTCCGAATAGGGGTCGTATTCGCCGGTCACATATGCGCCCAGCGGCACCTGCGCCAATCTCTCGGCCTGCGTGCTCGGCGCGCTGCGCAGCGACACCCAGTCCTCACAGTTCACGACCTGCATCATCCCCTCAGCCAGCGCGCCAAGGGGCGCGCACAGCGCGAGCACAAGCAGCGCAAGCAACATCTTCTTCATGCTTTTCCCTCCCGTTTTCCGGTTTTCTTCCAAGATACCGCACGAACGCACATTTGTCAAATCCGCAGTTTTTCCGTCCCCTGCCCGCGAACAGCCCCGGCCGGAGCATCCCGGCCGGGGCTGTTTTGCGATGCGCCGCAGCGGAAGACGTCGCCTCCCTCCGCGCTCACTTGACTTCCTTCTGCCTGTCCTCCTTCACCGCGCCCAGGGGGAATTCACAGATGCGCAGGGGCGCGTCGGCGTAAGGCACCAGCTCCAGCACGTCCAGCGCGCTCTTCCCGAAGCGGGGCGCCATGGGCACGGCGGCGCAGTTCTCGCCGTCCATGCTCCAGTCGATCTTCGCGGCCTTCACCATCACGCTCATTGCGCTCTCGCCCCGGCCGAAGGCGGACACGTCCTCCTCCACCTGAATCAGCTTCATGGGCTCGTTCCGAACCAGCGCCCGGTTCCAGCCCTCGCCGGCCTCTGCGCAAAGGCCGGCGCCGCTCTCCTGCCAGGTCTCCTCCGCGCGCAGGGCCATCAGCAGCGGGCCCACCTCCACCGCGCCGGACTGGTGGTACCATCGGGTGACGCGGGGATTGCCGGGAATCTCCAGCCGGATCACGTCCCCGCTGCTCCAGCGGCGGCGGACGCAGGCGCTCTCCCCGGCCCGCACCTGCATGATCTCGCCGTCGGGCAGGTAGATCATGGACTGGCGCGCCCAGAAGGGGATGCGCAGGTACAGGGGGAACTCCGCGCTCTTCTTCACGGACACGCAGATCTCCACGCTGTGCATGAAGGGGTAGCCGCCGGACACGCGCACACGGGCGGGCACGCCGTCCAGCACCGCGCGCACCGTGCAGGGCGCGTAGCTCACCGCCGCCAGGCCGCCGTCGTTGGTGGCGTACCACAGGGACGAGACGAACTTCGGCCAGGCTTCGTGGCAGCTGGCGCAGTCCAGATCGTTGCGCGCCTCATGGAAGAGGTTCGCGTCCGGAGCGGCGTTGTACCACTTGCGCGCGCCCACGGAGAGCTTCACCTGATTGGCCTGCTGCAGGGGCTGATAGCGCTTCAGATCGGCGCTGAAGGCCGCGGACAGGGCATTGTAGGCGATCTTCTCCAGCACGTCCGCGGGCTGGTCGCCGAAGTCGCCCATGCCGATGAGCGCCTCCAGCGTGTTGAGCATCTCCACCACCGCCTGCAGGGCCACACCCTGGGTGGGGCTCGCGCCGTTGATGTGCCCGTCGCAGCTGAACATGCCGTTGGCCAGACCGTGGTGCTTCATCAGCTTCTCGTAGCCGAAGCGGAAGCCGCCCTGCTCCTTGAAGCCGCTCTTGAACTGGTTGATCACGCCCGGGGTCTTCAGGCCCATGGCCAGGTTCACGCCCTGGGTCTGGTGGAACTGGCTGTGGAAGTAGGGGCGCCTTTCGCCCTCCAGGGGCTCGTCCGCCTCCTCGCCCAGGGCTTCCCGCAGGCGCTCCCAGCGCTGGGTCTTGTTCATGGGCATGGCGTTGGAGAAGGTGTGGAAGAAGTTGGGCCAGTCCAGCGTCTGGGCGCGCAGCTTTTTGCACAGCTCCAGCAGGTACTTCTGTCCCGTGATGTTGTACAGCCACAGGGCGGCCTCCATGTTTTCGCCGCCGCGGGCCACGGCCCAGTCCCGCAGGGGATGCTGCGCCAGATTCCGGTATTCATACTTGAAGAAGCGGTCCATCAGCACCAGCACGCGCTTGTCGCCGGTGGCGGTGAAGAACGCGCGCATGGCCCGCAAGGCCAGCATCAGCGGCCAGTAATCGTCGTTGTCCTCCGGGCCGAACCAGCCGTCCTCCCGCTGGCTTTCGAGCATCCACTCCACGCCGCGGCGGGCGCGCGCCTGCATGCCCTCGTCGTCCAGCGTCCAGCCCAGATAGATCAGGCCCTCCAGATAGTAAACGGAGCGGGTGAGATCTCCGTCCGCGGCGCGCACCCACGCGCCGTCCTCCCGGACCTCCGGACAGGCCGCGGCGAAATCGCGGGTGATGCCCTGCGCCTGCATGTTGAGCTCGTCCAGCAGCCAGTCCTCCGCCCGAATGGAGCCCAGCGGCAGCGGCGAGAGGGTGTTCGGGGTCAGCGGCGCCCTGTTGAAGATCGGTTTCATTTCTTTCCACCTCGCATCCCGGATTGTTGTTTGCGTTGTATCGGTCGGTTCTTCGGCTCCGGCGCGCCGGGCTCGAAGATGTGGTATTCACATTCAATGCGGCCGTTGTAGTAGCGGCGGCGGCGGTTGGCGCGGCGGCCGTACTCCCGCTCAAAGCCCATGTCCGCCGAGAAGGCGCACAGAGTCCAGCCGGGGTTGCGCTCCTGGAGTCTGCCCAGCTGGCGGGCCACGGTGTGGGCCGCGCGGAGGTTGTCCAGGCGCTCGCCGTAGGGCGGGTTGCAGACGAACACGCCCGGCTCGCCGGAGAGCGTCACGTCCCGCAGGTCCTTCACCTCCAGCTCGATGCGCCCGGCCAGGCCCGCCTGGCGCACATGCCGCCGGGCCAACTCGATGGCGTCCGGGTCGATGTCCGAGCCGCAGATGCGGATCTCGCGCCTGGAGCCCTCCTCGTACTTGAGCTTCGCCTCGGTGCGGATCCGGCGCAGCGCGTCGTGGGGCGCGCAGGGCCAGGCATCCATAGCAAAGGCGCGGGTGAGCCCGGGCGCGCGGCCCAGGGCGATGAACGCCGCCTCCACCAGCAGCGTGCCCGTGCCGCAGCAGGGATCGTAGAGCCGCTGCCAGGGATGCCAGCCGCTGTTGAGAATCAGCGCCGCGGCCAGCGTCTCCCGGATGGGCGCCTCGCCGTTCCAGGTGCGGTAGCCGCGCCGGGAGAGGGCCTCGCCCGAGGAATCCACCGAAACGGTGACGATATCGTCCCGTATGGAAATGTCAATCTGAAACAGCACGCCGGTCTCGTCGAACCAGTCCAGGCCGTAGGCGCCCTTCAGGCGCTCCACCATGGCGCGCTTGGCGATCTTCTGCACGTCCGAGGGACTCATCAGCGTGGACTTGACGCACTTGGCCCGGATGGGGAAGCGTGCGTCCTCCGGCAGCAGTCCTTCCCACTCGATCGCCTTCACGCCCTGAAACAGCTCCTCGAAGCTCGTCGCCCTGAACTGCGCCATCACCAGCAGAATCCGGTCGCAGGTGCGCAGCCACAGGTTGGCCCGGAAGGCGTCCTCAAAGCTTCCCTCGAACATCGCGCCGCCGATGTCCATCACGCGCACGTTCTGCATGCCCAGGCGCTTGAGATCCCGTCCGGTCATGCCCTCCATGCCAAATGCGGCGCTTGCAATCCATTTCATCATTGATCTCTCGACTCCGTCATTCATTTTCCGGCTTCAGCCCCCGGCGCATGCGCTCCAGCGCGCCGCGCTCCGTGCGGGACACCGTCATCTGGGAGACGCCGGTGCGCAGCGCCACCTCGCGCTGCGAAAGGTTTTCAAAATAGCGCAGGCGAATCACCTCGCGCTGCTGGGGCGTGAGCGCATCCATGCTCCGGCGGAGCAGATCCGCCGTCTCAAAATCGGCAAAGCCCTTCTCCTCCGCGCCCAGCGCGCCGGAGAGCGCCATCTCCCCGTCCTCGCCCTCGGTCTGCTGATCCAGGGAAACGGGCTGAGCGCTCGCAGCCTCCAGCCCCTCCAGAACCTCGTCCTCGGTCACTCCGGCCTCCGCGGCCAGCTCATCCACCCGGGGCGCGCGGCCCAGGCGCTGAATCAGACTCTCCCGGGCGGCGTCCACCAGCCGCGCAAGCTCCGTCGCCCGCCGGGGCGGACGGATGGCGCGGGAGCGATCCCGGAAGTAATTCTTCACTTCGCCCACCATGGCCGGGGTTACGAAGCTGGCAAACTGTATGCCCCGCGCCGGATCAAATCTCTCCAGCGCCTTCGTCAGCGCCAGCGCCGCCACCTGGAACAGATCGTCAAAGTCCACGCCCCGTCCGGAAAACCGGCGGGCGATGATCTCCGCGATGTACAGGTGGCCCTCCACGATCCGG
Source organism: bacterium (assembly GCA_004563405.1). Classification (GTDB taxonomy): domain Bacteria; phylum Bacillota; class Clostridia; order Christensenellales; family Aristaeellaceae; genus SFTH01. The sequence continues at coordinate 56,583 of SFTH01000012.1, forward strand.
TCCCGATACCCTGCCTCTCCGGTGCGGGCGTAGAGCTCCAGCAGGCGCTGCGTCTCGCCCGGCGGCAGCTTTACATTCGTGCGCATGGCCTCACCTCACGCGTCCAGCGCGATTCGCAGCTCCACCGCGCCGACGGCGTCGCCGTGCATGCTCAGTTCCACGTCGTCCACCAGGGACTCCAGTATGCAGCGCACCACCGTGCACTCCTCCGGGGGAATCCTCGCGCCCTCGCAGGCGCCGTCGCCGCAGATGTTGATCTTCAATGCCGCGCCCTCCTGCGCAAAGCGCAGGCGCAGGCGGCTGGGGCCGCCCGTCTTGCCGATCAGGCAGCTGCAGGCCTCCTCCACGGCCAGCTTCACGTCGTCCATGCGATCCACGGTGAGCCCGGCCCGGGCGATCACGCCCGCCGTCGTCAGCCGCAGCACCAGCATCATGCTCCGCTGCGCGGGCAGCGCCAGCTCCACAGGTTCCCTTAGCACGATTTCGGCCACCGCAAATCTCCTCCGTTTCCATTCAGCCCCGAATTCTCCCTAATTTACCACTTTTAATTATAAAATAAAAATGCCCGTTCTTCAACCCCAGGCCCGGCCAAACCCGCCCGCAACAGCAAATTTAATATGAAAGCCCGAATGTGCGCACACATTCGGGCCAGGAAGGGGGCTTCAGGTTTCGCCGCTGTGATCCGGCTCCGGGTTGTACCAGTACTGCCGGTAGCCGCTGGGGGTCACGCCCTCGTATCTCTTGAACAGGGAAATGAAGTGTCCGATGTTGTTGATGCCCACGTCCAGGGCCACCTGGCTGATGGGCGCGGAGGTGGTGCGCAGCAGCTGCTTGGCCCGGGTCAGGCGCGTGTGAATCAGATATTCGTTGGGCGAGAGGCCCAGGCAGCGCTTGAACAGCTTCTGGAGGTAGAATTTGTTGATGGAGATGGCCCGGGCCAGCACGTCCAGGGTGATGCGCTCGGCGTAGTGGCGGTTGATGTAGTCGCGGGCGTCGAGCACATAGCCGGGCAGGTTGTCCGCGTCGCTGCGGGTTCCGGCGGCGTGAATCAGCTGAGACATCAGCTGGGTGAGCGTGGCGGAGGCCTGCACGTCGTCCAGCAGGGTGTTGCCGCCCTCCCGATACTGCTTCAGCAGGCCGTCCAGCGCGCTGTGAATGAGCATGTCGGAGCCGGGCCGCACCACGCACTTGCCCTCGTTCTGGGCCAGGAACAGGTGGTAGTAGGCCTCGCAGGGCGCGCCAAAAAAGTGCACCCACAGCACGTGCCAGCTCTCCTTTCCCGGGGCGGTGCGGTAGTGCTGGGGCTTCATGCAGTCGATCCAGAACAGCTGTCCCGGCTGAACGGTATAGCTCTGCCCGTCGTAATCCAGCGTGCCCTCTCCGCTGATACACAGCTTGATCAGGTAGGAGGGAAGATTCTCGCGGGTGGTGTAGTAATTCGGCCCGCAGCGGAAGTCCCCCAACTCCTGCACATAGGCGATGGAGGCGCGCGCCGCCTGCGCCGCCGTGACCGTAAGCCACACGGATTCCGGCTCCAGATCCAGATTGAAGTTCAGCTTGACCTGTGCCATGCGCGCCCCCTCCCTGTCGAAAACACGCTTCCGGTTCGAAATGCCAACATTTCGTAATTATCGGCCAACGATCGTGAGTGACAAACATGCTTTTAACGCTTTATACTATTATATATCAAATTATGCAAACATTCAAGAGGGTTCGCTTGGATGAAACGGGCATAAAGGGAAGATCCAGGACGCGGCGCGTTCAATTTGGACAAAGCCAACATCCCACGATCGCCCCCGGTGCGTACGGGGGCCTTCGTCCGAATGGGGATCGCACCCTCCGGGAAGGCGCAGGCCCTTCCAGACAACGATCAGGCGGAGGTAAGAGCATGTCTGAGTACATACTGGAGCTGAACGACATCACCAAGATCTTCCCCGGTGTGAAGGCCCTCGACAAGGTGCGCTTCAACCTGAAGGCGGGCGAGATTCACGCGCTGGTGGGCGAAAACGGCGCGGGCAAGTCCACCTTCATCAAGACCCTCACGGGCGTGCATCAGCCCGACGGCGGCGAAATCATTCTCAACGGCGAGAAGGTCGTCATGAGCGACCCCATCGTCGCCCAGAAGTACGGCATCGCCGCCATCTACCAGCACGCCGCTTCCTATCCCGACCTCTCCGTGGCCGAGAACATCTTCATCGGCCACGAGTTCAAGCGCGGCCCGTTCATCAACTGGAACAAGGCCAACCGCGAGGCCAAAAAGCTCCTGGACGCCGTGGGCGCGGACTTCAGCCCCACCGTCTCCGTGGGCTCCCTCTCGGTCGCCCAGCAGCAGCTGGTGGAGATCGCCAAGGCGCTGTCCATGAATGCCAAGATTCTGATTATGGACGAGCCCACCGCCGCCCTCTCCCGCCGGGAGAGCGAGGATCTCTACGCCATCTCCCGCAAGCTGCGCGACCAGGGCACGGCCATCATTCTGATCTCCCACCGCTTTGAGGACATCTATGGCCTGGCCGACCGCGTGACCGTGTTCCGCGACGCCCAGTACATCGGCACCTGGGACATGCCCGTGGATGAGCATGTGCTGGTGCACCACATGGTGGGCCGCGAAATCACCCAGCTGTTCCCCAAGAAGAAGACCGAGGTGGGCGAGGAGCTGCTCCGCGTCGAAAATCTCAGCCGCACGGGCTTTTACAAGGATGTGAACCTGAACGTGCGCGCCGGCGAAATCGTGGGCCTGACCGGCCTGGTGGGCGCGGGCCGCACCGAGGTGGTGGAGTCCGTGTTCGGCATCACGAAGGCCGATAGCGGCGACGTGTACTTCCAGGGCGAAAAGATCACCGGCATCACGCCCATCGAGGCCATGAGAAAGGGCATCGGCCTGCTGCCCGAGGACCGGCAGAAGCAGGCGCTGCTTCTCTCCTGGTCCATCAACTACAACATCTCCCTCTCCGTTCTGGAAAAGTGCCTCTATGGTGTCTTCCTGAACAAGAGCAAGGAATACAGCTTCAGCGACGATCTCAAGGAGCTGCTGGCCGTGAAGGCGCCCGACAGCCACACCCACACCGGCGCGCTCTCCGGCGGCAACCAGCAGAAGGTTGTCGTAGCCAAGCAGCTGGCCGGCGATCCCAAGCTCATCATTCTGGACGAGCCCACCAAGGGCGTGGACGTGGGCTCCAAGGCGCAGATCTATGAAATCATGAGCGACCTGGCCAGCAAGGGCATGGGCATACTGATGATTTCCAGCGAAATGCCGGAGGTCATGAACATGTCCGACCGCATCTATGTGATGAGCGAGGGCAAAATCAGCGCTGAATTCAAGGCCGAGGGCCTGACCCAGGACACCATCCTGAAGGCGGCCATGCCCAAGAGCAAGGAATGACGGAAGGGAGCAGACACGAAATGCAGACGAAGAAAGAGCGCAAACCCCTGTACGCGCTGCTGATTGAGCATCGGGAGATTCCGCTGCTGGCGGTTCTGGTGCTGCTTCTGGTTGCGATCAGCATCCGCGTTCCGGGCTACATTCCCAAATCCTACATGAACGTTCTGAAGAACGGCTCCATCAACATGGTGATGTCCTGCGGCATGCTGTGCGTGCTGCTGGTGGGCTCCATCGACATCTCCATCACCGCCATCCTGGCCTTCGTGGGCTGCGTGGCCGGCAAGCTGATGGGCATGGGCACGATTGAATCCACCTTCCTGATGTTCGCGCTGGGCATCGGCATCGGCGCGGCCATCGGCGCGGTCAACGGCGTGCTGATGAGCTACGGCCGGGTCATCTCCATCATCGTGACCCTGTCCACCAGCTACATCGTGCGCGCGCTGATCCCCATGCAGTGGCTGATGGGCATGAACAAAATCAACCCCACCGACCTGACCCCCGGCTTTGCCAGCTTCCTGACCGGCAACAGCTTCCTGGGGCTTCCGCTGCTGGTGTGGATGGCGATCGCAGTGACGGTGCTCACCGGCGTGTTCCTCAAGTACACCCGCACCGGCCGCAACCTCTACGCCGTGGGCTCCAACGCCGAGGCGGCGCAGATGCGCGGCGTGCCGATCAACCGCATCAAGGTGCTGGCCCATGTGATCTGCGGCGCGACCGCGGGCCTGGCGGGCATCATGTGGCTGAGCTTCTACAACGCGGTGGAAAAGGGCACCGCGAACGGCAACGAGATGTTCACCATCGCAGCCTGCGTGCTGGGCGGCGTGAGCGTCACCGGCGGCTACGGCAAGATCACCGGCGTGGTGATCGGCGCGGTGATGATCGCCCTGATCGACAACGCCATCCCGATGCTGGGCATCGGCAACTCGATGATCACTGAATTTGTGAAGGGTATCCTGCTGCTGTTCGCAATCCTGCTGAACGTCATCCTGCAGCGCATCGCCAACAAGCAGGACCTGGCAAGGAGGAACATCTGATGAAAAAAGTTAAATCCTTCTTCAGGAGCTGGGAGTTCTTCCTGATTTGCCTGATGGCCCTGGTCTGCGTGGTCTTCAACGTGAAGGACGCCTCCAATCTGGCGGCGGGCCTCGCCAAGAAGGACGTGTTCAACTTCGCGAACATCATCAAATCCCTGCGCCCCTACATGCTCTACTCCTTCATGACTCTGGGCATGATGCTGATTCTGGCGCTGGGCGACATGGACATTTCGGTGGGCTCCATCGCCACGCTGAGCGTGGTGGTGCTGGCGGTGCTCTACCGCGCGTTCACCACCGGCGGCATGGGCAACGGCCTGGCCTTCGCCCTCGCCATCGCTGCCTGCCTGCTGGTGGGCGTGCTCTGCGGCCTCATCAACGGCCTGCTGGTCACCCGCTTCAAGGAGCTCTTCCCCATGATCATCACGCTGGCCACCCAGCTGTTCTTCCGCGGCTTCAGCTATCTGCTGATCGGCGGCGAGACCATCACCTTCAAGGACGACACCTTCGCCCTGCTGAAGAACCTCAACAGTCTGATCGACTGCGGCTCCTTCAAGCTCCCGGTGATGATTCCCATCTTCCTGATCATCGCAGCCGTGTTCTTCGTGGTGCTGCACCTGACGCCCGTCGGCCGGCGCATCTTCGCCATTGGCACCAACGCCACGGCGGCGCGCTTCTCCGGCATCCGGGTGGACCGCATCAAGGTGGGCTGCTACCTCGTGGCGGGCCTGATGAGCGCCGTGACCGGCCTGTTCTTCGTGGGCGCCACGTCCTCCTCCGTGAAGGCGGACATCATGGACGGCTACCACATGTACGCCATCGCCGCGGCCGTCCTCGGCGGCTTCTCCACCGACGGCGGCAAGGGCAGCGTCATCGGCGCGGTGATCTCCCTGTTCATCTTCGGCATCGTGAAGATCGGCCTGGGCACGCTGTTCGGCTTCGCGGACAGCTCCGTCAACCTCTCCGTGGGCGTGATCCTGATCCTGTCGGTGCTGCTGCCCAACATCATGCAGGACGTCAAGAACGCCCAGCGCGTGCGCAAGCAGCGCGCGGAGGCCGCGGCCAAGGCCTGACCGCACCCCAATTTCGCTCAAGTTTTGCCCTCCGGGCAAAAAAAATAAAAGGAGGAACTTTTCCATGAAGAAAATCCTTGCACTCGTTCTGGTTGCCCTGCTGGTTCTGGCGGGCGCCGCAATGGCAGAAGCCAAGGCGGGCGATGGCCTGTACATTGGCGTCGTCTACAAGCAGTCCGGTAACGCCTACTTCCAGGCTTCCGTTGACGGTGTGGCCAAGGCCGCTGAAGAGCTGGGCTTCACCTTCGAGCACGACGGCCCCGATGATGGCTCCAGCGACGGCGCCATCCGCATCATCGAGAACTTCATCTCCAAGGGCGTGGATGCTCTGATCATCTCCGCGAACGACCCCGACGCGCTGGTTGACGTTTGCACCCAGGCCATGGAAGACGGCATCAAGGTCGTCTCCTACGACGCTGAGGTCGCCTATCCCGGCCGCGATCTGGACGTGCAGCCCTCTTCCGCCAAGAACATCGGCCTGACCCTGCTCGAGTCCATCGCCAAGTCCGTGAACTACGAGGGCCAGATCGGCGTCGTGTCCGCCATGGCCACCGCTCCCAACCAGAACCTGTGGATCTCCTACATCGAGGAGGAGCTGGAAGCCAACGAGGCTTATGCCAACATCGAGTACGTCGGCGTTGTGTACGGCGATGACGAGTATCAGAAGTCCTTCGACGAGACCCAGGCTCTGCTGAACCAGTATCCGGATCTCAAGGGCCTGATCGTTCCCACCACCGTCGGCGCTCCCGCCGTCTCCAAGTGCATCCAGGATGCCGGCCGCGACGTCAAGGTCACCGGCCTGACCCTGGCCTCCGACATGAAGACCTTCATCGAAGCGGGCATCTGCGACGAGACCTTCCTGTGGAACCCCATCGACCTGGGCTATGTCGCTTCCTATGCGGCGGTTGCTCTGGTCAACGGCGACATCACCGGCGCTGCGGGCGACAACGTCGTTGCCGGCGAGTACGACCTGACCGTTGAGGATAAGGGCGAGGACGGCGCGACCATCCTGTACCTGAACAAGCTCAACTGCTTCAACACCGAGACCGTTGATGCCTGGGTTGACATCCTGTAATCGACGCATCTCAAACACGAGGGCTCCCGCGCATCGCGCGGGAGCCCTCTTCTGTCCACAGCGTTCATCCCCGTGGATAAATCACACGAGCCCCGAATCCACAGAAAGTCCACAGCCGCGGTGCCCCACAGGGTCTCCACATGCGCACGACGCGCACGGTCGCCGTACATTCGGCATGACACACCCCGTATCGGGCGGAGGTTCTCCACATGCGCGCGACGCGCGGTCGCTTTTGCCCGGACGGATCGCCCCGCGCCCTCGCCTGACGCCGAATCAACAGGCGCTTCCGCATCGCCTGTGCCTGCGATGCGGAAGCGCCTCATGTCCGCTGCCCGTCGGTTCCGGACAGCCTGGCCGGGCGCGCATGCTCCCTTCTGGTCTGGGAAGCAGGCTGCGCCCGGCCCGATCCTGCCTTACGCGTCTGCCGGGGGCTCCTGTTGCGCCTTGCCGACCAGCCCGCCCGTGGAGACATTCTGAATCACCTTGGGAATGTCCAGTCCGACGGCGTTTTTCACCGCCTCGAAGGTCTGAAGCATCGTTCCGGCGGTGTCCCGCGCCATGGAGGTTGCGCCGCCCTCGCCGAAGAGGATGATCTTCTCCGTCTTGCTCAGCGGCTCCGCCACCGCCCGGGCCATTTCCGGCAGCTTGTTGGCGATCATTTCCATCATGGCCGCCTGGCCGTAGAGCTGCATGGCCTCAGCCTTCTTCCGCAGCGCCTCCGCCTCGGCCTCGCCCTTCATGCGGATGGCCTCGGCCTCCTTCTGCGCGGCGTAGAGCTCCGCGTCCGCTTCCGCCTGGCGCCGGATCTTTGCGGCCTCGGCTTCGGCAATCTGACGGTCCTTTTCCGCCGCCGCCTTTTCGCGAATCTCCACGTTCAGGCGTTCGCGCTCGATTTCGACGGCCTGCCGCTTCAACTCCGTCTCCTTCTCCAGGCGGGTCAGCTCGGCCGCGGCATGCTCCGTCTCAAAGACCTTGCGAATGCGCTCCTGCTCGATCTTGTAGGCCTCCTCCGCCTTTGCGCGGGCGGCCTCCATCTCCTGCTTGAACGCAGCCTTCTGCACCTCCACGTCGCGCTGCTGCTGGGCGACCTCCGCTTCGGCCTGCATCTCCGCAAAGCGGCTCTGCTTGTTCGCCTCGGCCTCGGCGATGCGCTTGTCCTGCTGCTTTTCGGCCACGTTCCGCGCCGCCATCGTGTTGATGACCATTCCATCCGTATCCGAGAAGTTCTGAATCGTCAGATTGATGATCTCCAGGCCCATGTTCCCCATGTCGCTCATGGCGGCCTTGATGGACTCCTGCGCGAACTTGTCCCTGTTCTGAACGAGCTCCGCGATGGTCATCTGGCCGATGATTTCGCGCATGTTGCCCTCCAGAACGTCCTTCGCCAGCGCCTTGATCTGCTCCGCATTGTAATGCAGCAGCTGCTCGGCCGCCGTCGCGATCGAAAGGTCATCCGAACCGATCTTGATGTTCGCAACCGCGTCCACCAGCACCGAGATGTACTCCTTCGTGGGAACCGGCTGGGCCGTCTTGATGTCCACCTGGGTCAGGCACATATCCAGCTTGTCAATGCGCTCGACCGCGGGAACGTAAAAGGTTGCGCCGCCGCGCACGATGCGGTAGCCGAATTTCTTGGAAATGATATTCCCGTCCGGCGTGCGCACCTTGTAATTCCTGCGAATCAGGCCGGAAATGATCAGCGCCGTATCCGGCGGCGCAATCTTGTACCGCGGGAGGAACTTGATCAGCAGGATCAGCGCCACCAGTCCACCCAGAATCCAGTACCAATCGTGCATCAGAAAATCCAGGATGTTTTCTACCACAGGCTCCACCTCCATACAATTCAGAGGGTGCACCGCCCCCTCTTCCCATTTTCTTAATTTTATTATATCATATACATTCATTTATGTAAATAATTTCGGAAATTTTACGGCAAATTCAGTGCGATAATTTCAGCATTGCACGCAGAGAGCAATCCCGCGCGTCGCATCTTCCGCATGGTCGCCCCGCATCAACCGCCATTGCACACCGTGCCCGCCAAAAAACAAAGGGGACTCGCCGGAACGGGTCCTTTCCCGCCCCGCGAATCCCCCGAAGCAGCTCCAATGGCTTCACATCAGCTTCTTTCCGATCTTGCGCGCCCGGGCCTCCATGGCGTCCAGCTCGGCCTGCGCCTGGTCCATGCGCTGGCGGGCGCGGACGATGCCCTCCTGGAAGCGGGCGAACTCGCCCCGCAGCTCGTCGAAGCGCTCCAGCACCTCGCCGCTGCGCCGTTCCAGCTCACTGGAGCGGAATCCCATCTGCAGGCTCGTCAGCAGCGCGCAGAGGGTGGACGGGCCGGAGATCAGCACCCGGTACTTCGCCTGCACCCGCTCGATCAGCCCCGGGCAGCGGGCCGCCTCGGCGTAGAGGCCCTCGGCGGGCAGGAACATCACGGCAAAGTCCGCTGTCTGGGGCGGGCGGATGTACTTTTCGGCAATCAGCTTCGCCTGCTCCAGAATCGCGCGCTCCAGCTGGCGGGCACACTTTTCCCGCAGCGCCGCGTCCCCCGCCGCCTCCGCGTCCACCAGGCGCACATAATCCTCCTGGGGAAACTTGGAGTCGATGGGCAGCAGCGTCACGCCCCGATCCCGGTCGGGCAGCTTCAGCGCGAATTCCACCCGCGTGGCCGAGCCCTCGGGGATGGCGGCGTTTTCCACATACTGCTCCGGCGAGAACATCTGCATCAGCACGCTCCTGAGCTGCATCTCGCCCCAGACGCCCCGGGTTTTGACGTTGCCCAGCACCTTCTTGAGGTCGGTGACGTTCGCAGCCAGCTCCCGCATCTCGCCGATGCCCCGGTGTACGTCCGCCAGCTGGCCGTTCACCACCCGGAAGGATTCGCTCAACCGCCCGTCCAGCTTCTCGCCCACCATGCGGCGCATTTCGCCCAGGTTCGCGTCGCTCTGGCGGGTGAAGGCCTCCATGCGCGCGTCCAGCGCGCCGGAGAGCTCCGCCACCTGCCGCAGGGAGTCGTTCACCGCCCGGTTCAGCCGCTCCATGCTCTGGCCCTGGCTCTCGCTCTCCCGGCGCAGCAGGCCCAGCATGCGCTCCCGATCCCGGCGCGCGCGTCGGCTCTGCCGGGCGAGCAGCAGCACCGCCACGGCCAGCACAACCAGCGCGAGCGCGGCGGCCGCCAGCACCGCAGCGGCCGCCAGCACCGCAGCGGCCGGATTCCGATTCAATGCCTCCAGCATATTGACCTCCGTAAATCAAAGCGGAGGGGTTTTCCCCTCCGCAGACTGTCGTTGCGCTTGCAGAGCGGCGCTTTCCGTCCGGCGCGGGCGCGCATCCTCCCCTCCGGTCGCTCTTACATCCGCTCCGGGGCCTCCAGGCCGATCAGCTCCAGCGCTTTGGCGATGGTCTGGCGGGTCGCGCGGGTCAGCATCAGCCGCGCGGCGCGCACGCCCAGATCGTCCACCATCACCTTGTGCTCGTAGTAGAACTTGTTGTAGGCCTGGGCCAGATCCACGCTGTAGCGGGTGACCATCGAGGGCTCGCTCTTGTTGAGCGCCGCCTTCAGGATCTCCGGGAACTGCTCCAGCAGGCGCACCACGTCCTGGGCTTCAGGATCGGACAGGGCGCTGAAGTCCGGCGCTGCGACGCACTCCCCGGCCTTGCGCAGCACGGAGCATGCGCGGGCGTGGGTGTACATCACATAGGGGCCGGTTTCGCCGTCGAAGTTGAGCGCGCGATCCCAGTAGAAGTCGATGTCTTTGATGCGGTTGTTGTACAGCGCGAAGAACACTACCGCACCCACGCCCACCTGGCGCGCGACCTCGTCCTTGTTCGCGAGATCCGGGCTCTTCTCGTCGATGATGGCCCGGGCCTTCTGAATGGCGGTATTGAGCAGGTCCTCCAGATACACCACGCGGCCCTCGCGGGTGGAGAGGGTCTGACCCTCGAAGGAGACCATGCCGAAGGCGACGTGCTCGCAGTTCTTATACCAGTCGTAGCCCATCAGCTCCAGCACCTTGAACAGCTGGCGGAAGTGCAGATCCTGCTGGTAGGCCACCACATAGAGGGACTTGTCGAAGTTGTAGGTGTCCTTGCGGTACTTGGCGGCGGCCAGATCGCGGGTGATGTAGAGCGTCGCGCCATCGGAGCGCAGGATCAGCGCCGGGGGCATGCCGTAGGGCTCCAGATCCACGATCTGCGCGCCCTGGTCCTCCTTGAGCAGGTTCTTCTCCCGCAGCTCATCGATGACGGGCTGCATCTTGTCGTTGTAGAAGGACTCGCCGGCGTAGGAATCGAACTTCACGCCCAGCAGGTCGTACACCCGCTCCGCGTCCTTGAGCGTCACGGACTTGAACCAGTTGAAGATCTCCAGCGCCTCCGCATCTCCGTCCTCGATCTTCTTGAACCAGGCGCGGCCCTCGTCGTTGAGCGCCTCGTTCTCCTTGGCCTCGGTGTTGAAGCGCACGTAGAGCTTCACCATCTCGTCCACGCCGCCATTGGCCACGGTGTCGTGGTCGCCCCAGCGCTTGTAGGCGGCGATCATCTTGCCGAACTGTGTGCCCCAGTCGCCCAGGTGGTTCACGCCCACGGCGTTCCAGCCGAAGAATTTATAGAGCTTGTAGAGGGAATTGCCGATCATCGTGGTGGACAGATGTCCGATGTGGAAGCGCTTGGCGATGTTGATGGAGGAGTAGTCCAGCACCACGGTCTTGCCCGCGCCGGAGTTGTCCGAGCCGTAGGTATCGCTCTGCTCCAGCACCGCCTCCACCACCTTCTCGGCGTAGGTGGCGCGGTCGATGAAGAAGTTCAGATAGCCCTTGACCGATTCCACGCGGCCCAGATAGTCCGCGTGAATTTCCGCCGCCAGCGCGTCGGAAATCATCATCGGCGACTTGCGCAGGGTCTTGGAGAGCCTGAAGCAGGGGAAGGCGTAATCGCCCATCTCCACGCTCGGGGGAATCTCCAGCGCCTGGGCGATCTCCGCGGCCGCCAGCTCCGCGCCGCCAAAGGCCCGCGCCGCCGCGCCGCATATTTCATTCGCAATGGAAAGCTTGAAGTCCATGTTTCGTTTCACTCCCGTATTTCGATACTTCTACATCTCTATTATACCAGATATTCCCCGCCGGGAACAGCGGCGGACGGGTTAATTATTGCCTCCACCCACAATTTCCCGCAGTTCGCCTCCTGCGGTTGATTTTTCTACAAAAAAGGGGTATTATGGAAATTGGGGATGTATCCCCGACTATCTGATTCGGATCGGAGGAAATACGATGGCATTTCTCAATGAATTCAAAGAAATATTCAATAAGGCCGCGCAATCCGTGACGAGCAAGACCAAGGACAGTGTCGAAATCAGCCGCCTCTCCGGCGAGAGCCGCAGCATTGCGGGCGAGCTGGCCACGCTCTACGAGCAGATCGGCCGCTGCTATGTGGATTCCAAGGGAAGCGACCTGGAGGCGCTGGAGCCCCTCTGCGCCCGCGTGGAGGAGCTGCGCGAACGGCTGGAGGAGCTGGAGCGCCAGCGCATGCAACTGAAGAACCAGAACCGCTGCCCCGCCTGCGGGGCCGTGATGCCCAAGAACGCCCGCTTCTGCTCCAGCTGCGGCCGCCGGATGCCGGAGGAAGCGCCCGAACAGGAGAGCGCGCCCGTCGCCGCGGAGGCGAGCTACTGCCCCGAATGTGGCGCGATGCGCGGAGAGGGCGACGCCTTCTGCGACGTCTGCGGCTACAATTACGCCGGCGGCGAAGCGGAGACCCCGGCGACGTCCGCGACGGGCGACGCCTATGCCGGCGGTGTAAAAATCTCCCCGGCGAGGCCCGCGCCCGCAGCGCCCGCGGACGATGGCGCCGATGAAGCGCCTACGGACTTCGAAGCCGACTGATTCACCGCCAGAAGAGAGGGCATAGCATGGATAACGAAAAGCGCGGCCAGAGCCGCAGCGAATACAACGGCCGCTTTGGCAGCAGCGCGGGCGGCAACCAGCGGCCCACCGGCAGCTATCGCACGCAGCCCGCGGGCAGCTACCGCTCCCGCTCCGGCTACCAGGAGGCGCGGGAGGCGCGCCGCCCCACCGGCTTTGGCTCCATCGGCCCCCGGGAGGCCGCCGCACGGCGCAGCGCGCCCGACGCGGAAAAGGCCCCGGACAAGGCCCCGGAAAAGAAGCCGCCGGAGGACACGAAGGCCGCAAGGCGGGCCGAAAAGCGCGCGCTGCGCGAAGCCCGGAAGCAGGAAAGGGCCGCGCGTTCCGCCGAAAAACTCCGCGGACGTCGCGCGCTGAAGGCCGTGCTGATCGCCCTCGCGGGCGCTCTGGTTCTGCTGCTGGTATTGACGCTGCTCTTTGGCGGAAACGAAACCTACCACCAGCTCCCCACGGTGGAGCGGGAGTCCGTCGCCTCCTTTGCGCCGGATGCGACGCCGGTTCCCGGCGCGGAGGTTGCGCCATGAGGCTGACCCTGCACGCACAGGCGAAGATCAACTGGTCGCTGTCCATCTGCGGCGAGCGGGAGGACGGCTACCACGACCTGGACATGCTGATGCAGAGCATCGCGCTCAGCGATGAGCTCAGCTTCGAAAACGCCCGCTGGATCACGCTGAGCGTGGACGGCCAGCGCCTGCCCTGCGGCGACCGCAATCTGGTTGTCCGCGCGGCCAACGCCCTGAACGAGGCCCTGGGCCTGCACCGGGGCGCGCGCATCACCCTGAAGAAGCACATTCCCGCCCGGGCGGGACTGGGAGGCGGCAGCGCGGACTGCGCCGCGACGCTGCTGGCCCTCAACCGCCTCTGGGATCTCAACCTGCCCCTGCGCACGCTGATGCAGATCGGCCTGAAGTTGGGCGCGGACGTTCCCTTCTGCCTCCAGCGCGGCCTGGCCCGCGCCCAAGGCGTGGGCGAAATCCTCACCCCCTGTGCGGGCGCGCCGGACTATCCTCTGGTGATGGTTACGCCCGGCGGAGGGCTCTCCACGCCGCAGGTGTTCAAGGCCTGGAGCGTGGGCGGCTACCCCATGACCCCCGTGGACACCCCCGCGCTGGCGGCGGCGCTGCTCACGGGCGACCTCGCCGCCGCCCAGCGGCTCGCCCACAACGATCTGGAAGCCCCCGCCATCTCGCTGATGCCCGAAATCGGCGAACTGATCGAGCGCTTCCGCGCCCTGGGCGCGGACTTCGTGCGCATGACCGGCAGCGGCTCCACGGTGTTCGCCGCCTTCCACGACGAGGCCCGCGCCCGCGCCGCCGCCGCGCAGGTTCCTGGCGCAATCCTCACCCACACCTCCGGCCCGATCCGCTGACCCCGGCGGGCCGGGGAGATTTTGTCTTTCCTGCGGCTTTTTGAAAAAAAGGCTTGACAAGCGCCGGGAAATGTAGTAGAATAATCAAGTCGGCAGGAAAATGTGCCGTCTGAATCCGTCGCCCATCCGATGCGCTGTGTTCCATGGATGTGACATGGAGATCATACACAAAAATCGGTTCACATATCTTGGTCTGTTGGCTCAGTTGGTAGAGCACCGTGTTCACATCGCGGGGGTCATTGGTTCGAGTCCAATACAGACCACCATCAAAACCTTGCAGGTATAAATGCTTGCAGGGTTTTTTCTTTTGGAAAAGGAGGTTATCCCGATGAAATCCAACAGCAAGAACTCTCTCGTCAACCTGCTCTCCCTCTGCGGCCAGATCGCGGAGCACAAGAGCGAAAAGATGCAGGAACACGGCGGCGACGAGAACGAAATCCTCTCCGCCCTGACCGCGCAGCAGCAGGACCAGCTCCGCGCGCTGCTCGAAACCCTGCGCCAGGCCTGGCTCCGGGATCACGCGGAGCACCACAGAAAGCCGCAGGCCTGACCGGCCCACACAGATCACAGCACAGCGCCGCCCCCGGAACACGGGGGCGGCGCTCAGACTGTCAAAGAAGCCCTATTGCCTTGCTGCAATGGGGCTTCTTTGACAGTCTGATCATTCCTGCCGGAATGGATTTCGTGCATTCCACTGACCTTTCATCCGGAAAGAAACACAGAACCCCTATCCCTCTGATCTATGGGGATAGGGGCGCGTTCGCATAAACGCCGACAGGCAGGTGACTGCGGCGCCTCGCCGCGGGGCAGGGATTCGTCCATTCCAGCGCGGCAGCTACTGGCAGCGGGCACTGCCCGCCGTTACCGGATGCGCTTGTCGGTTTTCTTTTCGATGCGGGAGCCGATTTCCTGGAAGAGCTGGACGATGATGATCATCAGGAGCACCGTGACCAGCATGACGGGGGTGTTGTAGCGATAGTAGCCGTAGTTGATGGCGATGGCGCCCAGGCCGCCGCCGCCCACATAGCCAGCCATGGCGGTGTAGCCGAGGATGGTGGTTACGGCGATGGTGCAGCCGCTGATGAGGGAGGGCTTGGCCTCGGGGATCAGGGTCTTGAGGACGATCTTCCAGTTGGGCGTGCCCATGGCCCGGGCGGCCTCGATGACGCCTGCGGGCACCTCCTTGAGGGAAGATTCCACCATGCGTCCGATGAAGGGCGCGGCGCTGATGACCAGGGGAACGACGGTGGCCGTGGGGCCGAGGGTCGTGCCCAGCAGCCACATGGTGAAGGGCAGTACGGTGATCAGCAGGATGATGAAGGGCACGCTGCGCACGATGTTGACGATTGCGCCCAGCACGACGTTGACGCCCTTGCAGGGCTTGAGCCCGTTCTTGTCCGTCATATAGAGGGCGACGCCGATGGGCATGCCCAGCACATAGGCCAGCAGCGTGGAAAAGAGCGTCATGTACAGGGTCTGCCCGATGCCGGTGACCATCTCGTTAATCATTCGTGCCGTAAACATTGAGCTTCTCCTCCTTGAAGGTGATCTTGTGGTCCGAGAGCCATTGCTTCACGCGCAGCACCGTGGTCTCGTCCTGCGGGAGCTGCAAAAGCATCTGGCCGATGGCCTTGCCGTCCACATTGCGGGTGTTGGCAAAGAGGATGTTCACCGCCGCGCGGCACTCCAGCGCCAGGTTGGAGATCACCGGCTCATAGGCGGAATAGCCGTCGAACACGATGCGCAGGCAGTTGCTGTCCGAGAAGGAGGTGGGCGCCTCCTGGTTGGGCAGAATCAGCTGGCGGGCGATGCGGGACTGGGGATGGATGAACACGTCGCGCACCATGCCCTCCTCCACGACGTGGCTCTGATCCAGCACGGCCACGCGATTGCAGATGCTCTCGATGACCTTCATTTCATGGGTGATGACCACAATGGTCACGCCCAGCTCCCGGTTGATCCTGCGCAGAAGCTCCAGAATCTGCCGGGTGGTGTTGGGATCCAGGGCGGAGGTGGCCTCGTCGCAGAGCAACACCTTCGGGTTCATCGCCAGGGCTCGGGCGATGGCCACGCGCTGCTTCTGGCCGCCGGAGAGCTGGCTGGGATAGGACTTGACGCGGTCGCTCAGGCCCACCAGCTCCAGCAGCTCCAGCGCCCGCTTCTCGGCCTCCTTCCGGGGTACCTGCGCCACCTCCATGGGGTAGCACACGTTCCTGATGGCGTTGCGCTGGGCCATCAGGTTGAAATCCTGAAAGATCATGCCGATGGAGCGCCGGGTGGTCAGCAGCTCCCGCTGGGACATCTCCATGAGGTTCCGGCCGTCGAAGATCACCTTGCCGTCGGTGGGCACCTCCAGCAGATTCATGCAGCGCACCAGCGTGCTCTTGCCCGCGCCGGAGAGGCCGATGATGCCGAAGACGTCTCCCTCGCCGATGGACAGATTGATGTCGTCCAGCGCGACGATGCGCCCGGCCGAACCGTTGAATACCTTGGAGAGATGCTCAATGCGAATGATTTCGTTGCCCATGCCATAGCCTCCATCGCTGTAAAAGCGGAGCCTGCTCCGCCTTGATGCACATATATCTTACCATCCTGATTATAAGGGCATGAAACAGCACTGTCAAGCGCAGGAAAAGAGTTTACAAAGATTGCATGCAGAAAAAGGAATGTGAAAAAACCGGCGGTGGATGCGCCGCCGGTTCATAAGGGTTGCCTTTCATATGCGCGGAGCGGGGTTTGCCCGTTGCGCCGGAAGGATTGCCGGTTCAGAAGATGCGGAAATCAGCCCTTCTCCTGCATCTCCTGGAAGTGCCAGCCGTCGCGGCACATGTCGTCAATGTTCTTTTCGGCGCGCCAGCCGAGGAGCTTTTCCGCGAGGGCGGGATCGGCGTAGCAGGTGGCGATGTCGCCGGGGCGGCGGGGGGCGATGCGATAGGGCACCTTCCGGCCGCTGGCCTTTTCAAAGGCGCGCACGATTTCCAGAACGCTGGTGCCGCGGCCCGTGCCCAGGTTGACGGCCAGGCTTCCCGCGTGGCCGGAGATGTACTTCAGCGCCGCCAGATGGCCCTTCGCCAGGTCGACCACATGGATGTAGTCCCGCACGCCGGTGCCGTCGGGGGTGTCGTAGTCGTCGCCGAAGACGGAGAGCTCCTTCAGCTTGCCCGCGGCCACCTTCGCCACATAGGGCAGCAGGTTGTTGGGGATGCCGTTGGGATCCTCGCCGATCAGGCCGGACTCGTGGGCGCCGATGGGATTGAAATAGCGCAGCCTGCACACCGCCCACTCGGGATCGGCGGCGCAGATGTCGTTGAGCATCTGCTCGATCATCACCTTGGTGTAGCCGTAGGGGTTGGTGGCGGAGGTGGGGTAGTCCTCCCGGAAGGGCGCGGGGTTGTTCATGCCGTAGACCGTGGCGGAGGAGGAGAACACCAGCTGCTTTACGCCGAACTTCTGCATGGTCTCCGCCAGTACGATGAAACCGTAGAGGTTGTTGTCGTAGTACATCAGGGGCTTCTGCACGGACTCGCCCACGGCCTTGTGGCCGGCGAAGTGGATGACCGCCTCGATGTGCTCCTTCGAGAACATGTCCTCCATGGCCGCGCGGTCGCGAATGTCGATTTCATAGAAGCGGAAGTCCCGGCCGGTGATTTTGCGAATGGCTTCCAGGGCCTGGGGCTTGGCGTTGTTCATGTTGTCCGCAATGACGATTTCGTAGCCCGCGTTGAGAAGCTCCACGCAGGTGTGGCTGCCGATGTAGCCTGCGCCGCCGGTGACCAGTATGCTCATGGTGATATCCTCGCTTTCACTGAAATGCTCTGTTCAGCATTATACATGGAATCCGGCGGGGAAACAATCCCCGCGCTGTAAAGAATGGCATCGGGACGAAAAAGGGACCGGGATGTTAAAAGCGGTTCATGCAGCTTGACAGTGGAAATCCGGGGCACTATAATGGAAGGGTATGGCGATGATGGAGAGAGTAGGGATTCCGATAGCCGAAAGAGAGCCGGGGGAGCTGAAAACCGGCGGCGGGAGGATTTCTGAACATGGCTCCGGAGCTCCGGGCGCGAAGGGCGGCAGGGCCGCAGTTGAGCGCGCGGCGTGTTCCCGCGTTAAGGGATTCAAGGCCCGCCTGCGTCCGCAGGACGGGTGAACAGGGTTGGTACCGCGCATCCCAGCGCCCCTCACGGAGGGGCGCTTTTTTCATCAACGATCAGGAGGGACAAGCACATGTGCAACCAGTGCGATAAGCCGAAATTCTACATCACAACGCCGATCTACTATCCGTCGGGCAACATGCACATCGGCCACACCTACACCACCGTGGCGGCGGACACCATGACCCGCTTCAAGAAGATGACGGGCTACGACGCCTACTTCCTCACCGGCACCGACGAGCACGGCCAGAAGATCGAGCGCAAGGCGGCCGAGGCCGGCGTGACGCCCAAGCAGTTCGTGGACAAGATCGTGGCGGAGACCAAGGATCTGTGGAAGCTGATGAACATCGAGTACGACGACTTCATCCGCACCACCGACGAGCGCCACGAGAAGGTCGTGCAGAAGATCTTCAAGCAGTTCTACGATCAGGGCGACATCTACAAGAGCGAATACGAGGGCCAGTACTGCGCCGAGTGCGAAGCCTTCTGGACCCCCACCCAGCTCAAGGAGGGCAACCTCTGCCCCGACTGCGGCCGCCCCTGCGAGACTGCCCACGAGGAGAGCTACTTCTTCCGCATGAGCAAGTATCAGGACTGGCTGATCGACTACATCGAGACCCATCCGGACTTCATCCAGCCGCCGTCGAGGGCCAATGAGATGCTGAACAACTTCCTGCGTCCCGGCCTTCAGGATCTGTGCGTCAGCCGCACGTCGTTCAAGTGGGGCGTGCCGGTGGACTTCGATCCCAAGCACGTGGTCTACGTCTGGATCGACGCGCTGTCCAACTACATCACCGCCCTGGGCTACGGCAGCGACGATCCTTCGCTGTTCAATAAGTACTGGCCTGCGGACGTGCACCTGGTGGGCAAGGAGATCGTGCGCTTCCACACGATCTATTGGCCGATCATGCTCCATGCGCTGGGCCTTCCGCTGCCCAAGCAGGTGTTCGGCCACGGCTGGCTGCTCTTCGGCAACGACAAGATGAGCAAATCCAAGGGCAACGTGGTCTACCCCGCGCCCATCGTGGAGCGCTACGGCGTGGATGCCCTGCGCTACTACCTCATGCGCGAGATGCCCTTCGGCGCCGACGGCAACTACACCAACGAGGCGTTGCTCACCCGCATGAACGCCGACCTGGTCAACGATCTGGGCAACCTGGTGAGCCGCACCGTGGCCATGATCGAGAAGTACTTCGGCGGCGAAGTGCCCGCGCCCGGTGCGGAGGATGAATCCGATATCGCCCTGCGGGAGCGCTTCGAGGCCCTGCCGGGCATCGTGGAGAAGCACATGAACGAGCTGCAGTTCTCCCTGGCGCTTGCGGAGATCTGGAAGCTCATCGGCGACTGCAACCGCTACATCGACATCAACCAGCCCTGGGTGCTGTGCAAGAGCGAGGAGGGCCTGCCCCGCCTGAAGAACTGCATGTACTATCTGGCGGAGTGCATCCGCGCCATCGCCGTGCACATCTATCCCACCATGCCCTCCACCCCGGAGCGCATCTTCGAACAGATCGGCGTGACGGAGTCTGAACTCAAGACCTGGGAGAGCGTTCAGAAGTTCGGCGGCCTGAAGAGCGGCACGAAGGTGAAAAAGGGCGCGGCGCTGTTCCCGCGCGTGGATATTAAAAAGGAACTGGAGTTCCTCTACGGCGGCAAGGACGAGGAGCCCGCCAAGAAGGAAGAGAAGCCCGCGAAGAAGCAGGAGAAGAAGGCCGAAAAGAAGGCGGAGCTGCCCGAGGGTCTCGCCTCCTTCGACGACTTCATGAAGATCAAGCTCATCGCGGCCAAGGTCATCGCCTGCGAGAAGGTCGCCAAGAGCGACAAGCTGCTCAAGGAGACCCTGGACGTGGGCGGCGGCGTGACCAGGACCGTGTGCTCCGGCATCGCCAAGTATTACGCCCCCGAGGAACTGGTGGGCAAGACCGTGGTCATGGTGGCCAACTTCGCCCCGCGCAAGATGGCGGGCGAGGTCTCCGAGGGCATGCTGCTGTGCGCCGAGGATGAAAACGGCGTCAGGCTCCTGACCGTGGACGGCTCCGTGGCCCCTGGAAGCGAGATCGGCTGATGAAGATTACGGTCATCGGCTGCGGCCGCTGGGGATCGCTGATCACCTGGTATCTGGACAAAATCGGGCACGAGGTCAGCCTGTACGGGCGTGCATCCTCGCCCCACATGCAGCGCTTCCTGGCCGAACGGAAAAACGATCTGCTGGAGCTGCCGGAGAGCGTAAATCTATGCACAGAGCTTTCCTGCGCGCAGGGCGCGGAGGTCATCGTGATCTCCGTGCCCTCCCAGGCGCTCCAGGGTTTGATGGATCAACTCAAACCCCTTGATCTGAAGGATAGGATCTTCGTATTGTGCATGAAGGGCGTCGAGGTGGAGACCGGGCGGCGGCTCTCCGAGGTCGCCCGGGCGAACCTGGATCCCTCCTGCGCGGTGGCCGTGTGGCTCGGCCCCGGTCACGTGCAGGAATTCTACGCGGGCGTGCCCAACTGCATGGTCATCGACAGCGAGGACGCCGCGGCCAAACGGCTGCTGGTGGAGGAATTCTCCAGCCGGCTCATCCGCTTCTACTACGGCGAGGACCTGATCGGCAACGAAATCGGCGCGGCGGCCAAGAACGTCATCGGCATCGCCGCAGGCGTGCTGGACGGGCTGAAGCTCACCACCCTCAAGGGCGCGCTGATGAGCCGCGGCACCCGGGAGATCGCCCGGCTGATCGAGGCCATGGGCGGCAATCCCTTCTCCGCCTACGGCCTGTGCCACCTGGGCGACTACGAGGCCACCGTGTTCTCCACCTACAGCCACAACCGCCGCTTCGGCGAGATGCTGGTGAAGGGAGAAAAATTCGACAAGCTGGCCGAGGGCTACTACACCGCCGACGCGCTGCACCGCCTGGGCGCGCGCTACGGCGTGGAGCTGCCCATCTGCACGGCGGTGTACCGGACGCTCTACGAGGGCGCGGAGCCCCGCGCGGAGATCGAAGGCCTGTTCACCCGAACGCTGAAGAACGAATTCTGGAAGGACTGAGGGCGCGCCATCGGTCTTTCCGTCGATGAAGGAAACACACATGCGCATCTTTGACACCCATTGCCACATCGCCGATCCCGCCTTCGACGCGGACCGGGGGGAGGTTCTCGCCCGGATGCGCGCGGCGGGCGTATGCCGCGCGAACGTGGTGGCCGACCCCTGCGAGGAGGAGCCGAATCAGGAGAAGGTGTTCGCGATCGTGGAGGAGCACGACTTTCTCGTGGCCTCCATCGGCGCGCATCCCCACAACGCGCGCCGCTACGATGCCGCCGCCGAGGCGGTCATCCTGCAATATCTGAAGCACCCGAAGTGCCGCCTGCTGGGGGAGATCGGCCTGGACTACCACTACGATCTCTCGCCGCGCGAGGTACAGAGAGAGGTGTTCGACCGCCAGCTGGAGCTGGCCTGGGAGAGAAAGGTTCCGGTGCAGCTGCACATCCGCGAGGCTCACGGCGACAGCATGGACATGCTGCGCGCCCGCGCGGCCGCCGGACGCATGCCCGCGGGCATCATGCACTGCTACACCGGCAGCTGGGAGGCGGCAAAGGTCTATCTGGATGTGGGGCTGTACATCTCCCTGTCCGGCGCGCTGACCTTCAAAAACGCGCCGAAGCTTCAGGAGGTGGCACGGATGCTGCCGGAGGATCGCGTTCTCATCGAGACCGACTGCCCCTACATGGCGCCGGTGCCCCTGCGGGGCCGGCGGAACGAGCCCGCCTTCATCTCAAACACCCTCGCCTGCCTGGCTGCGCTGCGAGGCGTGGGGCCCGAAAAAATGGCGGAGGCGCTGTACGCAAATTCCCTGCGCGCGCTGGGCGTGCAGGACGATATGGAGAATTGAAGCATTGGAAAACCTGACTGCCATCATTGAGGCCATACTGTTCGTCTCCGGCGATCCGGTGCGCGTGGACGTGCTGGCCCACGCCATGAACCTGACCGTCTCCGAGCTGGAGGAGGCGCTGAACGAGCTGCGGGATCACCTGGCCCTGGAGAACCGGGGCATCCAGCTCAACCGCAGCGGCGAGGCGGTGTTTCTGTCCATCTGCCCGAAGTACGCGCCGCAGGTGGAGCTGTTTTTGCAGCCCATTCAGAAGCAGCCGCTGTCCCAGGCCGTGCTGGAGACGCTCTCCATCATCGCATACCGGCAGCCCGTCACCAAGGGCGACATCGAGGGCGTGCGCGGCGTGAAGTGCGATTACTCCGTGCAGGCGCTCATCAACCGGGGGTTTATTGAGGAGTGCGGCCGAAGGGAGACGCTGGGCCGCCCGATCCTCTACCGCACCACCGACAAGTTTTTGCAGCACTTCGGCATCGAAACCCTGGACGAGCTGCCCAACGTGGACTTCTCCTCCGAGGGAGAAATGCCCACCTGAGGCCGCCGGATTGGGGCGCAGACGTAAAAAAACGGCGGTTTTGCGCATTTTGCCGGATTTTACCGGGCTTTGTGCTTGACGGTGATATTTAAAAATTGTATAATACTTCTGAAATAATCGTTGTACTTGGAGGATGTGCACATGTCATACAATGCATCCAGAAGAACGCGCGAGCGCAGACTGCGTGCGAAATACCGCAAGAAGATGGTGACCGCAGCCATCATCATGCTGATCATCGGCCTGGTGCTGGGCTTCGTGGCCTGCGTCGTGACGGCGAAGAAGTCTGACCGCGTGGCCGAGCTGCTGGATCTCAAGCCGCAGTCCCAGCCCGTGGCGCTGGTTACGGAGGAGCCGACGGCGGAGCCGGACGAGGAGATCGAGGAGAGCGAAATACCGGAGCCCATCGCGACGGAGGAAGCCGTCGCCGCGCCGACGTTTGCAATCGTCCAGGTGGAGCAGGATCCGGCGGGCGCCGCGAGTCTGCTGACCGACGAGGAGCCCACCCAGTCTCCCGACGACGCCGATGGAGATGTGCCTGGCGCGGAACCCGCCATCGCCTCTGCGCTGGTGGAGACTCCCGAACCGACGGCGGAGCCCACCGAGGCGCCCACGCCCGAGCCGACCGCGGAGCCGACGCCCGAGCCCACGGAGGAACCCACGCCCGAGCCGACGCCCGAACCCACGCCCGAACCGGTTGTGCAGCCTGTGTTTGTGCCCTACGGCGAGGAATTCACCTTTGACGCGCAGATCCGCGCGGACGGCAGCGCGCGCACGGCGGTGGACGACGAGCCCTATGAGACGCTGAACCTGACGCTGAAAATTGATGCGTACAAGGATACCGCCTACTTTGAGGAGAATTACGCCAGCAGCTACAACCTGCAGGGCAACGAGGCGGCCGTGGAGTTCGACCTGACCCTCAACGGCTACACCGGAAGCACCGAGATCATCCCCCAGAACTTCCTGCTCATCACCCTCAGCGGCGAGGGAGAGAACATGGAGTCCCAGGGCTTCCAACTGATGGACACCGAGATCGCGGGCAAGACCGACGTGTCGATCGTCAGCGACGAGACCAAGACCCTCTACAAGCGCTACCCCTACAATGCCGATCAGGGCGACATGAGCTACATGGTGGTCACCGCCTACAACGAGGGCGTGGCGAACGTCTACTTCTTTGAGATCATCGCGCCGGAGGTCGAGGAGCCCGAGACCACCGGGGATGCGCCCGCGACCGAGTCGGGTGAGACCGCGACGGAGACCGCCAGCGGCGAGGCCCTGACCATCGGCAGCAAGGGCGAGGAGGTCAAGAAGCTCCAGCGCGTGCTGATTGACAACAAGCTTCTCAGCGGCGAGCCGGACGGCCAGTTCGGCAAGTACACCGCCGAGGCCGTCAAGGAGATGCAGCGCAAGTTCGGCATGGAGGCCACCGGCGTCGCCGATCAGGCCTTCCTGGGCAAGCTGTATGAATCGGCAAATCAATAAGTGAAGCGACCTGCCCGGCCGGATCCGCACAGATCCGGCCGGGCGCTTTTTTGCGCAAAGGCGGGCAACGGGGGAGGAAGCTCTGCGCCGGGGGATTTGCCGCGACCGGCGCGCCCGCCTTTGGTGCGAATTTCTTCGAAAGGGGCTTGACAAGTACCTGACCGATGGGTATAATATAAATGTTCGCGCGGTCGTGGCGGAATAGGCATACGCGCACGTTTGAGGGGCGTGTGGGAGACCGTACGGGTTCAAGTCCCGTCGACCGCACCATGCCACCTGGCTTTGGAGACAGAGCCGGGTGGTTTTTTTGTGCGCGCTTTCCGCAAAGGGAAGCCGGTTGCGCCGGACGGAGCGGGGGTGGTTGCCTGCTTCGCCCGCGGATGGAGGCGGCGGACGAGGCGATCCTGCGGAGCGTGCCGTTGGGATGGCGTGGGGTTGCAACGCGCAGGGGATGCGGACGAGGCGATCCTGCGGAGCGCGCCGTTGGGATGGCGTGGGGTTGCAACGCGCAGGGGATGCGGACGAGGCGGTCCTGCGGAGCGTGCCGTTGGGATGCGTGGGGTTGCAACGCGCAGGGGATGCGGGTGAGGCGATCCTGCGGAGCGCGCCGCCTGGGCGCATCGCGTCGTCGTTTGCCGCGCGCAGTGGGCATCGCGGCTTGATGGGGGGTACTGGCGTGCAGTCGGCGAGGGGCGGACCGTATGCGCACGGATGGCAAAGGCGCGCCCCGCTTTCGGGGGCAGGTTTGGGACCTGTCCGAGAGCGGGGTGCGCCTCGTCTGCGTCCGCCGTTGGGCGGGTTTACAGGGTGAACACGCGGTTTGCGATGGTGAAGAGTATGGTCAGCGAGGCCGCGTCCACCATGGTGGTGATGATCGGGCTGGCCATCAGCGCCGGGTCGAGGTGAATGGCCTTGGCCAGCAGCGGCAGCGTACAGCCGATGGACTTGGCGATGATGATGGTGAAGAACATCGCCAGCGAGACCACGAAGGCCACGTCCTTGTCGTAGGGCGTGAAGAACCAGATGCGCACGAAGTTGACCAGCGCCAGCACGATGCCCAGCATCATGGCCACGCGCACTTCCTTCCAGAGCACCCGGCCGATGTCCCGCAGCTCAATTTCGCCCAGAGCCAGGCCGCGGATGGCCAGCGTGGAGGCCTGCGCGCCGCAGTTGCCGCCCGTGTCCATCAGCATGGGGATGCAGGCCGTGAGGGCCACGCCGATGCCCGCCGCCGTGGAGAGCACGTTTTCAAAGTGGGTGATGATCATGCCCGTGAAGGTGGCGGAGATCATCAGGATCAGCAGCCAGGGCAGGCGGTTCTTCGCCAGCGTGAACACGCTGGTCTTGAGGTACTCGTTGTCGGAGGGCAGCATTGCGGCCATCTTTTCAAAGTCCTCGGTGTTCTCTTCTTCGATGACGTCCACGATGTCGTCCACGGTGATGATGCCCACAAGGCGATCCTCGTGGTCCACCACGGGGATGGACAGGAGGTCGTACTTGCGCACGGTGTCCGCGACAACCTCCTGGTCGTCCGTGGTGTGTACGGAGATGACCTGGGTGTTCATCAGCTCCTCCACCTGCTTGTCATCGCTGGCCAGCAGGAGCTTGCGCAGGCCCACCGTGCCCAGGAGCTTGCGGCTCTCGTCGAGAATGTACAGGGTGTTGATGGTCTCCTTGTCCACGCCGGTGCGCCGGATCTCCGCCATGGCCTGGCCCACGGTGGTGCCCAGGTGGAACTCCATGTATTCGATCGTCATGATCGAACCGGCGCTGTTCTCCGGATAGCGCAGGAACTGGTTGATCAGCTGGCGCTTCTTTTCGTCGCAGCCCTGGAGCATGCGCTTGACCACGCCCGCGGGCAGCTCCTCCAGGAAGTCCACCGCGTCGTCGATGAACATGTCGTCGATCAGGCGCATGGCCTCCGCGTCGTCCATGGCCTCCATGATGCGCGTGCGCTGGTCGTTGTCCATGTAGGAAAAGACCTCTGCGGAGATGTCCTTCGGCAGCAGCCGGAAGACCACCAGCACGCGCTCGTTGTCCAGCGTCTCGAGATATTCCGCAATGTCAACCTCGTTGAGCATGTTCAGCGCGCCCCGAAGCTCGGCCTTGCGGCCCGCCGCCAGCAGCGCGTCCAGCCGGGTCTTGATGCGTTCGAAATCCATTGGCTTCATCCTCCCTTTCTGAATGATTCCCCACGCGGGGAAGAGCCGTGCGTTGCACACGGTTTCCGGCAAAAATTGCCCGCAAAAGCGCTCCTTTTCGCGAAAAATGCGCGCAAAAAGCAGCTCTGTCGCCGTCGCGGGTTCCGCCGGCCGATGTGACGTTCGGATTTTGTGTGAAGAATGAAGGCCTGCCGGGAAGTCAGCGTTTCATGCGTCCGCTGTCAGAAAAAGGGAAAACTCAGCGGCGCAGCGATGAACGCACGCCTCGAGGCACGCCATCAGCCGACATACTTCTTCCGCCGTCGTCCATGCTTTGCCACCTCCCAATGAAATGTGTCGGAATTCAAACATTCCTGCTTCTATAATATCCCCGAAACGGCCCCGCGTCAAGGCGTTTGACAAATTTTTTATCCGCCCGAAAGTGCGCGCAGGCGCGCGTCGGGACGTGAAAGTTATGTTGCAATTTTGCATGCCTTTCATGTATAATAGAGGAAGTGAAAATGGGAGACCGCCGCATGCGGCGGCAAAGGATATGGGGGAATGAACATGCGTAGAGCGCGCCGGTTGCTGGCGTTGTTGATGTGTCTGTGTCTTTTGGGCGTTGCGACGCCGGAGGCGGTTTGGGCGGAGGAGCCGGCCGCATCCGAGGGCGACGCGGCGGTCGATTCCGTCCAGGCGGCGAGCCAGCCGGTCATGGCGCCCGCAGAGGCGCCCGCCGGGGACGGTGGCGGACGGGGCGCAGCCGGAAGCGAGGTGCCGGCGGATGTCCCGCCGGCGGCGGGCGCGGGGAATCCCGAAGCCGGAACAGTCGCCGGGGACGAACGGGGCGCTGACGCTCCGGAGCAGGGCGCACCGGAGAACGGCGAAGGCCAGCAGGACAACGCGGGCGCTGCGCCGGAGGGCGGCGCAGCGTCGGCGGGCGCGGAAAATCCCGGGGCCGGAGCGGCCACCGGGAACGAACAGGGCGCTGACGCTCCGGAGCAGGGCGCGCCGGAAGGCGGCGAAGGCCAGCAGGACGCCGGGGACGCGGCGACGGAAGGCGGCGCACCGGCGGAGGACGCGGAGAATCCCGAGGACGGAGCGGCGGCCGGAGACGGCGCAGATGCGGAGGAGGCCGGAGAGGTCCCCGAGGAGGGCTCCGGGGAATTCGAAGAAGCGGGTTCGGAAGCCGCGGCGGAGCTGCCGAGCGCGGCAGAGCTGCCGGACTTTGTGCGCGGCTATGCCTGCGTGCTCGGGAGCGCAACCGGCTATTTGAGCGATGCGCCCGATGCAGAGGCGGAGGTGGTTCTCGATGGCGGCGTGGTGTATGCGCTCAGCCGCAGAGCCTCCACCGGCGCGGACCGGCTGGAGTGCGCCTTTGACGACGGCGCGCAGGAGAGAATTTGCTGGCTGGACGCGGCGGCGCTGCGCCCAATGGAGCAGGAGGAAATTGTGCGCTTTATGGAGGCGCGCCTGGCGGACGAGGCGGTTCGCTTCCTTTCGGAGGATGCAGCGCTGCCCCTGGACCGTCTGGAGTGCGTCGAGGCGCTCGCACATCCCCTGGTGGAGGAGACGGCGGAGCTCGAGCCGGTGGTTCCCGAGATTCCCGACCTGCTGGTGGGACAGACGGAGCTGGTGCTGGGTCTGGGCGAGAAGCGCGCGCTGGACGTGGGCTTTTCCGACGGCGAGGCGCACGGACTGCGCTTCAGCGTCAAGAACACGCGCATTGCGAAGGTCTCCGCCAGCGGCGAGGTGAGCGCGCGGGCGGTGGGCAGCACCACCGTGCGCATCGAAAGTGAATTTGGCAGCGAGGCGTCCGTCAAGGTTACGGTGAAGAAGGCCCCGAGCAAGCTGAGCCTCAAGGCCGCGCGCACGACGCTGGCCGTGGACGAGCGCCTGAAGCTTTCGAGGGCGCTCAGCTCCGGCAGCGCCTCGGCGTTGAGCTATGCCAGCAGCGATCCGGCCGTAGCAACGGTGGACGCGGACGGCGAGGTGGTTGCCGTCGCGCCCGGCACGGCGAAGATCACGGCCAGGACGTTCAACGGGAAAAAGGCGAGCGTGACCCTGAAGATCGTGTCCGCGCCGACGGACGTGACCATGGAGGGCGAATTGACGCTGGGCGTTGGCCAGAAGGCCGGTCTCACGCCCCGGCTGGGCGGAGACGGCGTGGGTGCGTACAGCTTCCGCTGCGACGACGCGGGCGTGCTGACGGTGGACGCCGCCACGGGCGCGATCGTCGCCCTGGCGGTGGGCACGGCCACCGTGACCGTGGAGACCTACAACGGCCATTCCGCCGCCTGCGCCGTCACTGTCAAGCCCGCGTTGCCCTGCCCGCGGTGCAGCTGGGTGAGACCGGCGAGGACTGCATGGGCAGCTACGGCATAAAGACCTCCAACAAGAAGGTGGTGACCGTGAGCGCGGACGGCGTGCTGCGCGGCGCGGCCGTCGGAAGCGCCACCGTCACCGTGACCACCCACAACGGCCGGAAGGCCACGCTGAAGGTGACCGTGCGGCGCGCGCCGAGCTCCGTGAAGCTGAGCGCGAA
>SFTH01000013.1 GCA_004563405.1 bacterium
CTTACTCATGATTGCGTCCTCCTTCAATGTAAGCATCCTTGCTCAATGAAATAAAAACAGAGCACAACGGACTACGACACAGCCCCTTTGCTCTGTTTGAATGGTATATTAGCAGATTCACGACCCTCTGTCAAGGGATTTCGACCGCTATCTTTGTTGAAATTTCGGTTATCCGAAAATAGTTCCGAATTCGATTTCGATCAACCGGTGCGGATTTGGCGGATTTGACTTGTGTGCACCCGGTTTCCTGCAAAAGCAGAAGGGACGCGAGCGGCCATTCTGACCGTCCGCGTCCGATTGAAAAACTCAGCGCAGCGCTTCCTTTTTGGGAAGGAGCTTGTCCGCCGCCACGCAGAGCAGAACCACGACCACCATGTCCGGCAGCGTGCAACCCACGACGATGTCCACCTGCATCAGAAGGCGATAGAGCACGAAACCGATCAGCCAGATGACCAGATTCCTTCCGCTGAAGGCGCGATCGAAGCAATCCCGCCTGAGAATAAACCAGTCCGCGATCTGGACGGCCACCATGGGTGCAAAAACGGAACCGATCAGATAGAGAAAGCCCGTGATGTCATCCATGGGAAACGCAATGGCGCACACGATGCCAATCAGCGCAACGGCCACTGCGACCCACTTGCCCTTGATCTTACCGCTGAGGGATTCCGAAGAGATACCCGCAGAATATGCGTCCAGGAAGGTGGTGGTCACGGTGGAGAGCACCAGAATCGCCAGCGCGGCGATGCCCAGACCGGCCTTGACCATGATCACCGCAATGTCGCCCTCGCCGGTGTAGATTGCAGCGCCCATGCCGATGATGTACATCCAGCAGGACACCGCGCTGTAGCTGAGCGTGCTGGCGAGGGTCGCACCGAAGG
Source organism: bacterium (assembly GCA_004563405.1). Lineage (GTDB taxonomy): Bacteria > Bacillota > Clostridia > Christensenellales > Aristaeellaceae > SFTH01. Next base: position 879 of record SFTH01000013.1, read on the forward strand.
GATGCTCCGCCTCGCGGGTGTAGTCGCTGATCAACGGCAGCCAGGAGAGCGGCATGGCGACCGCCAGCTCCACCGCTGCGCCGAAGGACATGGCCTCGCCCGAGACCGCCGCAACCGCTGCGTCGCCGAAGAAGATCACCTTGCAGAGAATCAGCGTGAGGATGAACAGCGCGGCCATGGTGATCTTGTTGATCGTGCCCAGGTTGGTGATGCCCACCAGGATCCACACGACGATCAGCAGGCCGATCACCAGCGCCCAGACCCAAGACCCCGCATTGAAGATGCCGTTGCTGGCCAGAGCGCCGTCATAGATCATAATGGCCGTCCAGCCCACAAGCTGAAGCACGTTCAGCAGGGAAAAGAGCAGGCCGCCCTTCTGGCCAAAGCTCATCTTGACCGTCTCCATGGCGCTGCGGCGCGTCTTTGCGCCGATGTAGCCCGCCAGGAAGAACAGCGCGCCGCCGATCAGATGTCCCAGGAGTATGGCGAGTATGCCCTTCGCCATGCCCAGGGGTGCAAAATAGGTGCCCGTCAGAATTTCGGCGATGGAGACGCCCGCGCCGAACCAGATCAATCCATTCTGAAAATTACTCGTGCGCTTCATCCCCGCGCCTCCTCTCTGTATTCCGGCCTGATGTCAAACGCGTGATCCATGGGGCCCGAGCCGCTGCCCAGATTGAGCTGTGCGGAGAGCGCCCCCGAGATGTAACGCTTTGCGCGCTCCACGGCCTCCGAGAGGTCGTAGCCCTTCGCCAGATTCGCCGCGATGGCGCTGGAGAGGGTACATCCGGTGCCGTGCGTGTTGGGATTGTCGATCCGACGCCCCTCATACCATCGCCCGCTGCCATTTTGCCAGAGGTAGTCGTTTGCGTCGTTGAGCGCGTGGCCTCCCTTGAGCAGCACTGCCGCCCCGCATAGGCGGCCGATTCGCTCCGCAGCGCAAACCATATCCTCGCTCGTGCGGATCTCCATGCCGGAGAGAAGCTCTGCCTCGGGGACGTTTGGCGTCACGACCTCCGCCAGGGGCAGAAGCTGCTTCTCGAGCGCCGTCAGCGCGTCGCTTCTGAGCAGGCGCGAGCCGGAGGTCGCCACCATCACGGGATCCACCACCACATGCCGCGCGCCGTAGTGCCTGAGCCGCTCCGCAATCACCTCGATGAGCGCGGCCGAGGATACCATGCCGATCTTTACCGCATCGGGGAAGATGTCGGTAAATACTGCATCCAGTTGCTGGCCCAGAAATTCCGGCGTAGATTCCAGTATGCCGGTTACTCCGAGGGTATTCTGGGCCGTCAGGGCCGTCACGGCACTCATGGCGTACACGCCGTTGACCGTCATGGTCTTCAGATCCGCCTGAATGCCAGCGCCTCCGCAGGAATCGCTTCCTGCGATCGTCAATGCTGTCTTCATAATTACGCTCCTTTCAAAGCAACAGCCTTGATTTTCTATTGCGACGCAAGGTGGTGCCCCCAATGCGCCGCAGAAAACGGCTTTCGCCGGTCTTCCCTATTCTTCTGCAATCCTCTCCGCCAGCGCGCGCATCTCCTGCGCCGCCGCGCACACGTCTTCCGCGCCGAACAGCGCAGATACCACCGCAACGCCGCTGAGTCCCCTGCCGGAGAGCTCCATGATATTATCCCGCGTGATGCCGCCAATGGCCACCACGGGAATGTGCACGGCCCGGGTGATCTCCCGGTACAGCGCGTGCGAGATGGGCTTTGCCTCGCTCTTTGTATCCGTTGCAAATGCCGCGCCTACGCCCAGATAGTCCGCTCCGGCGGCCTCTGCCCGCAGCGCCTCCTCCACGTTGTGCGCGGAAACGCCCAGAATCTTATCCGGCCCGAGAATCTCCCGGGCGCGACCGGCTTCCAGATCGTCCTGCCCCACATGCACGCCGTCCGCATTCGCGGCCACGGCCACGTCCGCGCGGTCGTTAATGATACTGATTACGCCCTTATCCCGGCATAGCACCGCAAATGCGCGCGCCTCTTCGATCAGTTCCGCCCCGTCCATGTGCTTTTCCCTGAGCTGAATGATGGTCGCGCCGCCCTCCGCCGCATCGGCCACCTGCGCAAGAAGCTCCTGCGCGTCGCGGGCGCGGATGTGCGCCGTTACGGCGTAGAGCCGCATGTCCTTCCGTCTCAGTTTCACCTCATATTCCTCCCATCCCCGCTTCAGTCGCGACAAAAACGCGCGGACGTGCCATAGGGCAAAGCGTGCGCGCGTTCTGCGGTCGACTTCCTACGTTGGCATGATCCAAATCAGGTTAAAGGGTCGAGACCCTGCGGTCTCCTCTCAGCCCGCGCTTCGGCGGACTCCCCTGCGATTCAATTGTATACTCATCATACACCTATTTCCTCTCGCTTGCAAGTCCTTTTGTCGCAATTTTGTTTGCATCTTGACAAAATAGGCAACGCGTGCTATGATGCTCTCGGAAAACAGGGGAGCCGGAGACGGCTGAGAGGAAGCATGCGCTTCGACCCTAGACCTGATGCGGACAATGCCGCCGTAGGAAGTTTACCGGCACACGATGTATGCGGAGACCTCCGGGCGGGGTCTCCTGTTTTTGATCTCTTTTCAGAAAGGAAGTGCAGCCTGACGGGCGTCCCGGTTTCGGGAGCGGACGGAGGGGGAGCGCCCTGCGTTCGGATGCCACAGACAGCGATGGGAAGCCGTGTTCCGGCGTGAGAGGAAGCCATTAAGCTTCGACCGAACCTTTCCCGTGGGCGTAATTCGCCCATTTACCAGCGGGAAGAAAGCGCTGCTGTGACTGGCCTTTCTTCCTGTGCGACAAGACTGAAGGAGAGAATTCATTATGAAACGCAATCAGATTCGCAAAATGACCGTCGCCGCCCTCTTCTGCGCCATCGCCGTGGTGGGCAGCATGTTTTCCTTTCCCGTTCTCGGCAGCAAGTGCGCGCCCGTGCAGCACATGGTCAACATCCTCTGCGCGGTTCTGCTGGGGCCCTGGTACGGCGTTGCCGTGGCCTTCGCCGCCAGCCTGTTCCGCAATCTTCTGGGCCTGGGCAGCCTGATGGCCTTCCCCGGCAGCATGCTGGGCGCCCTGCTCTGCGGCCTTGTCTTCCACTTCACCAAAAATCTGCCCGCTACGCTGGTTGCAGAAGTCTTTGGTACCGGCATTCTCGGCGGCCTGTGCGCCTATCCCGTGGCCACGCTGCTGATGGGTGTGGACGCGTCCGCCGTCGCCTTCTACGCCTACATCGTTCCCTTCCTGATTTCCACCGTCGCCGGTGCGATTCTCGCCGGCGTGTTGATTTTGGCGCTAAAGAAGTCCGGCGCGCTGGCCCGGATGTGCGCCACTCTGGAGAGATAATATGGATGATCGTGCCGCCCTCCGAAAAATCCGCGAACAGCGCCCGCTGGTGCACTGCATTTCCAACATTGTGAGCGCCAACGACTGCGCAAATCTGCTCCTGAGCGTGGGCGCAAGCCCCATGATGGCGCAGGCCGAGGCGGAAATGGCGGATATCTCCGCCATTTCCTCGGCTGCGGTGCTCAACACCGGCACGCCGGACGCTGCGCGCTTCCGGCTCTGCGCCCTTCGGGGCGCGCTGGCGGCGCAGCGCAGCACGCCTACAGTGCTCGACCCCGTGGGCGTGGGTGCCAGCAGCTGGCGCAGGGAACAGCTCAACGCCATGCTCGCCTCCTTCCGCCCTTCCATCGTGCGCGTGAACCTGAGCGAGGCCCTCGCCCTGCTGGGAAGCGGCGCGGGAGAGCGCGGCGTGGACAGCGACGCGGACGCCGACGGCGTGGCCGGAGACTGCGCCCGCTCCCTCGCCCGAAAGCTTGGGGCGACGGTGCTCCTGAGTGGCGACACGGACTTTGTATCCGACGGAGTACGGGATGGCCGCGCCTGCGGCGGCAGCGCCATGATGACGATGGTCACCGGCAGCGGTTGTATGCTCTCCGCTCTCTGCGGCGCGTTCGCCGCCGTGGAAGCGGACGCTTTTGCTGCGGCCTGCATGGCCGCGCGCTTCTGGAAGGACTGCGCCGCCGCTGCGGAAGCGCGCGCCTCGGAAAAGGGCCCCGGCTCCTTCCGCGTGGAACTGATTGACGCGGCGTATCGGCTCTCTCGGAACGCATAGGGCAATGCGCCCGCACCCGTTCGACGGCTTGCGCCGCTTGCGGCGAGAACAAATGCAAAAACAGACCGTAGTCTATTGGTGTGCCACCAGACTTCGGTCTGTTTTAACTCACTCCTCCAGCGCTGCCGCGCGGAACGCATCCTCCAGGCAGGGATAGAGGGACTGATACACCTTCATGCGCCGTGCATAGACCGCGCCCGCTTCCGGGTCGGGCTCGATGCGGCTCCTGAGTGCAATGCCCCGCGCTGCGCCCTCGATGCCGTCGAAGAGCCCAACCGCCGCACCCGCAGCCGCAGCCGCGCCGAGGGAGGTTGCAGCTGCGGCGGAGGAATCCACATCCCGCACGCACACGCGGCCTGCGTCTGCAATGATCTGCTTCCACAGCGCAGATTTCGCGCCGCCGCCAATGATGCGCATCTCCTCGACGGGCATGCGCTCCCGCAGAATGTCGATCACGCCCGCAAGCGCATAGGAGACGCCCTCGAACACCGCGCGGGCAAAGTGCCTGCGGTCGTGACCGGGGCGCATGCCGAAGAACACGCCCCGGGCGAGGGGATCAAATACCGGCGTGCGCTCGCCCTCCAGATAGGGCAGGTAGATCAGGCCCTCGCTGCCGGGTGCAATCTCCGCGGCCATGCGGTTCATTTCATCAATTCCCTCCGGCGCGTAGATACCCTGCGCCCAGTCCACGCTGCGGCCCACGCTCTCCACCGTGCCAAACACGCCGCAGCGCATGCCGTCCAATGAGAGTATGTTGAACACACGGCGATGGGGATCCAGATAGGGCTCGTCCATGTTGCTGGCGATCCAACCGGTGGTGCCAAGCGAGCAATAGACGTCGCCCGTGCGCGCAATGCCCGCGCCCACGTTCGCGCACGCGCCGTCGCCGCCGCCCGCGGCCACGGGAATGCCCGCCGTGAGGCCCAACGCCCTCGCAGCTTCCTCGGACAGCTGCCCGATCACATCCGTGGAGACGTGCAGCTGGGGAAAGCGCTCCCCATCCAGCCCCAGTCCGGAAAACACGTCCGTCAGGTACGCCTTTTTGCGTATGTCAATGAGCATGCCATGGGAGGCGTCCGATAGATCCGTGGAATCCATGTTGCCCGTCAGGCGAAAGTTCAGATAATCCTTGGATTGGAGGAAGCGCGCAGTCCGGCCATAGATCTCCGGCCGGTTGTTCTTCAGCCAGAGCGCCTTGCACAGCGGCGCGGCAGCGCTGAGCACATTCCCGGTCAGGTCGTAAAGCTTCTCCCGCCCCACGGTGCGCTCCACCGCCTGGGCCTCCTGAAGCGCGCGCGTATCGGAATGAATCAGCGCCGGGCCGAGCGGTTCGCCCGCGCCATCCACGGGCAACAGGCCGAGCATGTGGCCGCTGACGCCGATGGCGCAAACCTTCTTTGCGTCGCCTGCATTCGCCTCAAACAGCCTTCGCGCTGCGGCGACCGCCGCATCCCACCAGTCCAGAGCGCTCTGCTCAGCCTGCTGCGGCGCAGGATGACGCGTCCCATAGCTTTGGGCGGCTTCCGCGCGTACCTTCAGGTCTTCCGAAACCAGCGAGGCCTTGACGGCGCTGGTGCCAATGTCAAAGGCCAGTATGCAACTCTCCATCTTTCGTTCCCCGCTTTCCGTCCGCATGCGAACTTTCTGCTTTCATTATACTTCCCGTCGAGATACATGTCCAGCGCACGACGCCATTCTTTTGGAAAAACTGCAAACACATATCCAAATGTTAAGATTCAATGAAATCCGACGGAAAGCACTGTTTTTCATCCCCCTACCCGGCTTGCGCGAACCGCGCACATTCTATAAAATGATCAGCGTAAAGAAACGACGGAGGACAGATTCATGAAGCATACGCTGTGCATACTGTTGGCGGTCATCGTCGCCCTCATCTCCCTGAGCGGCGCAGTCGCGGAAGCCGGTGGAAACACGCTGGTCTATGCATCCGGCGACTACACCCGCATCAATCCGGCCATGGACGAGCACGGTGAGATCAACATCCTGCTCTTCAACGGCCTGACGGCCCACGATGGCAACAACGACGTGGTGCCCTGCCTCGCCCGCGAATGGGATTACGACAGCGAGAACAGGACGTATACCTTCTATCTCGAGGAGGGCGTAAAGTGGCACGACGACGAGCCCTTCACCGCTGAGGACGTGAAATTTACCATCGAAGCCATCATGGATCCGGAAAACGGCTCGGAAAACGCGCCGAATTTCGAGGACGTTGAGGAAATCGAGGTTCTTGACGACGCAACCATCTCCTTCCGGCTCTCCGATCACAACGTGGCCTTCCTAGACTATATGACCATGGCCGTGCTGCCCAAGCATCTGTTGGAGGGCGAGGACATGCAGGAATCCGCCTTCTTCCGCCATCCTGTGGGCACTGGTCCTTACAAGCTCGCCGACTGGGAGGAGGGCCAGGCCATCGTTCTGGAGCGCAACGACAACTATTTCAAGGGTCCGGCCAACATCGAGCGCATCATCTTCAAAATTGTGCCCGATGACAATGCGCAGGCCATGCAGATGAAGTCCGGAGAGCTGGACATGGCGCTTCTGACGCCGAGAGACGCAGAAAACTTTGCGGACGCGGAGGGTTACAGCGTCTATCGAATGAAGACCAGCGACTATCGCGGCATCCTCTTCAACTTCTGGAACGAATACTGGACGGAGAACAGGGACATCATTCCCGCAATCTGCTGCGGCATCGACCGCCAGGCCATCGTTGATGCGGTCATTCTCGGCCACGGCATCGTCGCCTACGGTCCCCTGCAGCGCAACGAATACAACAATGAGAACGTTGAACACTACGACTACAATCCCGAGCGGGCTCGGGAGATCCTCGAATCCGTCGGCTGCACCATGGGCAAAAACGGCTACTACGAGCGCAACGGTGCGGAAATCGGCTTCGTGATCAGCGTGGGCGCGGGCGACCAGGTGCGCGTGGACATCGCCCAGGCCGCCGCCCAGTGTCTGCGCCAGATCGGCATCAACTGCACCGTGGAAATTCCCGAGAAGGTGGACTGGGGCGGCCAGATGGCCTATCTCATCGGTTGGGGCAGCCCCTTCGACGCGGACGACCACACCTACAAGGTGTTCGGCACCGACAAGGGCGCAAACTACTCCGGCTATTCCAACGCACTGGTGGATCAGTATCTCACCGAGGCCCGCGAGAGCGACGACCCCGCCGTGCGCAAGGCGGCTTACGATTCTTTCCAGGCGGAGCTGGCCAACGATCCGGCCTACGCCTTCATCTGCTACATCGACGCGGACTATGTGACCACCTCCGCCCTGAAGGGCATCGATCCTGACACGATCATGGGACATCACGGCGTGGGTATCTTCTGGAACGTGACCGAGTGGACGCTGGACAGGTGATTGACACATCCTGTATAATGAGAAGTGGCGAGGGGCTGGCGACAGCCCCTCCTTCAGAATGGGAAAACTGCGGACGGGAACCTGCCGTCCCGGGCTCCGGCGCATTTGAGGATGGCGCCGGCGTTCTTCTGTACATGGGGGATTTTATGTCGGAACAGAAACTGTTGGAAGTGGAGCACCTCAGCGTAAGCTTTGATACGCCCCAGGGCGAGCTCAAGGCGGTGCGGGACGTGTCCTTCTCCCTCTGCGAGGGCGAGGTGTTGGCCATCGTGGGCGAATCCGGGAGCGGAAAGAGCGTCCTTTGCAAGAGCATCATGAAGCTTCTGAATGCGGATGCACGCATCACCGGCGGCAGCATCCGCGTGGATGGCGTGGACATCACGGGCTATCGCCAGAGGGACATGGAGCGCCTGCGGGGAAAGCTGTTTTCCATGGTGTTTCAGGACCCCATGACCTCGCTGAACCCCACCATGTCCATCGGCGACCAGATCGCTGAGGCGGTGCGCGTCCACGCGCCGAAGCGCAGCCGCGCAGAAGTCCGAAATCGCGTGTTCGAACTGATGGATCTGGTGGGCATCGAGGAGCCGGAGAAACGCTACGACCTCTACCCCTACAACTTTTCCGGCGGTATGCGCCAGCGCAGCGTTCTGGCCATCGTCCTCGCCTCCAATCCGCGCATGCTCTTCGCCGACGAACCCACCACCGCCCTGGATGTGACCATTCAGGCGCAGATACTCGATCTGCTCCGGGACATTCAGAAGAAGCTGAACACGGCGACCATACTGGTCTCCCACGACCTGGGCGTGGTCGCCCGGGTGGCCGACCGAATCGCTGTGATGTACGCCGGAAAGATTGTGGAAATCGGAACGACGGATGAGATCTTCTACGAACCGCGCCATCCCTACACCTGGGGACTGATGCGCTCCCTCCCCTCCAACGCCCGGGAGGACGAGCCCCTCTACACCATTCCCGGCATGCCGCCGGTTCTGATCAATCCGCCGAAGGGCGACGCCTTTGCATGCCGCAACGAGTATGCACTGGCAATCGACTACGAGGAGGAGCCGCCCATGTTCCAGCTTTCCCCCACACACTTCGCGGCGACCTGGCTGCTGGATCCCCGCGCCCCGAGGATCGAATTCCCGTTGGGAGGTCGCAACCATGGCTGAAATCCTCCTGGACGTGCGCAGACTCACGCACCGCTTCAGGCTTGCCGGAGGCGCCGTCGTCCGCGCCGTGGACGACGTGAGCTTTCAGATCGAACGGGGCGAGATCTTCGGCCTGGTGGGCGAATCGGGCTCCGGAAAGTCCACCGTCGCCCGCTGCGTCATGAATGTCTATCGCCCCACCGCGGGAGAAATCTTCTATCGGGGCGTAAATATCTGCGATCCGAAGCAGTATCGCGCGCATCGCGCGATGCTTCAAACCTCCCGCCAGCTGATCTTTCAGGATTCCACCTCCAGCCTGAACCAGCGCATGACGGTTGCCGACATCATTGCCGAACCCATGACAATTCACCACATCCGACCCAAGCGTGGTACGCCCCGGTCGGAGGCACAGTTTCAGCTCAAATATGTGGGCATGGATGAAAGCTACCTGGACAAGTATCCGCCGGAGCTCTCCGGCGGCATGCGCCAGCGGGTCGCCATCGCCCGCGCGCTGTCCATGGAACCGGAACTCCTGGTGGCGGATGAGCCAATTGCATCGCTGGATGTGTCCATACAGGCGCAGATCATCAATCTGTTCAAACACCTCCAGGCGGAGCACGGCTTCACCTTCCTGTTCATCGCCCACGATCTCTCTGTGGTCCGCTATCTGTGCAGCCGCGTGGGCGTGATGTACCGGGGCAAACTTGTGGAAATTGCCCCGACCCGGGAGTTGTTTCAGAATCCCCTGCACCCCTACACCCGTTCTCTGCTCTCCGCCATTCCCATACCCGATCCCCGGCTGGAGCGCGCGCGAAAGCTGCAAACCTTTGATCCCCGGCTGTTCGACCGCGAGGGAAGAATGACGGAGGTCAGCCCGGGACATCTCGTACTTCAGGGAAGGGAGGTCGAACCGTGACGCGAAAGAATGTCTGGCTCTACTACGGGCGCAAGCTCCTGATCTTTGCGCTCAGCGTATTCCTGCTCTCTGCGCTGGTGTTCTTTATCGCCCGCCTCGCCCCCGGCGACCCGCTGGTCTCCTACTATGGCGACCGCGTGGAGAAGATGAGCCCCGAGGAGCGGGAATGGGCCGAGGAAAAGCTGGGTCTGAACGCCCCAATACATGTTCAGTACGCCCGCTGGTTGAAGGGCGCACTGAAGGGCGACTTCGGCATCTCTTACAAATACAAGATGGACGTGATGGATGTCATCGCCGGACGCGTGGTCAATACGCTGGTGCTGGGCGGCATCGCCTTCGTGCTGATCTTCTCCCTCGCGCTGGGGTTGGGGCTTTTGTGCGCCTGGTATGAGGATCGTCTGCTCGACCGCATCCTCTGCAAGCTGGGCACTGTCATAAGCTGCATCCCCGAATTCTGGCTCTCGCTCATGCTGATCCTGATCTTCGCGGTCAACCTGCGCTGGCTTCCCAGCAGCGGTGCATACTCGGTCGGCAACGCCACAAATCTCGGCGACCGCATCCTCCATTTAATCCTGCCGCTGACCGTAGCGGTACTCAACCACCTCTGGTATTACGCCTACATGATCCGCAACAAGCTGCTGGAGGAAGTGCGGGCGGAATACGTTCTTCTCGCAAAGGCCAAGGGACTTCGCCGCAGGACGGTTCTCTTCCGCCACTGCCTGCGAAACATCATTCCCTCCTACCTGAGCATCATGGCCATCTCCGTGCCGCACATTCTGGGTGGAACCTACATCGTGGAGACCGTATTCTCCTACCCCGGCCTCGGTACCCTGTCCTATGAGAGCGCGCGGTATCAGGATTACAACCTGCTCATGGTGCTCTGCATACTTTCCGGCGCGGTGGTCATTCTCTTCAACATCATTGCGCAGATCATCAACGAGCGCATTGACCCGCGGATGAAGGCGAATGAAGTCGAGGAAATCACGGAGGTGACGCAGCTTGGAAGATAAGTTTGTTCGCGTGGGCATCCGTCCGCTGCCGAGGCCGTCCGCAACAGTGCGCAAATGGCGCAGCGGCACGCCCGTCGTCTCCATTGCCGTGCTGGGACTCATCGTGCTGGGCTGCCTCTGCTGCGAGTTCTTCATCCCGAAGGAGCCCACCTACATGGATCTGTTCAATGCCAACGTCGCGCCGAACGCCGAATTCTGGTTCGGAACGGACACGATGGGCCGGGACATCTTTTCGATGATCTGGAGCGGCGGGCGGCTTTCCCTGTTCATCGGCTTTTTTGCGACCCTCATCTCCACGCTCATCGCGGTCATCTTCGGTGCGGCCAGCGGCCTTGCGCCCCGCTGGCTGGATGAGCTGTTGATGCGCGCAAATGAAATCATACTGAGCGTTCCGAGCCTGCTGCTCGTCGTTCTGATTCAGGCGATTCTGGGCAAGGCCAACGCCGTGAGCATCGCCTTCGTCATTGGCGTCACCAGCTGGACGAGCATCGCGAAGGTCGTGCGCACGGAGGTATTGCAGCTGCGCAACAGCGAATATGTGGTGGCGGCGCGCTGCATGGGCGCAGGATTCTTCCGGGTTCTTTGGAAGCACCTCGCGCCGAACTTTCTCTCCTCCATCATGTTCATGGTGGTCATGAACATCCGCAGCGCCATCGTCGCCGAATCTACGCTGAGCTTCATGGGCATCGGCCTTCCCCTGGAGGTCGTCAGCTGGGGCAGCATGCTCTCCCTCTCGGAGAAAGCGCTCAGCTCCGGCTCCTGGTGGATTATCCTCATTCCGGGCGCGCTTCTAGTGGTCACGCTGCTGTGCGTCACCAACATCGGCAACTACCTGAGAAAGTGCGCCAACCATGGCGAAAGCAAGCTTTAACGAAAGGAAGAAATCTCTATGAAGAGCTATCTGATTCAGAATACGACCCGCGAGGAGCGCGAGCAGATCGTTGCGGAATCCATCGGCAAGATTGACGGTGCGTGCGACAGCTGCATGCCGGGACTCGCCGAGATGTATCAGGACTACATCGACGGCAAGCGTGAGCTGCGCGAGATCAACATGGCCTTCAGCGCGCACTACGTCTCCGGCGCTGAGGGGCCGACGCGCAGCGGCTGCGGAATGGCATAAGTCCCGTTTCGAACGCCTCATAAAGAGAGGAGCCCCGCGCAACTGCGGAGCTCCTCTCTTTGTCCGTTCACACATTCGCCTTTCAACTCACAGGTTCTTCCCAATCGCATCCCTGTGCTTGAACTTCCAGCAGATGATCATGCCGGCAACCGCGCCGACCACGGCCTGCAAAATCTGGAAGGGCAGCTTCAGTAGGGCGTATTCGGGTGTGCTGTAAATGAATGCGCGGCCCAGAGAATAGCCGACGACCATGATCACCGCGCCCAGCGCGACGCCAATGCCGGAGGCCAGCACCGGTCGATCCTTCATCAGGCAGCGGGAGCACAGCGAGATGACCACAGCCTGCAGTCCATGGGTTGCCAGGGAGACGAACATCGGCAGCGGATAAAACAGCAGATCTCCGAGGAATGCGCCGATACCACCCACGCAGAACGCCGCCAGCGGATCGAGTATGATGGCCGCCGTACAGATGACCACGTCGTTCAGATAGAGGTGGCCGCCCGGTACCGGAATGCCAAAGGAGCTCATGACCACGTTGAGCGCCATGAAAATTGCGGTGTAGCAGAGCCAGTAGGTGCTTCTCTTCTTTTGATTCTTCATTCTCCCATCTCCTCTTGACGAGCTTTGTCTGAAAGTATAGAATATATCTGAACCCATGAAAATATCCAATTGAGGAGAAAACAATCATACCAGATGAAGTATTCACTTGAAAGCACGGGAAGAGCCGCCTACCTTCAGCTCTATGAACAGCTGCGCGGAGACATACTCGGCGGCGCATATGCCTTTGCTTCGCGTCTGCCTTCCAAGCGCCTGTTGGCTGAGGAGATGCATACGAGCTTATCGACCGTCGAGCATGCATACGCGCTGCTCTGCGAGGAGGGCTATGTGGAAGCTCGGGAGCGCAGCGGCTTCTATGTGGCCTTTCGCGCCACGGATGGCTTTGCCTCCGCACCGCCGTCGCCGCCGCAGAGGCCACAGTACGACGCTTCCGCCGCACCGCAGTGCTTTCCCTTCTCGGTTCTCGCTCGCACCATGCGCAGCGTGCTGAGCAATTACCAGGAGCGAATTCTGGTCAAATCGCCCAACCGCGGCTGCGACGAACTGCGCGCGGCCATCGGCCAGTACCTCTCCCGCAGCCGTGGCATTTCCGCCGTGGCGGAGCAGATCATCGTCGGCTCCGGCGCGGAATACCTATACGGTCTGATCGTGGAGATGCTCGGCCGGGAGCGGCTCTACGCCCTCGAAGATCCCTCCTACAAGAAGATTGAACAGGTCTACCGGGCGGCGGGCGCAAATTGTGTTATGCTTCCCCTCGGAACGGACGGAATCGACAGCGCTGCCCTCGCAGGGACGTGTGCGAGCGTGCTGCACATCACGCCCTACCGAAGCTACCCCAGCGGCATCTCCGCATCCGCGTCCAAGCGGCACGAATATGTGCGCTGGGCAGCACAGACCGGACGCATCCTCGTGGAGGACGATTTCGAGTCCGAGTTTTCCGTCGCGGGAAAGCCGGAGGAGACACTCTTTGCCATCTCCGGCGGCAGAAATGTGATCTACATGAATACCTTTTCGCGCACCATCTCCCCCTCCATGCGCGTGGGATACATGGTGCTCCCGTGCTCCCTCCTGGACGTATTCGAGGAGCGGGCCGGCTTCTATTCCTGTACCGTCCCTGCTTTTGAACAGTATGTGTTGGCAGAGCTCATCACGAGCGGCGACTTTGAGCGTCACATCAACCGAATTCGCCGCCAGAAGCGGCGGGAACTGGCAAAACTGATGTAGCCATCGCCCGCGTATACAGAAAATCGCCCCCGACAGAATTGTCGGAGGCGGTAGTCTATCCCAAAGACCAAAGGAGAACATGAACGGGCTGAAGCCCTTTCGCACAACAATTGCGGTCATCGGCTGCCCTTGTATTGCGTTGGCTGGCGTCCATGCGGATTCACATTCGCGCTGCTTCGTCGGCCGCCATCACACCGGCTCGATGTATGCCACGCCGATGCAGCCGCGCCCAAGATGGGCGCCGAGCACAGGGCCAATGTGGCGGCGCTCGATTTCGCGGTCCTCTCTGGCCAGCTTCACCGACATGCTCGCAGCGCCCTCGTCGCTGAGGAAGCTGTCCACGATGATGTTACCGCCGTAGTTTTTGCAGAAGGCGCACAGCTTGTTGAGCTGGTCGTTGCGGCCCCGGGCGAGGCCCGTAGAGGCCACTGCGCCGTCCCGAATCTCCAGCATGGGTTTGATGTTGAGCACCGTGGACACAGACATACGCACGTTGCCAAGGCGACCGCTGCGGCGCAGGGGCGCCATATCGTCCACGGAGAAGCAGATGCGCACGCGCTCCCGGAGCTTGCCGATGTACTTCGCCACTGCGGAGAGCTTCTCGCCCTTGCGGATGCGCTCGCGCGCCTCCCGGATGAGCAGATACAGGCCGGAGCAGGTGGTGAGCGAGTCCACCACCTCGATGTGATGGTTGCCCAACTCCCGCGCTGCCAGCACTGCGTTATTGTAGGTGCCGCTCAGGCGGGAGGAAATCGTGAGACAGAGAATCTCATAACCGCCCTTGCGAAGCATCCGAAAGGTATTCAGGAAGCTGGAGAGCGTCGCCTGCGAGGTGTGCACGGTTTCAATGTGCTCCGCGACCAGCTGCTCCGCCTTGTCGTCCCCCTCGATGCATCCCTCCTTCGCACTGTGTCCGAGGGAGATGGAGTAGCTCATGGGAACGATGACCACGCCCAGCCGGGTCGCCTCCTCATGGGTGACGTAAGCCGTACTGTCGGTTACAATTGCGATCATACGGGTTCACCCCCGATTTTCCGAAATCTTGCGTATCGCGCCTCCAGGAGAGCGTCTACGCCCATTTGGGTCTTTTTGCGGAAGGCTGCGGCGAGTTCCGCCTTCAGGCCGTCCATGTCCTTTTCAAGCGCCTCCGCGCAGGGAAGCACCCTTTCGATGATGCCGAAGCCGTGGAGATCCTGCGCTGTGAGCTTCAGGCTCTCCGCCGCCTCCCTGGCCCTGCCCGCATCCTTCCAGAGGATGCTCGCGGCACCCTCCGGCGAAATGACCGAATAGTACGCGTCCTCCAGCATCCACACCTCATCCGTGACTGCCAGCGCCAGCGCGCCTCCGCTTCCGCCCTCTCCGATCACAATGCTGATCGAGGGCGTGCGCACCGTAATCAATTCGTACATGTTCTCCGCGATGGCCTGACCCTGTCCGCGCTCCTCTGCGCCGATGCCGCAGTACGCGCCGGAAGTATCCACCAGGCAGAGTATGGGCCGGTGAAACTTTTCCGCCAGACGAATCTGGCGGAGGGCCTTGCGATAGCCCTCGGGATTGGCGGATCCAAAGTTCCGATAGAGCTTTTCCGCCGTCGTCGTGCCCTTTTCGATGCCGATGACGGTGATGGGCATGCCGTTGAGCGTTCCGATGCCCGCAACCACGGCAGGGTCGTCACCAAAGCGGCGATCGCCGTGCATCTCCGTAAAGTCCTCCACCAGCGCGCGGATGTAGCTCAGCGCCGTGGGTCTGCCCGCGCTGCGCGAGGCCTGAACACACTCGTATGCTTTCATTCCTGCGCCTCCCTTCGATGCAGCCGCAGCAGCTTGCTGAGGCACTCCTTCATCGCCCGGCGGTCGCAAATCATGTCCAGGAAGCCCTTGTCCAGCAGGAATTCAGACCTCTGGAAGCCCTCCTTGAGCTTCTGCCGTATGGTCTGCTCAATGACGCGCGGCCCCGCAAAGCCGATCAGTGCGTCCGGTTCGCCGATGATGATGTCACCCTCCATGGCGAAGCTGGCCATCACGCCGCCCGTCGTGGGGTCGCTGAGCACGGCGATAAACAGGCCGCCCGCGTCCGAGTGACGCTTGACTGCGCCGGTCGTCTTCGCCATTTGCATCAGAGAAAACACGCCCTCCTGCATGCGCGCGCCGCCGGAAGTGCAGCAACCGACCACCGGAAGATGCCGTTCCAGCGCATATTCAAACAGGCGGGTAATCTTCTCTCCCACCGCCGTTCCCATGGACCCCATGATGAAGGACGGATCCATGGCGAACAGGCAACAGGGATTCTGTTCGATGGTGCACACGCCGGTGATCACGCCCTCGTTTTCTCCGGACTGCGCCCGCGCCTGGGTGAGTTTCTGCTGATAGCCCTCGAAGCTGATGGGATCTCCGCCCTCCAGCTCCGGCCAGAGCTCCTCGAAGCTGTCCGCATCGGCCAGCAGCGCAGTGCGACGGCGCGCACCGATGCGGAAGTGATGGCCGCATGCGGGACATACGTCCGCGCAGCGCCCCAGATCGTCCACGGCGTGCATCGCCTTGCAGTTGGGACAGGAGACGTAGAGTTCCTCTGTAATCTCCGGGCTCTGATAATTGTCCGCCTCGCCTGCGCCCTCCAGCGCGTTGCGCGGACGGCGAAACAGGTTTCTGTTAAGCATTGCTTACCTCCCGTTGAGATACTCCGTGGTGTAGCTGCCCTCCTGAAAGCCGCGCTCGGCGATCAGGTCGGACTGCATAAAGCCCGTGTGCTCCACGCCCTCGATCACCATTTCGCACAGCGCTGCCTGCATCTTGCGTATGGCCTCCGCGCGGGTCGGCGCGTGCACGATCAGCTTGGCGATCATGGAGTCATAGAAGGGTGGAATGACATAGTCCTGATACAGGGCGGTATCAAAGCGCACCCAGGGGCCGCCTGGAACGTGCAGAAGCTTCACCTTGCCCGCGCAGGGGCGAAAGTTCTCCGCCGGATTCTCCGCGTTGATGCGACACTCAATGGCATGGCCGGAGAGATTCACATCCTTCTGGGCGAAGGAGAGCTCAAGACCCGCGGCCACGCGGATCTGCCACTTGACCAGATCAATTCCCGTCACCATCTCTGTTACGGGATGCTCCACCTGAAGGCGGGTGTTCATCTCCATGAAGTAGAACTTCTTGTCCTGGGTCAACAGAAATTCAACCGTGCCCACGCCCTCGTAGTTTACAGCTTTTGCCGCGCGATAGGCCGCTTCAAACATCTCTGCGCGAAGGGAGGCGTCCACCGCGGGCGACGGGCTCTCCTCGATCAATTTCTGATGCAGGCGCTGCATGGAACACTCGCGCTCGCCCAGCACGACCACGTTTCCGTGGGCGTCACAGAGAAGCTGCACCTCGATGTGCTTGACGTTCTCCAGCAGCTTTTCCATGTAGACCGCGCCGTCGCCGAAAGCGCTCTCCGCCTCCGCCCGCGCAGAGAAGAAGGCGTTCTCCAGCTCCTCCGGCGCGTCCACCCGGCGAATTCCGCGCCCGCCGCCGCCGGATCGGGCCTTGATCAGCAGCGGATAGCCGATGCGCGCGCCCTCCTCCTTCAGCTGTTCGACGCTCTTCACGAGGTCGCAGCCGGGCACGACGGGCACGCCCGCCGCGCGCATGGTGCGCTTGGCCTCGTCCTTGTCGCCCATCCGCCGGATCACGTCCGCAGTCGGACCGATGAACTTGATCTTGCATCGCTCGCAGAGCTCAGCAAAGCGCGCGTTTTCCGAGAGCAGGCCATATCCCGGATGGATGGCCTGCGCCCCGGTGACGATGGCCGCCGAGAGCACCGAGGGCATGCTTAAATAGCTCTGGGAAGCGGGAGCCGCGCCAATGCACACGCTCTCGTCCGCCAGGGACACATGAAGCGCGTCGCGATCGGCCTCGGAAAACACCGCGACCGTCGAGATGCCCATTTCTTTGCAGGAGCGTATGACGCGCACAGCGATTTCGCCCCTGTTTGCAATCAAAATCTTGGGAAACAACCAAAATCCTCCCGTCGTTCACCCACCGTGAAAGAATTCCCGCAAGCGCTCACTGCGGGATAATGAAGGAAAATTCGCCCGACGCGCAGAGCTCGCCCTCGACGCGCGCCTCGCCCCTGACCACATAGACGTTCATCTTCTGGCGCAGCAGCGAGGAACTGATCTCCAGCGTGTCGCCCGGACGCACCATTCTGCGGAAGCGCACCTTGTCGATGCCCGCGTAATAGGCCGTCTTTCCCCGAATCGAATCGGCAAAGAGTACGCAGCTCGCCTGGGCAATGATTTCGCACTGCACCACGCCGGGCATTACCGGATTTCCGGGAAAGTGCCCGTCAAAGAACCACTCATCTCCCCGTGCGCGATAGCGTCCGTGGGCGACGCCCGCCTCGTCCGTCCAGGCCTCGTCCAGCAAAAGCATGCTGTTTCTGTGGGGCAGTATCTGCATCAGTTCGTCTCGGTTCACGTTTCTTCCTCCTAGCACAGCTTGAACAGCGGCTGGCCATATTCCACCACGTCGCCGTTGTGCACGCACACGTCCACGACCTCGCCGTCAAATTCGGCGGTAATTTCGTTCATCAGCTTCATGGCTTCAATGATGCACACCACGTCGCCCTTTTTGACCCTGCTTCCAATTTCAACGTAGGGCTTCGCGTCCGGTGAAGCGGCCGCGTAGAACACGCCCACCATGGGACTCTTGATCTCCCGCGCCCGGTTGAAGTCCACCGGTGCGCTCTCCGCGGGCAGAACCGCGGTCGCGATCTCTCCGGCGGGTACCGCAGCCGGTGCAGCAGCCGCTACGGGCGCGGTTGCAACCACCTGTTCGCGCTCACAGTCGATGCGGATGTGGGTCTCGTTTTCTGAAATCTCCAGCGTGCTCAGGCCGTTCTCGCGCACGATCTGCGCAAGCTCCCGTATCTGACGAATGTTCATACACACCTCCGCAACGCGATGGCTGCATTGTGGCCGCCAAAGCCGAGGGAAACGGAAATTGCCGCGTCCGCCTGCAACTGCAGTGCATGATTGGGCACATAGTTCAGATCGCACTCGGGATCCGGCTCCTGCAGGTGAATCGTCGGGAAGATGACGCCGCGGGAGAGCGCCAGCGCGCAGGCGATGCACTCGACCGCACCCGCCGCGCCCAACATGTGGCCCGTCATGGATTTGGTGGAGCTGATGAGCGCCGCGCGAGCCGCCTCCTCGCCCAATGCGAGCTTGATCGCCCGGGTCTCGGTGGAATCGTTGAGAGGCGTACCCGTACCGTGGGCGTTGATGTAGAGCACGCCCTCGGGCTTCCCGGCCTCCTCGAAGGCCAGGCGGATGGCGCGTCCACCCTCCACGCCCTCCGGCGCGGGCGCAGTAATGTGGTGGGCGTCGCAGGTATTGCCATATCCCGCCAGCTCCGCGTAGATGTGCGCGCCGCGCGCGACGGCATGCTCGTAGCTCTCCAGAACCACGATGCCCGCGCCCTCGCCCATCACGAAACCGCCCCTGCGCCTGTCAAACGGAAGGGAAGCTTCCTCGGGATTCTCAGCCTCTGAGAGCGCCTTGCAGTTCGCAAAGCCGCCCATCGCCAGCGGATTGATGGCCGCCTCGCTGCCACCGGCAATGATCGCGTCGGCATAGCCAAAGCGGATGGCGCGGAAGGCCTCGCCGATGGTGTTGGTGGAGGTTGCGCAGGCGGTAACCACCGGCAGGCTCGGGCCCTTGCAACCAAAGCGTATGGCGATGTTGCCCGCCGCGATGTTGGAGATCATCATCGGAACAAACAGGGGCGATACGCGGGACGGGCCGCGCTTGCCGAGCTTGTCGCACTCCGCCATCAGCGTGCTGATGCCGCCGATGCCGCTGCCCACATACACGCCGAAGCGCTCCGGGTCCACCTTCCCCTCAATGCCGCTGTCCTGCATCGCTTCAATGGCGGCCGCCATGGCGTACTGAGTGAATAGATCCATGCGCCGGGTGTCGCCTCTGGCAATTCCGAAGCGCTCCGGATCAAAATCCTTGACCTCCGCCGCCACATGAATCTTCAATCCATCGGGTTCGAAGCGCGTGATCTTATCCACGCCGCACTTGCCTGCGCTGAGGCTTTCGAAGATGGTCTCAATATCTGAACCGACGGGCGTAACTGCGCCCATGCCGGTGATGACTACTCTGTTCATTGTAACCTCCTGCCAGCGGAGCATCGCGCCCGCACCTGCGGGTGCGTGCATCCGCATTTAGATGTACATGCCGCCGTCCACCTTCAGGACGCAGCCGGTGATGTAAGCCGCCTCGTCTCCGGCAAGGAAGCGCACGGCGTTTGCAATGTCCTCGGGCTGTCCGATGCGGCCCATGGGAACTGCGCTGAGGCCGTTTTTCAGCGCGGCCTCGCTCATGCCCCGGGTCATGTCTGTCTCGATAAAGCCTGGCGCGACGGCGTTCACGGTGATGCCGCGGGAGGCGACCTCCCGGGCGATGGTCTTGGTCAGACCGATCAGGCCGGCCTTGCTGGCGGAATAATTCGCCTGGCCGGGGTTGCCCATCATGCCGGACACGGAGGAGATGTTTACAATCCTTCCGGAGCGGCGGCGAATGAATATGGGCAGACAGGCGTGAATCATGTTGAACGCGCCCGTCAGGTTGGTATCCAGTACGGCGCGGAAATCCTCCGTGGTCATGCGCATCGCCAGCGCGTCGCGCACGATGCCCGCATTGTTGACCAGGATGTCCGGCGCGCCCAGCTGCTCGCTCACCGCCTTGGCGGCTTCGTTCGCCTGCGCGCCGTCGGAAACGTCGCAGCGCAGGCTGAGCGCGCGAACGCCCTTCTCCTCGATCAGGCCGACGGTCTCCTTCGCTGCGTCCTCTCGCCCGGCGTAGAGGATGGCTACGTCGCATCCGGCCTCCGCGAGCTTCAGCGCAATGGCGCGTCCAATGCCCCGGGAACCGCCAGTCACCAGCGCAATCTTCCCCTTCATCGGCACAGTTCCTCCTTCAGCTTCTCCAGATCCTCCGGCTTCTCCACGTTGTATACGCGCGCGCCGGGGATCGTCTTGCGAATCAGGCCGGAGAGCGTCTTTCCCGCGCCCAGCTCCACAAAGACCTCCGCACCTGCGGCGGCCATGTTCTCAACGCTCTCCTGCCAGCGCACCGGGTTGGACACCTGGCGACTGAGCAGCTGCGCGCCGTCCACGGCGTAGGGCTGCGCGGTTGCGTTTGCGTACAGCGGAATTCTGGGGACGTTCAGTCTCTGTCCGGAGAGATACTCCGCGAGATCCGCAGAGGCCGCACCCATCCAGGGCGTGTGGAACGCGCCGCTGACGTTGAGGCGAAGCATGCGACCCTTTTCTGCGATCACGCGCGCGGCAAGCGCATCGTAGATCTCCGCCCTACAGGCGACCACCGTCTGTCCGGGGCAGTTGTAGTTGACGGGATAGGCCGCGTCCGGGAATTCCCGGCAGATGGCCTCCACCGCCTCCGGGCTCAGCCGCAGCACGGCGCCCATTGCGCCGCTGACGCGACCGGCACATTCCTGCATCCGCTCGCCCCGGCGAACCACGAAGCGGAAGGCCTGCTCAAAGTCCATCACGCCCGCAAATCCCGCCGCAACCACTTCACCCAGGGAGAATCCGGCACAGAAGGACGGCGCAACGCCCGCTTCTACCGCAGCCTCCGCGCACGCGTAATCCATTGCAAACAGGCAGGGCTGGGTGTTCACCGTCTGTGCGAGCGCGTCGGCGCTGCCGTGAAAGCACATCTCCAGCGTGCCGGGGCGGATGGCCTCCGCACGGTCAAAGGCGGCGCGGGCGGCGGCAGAATGCTCGTAGAGCTCCCTACCCATGCCCGGATACTGCGCGCCCTGACCGGCAAATACGAATGCTACCTTACCCATTTTGCGCCCTCCGAGAGCAGCTTCTCCGCTTCGGCAAACATCTCGACGATGATCTCCCGGGCGCTCTGCTCCTTCTTCACCAGAGCCGCAATCTGGCCGCTCATGATGGTGCCGCGCTCCATATCACCGTCGACGGCCGCCTTGCGCAGCGCACCGGCGCCGAACTTTTCAATTTCCTCATTGGTGCGGGTGGAATCGTACTCCATTGCGCCCATCTCGCGGGAGAAGGGATTCTTCAGGCAGCGCACGGGATGGCCCAGCCGCTTGCCGGTCACGACGGTGTCGATGTCCCGCGCTGCGAGGATCTTCTTCTTGTAATTGGGGTGCACCTGGCACTCCTCGGCCACGAGGAAGCGGGTGCCCACCTGCACGCCCTGCGCGCCCAGCATGAACGAAGCCGCAACGCCGCGACCGTCGCCGATGCCGCCCGCAGCCAGCACCGGAATGTCCACCGCGTCCACCACCTGGGGCACGAGCGTCATGGTCGTCAGCTCGCCGACGTGTCCGCCGGACTCGCAGCCCTCGGCGATGACCGCCACGGCGCCCTCGCGGGCCACGCGCTTCGCAATCGCCGTGGAGGGAACCACGGGCACGACCTTGATGCCCACGGGAACCCACTCCTTCATGTAGATGCCGGGCAGGCCTGCGCCGGTGGTAACCACGGGAACCTTCTCCTCGAGAATCACCTTCGCCACCTCCGCAGCGAAGGGGCTCATGAGCATGACGTTCACGCCAAAGGGCTTGTCCGTCATCTCCCGGCAGGCGCGGATTTCATTGCGCACATATTCTCCGGGCGCGTTCATGGCGGAAATGATGCCCAGTCCGCCCGCATTGGAAACCGCAGCGGCCAGCTTGTGCTCGCTCACCCAGGCCATGCCGCCCTGGAAGATCGGATATTCGATGCCAATCCGATCGCAAACATCGGTGTGCATCATGCGTTTTTTGCCTCTTCAATGCGGGCGACCAGCGCCTTCATGTCGGTCACGTCGTGGTCGAGCTCGATGCTCACGCCCAGCTCGTCTTCAATCTGCATCACGAGATCCGCGATATCCAGGGAGTCCACAGCCAGCTCCTCGAAAGTGGAGTCCGGGGTAATGGTGGTCACGTCGATGCCCTTGTAATCAGCCAGCTTGGCGGCGATGGTCTCGAAAGTCATGGTATTTTCCTCCAATTTTGTCTTTAATCTATGGATCAGGGAATCAATCCCTCGTCCAGCTCAGCACGCACGCGCCCGTGGTCAGGCCCGCGCCAAAGGCGCTCAGCGCCAGTTTGTCCCCCTTATGCAGCTCGCCCGCGCGGTTGATTTCATCCAGCAGGATGGGAATGCTCGCCGAGGAGCAATTGCCGCGCTTGTAGACGTTCGATGGGAACTTTTCCTCCGGCTGCTTCAGGCGGGCACGCACCGCGTCCAGGATGCGCTTGTTCGCCTGGTGCAGCAGATAGTGGTCGATCTCGTCCAGCGCGAGGCCCGCCTCTTCCACCACAGTCCTCAGATCCGCCGTGGAATGGGACACTGCGAAGCGGTAGATCTCCGGCCCGTCCATGTACAGACTGGTCATGGGCTTCGGATTGATCGCGAAGGGGCTGTTGCCCGGATTGGGATAGAGGTTGAGGGGCACGGCGTTTCCATCGCTGGTGAGATGCGCATGGAAGAGTCCCTCTCCGCCGTCCACCACGACGGCGCCCGCGCCGTCGCCGAAGAGCACGCAGGTGGAGCGATCGGTCCAATCCACCAGGCGGCTCATGCCCTCCGCGCACACGACGAGCATGCGGCCAGCCTTGCCCGCGCGAAGATAGGCGTCCGCCAGATCCAGCGCGTAGATAAAGCCCGCGCACGCGCCGTTGATGTCCACGGCGGGACAGGCTGCGCCGATCTCCTTCTGCAGGAGGCAGGCCAGCGAAGGCGTAACCGTGTCGCCCTGTACGGTGGAGCAGAGGATGTAATCCACATCCCCCGCCTCCAGCCCCGCGTTTTCAAGCGCCAGCCGGGCGGCCTTTACCCCCAGTTCAAGCAGCGTTTCATCGGTCAGCATCTGGCGCGTCTGAATACCGGTGCGCGTGCGGATCCACTCGTCGCTGGTATCCAGAAACTCCGTCAGACGCTCATTGGTCAGCGTATAGACGGGAAGCGCGCTTCCCGTTCCCAGAATTCTCATGGCTTTACTTCCTTTCCGGCCGCACAGGCTTCCAACTGCCGCCGTATATATGCATTCAGCTTCTGAAGGCCCGAATACATCGCTTCGCGCTCCTCTACCGTCATGCCATCCGCGATCGCGCAGACCATTTTCCGATGAAAATAGCGATGTGCAATCTCCGCGCGGAAGCCCTTGCGGGTGAGTTGAACGCGAACGCGGCGGCCGTCCTCGCTGGAGCGATCCTTGGTGATGTAACCTTTTTTCTCCAGGCGCTTAATCATGGCCGTGGCGGACGGGGGCGTAATCTCCAGGTTTTGGGCAATTTCCGTCACCATCGCTCCCTCGTTGCCGTTGCGTCCGATGCTTTCGAGCATGTGCATTTCGCTCATGCTCAGGTCGTTGTTGCTGAGCTTGCGCAGCATCTGTTCCTCCACCTTGCAGATGGAACGATACGCCGTCGTCAGCATTTCATTGAGCGCCTGCGCGAATGCATCCATACAATCAGCCTCATCCATTTATTTAGTCTAACAAATTATATTGCCACTTCAGCCCTATGTCAAGTGGATTTACACATAAATAGCATAATGCCGTCAAAGCTTTGTTCGATTTGCAGGCAATGCGCTCACGATCTTGCAAAACGCCTGAATTGTGAATCTATCGTTACCAACAATGTGATATATGAGTTTTATATGTAACCCTGTTGTCCGGTCGCAGGCGCGTCGATCTGCCAAAAAATCAGGAGCCATCCCGAATTCGGGACGGCTCCATTGGGCATCTTACCGGCAGCACTTGTAGCTTGCGCACATGCTCTCGTCTGCGGCCTTTGCGTCGTGGCAGTTTGCGCAGGGTTCCACCTGAATGCAGGACAGGGAACAGTAGTCCTGGTCATCGCAGTGGTAGTCGCAACTGGTCACGCGGCAGCGAATGTTCTTATTCGCCTGCTTATTGTTCATCTTCCTCACCTCATCAACGGATTTGCCGTCTCCGGCGAGGTGTATTTTGCCCCGATGCGCGCGCTTTATGCGGCGTCCTCTGCCTCCGGAAATCCGTCGAGCGCCTCCACCGCCGCCCTCAGCTGTGCGTCGCGCGCAATGTCGGGGCCTTGCGAAATGGCGTCGTCCTCGTCCGCCTCCACGACGATATCCGGCACCACGCCTGTGCCGTGAATGTTACTTCCATTGGGCGTGTAATAGCAGGACGAGGTGTACTGCATACCCGAACCATCCTCCTCAAAGCCGACGACGGTCTGTACCACGCCCTTGCCATAGCTGCGCGTGCCCACGAGCACGCCGCGGCCATGATCCTGCACCGCCGCCGCAAGGATTTCGGACGCGCTGGCGGACATATCGTTGATGAGCACCGCCAGGGGTAAGTCACAGTATGCGTCGTCGGAGTAGTAGTCCTGCCGGCTGCCCGCGCGATCCTGCGTGTAGACGATCAGGCCCTCGGGAAGCAGCAGATCTGCGATCTCCACCACATCGTCCAAAAGTCCGCCGGGATTGTTGCGCAGGTCAATCACCAGGGCGCGCGCGCCATCCCTCTGAAGGCTTTCCAGCGCCTCGCTGAATGCGTCGACGTCGTCGCCCATAAACTGGTAGATATTGACGTATCCAATCTCCCCCTCCAGCATGCAGGCGCGCACGTTGCTCACGTTCACGCTGCCTCGCTTAACGCGCAGGGTCAGCGCCTCTCCATCCCGCAGAACTGTGAGTGCGACCTCCGTGCCGTCCTCGCCCTTCATGTACAGCACCGTCTCGTTCAGCGTCTGAGCGCTCTCTCCGCTCACCTCTGTTCCGTCCACGGAAACGATCAGATCGCCCGCGCACACACCCGCGTCCTCTGCGGGACTGCCCTCATACACCCGTATGATTTCGATATAGCCCTCCGCATTGTTCTGAACGAGCAGTCCAAGGCCGTGGTAGGCGCCCTGTGCCTCCTCGCCGTGCCGCTCCCACTCGTCGGGAGAATAGTAATAGGTATAGGGATCCTCCAGCGCCGCCATCAAGCCCCGTATGGCGCCGGTCATGAGCGTATCCTCATCCACTTCCTCGTAATAATTCTCCACAAGCGCGCTCCGCACCGTCTCCAGCTTCGAATAGCGCTCGATCATCTCATACGCTTCGCTGCTCACCCAATGGCTGCCCTGGGAAGAGCGGCCGGAGACCAGAAGCGTAATTGTGGACGCGGCAATGCTCACCATGACCAGCAGCCATACAATCGCCAGTATCATGAGGTTTTTTTTCTTCATATCCCGCCTCCAAGAGAAATGCGGCAGCTTGACGGCCGCCGCATTCGAATTTGTTTGAATCTATGCCGCCACGCACCGTGAAATTACAGACGGTTTTTGCGCGCAGTGGTGTTTTTTCCCAGGAGCATCATCATTTTGAAGGTGACTGCATCGTCGAAGTTGCGCAGATCCAGGCCGATGGCGCGCTGCACCTTTTCCAGGCGATAGACCAGCGTGTTTCGGTGGATGTAGAGCTTGCGCGCCGTCTCCGACAGGTTCAAGCTGTTATCGAAGAAGGTCTCGATGGTGTGCACCATCTCGTCGTTGAACAGCCGCGCAGTTTTGCGGTTGAAGATCATGGCGTTGTAGCTGCCGCACATGTCCGTGGGAACGTCGCTCAGGAAGCGCTCCAGCAGCAGGTTCCGATAGACGAACACCGTGCGGTTGCTGTGGTAGACGCGCCCCACGTTGATGGCGCTGCGGGCCTCCTCATACGCCTCGGGAATGCTCACCAGATCGTCCCGGGGATTGGAGATGCCGACGTACACTGCCGTACCGTACTCCGTCAGGAAGCTCATCTCAATAGCCTTCGCATACTCCTCCAGTTCGCTGAAGTTGACTTCCTCTTCCACGCCCTTGAGCATAGCCAGGGAGTGGCGGCCGACCTCTGCCAGCAGATCGCTCTCGTCGTCCTTTCCGTTGTTGAGAATCTGCATGGCCGCCTCAGCCTCAATGTCCACGAAGTAGAAGTAGAGCACGCAGCGCTTCTTCTCGATGGGAATGTTGTGTTCGGCGGCAAGCGCTTCGAACTCTGAGCTCTCGATCTCGCCGCGCAGCATCAGGCGCAGGGACTGCTCGCAGCTGGTATGGCTCAAATCCTCCCGAAGAATCAGGTTGATCAGCTCGGCGCAGAGCACCGCGCACTTCTTGATCTCCTCGCTGTCGCCCTGCAGGCAGATGTAGATGGGCTGATCCTCGGAAGTACCGATCAGCGTCACGCCGCCATAAATCAGCGGCATGGTGGGATTCGTGCGCATGGGCTCCGGAAGGTTGAACACCCGCTGGTCGCCCTCGGGCAGAATCACGTTTCCGTTCGCATCCAGAAGGAGTGCAGACAGATCTATCATATCAAGAACGCGTGCAATTTTCAGAGTAATCCGATGATCGAGGTACATTTTTCTCCCTTCCCTTCTGGGGTTGTTCCCGATTTCGCGTTCATTATATTCTGCTTTGTGCAAATGGTCAAGCAAGTTTTGGTTGTGTATTCGAATTCCAGGTAAAATCCTGGTCAATTTATGACGTATGCACAAAAAAACCGCCCTTTCGGGCGGTTAAATGTACATGGCTTACTTCAGCGCAGCCTTGGCCTGCTCCGCGAGCGCGGCGAAAGCGGCGGGATCAGAAATCGCGAGCTCAGAGAGCATCTTGCGGTTGATATCCACACCTGCGACCTTCAGGCCGTTGATCATCCTAGAGTAGGACAGGCCGTTGATGCGCGCCGCGGCGTTGATGCGGGCGATCCACAGGCGACGGAAGTCGCGCTTCTTCTGCTTGCGGCCGATATATGCATAGCGCAGGGAACGGCGAACCTGTTCGCTGGCTGCACGATACTGCTTGCTCTTCGCGCCAAAGTAACCCTTGGCGAGCTTCATCATTTTACGACGCTTTTTCTGTGCGTTGACTGCACGCTTAACTCTTGCCATTCTTGATTCGCCTCCTTACTTGTAGGGGATGAGCTTCTTCATCGTCTTGCCTTCGGTGGTGGTCAGGTACTCGGCCTTGCGCAGGTTACGGGTACGCTTGGTGGGCTTCTTGGTCAGAATGTGACGCTTGAAAGCCTGGGCATGCTTGACCTTACCGGACTTGGTCAGATTGAAGCGCTTTGCCGCGCCCTTGTGTGTTTTCTGTTTGGGCATTGGTGGGTCCTCCTCTCATCACTGGCTATGCGTTAATTCGCATCCTTCGGCGTAATGAACATCGACATGTTGCGGCCTTCAATGACCGGCTGCTTGTCTACTGTTCCATACTCCTTGATCCTCTCCGCAAAATCGCGCATGACCTCGCGCCCAATTTCAGAGTGCGTGATCTGGCGGCCGCGGAAGCGGATCGTTACCTTCACCTTATTGCCGTCCTGCAGGAACTTGATGGCGTTCTTCACGCGAACATCCACATCATGATCCTCAATCGTGGCGGAAAGGCGCACCTCTTTAACTTCGATGACCTTCTGATTTCTGCGGATTTCACGCTCGCGCTTGGACTGCTCAAAGCGATACTTGCCGTAATCCATGAGCTTGCAAACGGGTGGTTTGGCCTGGGGCGCGATTTTGACAAGGTCGAGCTGGTGTTCGTCCGCCAGGTTGAGCGCCTGCCGGATGGGCATTACGCCCAGCTGTTCGCCGTTCTGATCAACAACGCGCACTTCGCGGTCGCGGATCTCCTCGTTAATCATGAGATCGTTAATACGGATGCACCTCCTATGAAAAGTTCGGGTAATGAAAAAGAGCAGCGCAAAGCGCCACTCTTCAAACCCCGCAAGGGGAACGTTTTGATGTGACCGATGCAATATTCTCGCATGGTGAGAAGTGGACGCTTCTGCTTACTTTGCTATTATAGCACGCCTCTCCCCTCCGGGCAAG
Source organism: bacterium (assembly GCA_004563405.1). GTDB lineage: Bacteria > Bacillota > Clostridia > Christensenellales > Aristaeellaceae > SFTH01. Next base: position 29,193 of record SFTH01000013.1, read on the forward strand.
GGGATTTCCTGTTAAGTTTTTTCTTTCAGCTGCGCACCCGCCCGATCAGCGTAAAGATCAGGAAAACCGTGAGATTCACCAATACGATCGCCGCACCGGCCGGTATCGAATAGAGGCACGAGAGCATGATGCCCGCAACGAAGCAGGTGACGGAAACCACGGCGGAACAGATCAGAACCACACGAAAGTTTGAAAACACGCGCATTGAACTCAGAGCCGGAAAGATGATCAGGCTTGAGATGAGCATCGTGCCCATCATGCGCATGCCGATCACGATGGTCACAGCCGTGAGGATGGCGATGAGCATGTTGTACATGCCCGCGTTGGTTCCCGTGGCCCGTGCAAAGGGCTCGTCGAAGGTCACGGCAAATATGCGGTTGCAGAACAGTACAAACAGCGCGATCACCACCACCGACAGCGAAACGGACAGAATGACGTCCGTCTCCGACATGGCGAGGATGCTTCCGAACATGTAGTTCATCACGTCCACATTCATGCCGCTGGTGAGGGAGGTCACCAGCACGCCCACCGCGAGCGCCGCGGTGGACAGCAGCGCGATGGCCGCGTCGCCGCGCAGCGTACTGCACTCGCTCATGCGCAGGATCAGAAACGCAAGTGCAATGACGATCACCAGCGTAAAGGGCAGCGGCGTCTGTGAAATGGCCGTGCAGACGTTGGCGATGCCCTGCCTGAGGCCCTCCGGCAGAAAGGCCGGCAATGCGTCCGCCGTCACAAACCCCAGAGCCGCGGCGATGGAGAGCGCGCCGAAGCCCACATGGGAAAGCCCGTCGCCGATCATGGAGTAGCGCTTCAGCACCAGCGTCACGCCCAACAGCGCAGCGCAAAGCGCCACAAGTACGCCAACGATGAGCGCGCGCTGAATGAACCTGTATTGCAAGTACAGGCCCATCTCCGCAAACGCAGCGTCTATGCCCCTCAGATTGCACGCGACCAGCAACACGGCCAGCGCGTCCAGTACCGCAAGCCAGACAGCCGCGCGCTTCCGGTTGCCGCCAGGCCGGGAGGAGCTCAGAATACTTTCCAGAAATCTTCCCATTTATATCCCCTCCGATGCGCATGGCAAAGCTTGTTGTAATCCGCGATGGAGCCGCAGAAGTCGACTCCCTTGTCCACCACCAGCACCTTGTTCGCGTCCGTCATCGCGCCTCGCAGGTCGTGGGAGACCATGGCGATGCTCACGCCGTGCTCCCGGTTCAACCTGCGAATCAGCGCGTAGAATTCCTTCGTGGTTCCAGGGTCCAGGCCTGTCACCGGTTCGTCCAGCAGCAACAGCGAGTCCGTTGCGCAGAGCGCCCGGGCCAACAGTACGCGCTGTTGCTGGCCGCCGGACAGAGTGCGATAGGATTTGTCCTTCAGGCCGGCAATATCCAGCATCTCCATCTTTTCCCGTGCGCGCGCCAGCAGCGGTTGATTGTAGAAGAAGTGGAGCGGCCGCAGGCGGCTGGCGCAGCCGGAGAGCACGACCTCCTGCACTGACGCAGGGAAATCTCTCTGTGCAGCTGTCTGCTGTGGAAGATAGCCGATCTGGTTTCGCTTCAGGCCGTCGCCATAGCGGATGCTGCCGCTCTTGACGTGCACCAGGCCCAGCATGGCCCGCACCAGCGTGCTCTTGCCCGAGCCATTCTCGCCGATGATGACCATATAATCGCCGCGGTCGAGTTGAAAACTCACATGCTCCACCGCGACCACGCCTTCAAATGCGATGGTGACATCCTGAAGCGTAATCAGCGCCATGGACATTCTCTCCCTTCTGTGCAGATGCGCAACGCGCGCAGACGCCGACGAGCATGGTTTCTCGGGCGTCCAGCAGAAAATTGTGGTCGGAATAGATGTGCTGCGTCAGCGCCTCCATCAGCTTGCAGTTTACATGGTAGAGCCTGCCGCAGCTTTTGCACATCATGTGAAAGTGCGCATCACATTCCGAACTGTCTGCAACGTGCTGGTACTGCACGACGCCCTGGGGCGTTTGATATTTGCGCACGCTCCCCTGCTCCGCCAGCGCCTCCAGATGGCGGTAAACCGTCGTTCTGCCAATCCTCTCTCCCTGCTCCTGAAGTTCAAACACCAGATCATCCACGGAATAGGGCTCCAGGTCGTGGCTCCTCAAAAAGGCCAGAATGTCGCGCTTCTGGCGGGTATTGTATTCGCCGCGCATGTTCAGTTCAATCCCCTTTCCAGGGAGGCCACGTTTTTAAGCATCAGGCTCACATAGCTTTCACCCGCGCTGAAATCGACCTCCGTCACGTTCTGCACGGAATAGAAGGTGCAGATTTCCACGCCGGTCTCGTCTGCAATCGCCCTGGCTGTCTTTTCATTGCTGAGTTCAATGGTATAGACGACCGGCACCTCATCTTCAATGATGCGATTGATCAGCTCCATCATGGTCTTCGCACTCGGCTCGCTCTCGGACGAGCAGGAGTCAAAGGCCGCGTACCATTCAATGCCATACTCCCTCGCGAAATAGAGGAAGGGAAAGCGGTCCGCAAAGATCATTTCGCGGCGCTTACCGCCCGCGACGACCTTCTCAAAGGCCGCGTCGATCTCTCCAATCAGATCCATGTAGGCCTGTGCCCTGTCCTGGAAGCGCTCCGCCGAACCGGGCATGAGCGCACACAGCTCCGCCTGAAGGGCGTCCACCATGCGCATCGCATTCTTCGGCGAGGTCCAGATATGCTCGTCGTATTCCGCGGCATGATCGTGGTCCTCCTCATGCTCTGCTTCCTCCAGCTTTTCCACGCAATCGAAAAAGCGCAACTGGCGGGGCGCCTCATCCCCGAAGGAATCCAGCAGATCCACCACCCATGCGTCGCTTTCTCCGCCCACATACACAAACAGATCGCATCCCGCAATGGATAGCACCTCCGACGGCGTGGGCTCGTAGGAGTGAACCTCCGCGCCGGGCTTGATCAGAAGCTGAATCTCCGCTTCCTCACCGGCGACTGCCCGGGCGAAATCATAGCAGGGAAAACTCGTGCAGACGATGTGCAGCGGACGCGCATCCTCGCCGAGGGCACAGAATGGAAAAGCGGCGGTCAGAAACACGCTCAGCAGCAGTGCAAGGATTCTCTTCATCTTCATCGGTCAAAGCTCCAGATTTGATTTTGAAATTCGTTTTCAAATTCATATTATAGAGGCAGACATCCACCAAGTCAATACCATTCCCAAAACTTCACTTTACATCCCCCACGATACACCGAAGCATCGAACTTTCCCATAAAAAACTCCCCGCACCATTCGCAGGGATAAAATCAGAAGGGGAAACCGGTGTGTCACCGGCTTCCCCTTCCCCACTTCAGTTTCCTATTGCAATTCCAACGATCAGAGCGATAACGATCAGCGCCACGACAACGTAGATGATGATGTCCATCGTATGCAGCGAGACATGAATCTTGTCGTAGAGCCTTCCGCGGTTGCGGTAGGTGTGCGCAAACTTTTCATCACCGGTCTGGAGGTGGAGCTTCTCCTCGAAGTCCCCGCTTCGGGCTCCGCGGGAGGCCTCTTCCATCTCCGCCCGCTCGATGCGACCGTTCGAATTGCGGTTTCCAAAGATTCCCATCTTACTTCTTGGCGATGTACTTGCGCACGTCGATGGCGACGGCCAGGATGATGATCAGACCGCGCACGACGTACTGCAGATACGGGTTGACGCCCAGGAACTGCAGGGAGTAGTTGATGGCCTGCAGAATGATCGCGCCGATGACGACGCCCTGGATGGTACCGACGCCGCCGGAGAAGGAGACGCCGCCGACGACGACTGCGGAGATCGCGTCAGTCTCGTAGTTGATGCCGGTGTTCGCACCGACGGAGGTAATGCGCGCGGCCTCCAGGAATGCGGAGATACCGTAGAGGATGCCGGCGATCAGATAAACCAGCATGATGGTCTTGGCGACGTTGACGCCAGAGACAGCCGCGGCTTCCGTGTTGCCGCCGACTGCAAACATGTTCTTGCCCAGGCGGGTCTTGTTCCAGACGACCCACATAATCACCGCAATGCCCAGGAAGTAGAGCACAACCAACGGAACCTTCAGGCTGCCAATCGTCAGGCTGCCCGCAGCCACGTCCAGGAAGTGCTGGTCGAAGGTGGACAGCGCCTGCGCGGTGCCCGAGGGCTGGGACTCGATGAACAGGCAGTTGCAGCCGTAAGCGATCAACTGCGTGCCCAGGGTGATGATGAACGCGTGCAGGTGCAGTTTCGCAACACCAAAGCCGTTGACCAGTGAGAAGATCACCGCCACGCCGATGGAAGCCAGCAGCGGCACGAACAGCGGAAGCTGATGCGTCATCTGCGGGAACATGCGGGAGGAGTAGGTGATGGACTGAACCAGGGCAGCGGTTACGGCCGCTGACAGGCCCAGCACGCGGCCGATGGAAAGGTCGGTACCGGCCAAAACAATCAGGCCTGCGCAACCCAGCGCCAGAATACCCTTGGTCGAAGCCTGCTTGAGGATGTTCAGGATGTTGACCGGATCCAGGAAGTTCGGCTTGACCAGGCACACGACGACCAGAATCGCGATCAGGATGATGTAGAGCGCATAGTTCAGGAAGAACTCTCCCACCTTCTGCGCCTTGGGATTCACCTTCACGGCCGCCTTCTTCTTCTTGTTGGAGTCATCCATGGCCTGGATGAACAGGACGGCGCCGCCGGCGATGATCAGCACGATGCCGATCCACAGCAGCATGATGGCGTTGTTGAACAGGAATGCGTTGAACCCGCCGCCCGCAGTCAGGCTGTCGAATCCCTTCTGGAACAGGGCGATCATGGCGGTGTCGGTCTGGAGCTCGGCAAACGCTGCCTCGTCGCAGCCCAGCGCCGCGGTGACTTCCGTCAGAAGGATTTCGTTCTGGATAGCCTCCTCCTGATCGTCATCCTTCTTGATGGCCTTCGCCTCGTCCTCCGTCACGCCCTGGGTTTCCATGACGTACTCGATGAAGGTGTTGTAATCGTTGGCGTAGGCGAGCTTCTCGTCGTAGACCACGCGATCTGCCACGACAGCTTCAACCTCAGCGGAATCCAGGCCGAGCTTGCCGACGAGGAAGTTCGTGTACTCCTTCGCGGTCAGACCGCGGCTGACCCCAGTGATGGTGGACGTATCGAGAATGTAATTGATGGTTTCGGGCTTCTTGCATCCGAGCATGGCCGTCGCATCATTGTAAATGCTCTGGCCCTTCTGCCCAAGCACCACAAGAACGATACCGACGATGACCAGCACGACGGCGACGAGCGCCGCTACCAGCCGCTTGGTATTCTTCATTTGCTATTCCCTCTTTCCGAGCTGATTTTGAACTCAACTGTTCTCTTGCTTACACAAACTTCGCGGCGAGCGCAAGAATGGTTTCCTGCTCACCGGGGATATCGCCGAAATCCTTGCCTCTCTCCACGATGCCCGCCAGCTGGCCATTGGACATGACCAAGATGCGGTCGCAGATGCCAATCAGCTCAGGCATTTCCGAGGACACCATTACAACGCCCTTTCCCTCGCTCGCAAGCTTCAGGATCAGCTGATAGATTTCGTACTTCGCGCCGACGTCAATGCCGCGGGTCGGCTCATCCAGAAGCAACACTTCCGGATTGGTCAATAGCCACCGCCCGATGATGACCTTCTGCTGGTTGCCGCCGGAAAGCGACTTGATCAGCGTGCGCGCACTGGGCGTTTTGACCTTCATGGAGTCGATGACCCACTTCGTATCCTTGCCCATCCGCAGATTGGAGAGCAGGATCTTGCCGTAGGAGCGAATATTGGCGATTGTGGAGTTGAAGTTGATGCTCGCCAGCGGGAAAATTCCGGTCGCACGGCGCTCCTCCGTCAGGAGCGCAAATCCGTTGCGCTGCGATTCAAAGGCGGAATTGTTTTCCACAACCTTACCATTGAGCGTAATTTCACCGGACTTGCGGGTGAAGTATCCGAAAATGGTGTTGAGCAGCTCCGTGCGTCGGGATCCCACCAGGCCCGCGACGCCCAGTACCTCGCCCTTGTGAAGATCAAAGGACACATCGTGGCAAGTGGGTTCGTACATACCCGTGAGGTTCCGGACGGACATCAGCACGTCTCCGGGCGTATTGATCTTGGGCGGGAAGCGGTTCTCAAAGGAACGGTTGACCATCAGGCGAATGATTTCATCTGTGGTCAGTTCCGACGCCGGTCGGGTTGCAACCCAGTGACCGTCGCGCATGATGGTAACGTCGTGGGAGATGCGCAGGATCTCATCCATCTTGTGGGAGATGTAGATGATGCCGACGCCCTGAGCGGTGAGCTTCTCGATGATCTTGAACAGATGTTCAACTTCATTCTCGGTCAGAGAAGAAGTGGGCTCGTCGAGCACCAGGATCTTCGCATTATAAGAAACGGCCTTGGCAATTTCGATCATCTGACGCTGAGACACCGACAATTTGCCGATTATCGTGCGCGGATCGACGTCAATTTCCAGATCCTTAAATATGTCCCGGGTGTCGCGATACATCTTGCGACTGTCGACGAAGCCGTTTTTGGTCGGGAATCTGCCAAGCCAGACATTCTCCATTACATTGCGGCGCAGAACCTGGTTCAGCTCCTGGTGAACCATGGCAACGCCGTTATCGAGTGCATTGCGGGGGTTGGTAAAGCTGACTTCTTCGCCGTTTACCTTGATCGTTCCCTCATCCTTTTTATAGATGCCGAACAGGCATTTCATCAGCGTGGACTTGCCGGCGCCGTTTTCGCCCATCAGGGCGTGGACAGTACCGGGACGCAGCTTCAGCTGAGCATGATCCAGAGCCTTTACGCCCGGAAACTGCTTGACAATGCCGTCCATTTCAAGCAGATAGTTGGATTGCTGCATTCTAATCACCGCACTTTTCCGATTCAATTACAAGTAAAGAAGAGGCGCTGGAAAGCCTGCGCTTCCAAGCGCCTCCTCCATAGCTAGGTTACAAACCGATTGCTATCAGATCATAAGGAAGTTGAATTATTCGACCTCGGTGATCTTCGCGTAGGGGATACGCACGGAGTAGCCGTCCTCGGCGTACTCATAATCGGTGCCCTCCAGCCAGGAACCGTTCATCAGGTAGTTCATCGCGATGGCAATGTTGGCATAGCCCATGGCGTCGCCGTCCTGCTTGACGGTCGCAGTCATCTTGCCAGCCTTGATGGCTTCCAGAGCAGCGTCGGTGGCGTCAACGCCGATGATGACGAGGCTCGGATCGCCTTCCTTACCGGTGTTGTAGTTGAAAGCGTTCATGGCGGCGACAACGCCGGTGCCCATGTCGTCGTTGTTGACGAACACAACTTCGATGTTGCCTTCGGTGGCGGTCCAGGTGGGAGTCATCTTCTCCATGGCCTGAGCGGTATCCCAGTTGGCAACGATGATGTACTCGTCGAGCGCGGGCTCAAGCGGCACGCCCTGAGCAATCGCGGTCTCCTCGGAATACTTGGTGCGGGCAATCGCTTCGGGGTTGTTGGGCTCGCCTTCGAACTCAACGAACTGCACCTTGCCGTCGCCGTTCACGTCGATGGACTCGGGATCAGCCGCCCACATCTCGGCGAGGATTTCGCCCTGCATGTCACCGGCCTCGCGCGGGGTGGTGCCGATGAAGATGGAACCGGAGTCAACGATGACGGACTGCACGGTCTCCTCGGAGGGCTCCTTGTTGTAGAACAGGAAGGGGATGCCCGCCTCAGTGAACATGTTCACCAGCTGCTGGCCGGAAGCAACTTCCGCCAAGTTGATGATGACGAAGTCCAGATCCTTGCTCAGGAACTGAGTGGCCTGGTCAACCTGCTTCGCCATGTCGTCGCCAGCGTCCTGCATGTCGAGGTTGATCTTCACGCCCAGCTCGGCGCCGATTTCCTCGGCAGCTTCCATCATGGCCTGACGCACAGAGGAGCCGTAAGTATCGTCAAACTTCCAGACGAGCACACCGATATTGTACTCGGATTTCGCCTCGGCAAATGCACCGAAGGCAGACAGTGCCAGCACGAGCGACAGCAGAACAACCAGGATCTTCTTCATTATAAGGTCCCTCCTTGTTTATTTGTTATCTCAGGGGCGAACGCCTCCGTATAACCGCACATATCAACTATGCTATATTTTAACCGAATCCGAAGTGAGTGTCAAGTAAATGTGCATATCATCGTAGAAATTTGGCACTTTTGGATAATTTTTTGCCACTCCCCTCCGAATTCAGATCCGTCGATGCGCTCGACCATCTTCAGCGGGACAAGCGCCCTTCACGCAAGCACCCACATGCAGGCGCGCTTTATCATGGATACCTGAACAACGCCTCCCCGACCGTGCGCGCATGTTTTGCGGGCGTAATGAATGACACGTGACGTTCTCATGCAGAATTCAGACCTTGGTTTGTTTTGATCAAATCAACGCGCATATGTCAGGATCCGGTCGCTTTTTCAAAAACTGCCTGCATATCCGCCGCTGCAGCGACGCAATCTAAGCGGGACCGACCGACGGGGAGTGAAATTCATGCAAAACCAGAATACCAGAATTCAAGCAAAGAGCCTGACGATTTTGGGCGACCAGATGCAGCACGAGTTTGTGGCATGCAGGAAGGCAGAATTCTACGCGTCCAACTTCACGGACCCGCAGCTGCAGGCCGTGGCCACGCAGTTGGCAGGCGACCACAGGCAGCGCTTCACCCGGCTTTTCAACTACCTGAACAGCCACGCATGACGCGCAGAACCGAAGGAGGAAGCGACGATGAACGATTGTGCCAACGGATCCTGCTTTACGGATCAGGATCGCATGGAGGATCTGCTCGCTCAGGAAAAATACCTGATTGACGGCTACTCCACTTTTATTCCCGAGGCGTCCTGCCCCGAGCTCAGACAGGTTCTCACTGAGAATCTGAACGGCTGCTTCAACAATCAGTACACGGTTTTTGACAAGATGAGCCAGCTCGGCTGGTATCCCGCAAAGGACGCTCCGCAAGCGGAAATCGACGAAGCGAAGCAGAAGTTCTCTCAGCTAAAGCAACAGCTGGGATAACCCTTTTCATTCCGGGACACGCCCGGTTCAAAATAGACTGATCGGCCGGTCAGGCCCGGAGGAAAACTTCCGGGCCATTTTACATATATCCGTATGGTAACTGTGGCAAATTTATGCTATAATCAAAAAAAAGGATATGGAGGGACAAATATGGGTAAGCTCATCAAGGAGTTCAAGGAATTCGCCTTTCGTGGAAACGTGATTGACATGGCTGTCGGTGTGGTGATCGGCTCCGCGTTCACCGGCATCGTCAACAGCATCGTAAACGACCTCTTCACGCCTCTGATCGCCAAGCTGACCGGCAGCGTTGATTTTTCCGCGCTCGTCGTCTCTCTCGGCGCGGATGCGGACGCGCCCAAGCTGACCGTCGGCAATTTCATTCAGTCCGTCGTCAACTTCCTGATGATCGCCATCTGCGTGTTCGCCTTCATCAAGCTGGTCAACAAGCTGCACCGCCCCAAGGCCGCCGCGCCCGAGAAGGCGCCCAGGCTGTGCCCCTACTGCAAGAGCGCCATCGCGGACGATGCGACCCGCTGCCCCCATTGTACTTCCCAGCTGGACTGATTTATACATAAGGATTGGCGCGGAGCGCAACCATGCGCCCCGCGCCTTTTTAAGGAGCAAGGAATGCGTCTGATGCATCTCAAGGGCAAGAACACGCGCAAGCTCACCCGGCTCGCCATACTTGCCAACGCAATTCAAATTGCCTGCGCGCTTGCAATTCTCCTGCGCGCGCTCTTCAGCGGCAGCTTTAACCTTCCCGAACAGGCTGAAATCATCCTGGTCGCCTTCGCCTGCGCGGTGGTGATCTGGGGCGCGGTGGTGGACATCCGCGACGCGTTCATCGCGCGCGAGGTGGACCGGCAGCGCAGCATGCTGGAGGACGCCTACCGCCAGCTGGAGGATCTGAACCGCACCCTGCGCCAGCAGCGGCACGATTTCAAGAACCACCTGCAGGTGGTCTACAGCCTGACGGAAATGCGCGCCTATGACGACGTTCAGGACTATGTGCAGCGCATCTACGAGGACGTTCAGTCCGTGGGCAGCCTGATTCGCACCGCCGTTCCCGCGGTGAATGCGCTGCTCTCCGCCAAGTCCTCCGACTGCCGCGAGAGGGGCATCCGCTTTGACGTTGAGCTTCAGTCCGCATGGGAGGACATGCCTGTCGCGGGCTGGGAGCTGTGCCGCATCATCGGAAACCTCGTGGACAACGCCATGGACGCCCTTGCGGAGGGTGGTACACAGGCGCCCAGAATCCTCGTCTGCATCGGTGAGAGCATCCCCGCCTTCACCCTGAGCGTGGAGAACAATGGCCCGGAAATTCCCACGGAGCATCGCAGGAGCATCTTCCTTCCCGGCTTTACCACCAAGAGCGAGGGCCGCGGCAACGGTCTGAGCATCGTCTCCGGCCTCGTGGAGGACTACGGCGGCAGGCTCGAATTGCAATCCCGGCCGGGCTGCACCCGCTTCAGCTGTTGCTTCCCCCGCGCGCCCAGGGCTGCACAGGCGGAAAAATAGCGAAAAGCAGCGCGCCCCGATTCGCCATCGGAAATCCGGGGTGCGCTTTACTGTGCAATCTCCCTCCTTTGCATATTGCAGAAAGAGCTTATCCTTCGGGGAGAGATTAGGGCTTCACCAGCGCGGTGGTAAAGTAGGAGTAGCCACACTCCGGCATATCCGAAAGCCGTCCTGCCCAGCTATTCTCCATTCCGAGGTTGCGCACGGCGTAGGCCTCCCGGCCCCAGCTCGCCGCGCGCAGTTCGTCGATGTGGCGGCCGCTCTTCATCACCACCACGTTGCCCTCGGGCAGGGGCGACTCGCCGTCAAAGTCATCCAATACCGTCAGGCGCTCCCGCTGCTCGCACAGCGGCACGCCCAGCTCCGCCGCCGCGGCGCACATGGCCGGCACGCCGGGAACCACCTGACAGGCGTGGAGAGGCGCGATCAGGTGCAGAAGGTAGCTGCTGGACGCGTACATGCCCGGATCCCCCAGCACCGGATAGGCGATGGTATCGTAGCGCTCCAGCCAACCAAGCAGTTGCTCCACCGCGGCGCGATGCGCGCCCTCCCAGACCGCCCGGTCGCCCTTCATGGGCATGTTCAGCTTGAACACGGGCTTCTCCCCGATCCATGCCCCGGCAATCTGCATCGCCGTGCCCTTGTCCGCCAGAGCGATGGCGTCCGCCTCCCGCAGGATGCGCGCCGCCTTTAGCGTCAATAGCTCCGGGTCCCCCGGTCCGACTCCCACAAAATACAGCATCTTTTTCCTCCTCGGTTTACCTGAATCCGAAACCATGTTATAATATTCTGTAAGCATTTACAGGGGAAAGGGGGCGCGAGCGTTGCAATCGCCGCAGGAATTCAGCGCGCCGCCGCTGTTTGTCTTCGACCTGGATTCCACCGTGACCGGCTGCGAGCTGCTTCCCCGGCTGGCCCGCGCGGCGGGCGTCGAGGCGGAAATGCGCCTGCGAACGGAAAGGTGCATGGCCGGCGAATCGAGCTTTGCACAGGACTTTCCGTCCCGCGTGGAAATGCTCTCCGCCCTGCCCCTCTCCCGCGCCCGGGAAATCGCCGCCGGCATTCCCCTCAACCCGCGCATTACGGAATTTCTGCGCGCGCATCCACAGCGCTCGATGATCCTCACCGGAAATCTGGACGTCTGGATTGCGCCAATCCTCGCGCGACTGAACATGACCGGCCGCTGCCTCTCCTCCCGTGCGCGGGTGGAGGGCGACCGTGTGTGCGGCGTCGCCTGTCTGCTGGACAAGGATATCGCCGCGCAGACCCTTCCCCGCCCCTTCATTGCCATCGGTGACGGCGACAACGACGTGGGCATGCTTCGCGCCGCAAACCTGAGCATCGCCTTCGGCGGCGTGCGCCGTCCCGCCTCCAGGGTGATCGACGCTGCGCAGCTGTACATTCAGGATGAAGCTGCGCTCTGCGCGCTCCTGGCACGCTATCTCTAGTTCTGCAGGGTAAAGATGTAAACCGGATTCTGGGCGGTCATCAGCATGTAGCCGCCAATCTTCCGCGGCTTGCCGACGCTTACCTGCGCAACGTCACATTCCCGGAACTCCCGGGAAAGCTCCGTAAGCTCCGCCAGCGTCTCCAACGTGACCGCCGTCGCCACGATGCGCACCGCCGGATTCTTTGCAAGCAGACATTCCACGATGCTCCGCAGATTGCCGGAGCTTCCGCCGATGAAGGCGTGCGTCGGCGCGGGAAGCGCCTGAAGCGCCTCCGGAGCCGTGCCCGCCACCAGCTCCACATTCCGCAGCCGGAAGCGCTCGATGTTTTTCCGGCTCAGCTCCAGCGCACGCTCCTTTCGTTCAATCGCATACACGCGCCCGGCGCGCGCGATCTGCGCCGCCTCCACGGTCACGGAACCGCTGCCCGCGCCCACGTCGTACACGACCGACCGCAGGCCCGGCGCGAGCTTGGACAGCGCGATCGAGCGCACCTCGGACTTCGTCATGGGCGTCTCGTCCCGCAGGAAGGCTTCATCCGGAAGGCCGTGCGCCGCGCGCGCCTCTCCCCAGTTCTCATTTTCAATCAGAATCACGCTCAGCGCTTCGATATGCTCCTGCGCAAGCGAAGCGACCGTTCCCCGGAGCACGCGCTCCTCGGGATAGCCGAGGCGTTCGCCCACACAGGCCGCGCAAGCCCCCAGTCCCGCCGCCTCCAGGCGCGCAAGGGCTTTTTTTGCGCCATCTTCGCCGCCAACCAGCGCAAAGACTGCGGGATGATCGCGCACCTCCCGCTCAAGGTCGCACTCTCTTCCGTGCAGACTCACCGCGCGCACGTCCTCCCATGGGCGATGGAGCTTTGCACAGAAATAGGACAGACTGCCGATTCCGGGCAAGACCTCCACCTCCAGGTCGCGCAGCGCTTCGCACAGCTTGCGCGCGCCGCTGTAAAAGCCGCTGTCCCCGGAGAGCAGCACCAGAAAGCGCCTGTGAATCTCGTCCTGGCGAATCCGTTCAGCGATTGCGTCCGCTGCGACCGCCTCGAAGGTATCCTTTCCCGCGCAGTCCACCGCGTTCAGCATGCGCCGCGCGCCGATCAGGCAATCCGCATCCCGCAGCGCGCGCTGAAGGCCCATCGTCTGCGTCTCCGCGCCGCCCATTCCGATTCCGGCCAGCACCACGCGCTTGCGCGCAGGCGACAACTGAAAGCGCGCCTCGAGACCGGAAAGCACCTCGGAGAGCATCTGCCCCTCCCGCTGTGCCGGACGGCCGATGACGATCACCTGTGCATGCGCGCGCTCCGCCGCGCGGAGCTTGGCCGCATAGCCGCCCGCATCCCCCGTGTCCTTGGTGACCAACCAGGCCGCCCGGGTTGCGCGCAGCATGGCGAGGTTCATCTCCTCGTCAAAGGGCCCCTGCATGGCCAGTATGTGATCCGGCCGGACGCCGCACTTTTCGCAAATTTCCAGCGACGCCGCCATGGGCAGAACCCTGACGTAGAGGCGCTCGCGCAACTCCGCATCCCGGCAAAAGGCCGAGAGCTCCTTGCTGCCCGTGGTGAGCAGCACATTGCCCTGCGTTCCGCGCAGATACTCCACGCACGCGGCCACGTCCGGCACGCAAGCGCCGTCCCGCGCCTCCGCCGTGCTGCCGCGCAGCAGGCGCAGATAGGGCGTGTCCGTCGCTTCGCAGGCCGCAAAGATGTTCTCCGTCGCCCGGTCGGCGTAGGGGTGGGTCGCGTCAATCACCTGGTCAAATTTTCCCGCACGCAGAAAGGCCTCCATCTCCGCACGATCCATGCGGCCCGCGCACACGCGCACGTCGGGCGCGCCCTTCAGAAGCGCCTCGCCGTAGTCCGTGGCAACGCACGCCGTCAGCGTTGCGCCCCGTCCGGCCAACGCGCCGACCAGTTCCCGTCCCTCGGTGGTTCCGGCAAACACGCAGATCTTACACATCTCGATAACCCCTCGGCGTAACCATGCGCCCGTCGATCACCCGCGTCTGGCTGTTGCCCACGAAGACCGTGGTGAACATGTCCGCACTGTAATTCTTCATTTCTTCCAGCGTCATCAGCTCCATGCGCTCTCCCTCCCGGCCGATGTTGCGCACCGCGCCGCACACCGTCTCGGGCGAGGCGTGCCGCAGAAGGATCTCGCAGGCCCGGCGCAGGTGATCTGCCCGGCGGATGCTGGAGGGATTGTAGAGGGCGATGCAGAAATCCGCCGCCGCAGCCATCTCCAGCCGCTTCTCGATCTTCTCCCAGGGCGTCAGAAGGTCGGACAGGCTGATCACCGCAAAGTCGTGGGTCAGCGGCGCGCCCAGCACCGCGCCGCCGCTGAGCGCCGCGGTCACGCCGGGCACGAGCTCAATTTCAAGATCCCGACCCTGCGCAAGCTCGTAGATCAGACCCGCCATGCCGTAGACCCCCGCGTCGCCGCTGGAGATCATGGCGACCGTCTTTCCCCCGCAGGCCGCGTCGATGGCCAAGCGGCAGCGCTCGGACTCCCTGCGCATGGCGGTCGTCAGATACTCCTTCTCTGGAAACATGGGCCTGACCAGATCCACATACACGCCGTAGCCCGCGATCACCTGCGCGTCCTCCAGCGCGTTTTTCGCGCGCAGCGTCATATCCTCCGGCGCACCCGGGCCGATGCCCACCACATACAGCTTATTCAAATGAAACACTCCAATCTTCCTGCGCGATGGCGACGGTCACGCCGTCCATGCGCTGCTTGTGTACCAGAACCGTTGCACCCTCTCCGGCAGAGCGCACCGCGCTGCGCTCGCAAACATTGTCCGCGCCGACGGTGCTGCGCACAAACTCGGAGGCCTCGAAATCCCCCTGCACGGCCATGAGCTCCTCCGCGCTGTAAACGCGCAGGGGCAGATCCAGCTCCGCACAGAGCGCCCGCAGACCCGGTTCGTCGCGCTTTACGTCAATCGACGCCGCGCATCGAAGGGCATGCCTGCACAGCCCGGCCTCCCCGAGGGCGACATCCACCGCCGCGCGCAGCTTCTCCACCGGCGCGCCGCGCTTGCAGCCAATTCCAAGGTGCAGCCGCCGGGGTACGAGCAGCAGCGTATCCTTAAAGGGAGCCACGCGGCGGCAGGAGATTGCGACGCCCAGATCGCCGCAATTTCCCGCGTACACGCCGCCTGGAAGCGTTCCTTTGACGGTGAAATCGCTTGCAAGCGGCAGATCCCGCCTGAGGATCTCCGCTGCGAAGCGCTTCGCCGCGCCCATGTCCGAAATCCACAGGCCGTTGGCCGCCGCCCACGCGTCCACGGAAAAGCGCCGGTTCACATCCGTCGCCGTGGTGATCACCGCCTCTGCGCCAATCGCCGACGCAATGGCGCGGGTCAGGGCGTTCGCGCCGCCAATGTGGCCGGAGAGCAGGGAGATCACATGCGCGCCGCGCTCATCCAGCACGACCACTGCGGGATCGCTGCGCTTGTCGGCGACCAGGGGTGCGATGGCGCGCACAGCGACCCCGCAGGCCCCCACAAACACCAGCGCCTCCACGCGGGAAAAGAGCTCTGCGGTCAACGGCGCCAGATTGCCGCGCGGACGGTATCGCTCAACCGACCAGTCCCCCTCCAGCGCCGCGGCAATCCGCGCCGCCATCTGCGCGCCCCGATCCGTAAAGCAGAGGATTGCGGCGCGCCTCAACGCTCCGCCTCCCGGAATTCCGTGGTAAAGCCCGGATCGTAGAGCTTGGACCGACTGTAATCCTTCCCCAGAAATCCGCCCACGAGTATCAGCGCCGTCTTCGTGATTCCATTGTCCCGGGCCGTCTGGGCAAGCTCCGAAACGGCGCAGCGGCAAATCTTCTCCTCGGGCCAGCTGGCCTTATAGACGATGGCCGCCGGGGTTTCGGGCGCATATCCGCCCGCCATCAGTTCCACCTGGAGCTTTTCCAGCAGGCCGGTGCTCAAGAACAGCACCATCGTGCAGCTGTGGGCCGCGAAGGAACGGATCTTCTCCCGCTCCGGAACGGGCGTGCGCCCCTCCATGCGGGTGATGATCACGCTCTGGCTGACGTCCGGCAGGGTATATTCCGCCCGCAGGCTTGCGGCCGCGCCACAGAATGCGCTCACGCCGGGACAGACGTCGTACTCCACGCCCATTTCGTTCAGGGCATCGAACTGCTCGCGCACCGCCCCGTAGATGCTGGAGTCGCCCGTGTGCAGCCGCACCGTGGTCTTGCCCGCCTTCTCCGCGTTTTGCATGACCTCAAGCACCTGTTCGAGGGTCATGTAAGCGCTGTCGTGAATCTCGCAGCCCGGCTTCGCGTACTCCAGCAGCGCCGGATTGACCAGCGAGCCCGCGTAGATGATCACATCCGCCTCGGAGAGCAGGCGCGCGCCGCGCACGGTAATCAGATCCGGCGCTCCGCAGCCGGCGCCAACAAAGTGTACCATTTCTCATTCCTCCCGCTGAATCATTTGATAGAGCAACGAATTGACGATGGCCGCGGCCACGTTGCTGCCGCCCTTGCGGCCCCGGGCCACGATGTAGGGAACGCCCAGCTCCATGATCACCTCCTTGGCCTCGACGACGTTTACGAAGCCCACCGGCACGCCGATGACCATTTTGGGCTGAAGTTTACCGGCGCGCACCAGATCGCAGATGGAGTAGAGCGCCGTGGGCGCGTTTCCGATGGCGAAGATGGCCGGGCCGAGGGTGCGGGCCGCCTTTTCCATGGAGACCAGGGAGCGGGTCACGCCCCGCGCCTTCGCCTCCTCCGCCACGTCCGCGTCGCCGATGAAGCAATGCGTTTCGCCGCCGAAGCGCGCAAGCGCGCGCTTGTTGATGCCGGCCATGGCCATGGTGGTGTCCGTAACCACCGGGCAACCCGCGCGCAGAGCCTCCATCGCGACCTTCGCCGCGTGTTCGGAAAAGCAGAGGTTGTCGTAGTAGTCGAAGTCTGCCGTGGTGTGAATCACCCGGCGCACCAGAAGGTCGTACTCGGGGTCAATCTTACGTTCGCCCAGTTCCTCCGCGATGATTTCAAAGCTGCGTTTCTCAATTTCCATCGGCTTCATGCCGCATTCTCCTCTCCGAACATTTTCTGACAAAGCGCCGGGCCGCCTCCACGTCGCTGTACAGGTAGAGGTGCGGATAACCGGCGTACATGCTCTCGCTCACCCAGCCGCACTTCCATTCCCGGCCGCCGTTCTTGCGCGCCGTGAGCGCTGCGCCGGGGTCGTCTGCGTCCCAGTAGTGAAATTCATGGGCGCGCACGCTGTCGCCGGGACAAAAGAGCAGACTCTCCTCCCCGGCGGTCAGCGTGACGTAGCCAAAGCGGGAGAGCTTTCCCGTGTCGTGGCACCGGGCGGGAATCACCCCCGCCATTTCACACGCTCCGATGCATGCGCAAAGCAGCATAAAGCCTCCGCACTCGGCAATGGTGGGCACGCCGCGGCCCACCGCGTCCCGGATGGACGCGCGCATGGACGCGTTCGCCTGAAGCTCGCGGGCGTAGAGCTCGGGATATCCGCCGCCGATGAGCAGGCCGTCGCAATCCGGCAGCGCCGCGTCCTCCAGCGGACTGAAGGGCACGAGCTGCGCCCCCAGCGCCTCCAGCAGCTCCAGATTGTCCCGATAATAGAAGCAGAAGGCGCGATCCCAGGCCACAGCGATGCGAGGATGACCCACGGGGACAATTGCCTCCGCCCGGGCCTCAAGCGGGGCCTGGGCACGCATGAGCCCGATCAGGCCGTTCAGGTCAATGCTGCGCTCCGCCTGTTCCGCAAGCCTGCGCATCTTCTCCTGCAGGCCCTCGACCTCCTGCGCGGTCACGAGCCCCAGGTGGCGACTCTCCAGGCTGCACTCCGGGCAGGCGGGCAGATAGCCGTACACCCGAACGCCGCACTCCGCCTCCACCACCGCTTTGAGCCTCGGATAGCTCATGGGCGATACCCGGTTGAAGATCACGCCCGCAATGCGGCTGGGCGCGCGCAGGCTCTGGAAGCCGCGCACCACCGCCGCAACGGAAAGTGCCATGCCGCGGCCGTTGACCACCAGCACCGCCGGCGCGTCCAGCGCCCGGGCCACATGGCTGCTGGAGGCCTCGTCCGTCTCCATGGAGAGTCCGTCGTAATAGCCCATCACGCCCTCGATCACGTTCAGATCCGCCGCATGCTCCAGAAAGCGCGCACGGGCAAGGTTCTCATCCGCAAAGAACAGATCGACATTGGCGCTGGGCGCGCCGATGATCTCCGTGTGAAACATGGGGTCGATGTAATCCGGGCCGCACTTGAAGGCCGCGAGATCGCAACCCCGGTTCTTCAGCGCCTGAAGGATGGCGCAGACCACCGTTGTCTTTCCGCAGCCGCTGCCGGTTCCGGCAATCAGCACCCGCGCCGCCGCCTTACGCATCCTTCCACCGCCCGCAGGGCACGTCCTCGCCCCGAATGATTCTGTAGACCGCGTCCATGTCCAGGTTCTGGCGCACGATGGCGGCGAGCCGGTCGAACTCCCGGTTGCGGAATTCCGCCATGGTCATGGGCGTCGCCTCGTTTTCGTCCAGTCCCTTCTGTGCGCGCACCCGGTTCACCAGCGCGTGCCAGAAGCTGCCGGTGTCAAAGATGCCGTGCAGATAGCTGCCGATCACATTGCCGCCCTCGTTGGTCACGCCATCCGGCGCGTCGCTGCCGTTCAGATACAGAAAGGGCACGCAGCGCGCGCCGAAGCGGTTCATGCCGCTGTGAATTTCGTATCCCTCCAGCATCAGGCCGTTGAGCGCGCTGAGCCAGCCGTTTTCGCAGCGGATGCTTCCTGCGGACTGCACCGTGGTCTTCTCGCTGTGAAAGGTCACGTCGAAGTTCAGAAGCCCCAGTCCGGAGATCTCCGGGATGCGGGATTCGCTGTGCTCCGGGTCGCGCAGAGTCTCGCCCAGCATCTGGTATCCGCCGCAGATGCCGATCACCATACCGCCCCGCCGCGCGTGGCGAACGATTTCATCCGCCATTCCCCGCTGCTTGAGCCAGTTCAGATCCTCGATGGTGTTCTTCGTGCCCGGCAGGATGATCACATCCGCAGCGCGGAGCTCGCCGGCGCGCTCCGCATATCCCACCGAAACGCCCGGCTCGCTGCCCAGCAGGTTGAAATCCGTAAAATTGGAGATGTGCGGCAGGCGCGCGATGGCCACCTGCACTTCGCCGCCTGCGTCCCGGCGCTCGAAGCGCTCGGTTACGCTGTCCTCGTCCTCCATGTCCACGTCCATCCAGGGAATCACCCCGATCACCGGGATGTTCAGTAGCTCCTCCAGCATGTTCAGTCCCGGTTCAAGGATCTTCACATCCCCGCGGAACTTGTTGATGACCACGCCCTTGATGCGCCGCTGCTCCTCCTCGGGCAGCAGTTTCACCGTGCCATAGAGGGATGCGAACACACCGCCGGGATTGATGTCGCCGATCAGGATCACCGGCGCGTCGGCGCTCTTCGCCATGGCCATGTTCACCAGATCGCCCTCCCGGAGGTTGATCTCCGCCGGGCTGCCCGCGCCCTCGATCACCACGACGTCCACATCCCGCTCCAGCGCGTCATAGGTTTCCTTGACCGCCTCCCGGAGCTGCGGCTTGTAACGGTCGTACTCCACAGCGGACATGGTGCCGATGGGGCGGCCGTTGACGACCACCTGGCTGCGCCGGTCCGAGGTCGGCTTGAGCAGGATGGGATTCATGCGCACCGACGGCTCCATGCCCGCCGCCTCCGCCTGGGTCACCTGGGCGCGGCCCATCTCCAGCCCTTCTCTGGTGGCGTAGGAATTGAGCGCCATGTTCTGCGCCTTGAAGGGCGCAACCCGCAGGCCGTCCTGCTTCAGGATGCGCAGCACCGCCGCGCACAGCATGGACTTGCCCACCGAGGAGCCCGTTCCCTGAAACATCAATGATTTTCCGCGCATACCAATGCTCCCTTCAGTTCCTCAAGCAGGCGCGCGTTCGCCGCCTCGTCTTTAACGGCCAGCCGCAGGTGCCGCCCGTCGTCCACGCCGCTGAAATTTGTACATTCGCGCACCAGTATGCCCGACGTGCGCAGACGCGCCGCCACGGGTGCAACATCCCGCCCGAAGTCCGCCAGCAGAAAACTCGCCGACGAGGGATAGACGAACGCTCCCAGCGCCTCGAGGCCGGCCTTCAGGCGCTCCCGTCGCGCAACATTCTCTTTCGCGTCCTTCCGAAGCTCCTCCGCATGGCGCGGCAGCGCGCACAGCACCGCCTCCGCAAACGCGTTGAGCTCCCAGGTGAGCTGCGATCTTCCCAATTCGTCAATCAACTCCGGTTGGGCGCACAGATAGCCCAACCGCACGCCCGGTATGCCCAGCGCCTTTGTCATGGAGCCGGTGACGATCAGGCGCGCATGGCGGCCGATCCTGCTCCGCACGCTGTTTTCCGGGCAGAATTCGATGAAGGCCTCGTCCACGATGAGCCAGCCCTTCTCCGCCTCCGCGCGCTCCAGAAGCGCCTCCACCTCCTCGGGCGAGAATGCCACGCCCACCGGGTTCAGCGGATTGCAAAGCCACAGCGCGCAATCCGAAATCTCCGCTCCGCCCAGCGCTTCCACCGGGCGCAGGATTTCATGCGGCGCGCGCAGGAGGGAAATCTCCTCCATCCGCACGCCCTGAAGCGCCGCCATCTGGCCGTATTCGCAAAAGCAGGGGGCAAAGGCGCGCATGCTCTGAACCGGAAGCCGGGCCGCCATGGCAATTGCGGAGATGCCTCCCGCCGTGGGCAGTACGCAATCCGCCTCCAGGCCAAGATACTCCGCCAGCGCCGTGCGCGCCCGGCGCATCTGCGGGTCGGGATAGTAGCGCGCGTTTTCCATGCCCTCCAGCATCGCCCGGCGCACCCACTCCGGCGCGCCCTCCGGCCGGAGGTTCGCCGAAAAGTCAAGCCATGCGGACGGCGCGCCTCCCTGCCAGACGTTTCCTCCGTGCATCATCTCTCGTCCTCCATGCACCTTCCCAGCTCCCGTCCCTGTCCGTCTGCAAATACGACGCCGATCCCGACTTCATTTCGCACCCGCAGCAGGCAGTATTGCCGCGCCGCCCGGGCGAGCTCGTTCCATACGCCTTCGTAACCCGCGCGGTGAATCAGTTCCATGGCTGCATCCGTCGTCACGCTCTGCTGCACGCCCCGCAAAAGCTCCACCGGCGCGCCCATCAGCGCAAGCCGGGTGACGATGGCCTCCCTGCGCCCGTCGGCATAGCGGCTGTGAGTCTGCATCACACCGGCGGCCACCTTGGCGAGCTTGCCCGGATGTCCGCCGACGATCAGGTGCCGGATTCCCAGTTCCAGCGCCGCGTCCAGCATAAAGCCCAGCTCGTTGCTCACCTGCACGATGCACATCTCCGGGAAGATGCGGCGCATGGCCGCCTCCCCCTGGTTTCCGAAGGTGAACAAGAGTTCCTCTCTTCCCTGCGCCGCGCGCATCCTGAGCTCAGCGTACAGGGAATCCCGCAGCGCCTCCTCGCTCATCGGGCGCACCACTCCGCTGGTGCCGAGGATGGAAATTCCGCCCCGGATGCCCAGGCGGGGATTGAAAGTTTTTTTCGCCAGCTCTGCGCCGCCCGGAACGGACACCGTGACGGTCGCCGCGCACGCGCCGAACACGCTGCGCACCGCCGCCTCGATCATCTGCCGGGGCACGGGGTTGATCGCAGCCTCGCCCACGGGAATCTTGAGCCCCGCCTCGGTCACGGTGCCCACGCCTTCGCCCGCGCGGAAGCGGATATCGCCGTCCTTCGCAAAGACCTCTACCCGGGAGATGATCTCCATGCCCTTCGTCATGTCCGGATCGTCGCCCGAATCCTTGATCACGCCGCAGCTTCCATCCGGGTGGGAGAGAATCTCCGGCGCATAGCTGCGCCCCTCCGGAAGCGTGATCTCCACCCGCCGGGGACATTCGCCGTCCCGCTGCCAGAGACAACAGGCCAGCGCGGCGGCGGCGGCGCAGCTGCCGGTGGTGTAGCCTTCCCGAAGCTTCTTCATAGCATCACTCCCGCAAGCGCAAGAATTCCCGCCATCAAAATGCAGCTTATATACATCATGCGGATTGTGCGCAGGATGTCCTCGCCCTCAATCTCCCGCAGGGAATCGCCGATGGTGGGTTTTTCGATGATCTTGCCAAAATAACTGTGCGCGCCGCCGAGCTGCACGCCCAGCGCGCCCGCCGCGGCTGCCTCGCTCCAGGCGCAGTTGGGGCTTAAATGGTTTGCATGGTCCCGCCGCAGAATCGCAAGCGCACCCCGCCCGCTCAGGCCGCAGAGCGCCGCGGCAGCGCACATCAGCGCACCGCAGATGCGCGCGGGGATGTAATTGAGCAGATCGTCCAGCTTCGCGCTGCTCCAGCCGATGTCCCGGTACTTTTCATCCAGATAGCCCACCATGGAATCCAGCGTACTGGCGGCCTTGAATCCCATGGCCAGCGCGGGCCCACCCAGGGCAAGATACAGCATCGGCGCGATCACGCCGTCCGTGGTGTTCTCGGCGATGGTCTCCACCGTAGCGCAGAGGATTTCCCGCTCGCTGAGCGCGCTGGTGTCCCGGCCCACGATGCGCGCCACCTGCCGCCTGCCCCGCTCCAGGGAGACTGCAAGCGCGTCCCGCACGCCCCGCCCCTCCCGGGCAAGACACTTCGCCGACAGCGCCGTCCAGGAGACCACGCCCATGCCGAGAACCAACGCGACTTCTCCCAACAGGGACAGAAGCCAGAGCAGCAGCCCCGTGACGAGCATGGAAATGCACACTGTGCTCGCCGTGAGCCACACCGCACTCCGGCGCAGGTTTCCGCCGCGCGCGCGCAGGCGATCTTCTGCCCGGGAAATGTATCTCCCGATCCAAATCACCGGATGGGGCCAGCCCTCGGGGTCGCCAATGCACAGATCGAGCGCCAGACCGATCAGCATCGCGGCGACGTTGCGTTCAAAAAAGTTCATCCAAACACCTGATCTTATTTAATTTCTCCGCGTAGGAAATCAATTCCTGCATGCGCGCGTTGCAGGGGCCGATGGACACGCCTGCATTCACGGTGTACCTGCAGCTGCGCACCCATTCCTTCGCACGCTCCAGGGATGCCTCATCAATTTCATGGAAGGGCTGCTCCTCCACGACCTCCGCCGCCAGCAGCCGCGCAAGCCGCCAGTCCACGTCGTTGGTGTAGAGTATGCCCGCCGCAAAGGGCACGTCCTCCTTCTGGAGCCTGCGGAACACCGGAATTCCCGAACCGCAGGCGGAGAGTACGAAGACCTCCGGCGCGCCCAGGGGCCTCGGAAGCTCGACGCTGCCGAAGACGGGATCAAAGGATCCCCGGTCAATCCCGTAGAGCTCGCGAATCAGTTTTTCCTGAAAGATCTCCTCCGGCGCGCCGTAGTGAGACAGCGTGTCTCCCTTCACACAGAGGATCCTGTCGGAGATCTTCTGTGCAAGATCAATTTCGTGCAGGGACATGATGACCGTGATGCCCTTCTTCCGGGTCATCTCCCGCAGTATGCTCAAAAGCTCCAGCTTGTGGCGTATATCCAGGTAGGAGGTCGGCTCGTCCAGCACGATGATCTCCGGCTCCTGGCAGATAGCCCGGGCCAGAAGCACCCGCTGGCGCTGGCCATCGCTGATGGCATTGAAGTCCCGGTCGCTGAGGTCGAGGGCGTGCACCGCCTCCATGGCCGAGCGCACCTGCGCCTCGTCCTTCGGCGTGAGTATACCCAGCCTGCCCGTATAGGGATAGCGCCCGCTGGAAACCACGTCCCAGCAGGTCATCAGTTCCGGCTTCATGCGCTCGGTGAGCACCACGGCCATGCGCGTGGCCAGCTCCCGGTGGCTCAGCCCCCGCAGTTCCCTTTCGCCGATCAGTACCGTGCCTGCAATGGCCTTCAATTGGCGGGTGATGCTCTTGAGTATCGTGGATTTGCCGGAGCCGTTCGGCCCGATGAGCGTCACGATCTCCCCGCGGCGGATGCCGATGGAGATATCCCGAATCAGCGCCTCGCCGTCATAGCCCACGCAGAGCTGCTTTGTCTGAAAGTAAAAGTCCTCCATGCTCACCTCTCCTTCTGCCTGCGCAGCATCATCAGTATGACCACGGGCGCTCCAAACATGGAGGTGACCGTGCTGATGTTCAGCTCCGTGGGCGCAAAGGCCGTCCGGGCGATCAAGTCGCAGAACATACAGAACACCGAACCGAACAAGAAGGCCGCAGGAATGACCACGATGGGCTTCGAGCTGTTCAGAAGGCGCTTGGTCAGATAGGGAACGGCGATGCCCACGAAGGAGATCGGCCCCGCAAAGGCCGTGACGCAGGCGGAGAGCACGCTGGAGAGCAGAATCAGCGCCACGCGAAAGACCTTGATATTCACACCCATGCTCTGTGCATAGGCCTCGCCCAGCTGGTACGCGCCGATGGGCTTGACCATCAGAAAAACCAGCAGAGAGGCCGCGCCCACAATGATCGTCGCCACGCGAACGCTGTCCCAGCTCATGCCGGAGAAGCTGCCGAGCGACCAGCCGTGCAGATTCACGATGTCCGATTCCTCCGCAAAGGTGACCACGAAATCCGTAATCGCCGAGCAGATGTAGCCAATCATGATGCCAGCCACCAGCAGAACCGCAATGTGCTTGAGCCGCCGCGAGAGCAGAAGGATAAAGCCCGTCGAAATTAGCGATCCCACAAACGCCGCCGCCACCAGCGCGTAGCTGGAAACGGCGCGAAAGCGCTCCAGAAAATAGATCATCGTCAGCGCCACCACCACCTTCGCGCCCGAGGAAATGCCCAGCACAAATGGGCCCGCGATGGGGTTTCCAAAGAAGGTTTGCAGCAAAAAGCCGGATAGCGAGAGCGCGCCGCCCAGTATGGCCGCCATGGCGATGCGCGGCAGACGAATCTTCCAGATGATGTTCACCTGGGTGGGGTCTCCCTCGCGCTTGAAGAGGATGCGCGCGATGTCGCGCACGGGAATGCCGACGCTGCCCCAGTTGATGTTGAGCACCGTGATCAGAACAAACGCGGCGATCAGCAGCAGAAACACCAGCTGGAAGCGCGCTCTCCTGCGAAGGCGCGCGCCTGCCTCTGCGTTCAAAAGCCTCTTTTTCATCTCTTGCGTTTCCTCATGTCAGGCGAAAGAGGAAGGTCATGTTCTCCTCTCCGCCCAGCAGCATCTGGTGTATGTCGGTAATCAGCTTGCCGACGATGTCGGTGGCCTGATAGAGGTACTTGCCCGTGCACCAGACGTTGCCCTCCTTCACGGCCTTGAAGTCGGCAAAGAGCTCGCTCTTTCCCATGAGGCCGGCCAGATCGCTGACCGATTCGTCCACGTTTGCATTGTATATGATGTAATCCGCATCCACCGCAGCCGCGTAGAATTCCTCCATCGTCAGCGAGACGGAGGATCGCTTGCTCTCCGGATCGCCAATGTCGTCAAAGATGTACTTGCCCCCGGCAATCTCGATCATCTTCGCCACATAGTCCGTGGAGCTGCGCACCACGACGGATCCGTCTGAACTCAGGTAGAAGTAGGCCACGGTCTTGCCCGTGTTTTCAAAATCCTTCAGTTCGTCGATGACCTTTGACTGTTCCTCGAAGAAGGCCTCCGCCTGCGCCTCCCGGTTCAGCATCGCCGCATAGAGCTTGATCCACTCCGTGCGCCCAAGCGGATGGCTCTCATAGCTGGAATACTCGACGAACACCGGGATTCCCAGCATTTCGATCATTTCCTTGACCTTCGGGCTGTGCAGGATCATCGTGGATTCGATGGCCAGATCGCAGCCCTCGCTGATCATCATCTCGTAATCCGGCTCGCTGTATTTGCCGGCAAAGAGCATGCGCCCCTCCTCCATGGCGAACCGGGCGTTGTCGATGTACCAGCCGGACGCCTGCGTGCCGGACAGCCGGATGGCGTCCACCGCATCCAGCGCATCGAACAGGGACATTGCGGCGGCCGCCACCATGTAGATGGCGTCCAGCGGCTGCTGGAGTACGATGATATCACTCTCCAGTCCCACAGGCGCCTCCGCCCCCTCCGGCACCACCAGATAGTGCGAACCGTCGCTCACGGACAGGAGCTTGTATCCACCCACATAGTAATCCACGGAAAACTCGGTTGCATAGCTCAGTTCCATGCTGGATTCATATTCGAGACCCGCAATCTCCGGCGCGGCCGAAGCGCAGCCCGCGAGCAGAATGGCGGCCAGAAGGATCGCGATGCAGCGCCGGAAAGCCCTTTTAAGCATATTCATCTCCGCCTCCCCCGGCTCAGCCGAGGACGGCCGCATAGGCCGCCTCCGCCTCCGCCTCGCAGTCCAGCAACACGCCGTAGACCTTCAACCATTCAAGGCAGGCCTCGGGGCTCTCCTCGTCCATGGCGCGATCGACGAACATCGGTATTCCAAGCATGTCGAAGCGCTCCGCCGCGTCCGCAAGCGCAGCCGCACCGTCCTCGCTAAGATCCGTACAGTTGTACGCCTCGTCCGTTCCGCATACGCGCCCGTCGGCAAACTGCTCCGGCACGATGACGAGATCGCAGCCCGCCTTCATCAGCTTCGCATAGTCCGGCGCGCCGCAGCCGCCCGCGTATTCGAGCGACGCCTCGCCCTCAAATCCGGCGAGCTGTACGCTCTCCGCACCGCCGCACCAGTCAATGCGCGCGAAAATCTCCTCGCAACCCGCATATGCGCAGCGCACCGGACGGCGAATGACCGTCATCTCATCCTCAATCTCCTCCGGCAGATCCATGTCCTCCGGCGCGATGAGATAGCTGCCGACGCCCTCGACTGCGATGGCCGTGCAGCCCTCCGCGTAGCGGTAGATGTGATACAGCAGCGCGGCATCGTTCTCATCCATGCGCACACAGGTCAGACCCTCGACCACGGGGGCTTCCGCAAATTCACCGTCAGCGGCCTTGGCCTCCGCCTCCGCGATGTAGATGTACAGGGTGTAACTGACCTCGTGGTCGGTGGACATGGCCGTCGTCATACCGATGATCCTGTTGTTGCTGTTCAGCTTGACCGGGATTTCAAAGGTCGAGCTGTTCGCGCCGTGGGAGCCGTAGTACTTCTGGCCGTTCGCCTTCACATAGCCGTAGTTCGGGCTGCTGAAGACGATGGTGGCCGTCGCCCTGCCGCCGGATACGCAGACCCGCTTGCAGCTGATGCTCACCTTTCCGGAGCCTCCGGAGAAGGAGAAGCGATCCGGCGCATACACGCCGTCGGGAAGCGTTGTGGAGTTGTCCACGCGGCTGGTGGAGCCGCTCAGGTCGGCCTCCGGTGCCTCCGTGGGTGCGGGCGTCGCGCTGGGCGCAGGCGTGGGCGTAGCTTCGCCCGAAGGATCGGGCGTTTGATTGGAATCATCCGTCCGGGTCAGGCCCTCGGACTTAAATACCAGCGTGCGGTCGTACCAGGCGTCCGACTTGACGGAGTGTGCCGCGACGGCGATCTCCACATCCAGCTTCTCCACCGGGAAGCTGTAGCTGTAGAGGCCGTCTGCGTTGACGGCGAATGGGATGATCTGGTCCGCATCCGCAGTCTGCGCGGCCTCCGCCGTTCCGAGGAAGAGCTTGTCGTAGCTCGTGCCACTCAGGGCGATGGTCGCCATGTACTTTCCGTCCAGTACCGTCAGGCGGCAGGAGACCACCTTGAACATCGCGGAGCTGGATTCCACGGACGCATCATAGCTTCCATCCTCGATCTTCTCTTCAATCTTCTCCATGCCCTCGGACTTGAACACCAGCGTGCGGTCGTACCAGGCGTCCGACTTGACGGAATGTGCCGCGACGGCGATTTCCGCGTCCAGCTTCTCCACCGGGAAACTGTAGCTGTAGAGGCCGTCCGCATTGACAGCGAAGGGAATGATCTGGCCCGCATCCGCAGTCTGCGCAGCCTCCGCCGTTCCGAGGAAGAGTTTGTCGTAGCCCGTGCCGCTCAGGGCAATCGTCGCCATGTACTTCCCATCCAGTGCCGTCAGGCGGCAGGAAACCACCTTGAACATCGTGGAGCTGGATTCCACGGGAACGTCGTATTCTCCATTTTCGACTTCGGTTGGTTCGTCACCGGATTCGCTCTCTCCCTCCCCGGGAACGCGAACAATCGTCTCAGGAATCACCAGCTGATACTGATTCTTCGAATACCATGTGCCGTCCGGCTTTCCGGGCACGAAATCAATGCTGGTGCCCAGCGCAGACAGGGGAAGCTCAAAGGTGAAATCGTAGCCGCCGCTGCCATTGGCCGCTCCCTGCACATATCCGGGATAGTCCGCAGCGTCGTTCTTCGAACCGATGAAGATGCGGTCATAGGTTGTCTTCGAGGTGCCGATGGTCATGATGAGCTTTTCACCTTCCAGGCGTGCGCTCCTGCCGGTGATTGCGAACATCGCAAAGTTGCTTTCAATCCCGATGTCGTATTCGCCGTCCTCGAGCACCTCCCCGGAAGAACCGGCCGCATACGTTTCAAGGGCGAACGCAGCAATCGCCAGATTCTCGTCCGCATCCTCTCCGATATCGTCCTGCCCAGCATCCGCGAGCTTTACGCAGATCCTGTATTCCATCTCTTTGCCCGCCTCATACTCAGCAGTGGTCATGCCGATGATGCGGTTTTCAACGTTCAACGCGACGGGAATTACAACGGTAGAGCTGTTCGCATCGTGCTCCGCCATGTACTTGCCGCCGGAGGCCTTCACATACTGGTACTTCGCACTGCCGATGACCAGCACTGCGGACGTACAGCCTCCGGAAACGCGCACCTCGCCGCAGCTGAACTGCGTGCCGCCGTCACCGCCCGAAACGCTGAAGCCCTCCGGGACGTAGCTGCCATCCGGAAGCGAGGTTGTATTGTCGACAGGGCTCGTCGTGCCGTTGAGACCACCCTCGTCCAAAGCGACTTCGGTCTCATCCAGTTGAGCGGGTTTCGTCGCGTCCGCCTCATTCTCGTCCGGTTGAGCGGTTTTCGTTGCGTCTGCCTCATTCGCGTCCGCATCCACGTCCTCGCCACCGTCGCCCTGCGTGGACGCATTCTCTTCTTCTCCATTTGTCTGGCTGCCTGCACCGCCCTGCTCCGAAGAAGACATATCCCCCGAACCGGCTTCGTTGCCGGTTTCGTTTCCGGTTTCGTTTCCGGCTTTGTTGCCGGTTTCCCCGCCGTCCACGACCTGCGCGGCGCCCTCATCTCCAGTTTTTACAGACTCTGTGCCCTCCGCGCCGGTCTGCGCACCCTCGGAATTGGCCGCTTTCGCTCCATCGGCTACGCTGCTGTCGGATCCTGCGCCCGCACCGCTGCCTTCGACGCTTGCGTCGCCCTTCTCCGACACATTGTTCTCTCCGCCGGTTTCCTCAATCTTCTCCGTCGCGCCTGCATTGGACGCGTCCACCACGTTGTTTACTTCGTCCGCCATGGCAAAGCAGCCGCTGATCAGCGCCAGCAGCAAGAGCAGGGAAATCAACCGCTTTTTCATCTTCATACCCGATCCTCCTTACTTCTGAGCGGATTCTCCATCCGCCACACCAGCCGCACGAATTATTACAGACTCCAGTCTGTTCTTTCGTGCAGCCATCCTTGAGGACAGCTTGAGATTCGTTTGCCGCACAAAAAACGTCCGCTTTCACATTGAAAGCAGACGCTGCTTGCGCTTGGACGTGCCAAAGGCTCGTCATGGGCAACCCGCTTTCCTCGGAAGCTGTGCACCGCGTTCTTCAGCAGGTTTCCTGACTTGCGCCTCTTCAAACGGCCGCCCCTTCTCGCAAACGCAATGGGCTCTTGCGGCAGTTCTCCTCGCTCACAGTGACCGGATCGCTCAGGATTTGCACCTGATTCCCTTTTACCCGCCGGGCGATACGCCCGCCGGCACTGAAAAACATATATTCTTACGATGACATATTATAGTTGAATTCGATCTAAATGTCAATTCATCTTTCCCCTTTTACTCATTTGCAACTCAGGCGCTTCAAAAACGCCAAAGAAAACGTGCGCCCGGTGGACACATGTCGCACCGGGTGCGCATTTCGGCTACTTGAGCAGAGCGATATGGGAGAATACGCTTGCCAGCGTATTGGCGACGGTGGACATGGTCTTGATGAAGATGTCCAGCGCGACGCCCACCACGTCCTTTCGGGTATCGCCCACGGTATCTCCCGTGACCGCCGCCCGGTGTGTCGGCGAACCCTTGCCGTGGCCCTTCAGGGAGCCGCTTTCGATGTACTTCTTCGCATTGTCAAACGCTCCGCCGGAATTTCCCATGAAGATGGCCCTGGGGATGGCGACGATTGTCGCGCCGATCAGCAATCCGCCCACGAATTCCACACCGAACAGGAATCCGCCCAGCACAGGGATGAAGATCGCCAGCAGGGAGGGCAGCAGCATCTTTTTCAGCGCCTGGCGCGCGGCCATTTCGATACAGCGGTTGTAATCGGGCCGCACCTTTCCCTCCAGCACGCCGGGCATGGAGAGCTGGCGGTCGCCTTCGTCCGCCATCAGGCGGGCGGATTCGATGGTGTTGTCGGTGAGCAGCGCCGCGAAGTACTCGATCAGCGCACCGCCAATGATGCCGCCCGCCACCACCACATAGGATGCAATGTTCAGCACGGGCTCGGCGTTTGCAGCCGTGTAATTGCCCACATACGCAACGATCAGCGAAACGGTGGCGAATGCCGCGGATCCGATCGCGAAGCCCTTTCCGATGGCCGCCGTCGTATTGCCTACCGCGTCCAGCCTGTCGGTGATCGCACGCACCTTTTCATCCAGATGGCAGGATTCTGCCAGGCCGCCCGCGTTGTCCGCAATGGGGCCGAAGGCGTCGATGGAGACGGTCGCGCCCACGAAGGAGAGCATGCCCAGGGAGGAGAGCGCAATGCCGTAGGTCCCGCAGATCTTTCCGGAGATGAACAGCGCAATGCCGATTACCAGCACCGGAAGAAGGCAGGAGCGGGAGCCGATGGCGTCGCCCTTCGTAATGACGAAGGCCTCGCCCTCCGCTGCGATTTCAGCCAGCTTTCGGGTGGGCTTGAAATCCGTCGAGGTATAATACTCCGTGATTGCACCGATGGCGATGCCGCTGAGGATGCCCAGCACGCTGGAAATCCAGGGCGAAAGCCAACCGCAGACAAAACTGTCGTAGAGCGGAACGCCCCGGAAGACGATCAGCGCTGCGAAGAAGCCGATGAAAATCGTCAACCCGGCCGAGATCCAGGTGGCCAGATTCAATTCCCGGGAGGGATTGTCTCCCATCCTGCGCACAGACGCATAGCCCAGTCCCAGCAGGCAGCCCAGCAGGCCGCCGCCCGCCAGTACGATGGGAAAGACGCAGGTGGCCGTGAAGGTCGCATCGGTGACGCTCGCGCCTCCGCCGGAAACCGCGCCCCTGTAGATCGTCACGGCGATCATGATGACCGCGGCCATCGTCGCCACGAAACTCTCCAGCAGGTCGGAGCAATTTCCGGCGATGTCGTTTACGTTGTCTCCAATGAAATCTGCGACGACGTTGGGCACGCGGCTGTCATCCTCGGGCATGTCGTGGCGCAGCTTCGCCAGAATATCGGAGGAGATGTCCGCAGCCTTGGTGTAGTTTCCGCCCGCCACGCGGTTGAACATGGCCACCAGGGAGCAGCCCAGGGAGTAAGTTGTAATCCTCGTGATGGAGGGATTGCAACTCAGCTTCGCGATCAGTCCCGTGCCCACCGCATCGGCGTCCACGCCGCCCCAGAGGATCAGCACCAGCAGCAGACCCAGCATGCCAAAGGCTTGCACGCTCAGGCCGCTGATGCTGCCGCCGCACAGGGCGACCTTCACCGTCTCGCCGATGGACAGGCTCTCCCGCGCACGGTTGGCGGTGCGCACATTGGCGTAGGTGGCGCTGCGCATGCCCAGAATACAGACGCAGCTGCTCATCAGCGCGCCGAGGATAAAGGTCAGCCCGCTGGTGGCCTCCACAAAGAGACTGAACAACGCCGCCACGAGAATGACCACCACGACGATGGTTTTATACTCCGTCTTCAAAAAGGTCGAAGCGCCGCTGCGAATGATTCCGGCCATCTCCACCATTTCGGGCGTGCCCTCCCGCAGCGAACGAATGCGTATGTAATTTGCAAAGATATAGGCGAGTGCGAGGATCACCACGCACAGTACGATAAGCCAGGCCACATATTTCAACTCCTTTTGCGTACATTCCGTCCCTGCGACGTTTATGCGCCGATTGCGCCCTGTCCGCGCTCCTTGCGCTTCTCCTCCTGCATCACCGGCCACCATTCCCTGAAGGCCAGAACGACCGGCACGCCCAGACCGATCAGCGACATGCAGAGACAGTTGATGAATTCCTTGCGCGCCTCCAGATATGCCTTGCTGTGCATCTTTACCTCTCCTTTCCCGATTCTCTCGCGGGGCCTTTGCAGTCTTCCGGCGCAGGCCCAACTTCAGGCAGCATTATAAGGCAAAACGACGCTAATTTTCCGGAAAGGAAATGGAATCCACCCCAAAAACAGCGGCATGACGCCGCCAGACGTGGTATAATTTAGAATAGAGTCAGAATGCGAGGAGGTTCTTTGCGATGATGAGCTTTTTTCTGTGGCTGTTTTCCCATCGCAAGGAGCAGGAGCGGGCAGCCTCCAGCGACCGCCGCGCGACCGTACTGCACGACAGCGTGCTGTTTCTGCTCATCTTTCTCGCAGCGATTCTCGTCTGCTCTGCCCTCGCCCGGCTGTTTGACGACAACAATCCCTTCGCGGCGCCTGTGTTCATACTCGCCGTCGCGCTGATCGCCCGCTTTACCCACGGCTACGCCTGGGGAATCGCTGCCTCCGCGCTGGGCGTATTCTGCGTCAATTTCATGTTCACCTACCCCTACTGGGAATTTGACATGTCCATCGCGGGGTACCCCCTAACCTTCACATCCATGCTGCTCGTATCCCTGAGCATCAGCACGCTCACCTCCCGCATCAAGCGGCAGGAACAGCTGCGTCTGGAGATGGAGATGGAAAAGATGCGCGCCAACCTTTTGCGCTCCGTCTCCCACGATCTTCGCACGCCGCTGGCCTCCATCGTGGGCTCCAGCTCCGTGCTGCTCGAGGATGAACATCTCAGCGACGGCCAGCGCGCGGAGCTCCTGCAATCCATCAACCGGGATGCCCGATGGCTCGCGCAGGTGACGGAGAACATTCTCTCCATCACCCGCTTCAGCGGCGGCGTGACCCTGCGCAAGGAGGACGAGGTGGTGGAGGAGGTTGTCTCCAGCGCCATTGTCAGGTTCCGCAAGATCCACGCCGCGCTCCCCGTCATCGTGCACAGGCCGGAGGAAATCCTGCTGGCGCCCATGGACGCCACGCTGATCGAGCAGGTGATCTTCAACCTTCTGGACAACGCAGCGGTGCACGGCAAAAACGCCAGCCGGATTGAAATCTCGCTGTTTCAGGAGGGCGACCGCGTAATACTGCGCGTGACAGACGACGGCTGCGGCTTTTCGAAGGCTGCGCTTGCGCACCTGTTCGACGGCACGCTCGCCGGCAGCGGAGACGGCCACAGGAACATGGGCATCGGCCTGTCGGTGTGTCAATCCATCGTGCGCGCCCACGGAGGCGCGCTCAGCGCGCGCAACGCTGCGGGCGGCGGCGCATGCATCGAATTCTGGCTGCCCGCGGGAGAGGAGGCGAACCATGAGAACGCTCAGGAGTAAGGTGCTGATCATCGAAGACGATCCCGGAATCTGCAGATTTCTGCGGGTCGCCCTCATATCCAACGGTTATGACGCGATCGAAACCGATTCCGGTGCAAAGGCGCTGGAGGTCATTTCCTCCCATTGCCCGGATCTGATCCTTCTGGATCTGGGCCTGCCGGACATGGATGGAAACGCCATCATCGAGAGCGTGCGCAGCTGGACCCGGACGCCCATCATCGTCATTTCGGCCCGGAGCATGGAAGAGGACAAGGCGCGTGCGCTGGATCTCGGCGCAGACGACTATCTCACCAAGCCCTTCGGCACGATCGAGCTTCTGGCCCGCATCCGTACGGCCCTGCGCCACACGCGCACCACTGCCGGTGACGACGGCCTCGCCCTCAGCGGCGTCTACCGGGTGAGCGATCTCACCATCGACTACGCCCGGCACAGAGTCGTTCGCGGCGAACAGGAAATCCGGCTCACGCCGAATGAATTCCGGATCGTGGCGCTGCTGGGCAAGCACGCCGGGCGCGTCGTCACCTACAAGTCGATGCTCCGGGAGCTCTGGGGCCCCATGGCCAGCAGCGACAACAAGATCCTGCGGGTGCACATGGCCAGCATCCGCAGGAAAATCGAACCCAATCCCGACGAACCAATCTACATATTTACCGAAACCGGCGTCGGCTATCGCATGGCTGACGGAAGACAGGCGGACGGCGATCCGCAGAACAAAGGAGGCGCATCGTGACCCGAAACAAACCCATCCGAATCCGAAATCTCATCATGCTCACCCTCGCGGGCGCAATCAACGCTATTGGCGTGACGCTCTTTCTCGCGCCGGTTCAGCTCTATGACAGCGGCATTTCCGGCACTTCGATGCTGCTTGCCCAGCTGACGCCCGAGCGCTTCAGTCTTTCGCTGTTTCTGATCCTTCTGAACGTGCCTCTGTTTCTCTACGGCCTGAAGCGCCAGGGCGGCCGCTTCACCTTCTACGCCATCTACACTGTGGCGGTCTACTCCGCCTGCGCATGGCTCATCACCGATGTGCTTCCCCTGGATGTGCGGGCCTCCTCGCCGCTGGCGGGGACGGACCTTCTGCTCTGCGCACTCTTCGGCGGCCTGATCTCCGGCGGGGGCAGCGGAATCGCCATACGCTTCGGCGGGGCGATGGACGGCATCGAGGTCATGGCCGTGATCTTCGCCAGGCGCATGGGCCTCACCGTGGGCAGCTTCGTCATGCTCTACAATGTGATTCTGTACATCTTCTGCGGCGCACTGATGCAAAGCTGGATCCTTCCGCTGTACTCCATACTCGCCTACGCCGCAGCGCTGCGGGCGGTGGATTTCATCGTCGACGGCATCGACCGCTCCAAGTGCGCCATCATCGTCACCACCCGACCCGAGGAAATCTGCGCCGCGCTGAGCACCGCCTTCGAGAGCGGCATGACCCGCGTGGACGCCCGTGGCGGCTTCTCCAACACCTATCAGGCGATGATTTACTTTGTGGTCAATCGCTTCCAGGTCACGAAGATGAAGGACATCGTTCACGAGATCGATCCCCTCGCCTACATCACCATCAGCGAAGTGGCCGATGTATTCGCCCGCAACCAGAGCGCACCGGGCGCGGATTGACAGCCCGGGTGTGGAATGATAGAATGGTGCAGGGGCCGCGATTTGCGCTTCAAATCGCGGCCCCTGCACCCTGTTTTTGGGAATTGGAGCGTGTACAAATGGAAAAGGCGATCATGTGGATCATGGCGTGCGGCGCGCTGCTGGGCGGCCTCGACCGCCTGTCCGGAAACCGGCTGGGCCTCGGAAAAAAGTTTGAGCAGGGCTTCGAGCTCATGGGCTCCACGGCCCTGTCCATGGCGGGCATACTCTGCCTCGCGCCCATGCTGGCAAAGATTCTGCGGCGCTTCGCCGCGCCCGTCTGCGCCCGCATCGGCCTGGATCCGGCCATGCTGGCGGGCGTGCTCGCCATCGACATGGGCGGCTATCCGCTCTCCATGGAGCTGGCTGCGGACGCCGCGGTCGGACGCTTCTCCGGCGTCATCGTCGCCGCCACCCTCGGCTGCACCGTCAGCTTCACCATCCCCATCGGCGTGGGCATGCTGCGGGACGGTGCGCGCACGGACTTCTCCCGTGGCGTGCTCTTCGGCGTCGCCACGCTCCCCGTCGCGCTGGCCGTCGGCGGCCGCCTCTGCGGCCTCGGATTTGGTACGATCCTGCTTCAGAGCCTTCCCGCGCTGTTGCTGTCCGCCCTCGTGCTCCTCGGCCTGCGCTTTCGGACGGACGGAACAATCCGGGCCTTTTCCGTTTTGGCGGCCTGTATCCGCGCGCTGGCCACAATCGGCCTCACGCTGGGCGCGTTTGAGTACATGACGGGGCGCGCGCTGCTGCCGGGACTCTCTCCCCTCGCGGATGCGATGGGCGTGGTGGCCTCCATCGCCATCGTCATGCTGGGCAGCCTGCCCATGGCTGAGCTCCTCCAGCGCCTGCTTCGCCGTCCTCTGCGCCGCTTCGGCGCGCGTACGGGCATGAACGAGACCAGCATTGCGGCGCTGCTCGTCGGCGCGGTGAGCGTGCTCCCGGCCATCGCCATGGTTCGGGACATGGACAGCCGCGGGCGAGTGGTCAACGCCGCGGCCATGGTCTGCTCCGCCTCCGCCTTCGCCGCCCATCTGGGCTTTGTGGCGGGCGTGGACGCATCCATGATTCTTCCCCTGTTTGCCGCCAAATTCACTGGATCGCTCACAGGCGCGCTCGTTGCGCTCTGGGCGACGCGCCGCCGCGCCTAGTCCTCCTCCGGCCGGTACTGGCGCAGATATTCCGCGACGGAGCGGCTCATTTCCCGGGAAAAGTCTGAATTGTACTTGCGCGCGCAGAAGGCGCGCATCCATTCGTCGAAGCCCCGCGCACCCGCGCGCCGGGCAAACATCTCGCGAAGCTCCGCCTCGTCCAGATCCCGATAGGCATTTTCATGAACGATGTGCTTCAATTCGGCCCGCTCCGGCTTGACGCGTTCCATGCGCGTCTCCACGGGATAGCCGAACACGAGCATCGCTGCCGGAAAGACATATTCCGGCAGCTTCAGCAATTCCCGATGCTCTTCGCAATGCTCCATGATGTCTCCGATGTAGCAGGAGCCAATGCCCAAACTCCACGCGGCGGTCACGGCGTTCTGCGCTGCGATAACCGCGTCGTTGATTGCCAAGGCCCAGTCGCCCGCCAACGGCTTGCGGGGCGATGCGCCTGCGTATTCAAAGGCCCGCTGCCACTTCCGGCAGTCTGCGCAGAAGATGAGCGTGAATTTTGATCGTGCAATGAAGGGCTGATCGTCGCAGCTGACGGCAAGCTGCGCAAGAAGGTCCGGATCGGTTACCTCGATGATGGTGTAGAGTTGCTGATTGCCCGCCGTGGGCGCCATGGCCGCCGCGTTCAGGATCCGCAGGCGATCCTCCCCGGAGATGGGCCTGTCCTCAAAGGCGCGCACCGACTTGCGTGCGCTCAGCTGCCACAATACCTCGTTTGATACCAGAGAATCCCGATCCATACACTTCCGCCTTTCCATCCCGGCGCTTTCCGGGAAATCAAATTCCTTTTTTCAGGATAGCATATTGGGGGTGAGTGATCAAGAGTCGATCGAGTGGAAACCGGATTGATAATCACAGAATAACAGATTTTGAATTTACTTTCAAGGATAAATAGTATATAATAGAACCATTCTCGGGAAATCCTGTATTCAGGAGGAAAGAATATGAACGAAGTCAAGAAACCGAAAAAGCCCTCTTATACTATTACGCAATTGTAATGCTCATCCTGATGCTCATCAATACCCTCGTGGTTCCCCTGTTCGCCCATCCGAAGGTGACGGAGGTGGACTACGGAACCTTCATGAGCATGACCGAATCGCAGGACCTTGGCCTCGTTGAGGTGGAGAACAACCAGATCATCTTCACCGACAAGGCAGAGGAAAAGATCTACAAGACGGGCCGCATGGACGACGAGGGCCTCATCGAACGCCTCTACCAGTCCGGCGCAAAGTTCTCCAGCGAAATCGTGGAGGAGACCTCTCCCCTGCTCAGCCTGCTGGTGAGCTGGCTGCTGCCGATCGCCTTCTTCGTCATCCTCGGCCAGTTCATTACCAAGCACTTCATGAACAAGACCGGCGGCAATTCCATGATGTTCAACATGGGCAAGAGCAACGCCAAGGTCTACGTCAAGTCCTCCAACGGCATCATGTTCTCCGACGTGGCCGGGGAGGACGAGGCGAAGGAGAATCTAACCGAAATCGTGGACTATCTGCACAACCCCAGGAAGTACGAGGAAATCGGCGCGAAGATGCCCAAGGGCATCCTGCTCGTCGGCCCTCCCGGAACGGGCAAGACCATGCTGGCCAAGGCCGTCGCGGGCGAGGCCAACGTCCCCTTCTTCTCCATGTCCGGCTCCGAATTTGTGGAGATGTTCGTGGGCATGGGCGCGAGCAAGGTGCGCGACCTGTTCAAGCAGGCCAAGGAGAAGGCGCCCTGCATCGTGTTTATCGACGAGATCGACGCCATCGGCCAGAAGCGCGACGGCCGGGTCGGAGGCAACGACGAACGGGAGCAGACACTGAATCAGCTGCTGACCGAGATGGACGGCTTCGAGGGCAACAACGGCGTGATCATCCTGGCCGCCACCAACCGGCCGGAGACGCTGGACCCGGCGCTGACCCGCCCGGGCCGCTTCGACCGGCGGGTGCCCGTGGAGCTACCCGACCTGAAGGGCCGCGAGGAGATCCTGAAGGTGCACGCAAAGAAGATCAAGGTCGCCCCGGACGTGGACTTTGAGCACATCGCCCGCATGGCCAGCGGCGCGTCCGGCGCGGAGCTTGCCAACATCGTCAACGAAGCCGCCCTGCGCGCCGTGCGCGACAACCGCAGCTGCGCCAATCAGGCGGATCTGGAGGAGAGCATCGAGGTGGTCATTGCAGGCTACCAGAAGAAGAACGCCATCCTCACCGATCAGGAGAAGCGCATCGTTGCCTACCACGAAATCGGACACGCGCTGGTCGCGGCAAAGCAGACCAACTCCGCTCCGGTGCAGAAGATCACCATCGTGCCCCGCACCAGCGGCGCGTTGGGCTATACCATGCAGGTGGAGGAGGGCAACCACTACCTGATGAGCAAGGAGGAGATCCTCAACAAGATCGCCACCTTTACCGGCGGCCGCGCGGCTGAGGAAATTGCCTTCGGCTCCATCACCACCGGCGCGTCCAACGACATCGAACAGGCCACCAAGCTGGCCCGCGCCATGCTCACCCGCTACGGCATGAGCGAGGACTTCGACATGGTGGCGCTGGAGACGGTGACGAATCAATACCTGGGCGGCGACGCGTCGCTTGCCTGCTCCGCTGGCACCCAGGAGAAGATCGACGAACAGGTGGTCGCCCTGGTGCGCGCCCAGCACGAGAAGGCCCGCCGCATCCTGGAGGAAAACCGCGCCAAGCTCGACGAGCTTTCCAACTATCTCTACGACCGCGAGACCATCACCGGCGAGGAGTTCATGAACATCCTCAACGGCTGACGCACTCCACGACGAGCGCCCCGAATCGCATTGCTACGATTCGGGGCGCTCTTTTATCGTTGAAGCGCGCGTCAACCACAGCGCCTCCGGGGGCGCTTCGCCCCCTTCTCCTTCGCGCAGTCCGCACATCTGGCGCAGCGGGCGCAGTCGCCGCAGCAGCCGCCGGAATTGCCGCCGCAGGAGCAGCCGCCCCTGTGGCGGAGGATGTGCACGACCGCCGCCACCAGCCACAGCGCAATCAGCGCGACGAGCAACCAGGAGAGAAAATTCATACCTTCACCTCAGACTCACATCCAGCCCAGCATCCGGAGCACCAGCGCAACGAGCAGGCTGATCAGCCAGGCGATGCCGCACTGGGAGAGCACGACCACCGCAGACCATCTTCTGCCCAGCTCCCGCTTGACGGCCGCAATGGCCGCCACGCAGGGCGTGTACAGCAGCGAGAATACCAGGAACACCAGCGCCGTTCCCCGGCTGAACAGGCTTCCCAGCGACGCGGAGGCGCCGCCCAGCAGCACCTGAAAGGTACTCACCACGCTCTCCTTGGCCGTAAAGCCGGTGATGAGCGCCGTGGAGATGCGCCAGTCGCCCAGACCCAGGGGCCGGAAGATGGGCGCGATCAGGCCGCCGACGAGCGCCAGCAGGCTCTGGGAGGAATCCGTCACCACGTTGAGGCGGGTGTCGAAGGTCTGGAGGAACCAGATGATCACCGTCGCCACGAAGATCACCGTAAACGCCTTGGTGACGAAATCCTTCGCCTTCTCGCCAATGAGCTGCAGGACGTTGCGGGGCGTAGGCATGCGGTAGTTGGGAAGCTCCATGACGAAGGGCACGGGCTCGCCGCGGAACGCCGTCCGCTTGAGCGCCAGCGCATAGAGTATGCCCACGAGGATGCCGCCGAAATACAGGCCCAGCATCACCAATACGGCATGCTCCGGGAAGAATGCCGCCGTAAACAGCGCGTAGATCGGCAGCTTCGCGCTGCAGCTCATGAAGGGCGTGAGCAGTATGGTCATCTTGCGGTCGCGGTCGGAGGGCAGCGTCCGGGTTGCCATGATGGCCGGCACGCTGCATCCGAAGCCGATGAGCATCGCAACCACGCTCCGGCCGGACAGGCCGATCTTGCGCAGCAGCTTATCCATCACGAAGGCCACGCGGGCCATGTAACCGCTGTCCTCCAGCATGGACAGGAAGAAGAACAGCACCACGATGATGGGCAAAAAGCTCAGCACGCTGCCCACGCCCGCGAACACGCCGTCAATGACCAGCGAATGAACCACGGGGTTGATGCCGTAGGCGGTGAGCGCGCCGTCCACCAGATTTGTAAACGCGTCGATCCCCAGCGACATCAGATCGGAGAGCCAGCTTCCGACGAGGCCGAAGGTCAGATAGAACACCAGCGCCATGATGGCCACAAAGGAGGGCAGCGCCGTGAAGCGCCCGGTGAGGATGCGGTCGATGCGCTTGCTGCGCAGGCGCTCCTTGCTCTCGCTGGGATGCACCACCGTCTGGGCGCAGAGCTCCGTGATAAAGCGGAAGCGCATGTCCGCCAGCGCCGCCATGCGGTCCTGTCCGCTCTCCTCCTCCATCTGGGTCACGATGTGCTCCAGCATCTCCACTTCGTTCTGATCGAGCTCCAGCTTCTGAAGCATCAGATCGTCGCCCTCAATGAGCTTGGTGGCGGCAAAGCGCACGGGCAGATGCCTGCGCCGCGCATGGTCGTCGATCAGGTGCATCACCGCGTGGATGCAGCGGTGCACCGCGCCGCCGTCCTCGCCCGAATCGTCGCAGAAATCCATCCGCCTGGGCCGCTCGTCGTAGCGCGCCGCGTGAATGGCATGCTCGATCAGCTCGTCAATGCCCTCGTTCTTTGCGGCGGAGATGGGCACCACGGGAATGCCCAGCGCCTCCTCCAGGAGGTTGACGTTGATGGTGCCGCCGTTCTCGCGCACCTCGTCCATCATATTCAGCGCAAGCACCATCGGCATGCCCAGCTCGATCAGCTGGATGGTCAGATACAGGTTGCGCTCGATGTTGGACGCGTCCAGTATGTTGATGATGCCGTTGGGGCGCTCCTTGATCAGGAACTCGCGGGTCACGACCTCCTCGCTGGTGTAGGGCGAGAGGGAGTAGATGCCCGGCAGGTCCGTCACGGTGGCTTCCGGATGGGAGCGGATCACGCCGTCCTTGCGGTCCACCGTCACGCCCGGGAAGTTGCCCACATGCTGGTTGGAGCCGGTGAGCTGATTGAAGAGCGTAGTCTTGCCGCAGTTCTGGTTGCCCGCCAGCGCAAATGTAATCTTTTCTCCCGTCGGGATCACCTCCCGGGGCTTTACGTTGAGCTTCAAGTCCTTCTCGCCCACGCCCGGATGGGGAATGATGATGCGCGGACGCTCCGTGCGCCGGAACTCGTGGGCCTCGTGGATGTCCCGGAGCTCAATTCTCGCGGCGTCCGCCTTGCGCAGGGTGAGCTCATAGCCGCGCGTACGGATCTCCAGCGGATCGCCCAGCGGCGCCGCCTTGATCATCGTCACCTCCGTGCCCGGCGTGAGACCCATGTCCAATATATGCTTTCGAAGTGAAGTTTCCTCGCAGTTTACGCTGTGAATGACGGCGTCCTTTCCGGGCGCCAGCTGGTCAAGCGTCATGCCTCTCCCCCCTCTGAAATACCGGAAATATATTAGCACGCAGGCCGTCACTTTACAACTTCAATTGTGTGAATTTATACCCTGTATTTCAAAATCACAAGCTCGACCAGTATGGCGAGGCGATAGAAGAACACCAGCTCGCGCTTCTCCTCCCCGTCCGGCAGGCGCGTAATCAGGGCGTTGAGCGCCGCCTTGTCCTCCTTTGAAATCAGCTGCGGGGCGAGGATCTCAATGCTTCCGCTGCGCCCCACCAACAGCCGGTTGGCCACGCTGCGCAGTTCCTCCCCGCAGCGCGCCGCGAGAGGCGCGTCCTCCCGGCGGAGCGCCGCGGGCACGGGCAGTTCCAGAAAGGCCTTGAGCACCAGTTTATCCGCTCTGTTGTTCAGCATTTGCGCTCCCTCCCGTCTCTGTTGCTTCCAGTATAGCGGAATTCGCCGCCCGATTCAATGGCTTCCTTGATTTTCATGGTTGCTTGTGCTATTCTATGACTGAACCGCGGAATATCCGCAGATAATAGAAAAAACGAATTCAGGAAGGCCCATGAACGATCAGAACTGCGAAATCCTTGCCGGGCTTCTGCGCCGGGCAAACACGCCGCGCACGAAGGCGGAGCTGTGCACTGCTTCAGGTCTGGATTCAGAAGCGCTTGAAACTGCCCTCGCGGCGCTCCTCCGTGATGGGCGCGCCGCGCTCACGAAGAAGGGCAAGTATGCTGCGCCCGAAAAGCTCTCCCTCATCCCGGGGAGGGCGCGCTTCCAGCACAGCGGCGCGGCCATACTCTGTCCGTTGGACGGCGGCGAGGCACTGCGCATTGAAGCCGGGCGCATCGCCCCCATGCCGGACGATCTGCTCCTCGTTCGCAAAACCGGAGTGCAGAGCTGCGCGATCGAAGCCGTGTGCAACCGGAGCATGCGCGCGCTGGCGGCATTCGTGCGCATTGAACGCGACCGCAGGGCGCGCAGAAACGCGAGCTTTGAGCGCGTGCGCGCCACAGCCATCCCCTGCGACCCGCGCATCCCCTACGACATTCTGCTCGATGGGGATCTTTCCTTCGTCCGCAACAATGAAATCGCCCTGGTAGAAATTGACGGGTACCCCGTGCACGGCTCCATGTCCCTGCTGGGCCATGTGGAGCGCGTATTGGGCAATGCAGACAGCATGCTTGCGCGCATGCGCGCCGCAGCGGAGGACGGCGGCTTCCCCACCGAGTTTCCCCCGGACGTGGAGGAGGAGGCTGTCGCGCTCAGTCGCGCTCCCCTGCCCGCGCCGGATGAAAGTCGCATGGATCTGCGCGCATGCACCCTCTTTACCATCGACGGGGCGA
Source organism: bacterium (assembly GCA_004563405.1). GTDB lineage: Bacteria > Bacillota > Clostridia > Christensenellales > Aristaeellaceae > SFTH01. The sequence continues at coordinate 72,321 of SFTH01000013.1, forward strand.
GCTCCAAGGACTTTGACGATGCGGTCTCCATTGAAGCACTGCCGGAGGGCGGCTGGCGGCTGGGCGTGCACATCGCGGATGTGTCCCACTATGTGCGCCCCGGCTCCGCCATCGACCGGGAGGCGCTGCGTCGCGGAACCTCCCTGTATCTGCCGGGCTGCACCGTTCCCATGCTCCCGGAGGCACTGTCCAACGGCCTGTGCTCCCTGTTGCCGGATGCGGACCGCCTCGCCATGAGCCTCACGATGGATGTATCTGCTGCGGGCAAGGTGATCGACCACCGCCTCACCCGCTCCATCATCCGCTCCAGCGCCCGCCTGACCTACGCCGGCGTGAATCGCTTCTTCGAGGGTGCGGAGGAGATCGCCAATCAGAGCGTGCACGCCGCGCTGCTCGAAATGCGCGCCCTCGCGCAGCTCCTGCGCCGCCGCCGCAGAGAGCGGGGCAGTGTCGATTTCGATCTGCCCGAGGCCGAATTCGTGCTCGACGCGCGCGGCGAACCCGAAGAAATCCTTGTCCCCGAGCGCGGCGAGGCAGAGCGCATGATCGAGGATTTCATGCTCCTCGCCAACGAGACCGTCGCGCGCCTGGCCCGGGACACCCTTACGCCCTTTCTCTATCGCGTGCACGAGCAGCCGGATCCGGAGCGCATCCACCAGCTGGAAGGCGTGCTGAACCTATCCGGCGCGCCGGTTCGCCTGGGCGACCATCCCCACCCCGGAATGCTCCAGAGGGTGCTGGAAACAAACGCAGAGAGCGATGCCATCGACCTGATTCGCAGGAGCATGCTGCGCTCCTTAAAGCGCGCCCGCTACTGCGCACAGCCATTGGGCCACTATGCCCTTTCGCTGGAGGACTACTGCCACTTCACCTCGCCCATCCGCCGCTACCCGGATCTCACCGTCCACCGCATGCTCAAATACCTACTGGATGGCAGGGATTGCGCCGTCTGGAAACGTTGCATGCCCTCCCTTGCAGAAATCTGTTCCCAGCGGGAGCAGGCCTCGGTGCAGGCGGAGCGCGCGGCGGACGATATCATGAAGGCTGCCTGGATGTCCCGGCAGACCGGGCGCAAGTTCTGGGGCATCATCTCCGGCGTGACGGCTTGGGGACTGTACGTCGCCCTGCCAAACACCGTGGAGGGACTGGTGCACATCTCGGACATGGACGACTACTACGTCTACGACGCCCAGCGCCAGACGCTGGAGGGCACGGGCGGCGGAAAGCGGTATCGAACCGGCATGCGGGTGCGGGTGCGCGCACTGCGGGCAGACGTCGACCGGGGAGAGGTGAATTTCGGGCTCGTCGAAGATGGATGCGGGCGCAGACTTGATTTTTCCACGCGGCAGCCCTATAATATTGATTGAAAACAAAGATTCAGCGAGGCGGATATGAAGGACGTCATTGGAATTCTGGACAGCGGCGTGGGCGGAATCAGCGTGCTACGCAAGGCCGTTCAGCTCCTGCCCAACGAAAATTTCATCTATTATGGCGACAATCAGAACGCGCCCTACGGCCCGAAGCCGTTGGAGGAGATTCGCCGCCTCTCCGCTCAGGCGGTTGACCATCTGCTATCGCAGGAGGTCAAGGCGCTGGTCATCGCCTGCAATACCATTACGTCGGCCTATGCATCCATTCTGCGCGACAGGGTGAAGCTTCCCGTGATCGGCATGGAGCCCGCCGTAAAGCCGGCCAGTCTGGCGCGCGGAGACGGAAAGGTGCTCGCCCTGGCCACGCGCGCCACGCTGTCCCTGGACAAGTTCTCCCGCCTCATGGAGAATTACGGCGAAGGCGTGATTCCCGTGGAGGGAGCTGGGCTGGTACAGCTGGTCGAGGCGGGCAAGGCGGATACTCCGGAGGCGCTGGAAGCCCTCCGCGCGCTGCTTCTTCCCTATATGTCCATAAAGATTGACGCCATCGTGCTGGGCTGCACCCACTATCCCTTCCTGCGCCGGCAGATTGAGCGCCTCTTTCCTCAGGCGCGGATCTTCGACGGCCGCGAGGGCACCGTGTGCCAGCTTCAGCGCCGACTCGAAGAGACCGGCCTTCTGACCCGGCAGGGCGCGCCCGGAACGGTCAGCTTTCAGACCTCAGGCGACGCTGAAACCCTCGCGCGCATGCGCGCGCTCTTTGACGCAGACGTCTGAATACCTCTTTCTTGCAATGAAACGCATACAGCGCGCCCGGGCCGCATAAGCTGCGGTCCGGGCGCGCTGTTCTCTATCTCTGTCCCAGCATCGGGGGAATCTCGTCCCGATAGGCGTCGTCCAGGTCGTGCACCTGCTGAAGTGCCTTGAAGATCTCCTGCATCTTGTAGTCCGTCTCCGTAATCACGTCGGCGCACTCCCGAAGCTCCTCCACGATCTTCTGTGGAACCTCCTCGGTGGCTTTGTAGCGTATGCCGTGCTCCAACGTGGCCCAGAAGTCCATGGCGACGGTGCGGATCTGAATCTCCACCGGCGTGTACAGCTTGCCCTGGGACATGTACACCGGCACGTCCACCACAATGTGCAGGCTGCGATAGCCGTTCGGCTTGGGATTCTTGATGTAATTCTTTTCCAGGATCAGCGAAATATCGTCCTGCGCCAGCAGCAGATCCGCGATCCGGTAGATGTCATCCACATATCGGCACACCACGCGCACGCCCGCAATGTCGTGCAGGTTCTTCTTTGCGCTGATGATCGAGACCGGGCAGTTCGTGCTCTGGAGCTTCTTGATGATGCTCGGCAGAGACTTCACACGGCTCTCAATGTGGTGAATGGGGTTGTGCCGGTTCCGATAGGAAAACTCCTGGTCCAGCGTGGTCAGCCGGGCGTTGATCTCCCGTATGGCCGCCGCGTACACGCCGCGAATCTGGGCGTAATCGAAGCGCAACGCCTCCATGGAATTCTCAAAGGGATCCAGCGCTTCCCGCTCAATTCTATCCTCAACCAGATTCATGTGCAGCCTCCTTTGCCGGCGTTTGATCGCTGAGCACGTCCCAGGGCGTCAGCATACAGATCAGCGGTTCGCCCGGCGCACCGCTTTCCGTCACAAATACCATGCCCAGGCGGCAGTTGCGCTCCGTGTAGCGCTCAAAGGCACTGCGCACGCGCACGATGGAGCAATCTGCCGAAACGAACATATAGTGCTCGCCCTTCTTTCGGTCGAGGCGTATGCGATCGCCGAGTGCACTGATGCGCGCATCCTCGGGAAGCGCATTCAACCCGTTCTCCGCCAGATAGTCGAACAGGCACTTTACGCTGAACACGCCGACGACGCTATTCCCCTCCTCCACGGGCACATGGGAATAGCCGTTCTTGCGCATGTTGCGCATGACGCTGCGGATTTCGTCATTGGGATGGGCGCAGAGCACGTTCTCCGCCCGGGTGCCGAAGTCCGCCGCGCGCCGCGGCTGGCGAACGTAATCCATCACAGCATCCAGCCGCTCCAGCATCTCCGCCGAGGGCTCCACGACGGGTTCGCCGTTGCGCCCCGCGTTGTGCGAGAGCAGGTTGCGAATGTCCCGCATGAGATCCAGATCCACCCGCACGCTCCGGGAATCCTCATCCCGGATGTATTCCATCACCACGCTGGAGCAGGACAGCTTGCGCCCCTCATAGCGCTTTTCCAGCAGTCCCTCCAGCACGCGATACTTTTGAAGAAATACCTCCGAATTCGGCGCTTCATGTCGTTCCATCAGGCGTTCTGGGCCTCCTTAGCCCGGGGAGAGAGATCCATAAACCAGGTGTATTCGCCCTTCCAGCCGAGCTTCACCGTACCCAGAGAGCCGTTTCTCTGCTTGGCAATGATCAGCTCCGCGATGTTCTTCTCTGCGGTGTCGGGATCATAATAATCCTCTCTGTGCACAAACATCACCACGTCCGCATCCTGCTCAATCGCGCCGGATTCGCGGATGTCCGAGAGCATGGGCCGGTGGTTCGATCTCCCCGCAGGCGCGCGGGAGAGCTGCTGCAGGGCAATGATCGGCACATTCAGCTCAATGGCCAGGGATTTCAGGCCCCTGGAGATCTGCGCGACCTCCTCCTGGCGACTGCCGAAGGAGCCCACGCCGCTCATCAGCGACAGATAGTCAATCATGATGATGTCCAGGCCGTGTTCCAGCTGAAGCCTCCTGGCCTTGGAGCGCACCTGGGACACAGAGATGCCCGGCGTCGCATCCACATAGATGGACGCGGGGCCGATGCTGATGATCGCATCGCAGAGCTTCGCCCACTCGTCGTCGTTGATCTGCCCGCGGCGCACCCGCTGCATATCCACGCGCGCCTCCGTACAGAGCATGCGCATGGCCAGCTGTTCGGCGGGCATCTCCAGAGAGAAGACCGCCGCCTTCTTGCCGGTGCGTATGGCCGCGTTTTCAATGAAGTTCATGCCGATGCTGGTCTTGCCCATGGCGGGACGTCCGGCCACGAGGATCATCTCGCCGGGGTGGAAGCCGGTCAACAGCTCGTCCAGCTCCGCGTAGCCGGATTCCACGCCGTCCACCTTGCCGTGGTTCTTGACCAGCAGCTCGATCTTTTCAAAGGTCTTGAGCAGCACCGGCTGGATGGCCACCAGCTCCTCGCCGCCCTTGCGCATGGTGATATCGTAGATCTGCTTTTCGGCTTCCTCCAATATCTCCTGCGTCTCCCGGTCGCCCGCGTAGCAGGCCTGCATAATCCTTTCCGAGGCCGCGATCAGCTTGCGCAGCGTGGACTTTTCATCCACGATGCGTATGTACGCCCGGGCATTCACGGCCGAGGGCACGCTTCGGCTCAGCTCCACCAGATAGGCTGCGCCGCCCACCGCCTCGAGCTTTCCCCTGCGGGTCAATTCCTCGTCCAGCGTCACCAGGTCAATGGGCTGGGAGGCGGTCGCAATGGTCTGCATCGCAGCGTAGACTTCCCGATTGGCCGGATCGTAAAAGTCGTCCGGCTGCAGCGTCTCTATGGCCAGCAGCGCAGCCTCCCGGGAGCGGAGCATCGCGCCCAGCACGCTGCGTTCGGACTCGGGATGGCAGGGAACGCCCTGCCGGTCCGCCGCGGCGACATATCCTTCCATAGCTCTGCTCCTTTGGTCTTACTTCGTTACGACCTTCACGTTGACAATCATGCGCGTGGAGACGCCTGCCATCAGCTTCAGATTGATGAAGGCCTGACCTGCGTTCTTGATGGGCTCCTCCACTTCGATCTTGCGCTTGTCCACGTCCACGCCCAGCTGTTCCTTCAGCGCCGCGGCGATCTGATCGTTGGTCACAGAGCCGTAGATTTTGCCGTTCTCGCCGCCACGTACGGACAGCTGAACCACCTTGCCCTTCAGGTCGCGAGCCTGCTGCTCCGCCTCCGCGCGGCGCACCTCTTCCCGGTGCTTGTCCGCGCTCTTCGCGCGCTCGATAGAGTTCAGGGCCTCCACCGTCGCCTCCCGGGCGAGCTTGCGGGGCAACAGATAGTTGCGCGCATAGCCGTCTGAAATCTCCAGAATCTGATCCTTCTTGCCCGTGCCCTTGATATCCTGAAGCAAAATAACCTTCATAGTGTAATCCTCCCTATTCCTCGCCGCCGGTGCGGCTGTTGTTTCCATTGTTCTTCATTCTCTGTCGCAGCGCGCCGCGGCTTCCAAGGATTGCCGAGGCGCAACCGTAGAGCGCAAGTATGCCGATGCCACCCAGCAGGCAGACCAATACGATGGCGATGACCGCAAATACCCTGGCTCCCCGCCCCAGCGAGGACGCATGCATCCTGCGCGCAAAGGAAGTTACGGCCTGTATGGCGAATGCGGTCGCCGCAATGCTGTATACGGTGTAGAACAGCGTCTCTGCGCTCTTCATCTCCAGCAGGTTCATAACGTAGCTGACGGCAACGATCAGCAGAAGCCCGCCCGTGGTGGACGACGGAAGCGCCCACTCCCGCAGCGGCAGGTAGGTCCCGGGTGCATCCAGCCCGCGCCTGTGCCGCATCCAGGCGTTCAGACCCGCGCAGAATACTGCGGTCACCAGTGCGCCGCTGAAAATCAATCCCGGCAGATTCAGCTGGTAGAAGGGAATCAACCTTTCGATCATCTGATCAAACAGGTCGAAAAATTCCTCCACCGTCGCCTCTCTCCCCAGCGCCAGGGAGACGGATTCGGAAACTGTCCTGAGGGACTCCGCAGGCAACTCGCGCACGGCGGCAGGCAGCTCCAACAGCACGCGCTCGATCATGTTCCCGCCGTAGCTGATGTACAGCACCAGCACCGACGCGAGCACGCCTGCGCCGAAGCCAGCGATGGAGGCGCGCAGTTGCGCAAAAAAGGGCTTTCCCTCCATACGGAACAGCAACACCAGCGGCATCAGCATCATGAAAAACGTCATCCACATGAACGTCGTGCCCAGATAGGCGGCCGCCACCGACATCTGAAGCGCAGCGCAGAGCAGCGCTGGGAACTTTCCCGCCCAGCGATACAGGAAGACCACGGCGATGGAGGGCAGAAGCACGACCATCACCAGCGAAAGCAGCTCCGTCATCACCATCAGCGGCGCGACCAGCGCAATGATGGCAGCCAACAGACAGCCTGCGATGATTCTACCGGCGCTCGGTTTGTTTTTTACCTGGTTCAATCCGTTTCCTCCAATTATTCATCACGCACCGCGCCGCTCAGCCGCCCGTCCATCCGCACAGCACCGACGCAGAGCGCCGTTGGAGCCAAGTCTCCAATCTGCATCCACTATTATACCATGATTGTCGACGTGCTCCCTTCGGGGCCCGCCGACCCGGCCAAGCCTCCTGCTTGCCTAA
>SFTH01000014.1 GCA_004563405.1 bacterium
TCCACGTCGTTCTTCTCGCGCATGGCCCGCTCGTAGGGCTGGCGCAGCTCGGTGCCCACGTTGATCTTGGCGATGCCGGCCTTGATGCCGCGGGTGATGTAGTCGTTCTCGATGCCGGAGCCGCCGTGCAGCACCAGCGGAATGTTCAGCGCGCTGCGCAGCTCGCCGATGCGCTCGATGTCCAGCTTCGCCGCAGGCTTCTTCTTGTCCAGCAGGTTGTCGGCAATTGCGCCGTGCACGCTGCCCACCGCGACGCTCAGCCAGTCGCACTCGGATTCCTGGACGAACTTCAGGGCCTCGTCCACCTGGGTAAAGCCCATCTTCTTGGCGAAGATCTCCTCGTAGGGAATGGCGGTCTGCTCGGTCTCATGGCCCATCACCGCGCCCAGCTCGGCCTCCACCGGGATGCCCGCCGCATGGGCGATGTCCGCCACGGCGCGGGTCGCCGCGATGTTGCCCTCCAGGGAGAGGCGGGAGCCGTCCACCATCACGGAGCCATAGCCCGCAGAGATGGCGCGGCGGATGATCGGAATGTAGTCCACTTCCTTGTGATCCTCGTCGATGACCGGAACGTGATCCAGATGCAGCAGGGTGTGACCCTCCACCGCATACTTGGCGTATTCGTCGGCGATGTGCTCCAGGCTCTGGGACTCGAACTTCTCCCACTCCAGGCGCGCCACCTGAATCATGGCCACGCTGTTCTCATCCACAATCGCCTGCACGATGGGCTTGAGCATCGGCGGATGCGGAATGTTGAAAGCCGGAACCACCAGACCATTTTCGAGCGCCTTGCGAACAATAATTCTCGTATCCATCGTAAATCCTCCAATCATCAGACAAATGGGTCAAATGCATTTTCAAACGTTTTCCAAAGGCTGTATGTTGTATTCTATTTTAGCACGTTCCACCGGGCTTTACAAGCATCCCCATGTGATTCACCGAATTTTCCAATTCCTCCTTGCATCCCGCCGGGAGAGCTGGTATCATAGCACACAGGAGTGTGAATTCGGATGAAGAAGCTGATCGTGGCGGAGAAGCCCTCCGTTGCGAAGGACATCGCCCGGGTGCTGGGCGTCAAAACCCGCGCCGAGGGCTACCTTTACGGCGAGGAATACGTCGTCACCTGGGCCATCGGCCACCTGGTCTCCCTCTGCGAACCGGGCGAGGTGGACGCGCGGTGGCAGAAGTGGAACATGGCGGATCTGCCCATGCTGCCCGCGAACATTCCTCTCAAGGCCCTGCCCGCCACCCGGCAGCAGTATGAAATCGTGAAAAAGCTGATGAATTCCAAAAAGATCGACTCAATCATCTGCGCCACGGACAGCGCGCGGGAGGGCGAACTGATCTTCCGCTACATCTATCAGCTTGCAGGCTGCGACAAGCGCGTCGAACGGCTTTGGATCTCCTCCATGACGGACGCGGCCATCCGCCAGGGCTTCGCGGAGCTCAAGAGCGCCTCCGCCTACGACGCGCTCTACGAATCCGCGCGCTGCCGCAGCGTGGCGGACTGGCTGGTGGGCATGAACGCCAGCCGCGCCTTTTCGCTGAAATACAACGCGCACCTGTCCATCGGCCGGGTGCAGACCCCCACGCTGAATCTGATCGTCAAGCGGGATCTGGAAATCGAAAACTTCGTGCCCCAGGATTACTGGGAAATGAAGGCGAACTTCGGCGACTACGAGGGGCTGTGGATCAACCCGGAGACGAAGGAGACGCGCGCAACCACGAAGGAGCAGGCCGAGCAGGTGAAGGCCGAAACCCAGAAGCGGGACGCGGTGGTGGAAGAGAGCGAGGCGGAGATCAAGCGCGTTCCCCCACCCCAGCTGTTCGACCTGACCACCCTCCAGCGGGAGGCCAACCGCAAGTACGGCTACTCCGCGGACAAAACCCTCAAGCTCGCCCAGGCCCTCTACGAGCGCCACAAGCTGCTCACCTATCCCCGCACGGACAGCCGCTACCTGCCCGACGACATGGGCCCGAAGGTGCAGAAGACCCTGCAGAAGCTGCCGGAGCCCTACGCCGCCTTCGTCTCCGCGCCGGAGATGAACGCGGGCATGCACACCAAGCGCTTCTACGACAACTCCAAGATCAGCGACCACCACGCCATCGTGCCCACGGAGAAGGTTCCGAACCTGAGCTCCCTAGCTGCGGACGAAAAAAACATCTACGACATGGTGGTCCGGCGGCTCATCGCCGCCCACTATCCCGCCTACGAATACGAGGCGGCGAAGATCGTCACCCGGGTGGACGGACACCGCTTCAAATCCACCGGCTCCGCGCCGGTCGCGGAGGGCTGGAAGGCCCTCTACCGCAGCGACAAGCCGGAGAAGGGCGAGGTTCTGCTGCCCCGGCTGGAGAAGGGCGCGACCCGCCGGGTGGAGAAGGTGAGCATCAAGGCCAACAAGACCAAGCCACCCCAGCCCCACACCGACGCGAGCATCCTCAAAATGATGGAGAACGCTGGGCGGGACATCGAGGACGAGGCGCTGCAGGAACAGATGAAGGACTCCGGCCTGGGCACGCCCGCCACCCGCGCCGCCATCATCGAGCGGCTGATTCAGGTGGGCTACGCCCGCAGGTCGGGAAAGAGCCTGATCTCCACCGAGAAGGGGCGCAAGCTGATCGCCGTGGTGCCGGAGCAGATTTCCTCCGCGGCGACCACCGGCAAGTGGGAAAAGGCCCTCTCCGCCATGGCCGGCTTCAGCGACCCGGAGCTGCGAAGCGCAAAGTCCGCCCGCTTTCTGGACGGCATCAACAAGTTTTCCATCTTCCTGGTGGACGCCGCCCGCAGCGCCAGCCCCTCCGTGCGCTTTGAAAACGAATTCCCCCAGAAAAAGAAGCGCGCCGCCCGCAAGCCCAAGGCGTGAAAATTTTTATCTCCGGCGCGTTTCCCCAGGCAGGAAAAGCGTTAAGAAATGTAGAAGTTCTATATTACAGCCCGTTAAACTGCGTATGCAGGCTGTAAATTCAACATAAAGGAGCGACGAATCATGAAGTTTGTCTATACAAGCAAGGATATGGCAGTATCCGACAGCCTGAAATCCCGGGTGGAAAAGAAACTGTCGAAGCTCGAGCGCTACTTCCGCGAGGAGCCCGAGGCCACCATTCGCTTCAAGGTGCAAAAGGGCGCGCGCAACATCGCTGAAATCACCGTCAACGCCGGCGGCCTCATCCTGCGCGCGGAGGAATCCTCCAACGACATGTACCTCTCCATCGACCACGCGGTGGACAAGCTGGAGAGCCAGATCCGCCGCCATCGCACCAAGCTGGAGAAGCGCATCCGCTCCAGCGAGCTGGAGCCCGTCGCCGAGGTTCCGGCCTTCGAGGAGCAGAACTACGACATCGTTCGCGTGAAGAAGTTCTCCGTCAAGCCCATGTCCGTGGAGGACGCCATCACCCAGATGGAGCTGCTCGGACACGATTTCTTCCTCTTCATGAACGAGGAGAGCGAGAGCATGAACGTGCTCTACCGCCGCCACGACGGTACCTACGGCCTGCTTCAGCCGGATATCTGAGCCTCGAAGCGGGCAAAAACCCTTTGAACGCGCCGCGCGGGCAATATTGCCCGCGCGTCGCTGCATCTTTTTGCAGGATCATCTGAAGCACGGACGTCATCCCCTGGCCGCGGCATTGCTCACGGCCCCCCGATAGACAGATTGGAAAAGCGTGAAATGCGCCGACATCCGGGCTGTTCCCGGTCAATTGGACAGGCGATCATGATCCTCAAATTCCTCCGCATCCATGCCCGTCGTTTCTTTTTCCTCACGCTCCATTTTACAGGGGCAATTATCACAGTCTGAGCCCGGAAATATAATCTGCGAGCATATCCACCTGTGGAGAATTCATGGCGCGCAGCGCCGCGGCCATAGGTTCAGAGCCAAAGGCAACGCCGCATAGGCTCTTTCGAATTGCATCAGCGAGTCCCGCATCATTGGCATCTGTATACACCTGTAGGCTCTCAATGGCTCCTTGATACAGATTCAACAGCAACTGCACATTACCCCATTCAAACCGATTCTCAATTTCTATATCAAATCTGGGCGTCTCCCCCAGCCGCCAGGCCTCCGATTTTTGCTTTTCGTAATAGGGTGCGATGGCTGCTTCATCCAGATCCGCCGTCTGAAGCTCATCAAAATCGCCGTAAATCTCCCGATAGGCGCCCCTGAGATGCTCCAGCATGCGCGCGTTGTCGATTCCCGACACAAATTCGCTGAGATTGCAGACCCGCGAACGAACAGATTTTGTCCCCTTGCTGTGCAGTTTGCGCGGATCAACGTTCAGATAGTCCTGTAGCCTGTTCAGATCTGCATTCAGCAGCAGCGTGCCATGATGTTGTCTGGCGCACCCCCGCGCACAAAATGCATTTCCTGAAAACTTCCTTCCGTCCGCCAGCAGGTCATTTCTCCCCGAAAAATCGCAGGGGATGCCCATCGCACGCACAGCGTTCAGAATCAGGTTCATCTGTTTCTGCAGATCATAGCGCTGTTCCCCCATAATGAAGGAAAAATTGAGATTCCCGCAGTCATGATAGACCGCGCCGCCGCCGGTAATCCTGCGCACCAGTTGCACACCGTCCGATTCCATCCTGGCCAGGTTGCATTCTGCCCAGGGATTCTGGCTGCGTCCAATAATGACGGCATTTGCGTTGACGTAAAAGTACAGCATCGCATCTTCGGGTGCAATGTTGTCCAGAAAATACTCGTCCACCGCCAGGTTGCGCCATCCATCCTGAGAAGTTGAAACATAGAGTTGATTCATCGTGTCCTCTCCTATTGCGCTTCCGTGCCCGCGACAACAAGTTCCACCTTATGCGTTTGGAATGCCTCTTTCTGCTCCTGCGTCACATGTCCGTCCGTGATGCAGATGTCAACCTTGTCAAGCGAAAGATAGGAACTGAACGCCGTCCGATCAAATTTGCTGGAGTCTGCAAGGCAGATAATCTCTTCTGTGTTTCGCGTAATCTCCTTCTTGATTTCCGCTTCAATCCCGGAAAAGACCATCAAACCATAATTAAAATTCAAAGCGCTGCAGCCGACAAAGCATTTTCGCGTGCGATACTTGGAAATGGAGTTCATGGCGTCCGGGCCCACATAGATATACGAACCGTTCCCGCGCTGCAGCTGTCCGCCCGTGCAGTACAGCGTAACGTTTTTGTGGTCGACGAGCTCTGCAGCCACCAGTGCATCATTGGTAATCACAATGACATTCTTATCCAGCCGACGCGCCAGTTCGAGCACCGTGGTTCCGGCGTCCAAGAACACCGTATCGCCATCCTGAATCAAATCCAGCGCCGCGACGGCGATCTGGCATTTTTCTGTAACATGCGTCTGCTTTCGCGACGCCACCGGATAAATCTCGCTCTTCGTGTTTGCCAGCACCGCGCCGCCATGTACTTTATTGACAATGTTCATCTCGGCCAGCTTGTTCAGATCCAGCCGTATCGTCTTTTCGGTAACGTTGCATCTTTTTGCAAGATTTGAAACCGACACCATTCCCTCGCTCTCAAGAATTGCAACTATTTCCGTCAATCGCTTTGCCAGCATACTTCTCTCTCCCTCTATTTAATTATATGATGATTCCGAACGACAATGAAACAATATCATTCAAAATCGAACACAATTTTCAACTCCAGCCTCACTAGAATAGATAAACAATGCAATAGATCAACCTATTATGTGTCAGTTAAATTGTTTGTGTCAACTTCTTTTCTGTAATGATGTCATTAACAAACCTGTCCCGCACATACATGCACAAAATCAGATAGCCGACCGATGCGCGTCCAGCAGCAGGGCAAAGCGCAGGAAACAAAGGGCAGGAATCTGGAAATTGCAGAGAAAGTGACCTCAAGGCGCTGCATATTCACGTTTTCGATGCTCGTGCAGGGGAATCCCGCAAAGGTTCAGGTGTACATCCAGGCGAAACCGCGTCCGCTCCGGTCTCTGAATCGCCGCATGCAGAACCATGTCCCCCGCAACCGAAGCGAACCTCCGAACCGACTCAAGCGCGCCGGTTCTTCCGTCTCCCGGCTTGTGAATGCAGATGCCGGATTTCAGATTCCACCGTCCGCATTCGGGCCGGCAAGCAGATTGAACATCAGCCGGCTTTCAATCCGATTCAAAGGTACAACCCGCGCGGACATGGACTTCAGATTTCCTGCGGGCGACGATCGTACCATTCTCCGACGCCGCCCGCCTGTAAATCATGCCCACGCCTCCCGATTCAGCTCAACAACCTGCATCCACGACGTTTCTGGACAGTTCCTCCTCCACGATACTTCTCAGAAAACACATGTGTTCGGATTCCGGCTCCCGCAGCTGCGGAAGCTCGTAGACCAACCCCAGTTGGGCATACTTGCTCACGCCATACTGATGATATGGAAGCAATTCAACCCTTCCGACGCCGAGCTCCGCCGCGAAACGCGCCGTTGCACGAATATTCGCCTCCGAATCGTTGAGCCCTGGAATCACCGGAACCCGAAAGATGATCTGCGCGCCCTGCGCTGCAAGGCGCCTGGCATTGCTAAGAATCAGATCGTTTCGTTGGCCGGTCAGGCGAAGATGTTTCTCCGCATCCATGTGCTTCAGGTCAAATAAAAACAGATTGACGTAAGGAAGCACCGACTCAAAGCTTGTCCACGGGACGTATCCGCAGGTTTCAATCGCTGTATTTATTCCTTCCTCGCGTGCCATCTCCAGAACTGTACGGACGAAATCCCTCTGCAGCAGTGCTTCTCCGCCCGAAAGTGTCAGCCCACCACCTGATCGCCTGAAAAACTGAAAATCACGGCGAACTTCCTGCATGACTGCTTCCGCGCTCATGCTGTGCCCTACAATTTCCCGCGCACCCGCAAAGCATGCGTCCGTACAGGCGCCGCAGCAGACGCATACTTCCCGATTCAACACCGGTTCGCCATTTCGAAGCACAATTGCACCATTCTTGCAGCGCGCTGCGCACGCTCCGCAATGGATGCATCTATCCGCAAAGAAGCGCAGCTGTGTCCGGCCGGAGATTCCCTCCGGGTTTGCACACCACTTGCAGCGGAGTGCACAGCCCTTCAGAAACACTATGGTGCGGATTCCGCTCCCGTCGTGCATGTTGTACCTCTGAATGTTGAACACGTTGCCGCAATCAGACGTCACAGTGGGATTCAGCACGCATCTCTCCTCCTCACACCCCATGATACTCCGTTCGGAGAATGATCTGCTCCTGCACCTCGGCGCTCAGCTCCGTATAAAAGGCGCTGTATCCCGCCACGCGCACCACGAGATCCCGGTAATTTTCCGGATGTTTCTGTGCATCAATCAGCGTTTCCCTCGAAACCACGTTAAACTGCACCTGCGCGCCGTGGATGTCACAGTACCCGCGCAACATCTGCGTGAATTTGCTCAGATCCTCCGGCTTGTCCAGAACGCCGGAGGTGAACTTCTGATTGTAGATCAGTCCCTTCATCAGGCGGACATGGTCGACGCGCGCCACAGACTCCATGCTGGCCGTCGGGCCATTGCAGTCCCGACCGGCCGCCGGCGAGCAACCCTCAGCCAGCGCCGTCGTCGCCAGACGTCCATCCGGCGTCGCGCCCGTGAGCGCGCCGAAGGCAATGTTGGCCGTGATTGCCGTGAGGCCCGCTGTGAAGCGCCCTCCCCTGGCATTGCGATACTTGTCCAGTTCATCCAGGCAGACGTCCACGGCAAAACGCGCCAGCAAATCCACTTCCGGAATATCGTTTCCGTATTTCGGCGCATCGTTGATCAGACGCATGCGCAGTGCTTCATTTCCTGCAAAGTTGTCGCTCAGCGCTTTGCGAAGTTCCGCCGCGCCAATGCGCTTTTCTTCGAATACAAACTTTTGCACAGCCTCCAGACTGTCCGCAACATTCGCAACGCCGACCAGCCCCGGGCACGTGAAATTGTACCGGGCACCCGCGTTGGTGACGTCCCTTCCCGACTCCATGCAGCTGTCATAGAGTATGGATACCAGCGGAATGGGCATGATTTCGCGGTTCACTTCGTCAATCAGATTGTTTTCCACAACGTTGTGATAAATGAAGAATTCCGCCTGCCTGCGGTAAGCCTCCTTGAGCGCCTCCAGATTTTCGAAATCTTCCAGCAGTCCGGTGTGCGGGCCGACCTGCTTTCCAGTCAGCTGGCACCTGCCGTCGTGAATGGCCAGCTCCATCAGCTTTCCCAGAGAAATGTATCCGCCGTTCGCGCGCATCCACATGTCCACTACGGAGTTTTCCACACAGCCGATGGGCGCGTAATTGCGCGCCTCCTTGAGCGGGATTCCATAGGAAACCAGCGTCTCAATGCCGATGTCCTCATTGAAAATCACCGGATGTCCCGTGCCCATCTTCAGGTTTTCGCATACGCGGCGAAGGAACCTCTCCGACGTCGTAGACGAGATGCGCACGGAGAAGTTCGGCTCATAAAGCCTGCAATGCCGGTGCGCATCCAGACACATGTAGGACAGTTCGTTGACTGCCTCGCAGCCGTTTGCATCACTGCCGCCAATGATGATGTTTTCTCCCATCGGGAAGCCCGACAGAATGCGCGCGGTGGAGATCTTGTACAGCTTCACCATCTCCGCAAACTTCAGCCAGAAGCAGTCCAGTACCTCCTGCAGTTCCGCCTTGGGAGTCCCTCTTTCGAGATCCGCCGCCAGATAGGGCTGCGCAAACTGATCCAGGCGTCCCACCGTCACAGCGGCGCCGTCCGTTTCAATCTGTACCGCCAGCTGAATAAACCAGACGCATTGCAGTGCCTCCTGGAAGGTGCGGGCCGGGTATTCGGGGACGCGCATGCAGGTTTCATAAATGTGCATCAACTCAACCCTGCGCCCCTCGTCCGCCTCCTGCTCCGCCTGGCGCAGCGCAGTCTCCGCATAGCGATGCGCCCACAGAATCACCGCCTCAAGGCATGTGATGGACGCGCGGTAGAAAAGCTCCTTTTCCATGTTCTCCGTCACGCTCAGATCCAGTGCGGCGCGCTTTTCCTCCGCCTCCCGGATGATTGAGCGCAGGCCCCTGCGAAGGATCTTCTCGTGATGCATCAGGACATGTCCCAAACCCGTATCCTCATGCGCGCCCACGGAAAACACACCCGATTCCAGACGCACCCGCTTCGTCTCCTCCGGCATTTGCGCAAACAGGCGCTCGTTCAACGTGCGGCCGTGCCAATAGGGAAAGATTTCCAGCAGCTGGCGACGCGTCTCCTCGCTCAGTTCAAAGCGATCGTATTCTCGCGTCGTAAGCGTATCGAGTTCCTCCTCCAGCCACTTGACCGACATCTCCGGAAAGACCGGGCAGCTGCGGCGCATGCTGCCATACTGACCGACGATGAGTTCGTCGGGAAAGATCGGGCAGGTAATCCGAGAAAGGATTTCCTCCAGGCAGCGCGCCCGGCGCAGCAGCGGCGGCAATTCCTCCGTTTTCTGATAGACCTCGGTTACAATGACCGCGCGCTCCGCGCAAACCTTGGGCTTGGATGTGAAAACTGCTTCGCGCAACCGGCGTACGCGCGCGCTCGGCTCAAATTCGATCGACTGTATTTCCATGGCGTTGTACGCTCCTCCCACTCGTTCGTCAGAATCAATGCGCAATCGTAACCAGCTGCTTTTTCAGGAAGGACTCCTTCGTGGCCAGCACCACGCGGGTGCTGGAGGTGCCGTCTGCCGCCTTCAACCCGGGCTTGCGGCCTGTCTTAATGCAATCGAAGAATTCCACCATCTCCGCCAGGAAGGCCGCCTGAAAGCGCTCGCGGAACTCCGCCACGCACTCCTGGGTCACGCCATCCTTTCCGTAGATCATGGCAAGATTCTTCTGCGGAACCGGACTGATGCGAATGGACCCTTCCGTGCCGACGATCTCTGTCTCGATGTGATAGCCGTGCACAGCGGTCCGGCCCGTGTGCAGCATGCCCATCGTACCGTTTTCCAGCTCGTAGAGCGCGCAACCCACTTCAATATCGTTGTATTCGCCGAATTCCGGGAAGCCGTAGTTCCCTCCGGTGGCAAAGACCGTGCTTGCGCGCGACTCCAGGAACCAATGAATCAGATCCACATCGTGCACACCCATCGCAACGAACAGACCGCTGCTGTACTTCTCCATCTCCAGAACCTTGGGAACAGATGAAATGGGATCAATGCCCGTCGCCTTCACCAGATAGGGCCTTCCAATGCAACCCTCCATGATTTTTCGCTTTGCATAGACGTAAGAAGGATCATACCTGCGCATGAAGCCCATCATGAAAACCTGATCGGGATGTTCATTCACGATGCGCTCAATTTCAAGACACTCCGCCACATCCACGCCCATGGGCTTCTCAACAAAGACGTGCTTTCCCTTCTGTAGCGCCTTGATCGCATGTTGCGCATGCAGCGCCGTCGCCGTTACGATGACAACCGCGTCCACATCGCTCTTCTCCAGCATCTCGTCGTAATCCGAAAAGATCTGCTTCACACCCAGCGCATCGCGCGCATACTCCAGCTCCGCAGGAACGATGCTGCAGGCCGCCGTAATCTCCGCCTCAGGGATCTGGTGAAAGATATTCTGCGCGTGCATGGCGCCCATTCGTCCCAATCCTGCAATTCCCACGCGTATCTTATCCATTTGAATTATCCTCCCATCCCTCACTGCGTTTATCTGTTGAAAACTGAAACCTATCCCCGCACGTCCTCCTCAATGCATTTCAACGCCCGCGCAAGCGTATCGTCATCGATGCTTGCACCCGTCCAGATTTCAAAGGCACGCGCAGCCTGGTTCAGCGACATCCGCGCTCCATTCATTATCTGCGCACCATGTATCCGCGCCGTCCTCAGAATCGGTGTCTCCCAGGGTGCGTAGACCACATGATAGACGAACTTGGACGGATTCATCAGATTTGCGTCAAACGCATGCTCCTTGACGGCATTCGTTGCCATGCCTACCGGCGTAATGTCCACGATGATGTCGCTGTTTCGGATCTCGCGGTTCAGGTGATCAGGTGTGAGGATCGCGCTCTCCGCTACACCGGGCCGGCGCGCGTTCATCACAGCCGCGCAGGCCTCCGCCTTCTCAGGCGTCTTGTTCAGCCAGACGACATGTCCCGCCTTCTCCTTCTCGAGAGCCAGAGCCACGGGGCCGGATACGGCGCCCGCGCCGATCACCGCCACGCGGCTCCCCTCTACCGGAACATTCGCGTCCCTGAGGGACTTCCGGAATCCATAATAATCCGTATTGTATCCAAAGAGCTTTCCGCTTTCATCAATGCGAACCGTATTCACCGCATTGAGCTGCTCCGCCTCCTCGTCCATTCCATCCAGATATTCAATGATGGCCTGCTTGTAGGGCATGGTCACATTGAAGCCCGCCGCTCCCAACGCCTTGAGTCCCTCCACAGCCTGCTGCAGCTGCTCCGGCGGAAATTCAAACAGGAGATAAGAAAAGTCCTGTCCGGTGGCTTCCGCAAAGATACTCATCAGCATGGGCGTGCGAGCCACGCGGTTGGGATATCCGACAGCTCCCAGAAGCCGGGTCTTACTGCTGGTCATTTCCGGTCTCTTCCTTCCCAGATTTCGTCTGATTCAAAATGTATTGTTCTTCCCGTGCGGCCGGATTCCAGTATGGCTTCCGCCACGCGGTTGACAATATAGGCCTGCTCCGGAAGCACGGGCGGCTGTCCATGGTTCAGAACCGCCTCAAACCAGCATCTGAATTCCCGTGCAGGTGCGCTTCCCATCAGTTCGTTTCGTGCCTGACTGTCATCCAGCAGGAAGCGATGGGACAGATCCGGCCGCACAGTGACGAGATCTCCGTTTGCGACAGTATTGATGATGTAATCAAAGCTGCCGTAGCCAAAGTCTCCGACAATCTGCTCTGCGCCGCCGCGGGTACCGCAGAGCGTCGTCATCGCCTCCCGCGCGTCGCGCAGGTTCAGCGCATAGGACGCTTCGACCAGCAGGGTCGCCCCGTTGCGCATGCGAACGAAGCCCACCGCCGAATCCTCGACGTTGAATTGTTCGGGATTCCAGGGGCCAAAGACATTTCCCTCCGGGCAATCCGCAAGCTTATGAAACACGCTTCCCGATACTGATTCCACATCATAGTTATCCATGAACCACAGCGCCAGATCAATGGCGTGAACGCCTATGTCCAGCATGGGGCCGCCGCTCTTCCCCGCGCTGAGGAAACTGCCCCAGTTTGGGGCCCGCCGCCGCCGGGTCGCATGCGCCTTTGCGTAATAGATCTCGCCCAGGCTACCGGATTCGCAGGCGCGCTTGATCGCCTGGGAATCGTGGCGAAAACGGTTCTGATAGCTGATGGACAGCAGTTTTCCCGTCTCCCGCTGCACGCGGATCATCTCCCGAGCTGCTTCCTGCGTATCTGCAATGGGCTTCTCACACAGCACATGCTTGCCCGCGCACATCGCGGCAATCGAAACCGGCGCGTGCGTCGCATTGGGCGTGCACACATGGACCACATCAATGCTCCTGTCCGAAAGCAGCTCCTCTACCGTCTCATAGACGCGCACATCGGATCCACATTCCTGAGCCAGATTCCTGGCCCTGCGCACATCCACATCCTGAACCGCCGCTATCCGGGCCAGATCGGCATTGGCGCGCACCGCGGGCACATGCTTCATTCCCGCAATGCCGCCGCAGCCGATGAGGGCCACGTTTAATCTGTCGCTCATTCCGTCACCTTCTTCTCTGAATATCCCTGTCAATTCCGTCTCTCAAGCCTCGCTTCATGCGTTCCCCTCTTATGGGAGGAACGTTCCGATGAGGTTTGATGCCAGTACGATCAGCACCAGCGCGACCGGATAGGTGGACGCATAGGCGGCGGCAACGTTGTCCGTACCCGCCACATCAATGAGCGTTCCCAGCGCCGGCGTGGAAGTCATTCCGCCAGTCAGAGAGCCCAGCGCATTGAGCAGTTGGAGCTTAAACACCCTGCGCGCCAGCACATAGCTCACGATCATCGGCAGCAGCGTCATGATGACGCCCGCCAGGAAGCCATAGAGAATCAACATCGCTCCGTACTGCGAAGCCTGCAACTGCGCCACCAGTTCGACGCCGCCCTCAACGCCGGCACCCAGCAGGAACAGCATCAGTCCCAGCTCACGGAAGGTGTGCAGCGTTTTGGTGGGGATTTCCAGGCTCAACCGACCGATCCGCCCGAAGTGGCCGAGTATCAGCGCGACGATCAATGGACCGCCGGTGTTCCCCAGACTGAAGCATGCTCCCGAAAATCCCTTTCCCGTAAGGGGGATCTTCACCGCGCCCAGGAGGATTCCCAGAACCACAGCCAGGCCAAATGCGCCAAAGCCAAATTCATCCAGGAGCGTGCTCTTGCCCGATCTCGAAGCAGCATGAACCTCAATCCTATCCATATTGATCAGCGCGCGTTCACGCTCCATATCGCATCTGAGCAGTCTGGGTACAATCTGCACAAAGAGCACGACGCCCACAACGCCAAAGGGATAGGCGATCGCATGTCCCAGCGCGACCAGGCCCTCCTCCTGGGAGACGGCCTTTGCAGCTGAAAAGGCCGGTGTCGAAGTCAACGCCCCGGAAAGCACGCCCGTACTGAACGCCGAACCGATCCCGGGAATGAGTGCAAAGAGCACCGTCAGGATCGCACCAATGCCAACGATAATCACGCCGAGCGGCACGTAGGACTTTGCGTTCAGCTTCAGATTCCGGAAGAAATTCGGCCCGGCAATGAAGCCCACGCTGGTCACAAACAGAACCAGCCCGACGGATTCCAGAAACTTGTACTTGGATACGATGGAATGCGTCGCATCCTCTACATAGAATTTCCCCAGAACGGCGATGTTCTGCAAGCCCGGCAGCGTATACAGATAGCCAAAGGCCAGTGCCACCAGAAACACGCCCGCCGTGCCCAGACACAGGCCCCGGATTCGGACGCTTCCCAGCGCATAACCGATAAATGCAATCAGAAATGCGCCCATCAGAACAACGGAGGTCTCTCCCAGAGAAAGAAAGGCGTTCAGAAAACCCATATCAGGCATCCTCCTTCAAATTGCGGTGTCCGGGCCAGCAATGTGCGCCATAATCCCGGTCCTGCGCCGCTTCTGTAAACCGATCCAGCTGTCCCAGCTCCCTGAGACGCTTATAGATCAGAATCCAGGCGCAGTCGTTCTCCGCGTTCACCTCGCACTTCCCATGTCGTGCACCGCCACAGGGGCCGTTCAACAGGGATTTTGCGCATTGCGTGACGGGACAGATGCCGCCCGTGAAATTCAACCGGCAATCTCCGCAACTTTTACACGTTTCATTGAAAACGCCCGCCTTCATGACCTGCCCGATGAACCGGGTGTTTGTGCCCGTATACACCGGGATGTCCGCATTCTGCGCAACGGTCTGTACACCGGAGCCGCAGGCGAGCGAAATGATCGCCTCGGCGCCGGCGCGCTTGGCCTCGCGCACAGCCTTTCTGGCATAGGGAAACACGCAGCTCTCCTCCGGAAGCGCTGTGGATACAACTTCGATTCCCCGCGCCTCCAGGGCATGCTTCATCGCGGCACACTCGCTCTCACCGCCCACCGCGCAGACGCTGGCACAGCTGCTGCAGCCGATGACTGCCACCTTTTTTTCTCCCCGCAACGCCTTAAAGACCTCTTCCAGAGGTTTTTTTTCCGATATGATCACGAAAAGTTCCTCCCAATTCAACCCTGCTCAGATCAAAATGGATCTGCCGCGCCGCGTCCTCACCTGCAGTCTTCGCTGCATTCCACCGCACGCCGGCACGGCAAAACTCTTTCTGAATTCTGGATTTGCGTCGACCCGCAGCCTGTCCGGGCCCATGCCGTCGGGTTATTCGCTCAATACCTTTTCATAAATCCCGGCGCGCTTCACAGCCTCGACCAACGCTTCTCCGATTTTATCCGGCGTGTCCGCGACCACAATTCCCGCGTCGCGCAGTGCCTTGACCTTGCCCTCCGCGGTGCCCTTCCCTCCGGAAATGATCGCGCCCGCATGGCCCATACGCTTTCCCGACGGCGCCGTGCGGCCGCCAATGAAGGCCGCCACCGGCTTTTTCATGTTCTCCCGAATCCACTCGGCTGCTTCTTCCTCGCCGCTTCCTCCGATCTCGCCGATCATCACCACAGCAAGCGTATCGTCATCCTCGTTGAACGCCTTTAGGACGTCCACAAAGCCTGTTCCGCGCACGGGATCACCGCCGATTCCAACGGCAGTACTTTGCCCAATGCCGCGCTGGCTCAGCTGGTTAACGGCCTCGTAAGTCAGCGTTCCGGAGCGCGACATCACGCCTACATGTCCCTTTCTACAAATGTAGCCGGGCATGATTCCAAGCTTGCATACATCCGGCGTAATCAGTCCCGGGCAGTTCGGCCCGATCAGACGAGTCGATTTGCCGGCGATATAGCGCTTTACCCGCACCATATCTTCAATCGGTATGCCCTCTGTGATGCAGACCACCAAATCCATACCCGCATCCACAGCTTCCAGAATACTGTCGGCCGCACGCATCGGAGGAACGTAAATAATGGAAGTATTGGCGTCTGTTGCCGCTTTCGCCTGCGCAACCGTGTCAAAAACCGGAACGCCCAGACAGGTCGTTCCACCCTTTCCCGGAGTGACACCTGCGACAATTTTTGTTCCATAGGCGATCATCTGCTCCGAATGAAACTTGCCCTGTCCGCCCGTCATGCCCTGCACGATCACCCGCGTATTTTCATCAACAAAGATGCTCATCCTCAGGCCTCCTTTCCGTGAACCAGTGCACAAATCTTTCGTGCGCCGTCCGCCATATCATCCGCAGCCGTAATCTGAAGTCCGCTCTCCTCAAGGATGCGCTTTCCTTCTTCTGAATTGGTTCCCTCGAGGCGCACGACCAACGGCACGCCAACGCCAAGCTTCTTCGAAGCTGCGACGATGCCTGCGGCGATCACATCGCAGCGCATGATGCCGCCGAAAATATTGACAAAGATTCCGCGCACCTTGGGATCGGACAGGAGGATGGAAAAGGCTCCCGTCACCCTTTCCTCCGTTGCACTACCGCCAACATCCAGGAAATTGGAGGGATTCCCTCCGTTGGCCTGAATAATATCCATGGTCGCCATGGCGAGACCTGCGCCGTTGACCATGCAGCCGATGTTTCCATCCAACTGAACATAATTCAAATCGAATTTGGAGGCTTCCACTTCGCGGGGATCCTCTTCGTACTCATCCCGGAGCGCCGCGATATCCGATTGACGCATCAGCGCGTTATCGTCAAAGTTGATCTTCGCGTCTGCGGCGACCAGATGATTTTCGCCGTCCACGACCAGAGGATTGATTTCAATCAGGGAACAATCCTTGTCGTTGAACAGCCGGTAGAGCTTCCGGGTAAGATCAATGAACTCGGAAACCACGTTCCCGCGCATCCCCAGTTGATCCGCGATGTCGCGGGACTGATAGTCCTTCAGGCCGATCACGGGATCTATCCGGATCGTCAGAATCTTCTCGGGTGTCTCCTGCGCCGTCTGTTCAATTTCCATGCCGCCGGCGGAGGAAGCAATCATTACAACGCGCTCTGCAGCGCCATCCACAGTAAAGGAGACATAGTATTCCTTCTGAATCGAAATTGTTTCGCTGACCATCACCTTGCGCACCAGCCTGCCCTGCGGGCCCGTCTGCTTCGTGACCAGCGTCATGCCCAGGATTTCCTCTGCGCGCGCGCGGACTTCATCAACCGTCGCCGCAAATTTGACGCCGCCTGCCTTGCCGCGTCCGCCGCTATGTACCTGCGCCTTGACCACATACGGCCCGTCCCCCAGCTGCCTTGCAGCCTCGACCGCTTCCTCGACCGTGGACGCGGGCCTGCCCTTCGGAACCCGGATCCCGTATGCTTCAAACAGCGCAGCCGCCTGGTATTCATGTATCTTCATATCGTCTCTCCTTTGCTCGCGCGGGGATGGCGCTGCACGCAGTGCACATCCCCGCGATCAAATCCCCCCACTATGCGCGCAGCAGCTCGTTATTCGGATCAATTTCTTCCCGAATGATGCGGATCTGCTCCTCGGTGGGTTCAACCGTAGTCGCAATCTTCTCGGGGATAACGGGCGTGAAGCCCATATTGTCCAGGACTTCCTCGAGCGTAACACCCGGATGCAGCGATTCAATCTGCATCTTCTTTTGCGTGTTTGCAAAATTCAGCACGCACTTCTCCGTAATGATTTTCCAGGGGCCATAGGGGAGAAGTCCGGCTTCCACGCGGCTGTTTCCGCCATCCAGATAGCCGACGCTGGTGATGAAGTCAACCTTTTCGACGAAGGTGCGCTTCTTCAGTTCCGTCACGATGATCGGGCGCTTCACGAAAGCGAAATGATCCGGCTGCGCCAGACATCCGACCAAGCGAACCTTGGGATGCTTGTAATCGCCAATCGCCGTAATGTTCATGTTGCCAAACTGATCAATCTGCGGCGCGGAATCGAACGAGACATCGAACCGGCCGGAAGCCAGCATTTCGTTCTTGTCTTCGCAGGTCACCGGCTGGAATGCGCAGGGCCAGCGCGTCAGATAATGCTGCGTCAGATGCGGCGGAATTTGATCCAGCTCCGGGCTGAGCAGATTGTTCCAGAAGATCGTAAAATCCGGCGCATGAGAAAGCTGCGCCAATCTGGCCGCAGTAATCGGAATTCCCACCGCAAGGGTGAAGGCGCGTCCCGCCGTGCCGACGCCAATAAAGCCAAGCTCGCCATCCCGAAGCTCGCGGGAAGTGGCAACCGCCATCAATTCATTGATCGTATAATTCAGCATCTCTGATTTTCCTCCTTTATCGAACAATCAGGCTGGCCATATGCGCCGGAGTCATCGCCTTGTTCAGATACTCGTCGTGATCCTTGCAGCCGTAGATATACTTACCCGCATATTCCTCAAACCAGCGGCCCTCCTTCGAAAGCGCCTGATATTCGGCCATATGGTCCTCATCCTCATCGTAGAAGGCGTCGCAGGGAGCGGGATGGCAGCCGAAGGGTACTTCGACGATCGCTTCCACCCAGTTGTGCGGAATGAAGGTGCGGTTCGGTTTGGCAATGATTTCGTTGTGGGGAACGATCTTTTCCACGGTGACGATCAAACGCTTCGAAGCCTTCGCAAACAGCATGTCCAGATCATCCGCATCGCGGAACTCCGGCCACTGGACATTGCCATACTCGTCGGCTGTGTAGGCGTGCAACACGGTGAAATCTGTCCTTGCCGCCTTCACGGCGTGATACTTCTCGCCCGTAAAGGGGCTGCTGATCTCCAGAACGTCCTCCGGGTTGTATTTCGCCATGCCCGTGCCCAGCATATCCTTGGTCACAATAAAATCAATGTTCATGGCAGCCGCCTGAAAGCGCGCCGCTTGGGCGACTTCAGGATAGTCCTTCATCTCAATTTCACCGCTCTCAACGCCGCGGCGGAAATTGTAGCTCTGTCCAAACTGAAACAGTCCGGTATAGACGCCCTCTACGCGACGAAGCGCATGACAGCCCGCAAGCATATCTGTCGCAAGTCCGCAGGGATAGCCAATGATGGTCAGATCCTTCTTTCCCTGACGGATCAATTCATGAACAAAGGCAATGGGCTGGCGGCGCAGAATACTGCCACCAAGGGCGAGAGAGCTTCCGGACGGCACCAGGGCCGCGGCCTCAGACAGAGAAACCAACTTGCTTTTCATTTTCGATTGTCCTCCTTAGATAATGCCTCTTTCAAACATATCCTGAATCTCATTCGGCGCATATCCCAGTTGTTCCAGAATGCGCGCCGTATGCTCGCCCAGCCTGGGAGGCGTCGCAACCTCTTCGCACTTCTGATCAGAGAAATGAATCACCGGGCCTGTGATGTACACGTCCTCGCCGCCTTCGACAGGGACCTTTCGGATCATGTTCCGGTGCCTGATCTGCTCATTTTCAACCATCTCGGGCACTTTGCTCACCTTTGCACACGGGATTCCCTGCTGGGAAACAACCGCAATGACCTCATCCGCAGTATTGCAGCGCACCCACTCCCCAATGAGGCCCTCGCAGAGGGCGCGGCTCTCGCGGGTCGAGCGCGCTTCGCGGGTCGCCGTGCGCTCGTCAGTAATCAGCTCCTCGTGGCCAATAATCTTCATCATAGCGGCGAAGGTATTGTCCATACCGCAATGAATGTACGCCCACCTGCCGTCGCTGGCCTCGTATACCTTCGAAGGCCAGGCATAGCGATCGTTGTTGCCCACGCGCGTAAACACGCTGCCCAGGTTCAGATAGTCCGGCACGGCGGTATGCATCAGAGAAACCGCAGTATCCAGCAGCGCCACATCCACAACCTGACCCTTGCCCGTCTTTTCACGCGCATGCAGGGCCGCCAGTGTTCCGATTACTGCATAGAGGCCCGTCGCGTAATCGACCACATATGTGCCGATCATGGTGGGCGATCCATCCTCTTCACCGGTGATGTCCATCAGGCCGGACATCGCCTGGGCAGCGCCGTCAAAGCAGGTTCGATTGGAATAGGGGCCATCCTGGCCAAAGCCGGAAATCCGGGTCAGGATGATCCCTGGATTGACTGCTTTGAGTACGTCGTAGCCCAGGCCCATGGCTTCCATGGTTCCTGCCCGGAAGTTTTCGACCACTACGTCCGATTCCGCCACCAGTTTGAGGAAAATTTCCTTTGCACCGGGCTTGCGGAAATTCAGCGTCATGCTCTTTTTGTTCCGATTGTGCGCGTAGTAATACGTCGACGTTCCGTTTACGCGGGGATAATTCGCGCGCACCATATCGCCCTCACCGGGCTTTTCAATTTTGATGACTTCCGCACCCAGATCGCCAAGGATCATGCTGCAATGCGGTCCGGACAGCACGCGCGCCATATCCAGCACCCGGATTCCTTCCAATGTTCCTTTCATTCCTCTGACCTCCAGCTATTGATTTTCGCTGAATTGTTTGCATTCCACCCTCCGCATCGGCGCGCAGCCTGTCCACACACCGATGCGGATTGTCTGTTTTCCCCGAATCTGTACCAATCAATACTTGGTGCGTCTGCCCTGCAGCAGCACGGCAACCACGATGATGATGCCCTGTACCAGGCCGTTCAGATAGGGATTGATTCCCGCATATACCAGAATGGAGTCGATCATCTGATAGCTGATGATACCGAAGAAGGTTCCGATCACCTTTCCATGTCCGCCCGACATGGTGGAGCCGCCGATAGCAACCGCAGCAACGCCGTCGAAGGACCACTTCTCACCCAGGTTGGCCGCCGTGATGGAGGTCAGACGCGCAACCGCGCAGAAGGCCGTCAGGCCGGCGCATGCGCCCGTCAGCATGTAGGTCAGAATCTTGATCCTGCGCGGGTTGATGCCGGTAAGGCGCGCCGCATTGGCGTTCGATCCGACCGCCGTTACATAGCGGCCAAACTTTGTGCGATTAAGCACGAACCACAGAAGGATCGCCAGGAGGACAAACAGCCAGACCAGATGGGGAATGCCCAGGATGGTACCCATGGCCACCTTGCGGAACGACGTCATGTATTCCTGGTTGATGGCGAAGGGGCCGTTCGCACCCCAGAGGGTAATGATCGAGCGATAGGCAACCTGCGTGGACAGTGTTGCGATGAACGGGGGGAAGTCCAGTTCACCCACAAGGATGCCGTTGACGGAGCCCAGCAACGCGCCGCCAACCAAATCAAAGAGGATCATCAGCAACACGGACTGGGTCTGGTTGTAAATGAGCACGGACACGCCTGCAAGGAGCGCTGCCGTAGAGCCAACCGACATATCGAACATGCCGCATGTAAACGCAAATGTGAGGCCCAATGCGATACAGCCGCGGATGCTCGTCTGGTTCAGCAGCGAAAGAATGGAGCTCGGTGACAGAAACGCATGGTTGAAGTACAGCGCAATCACGCAGAGCAAGAGGAACGAGACGATGAAGCCGTTCTCCTTCAGGAAGGAGAAAACCTTTTTCTTATTCAGACTCATCTTTTTCGCAGTCATTTCCTGATTCATGTCATTTACCGCCTTCCGTCAGATTGGAACCCGTCGAATAATACATCACTTTATCGGCGCTGAGCTCCTCGCGCGAGAGCTCCGCATTGATTCTGCCCTCATACATGATCAATACGCGATCCGCCACCTGGTACAGCTCGGGATATTCGTTCGTGAAGAGGATAATGCTTTTTCCGCTTTGAGCCATGCCGTTAATCAACTTGTGAAACTCGGATTTCGCGCCCACATCCACGCCCTGCGTGGGATTGTCCAACAACAGCACATCCGCCTTCGTCTCCAGCCATCTCGAGAGTATGACCTTCTGCTGATTGCCGCCTGAGAGCGCAGTAATGACATCTCTGGGATCGCTCACCTTGATCTTGGTGATGGGCTTGTTGCGCGCAAAGATCTCCTTCCGTTCTCGCATGGTAATAATCGGACTCTTATGTCTGGCAACCAGTTTACCGGTAACCATGTTGTCCAGTATCATCATATTGGGCAGTATGCTGCGCTCCTTGCGGTTCGCCTGCACCATACCGATGCCCTGACGCATGACGCTTGACACGCCGCGATATTTGACCTTCTTGCCATTTTTGTACACGGAACCGGACGTGATGCTGCGGCTTCCAAAGAGCGCTTCCGCCAGTTCGCTCCGGCCGTCTCCAATCAGACCCGCGAGCACCAGGACTTCTCCGCGATTGACATGGAAGGATACATTTCTAACATAATTCTCTACACAGAGATCCTCGACCACCAGGTAGGGATCTTCCTTTACCTTCGGTTTGACGATGTTATCCAGGTTCAGCTCGCATCCCACCATCATGTTGGTGATTTCACGCTCGCTGACGTCCTCGATCTTGCCACTCTGAATGAAA
This sequence comes from bacterium, assembly GCA_004563405.1. Lineage (GTDB taxonomy): Bacteria > Bacillota > Clostridia > Christensenellales > Aristaeellaceae > SFTH01. Next base: position 21,829 of record SFTH01000014.1, read on the forward strand.
TGGCCGTCTCTCAGGATCGTGTACCGGTCGCAAATCGCCATAACCTCTGGCAGCTTGTGTGTGATAAAAATAATGCTGACGCCTTTTTGCTTCAGGTCGCGCATCAGCTCAAAGAGTATGTTGATTTCCTTGTCCGTCAGAGACGTCGTCGGTTCGTCCAGAATCAAGAGTCTGCATTGATTGTGGACAGCCTTCGCAATCTCCAGCTGCTGCTTATGCGCCGTTCCCAAATCCCGGATGTACGTCTTCGGATCAAGCTTGAGTCCGATTCGGTCGAGTGCAATCCGGGTTTCCTCAATCATCCGTTTCCGATCCAGAATTCCGCCCTTCGTCAGCTCCTCACCGATGAACATATTCTCATAGATCATCAGATCATTGAACATGTTGAGCTCCTGATGCACGAACCGGATTCCTGCATTCTGCGTATCCTTTGCGCTATGAAAGCTCATCTTCTTTTCGTCGATGTAGATTTCGCCTTCCGTAGCGCTCAGCACACCGCCCAGGATATTCATGAGTGTCGATTTTCCAGCACCGTTTTCCCCAAGCAGCGCATGTATTTCTCCATCATTGACAGACAGATCTACGCCCTTGAGCGCATACGCCTGTCCGAAGACCTTGCTGATTCCCTTCATTTTTAAATTCATAGCATTACCACCATCACTTTGTTTATTCTAATTCACAATTCTGGCGGCAGTATGCGCTACAACCCCACCGCGCAGCAGCCGCGAAATCAAATCTTCGCATTCTGTTGCTTCCTCGGGTGATTGGTGGCATATTCCTGAACCCCCTCTTGCCGCGAAACTGTCCCCTTATGAAAGGAGGAGCGCATCCCCCCGATTCGTGAGATGCGCTCCCATACCAGATGGTTACTGAATGATGTTGCCCTCATCATCGACGATGGAATAGCGCAGCTTGTAGGTTTCACCCTCCATGTACTCAGCCATGTTGTCGGCGTCAATGATCTCGGGAATGAACGTGTACTCCACAGGCTCAAGATCCACTTCTCCCGCCAGCCAAGAGACCGCGAGGTCGATGGCTTCGATGCAGTAGGTCGGCGCATAGTCCAGGCCAGCCAGAGCGATACCGTAGGTCGCCTCATAGTCTTCCACCTTGCCCAGGAAGTTCCTCTGCGCGCCAATGGAAACCAGGCAGTCCAGATTCGACAGGTCCACGGTACCCATGTACTGTTCGATGGCGTCCATGATGCCATAGGAGATTTCATCGTCCTGCGTCACGATGGCGCGGATGTTCGAAATGTCCTTCGTAGCAGCGGCCATCAGCCAGTTCTCCATCAGCTCCATCGAAGTCTGACGGTTCCACTCACCGCGGAAGGTCTGATTGATGGTGATACCGGCGGCCTCGATGGTCTCCGTCAAGCCGCGGGTGCGCTCCTGGCAGTTGATGGAATCGTCGCCGTAGAACAGAAGGATCTCCACCTGCTTGCCGGCGTCCAGATCATCCTTGAACTTGTTGACGACGTATTCGCCCTGCGTCGCGCCCATGCCGTACTGGTTGCCCCAGTAGAGCGGGCACGCGGCGCCCGCTACGCCGCGGGAGAACACGAACAGCTTCGTGCCGGTTTCAATGATCTCGTTGCAGACCTGCGCAATATCGTCACCCACGACGGCGGAAACGCAGATCAGATCGTAGTTCTCTTCCTTGAGGATCTCAAGGTCGTTCATCTGAGCCACAGAGTCGGCGCTGGTGATCAGGCTGTACTCGAAGCCGTACTTCTCAGCCAGCTTCTTGATTTCATTCTGCGCATGAATGATCAGCTCGGAATTGAAGCCGTGTGTTGCCGTCGCCGTGCAAAGCGCGACCTTTTTTCCGCTGAGATCCGCAGTTTCAGCATTTGCAAATGTGAAACATGCCAGAGCCAGAACCAGAGTCAGTACCAGAGCGAGCAGTTTTTTCATATCATTTCCTCCTTTTTTAAGAGCTTTTGCTCTTATACCCTTTGTGCATTTTCCCGCATACGTTCAACCTCTTCGAGATAGGGCATGGCGGGAATCGCGCCGGGACGCTTTGCCGTCAGCAGCGCCGCTGAATTCGCGTACTCCAGCGCAGTTTTCAGCTTTTCTTCCGTGTCAAGCTGAAAATGGTTCAAAATTACTTGGTGCAACAGCGTCGCAAAGAACGAATCTCCTGCGCCCACCGTGTCCAACACGTCGTTATCCTGGGCGTATGCGCGCGCGCATACGCCGTCATGGTTCATGATGAACGCTCCCTCGGGGCCCAGCGTAATGGCGACGAGCTCCATCTTCGGATAGGTCGCCAGAATTTCCCGACACTTATCCTCAAGACTTCCCTCTCCAAAGAGAAAGCTCAGTTCCTCGTCGTTCATTTTGCAGATGTGAACGTGATGCATCATTCGCAAAACTTCTGCGCGAACGCTCTCCCGGTTCGGCCACACGCCAAAGCGGATATTGGGATCAAAGGCCACGCGCGCGCCGGCATGTTCTGCGAGATTCGCCGCAACGTAATTCGCCGTGCGCAGCGGATCCCGAACCAAGCCCATGGAACTGAAGTACAACACCTTCACGCCCTCATACATCCCCGGGTTCATTTCCTCTGCGGAAAAAGACGCGCTCGCAGAATTTTCACGGTAAAAGAGATAGCTCGGTCTGTGCTCCTCGTCAAACGTCACAAACGCCATCGCGATCTTTCGATCCGCGTCCATGATGACGCCCGAGGTGTCCACACCATTCTCCTCCATGACGCGCTTCATATATCCGCCGAAGAAATCGTCGCTCACCTTCGCCAGCACGCCGGCCTTTCCGCCCAGGCGGGCAACCGCCACAGCCACGTTCCCGGCTGCACCGCCAGGCTTCATGTCAAAGCCTTCCACGCTTGTCGGAGACGAACCGCGCGCCACCATGTCCAGCATCAGTTCGCCGAGGCACAATACGTCAACCTTGCTCATTCGCATTCCCCTTCAAGAACCGGATTCTGCAGGAATCGATCTACCTCTCCCAGGAAGCCCACCGCCTGTGACCCGTTGATGATCCGGTGATCGTAGGTCAGGCACAGATGCATCATCGGACACACGATGATGTTCTCCTTTTCAGGATCGTCCACGATAACCTTCTTCTCAATCTTTCCCACGCCAAGTATGGAGCTTTCTGGATAATTGATCAGGGGCGTAAAGATATCGCCGCCCAATGCGCCGGAATTGGAGACGGTCATGCAGCCGCCCTTGTAATCCGCCAGCTTCAGTGCGTTCTTGCGCGCCTTGTCCACCAGATCGGCAAATGCACCCGCCAGCTCTGCAAAACGCATGCCTTCACTGATGCGCAGCACAGGTGTAACCAGATTGTCGCCCACGGCGACCGCCACCGAAATGCCCAATTCTGCCGGGAACACCATGGCGCCATCCTCATAGTGTGCAGCGAACGTCGGATACTTCCGAATGCCACAGAGCATGCCGTAGATGATGAATGCCATTACGGACGCCCGGTTCTGGGGATGGGCAGCATTCCATTCGGCGCGGGCCTTCATCACCCGGTCCATGCGCACCTCTCGAATGGTCGTCACACGCGGAATGGTATGACTCTCCGTCATTTTCTGTGCGACGATGCGCTGTATACCGCGCAGCTTTACAACTTTCTCTTCCATGTGCAGCGCCTCAATCATTCGATTTCCGCCACAATGTCGTCGCCGGAAACGATTTCGCCCTCCTCGACCAGGATATGGATCGTTCCGTCCACAGGCGCGGCCACTTCAATGGAAGTCTTGTCGACCATGACCTCAACAATCTTGTCGCCCTTCTTCACATCGTCACCATCCGAAACCGCCCACTCAAAGATTTCAATGTCCGCATCCTTCTCCAGATCCTCATTCTCTTTGATCTCGACCATCTCGTTCAACTTAACCTTCATTGCCGTCTACCTCCGTTCAATTATTGAAACCCACACCGATCCCGTTTCTATGCCAGCAACAGATGAACGGCGTTTACAATCTTTTCGACGCTGGGAATTTCTGCGGCCTCAAGCTCCGGATCCGCTGCGAGCGGCGCGTCCTGGGCCGCCAGGCGCATCGGCGCCTTCTTCAGCTTTTCAAAGGCGCGCTCCGCAATTGTGCTCACAACCTGAGCGCCCCAACCGCCGGTATACGGAGATTCTTCCACCACCAACAGCCTGCCCGTCTTCGTCACGGAGGAAATCACCGTATCATAATCGAAGGGCTTGATGGTTCTGGGGTTGATCACCTCAACCTCAATACCCGCCTTTGCAAGCTGGCTCGCAGCCTTCATTGCGTAATGGAACATCATGGCCGCGGCAACGATCGTCACGGCGTCGCCCTCGCGCTCCACAGAAGCCTTTCCAATTTCAATCGGCTCGTTTTCCTCAAGAATCATGCCCGGCAGCGTATAGAGCATCTTGTGCTCGCAGAACAGCACGGGATTCTTGTCCAGCAACGCCGCCAACATCAGGCCCTGTGCATCCCTTGCCGTCGCAGGCGCGACGATTTTTACCCCAGGAAAATTCATCAACCATGCCGTCGGATCCTGGGAATGCTGTGCGCCCTCTCCCTTGCCCGTGCCATAATTGGCGCGAATCACCAGGGGCACATCCAGCTTTCCGCCCGAAAGAAAATGCGCCTTTGCCGCCTGATTGACGATCTGATCCATGCAGATCGGCAGGAAGTCGGCATACATGATCTCAATCACCGGATGCATCCCTGCGATGGCTGCGCCGACACCTGCACCGGTCAGTGCAATCTCCGAGAGCGGACTGTTGATGACGCGCTCTGGTTCAACCTTTTGTTGAATACCTTTCGTGACATTATGGATTCCCCCGTAGGGATCTGCAATATCCTCGCCAATGAGGAAAATCGACGAATCTTTCTCCATATTCTCCGTCAGCGTACGGCGAATCGCCCCGGAGATGTTCATCTTAATCTCTTTTCTCATCACTCAGTACCTCACGAACAGTCGGTCTCAAGCATATACCAGCGCTTCGAAATCCTGAATCCGAGCCTTCGGAGCAGCCTCCGCTTTTTCAAGCCCACGGGCGATTTCAGCGTCAACTTCCTCGCGAACAGCCTCCAACTCGGCTTCTGTGGCAATTCCGTCTCCAGTCAGGAATTCGCCCATCAGCTTGATCGGGCAACGGCTCCTGTACGCCTCAAGCTCCTCTGCCGGCCGGCCGTCGTCCGGATCGTGGCTCTCCGTATGTCCCCGGAAGCGGTAGGTCTTGCACTCGATCAGGCTCGGGCCCTCGCCTCTGCGCGCCCGGTCAATGGCCTCCTGTGCGGCTTCCATGACCTTCACACAGTTCTGACCGTCCACAATCCTGCCCGGAATTCCATAACCGATCGCTCGATCCGCCACATCCGGGTTCTTCATCTGTTCGCTGATGTGCGTCGAAAGCGCATAAAGATTGTTTTCACAGACAAACACGATGGGCAAATCCTGCACAGCCGCAAAATTGATGGATGTATGGAAATCTGCCCGACTCGTGCTGCCTTCGCCCACGAAGGCCACCACGACCTGATTTGTCCTGCGCAACTTCGCAGCCAGCGCCACGCCCGTTGCAACCGACATGGAGCTTGCGACAATCGCGCTGGAAAGCAGAATGCCCTTGTCCGGTACGCCGATGTGATGAGATGTCCACACGCCGCCGGACTCACTTCCGACGCGACGCAAAAGCTGCATGAATCCCTCTTCCGGCGTCATCCCCTTTCCAAAGAACGCGCCCTTGGAACGCAAAGTCGGCGCCACGCAGTCTCCACCCTCCAGCAACACGGTCATTCCCACGCCGGTCGCCTCCTGGCCAATACCGGACAGCGGCTTTTCCTTGCATTGCTTGTCCTTGAACATCGCATTGACCTTGTTCTCGTACTGGCGGCTCATGTACATTGCACGGTAGGCTTTCATCAGGACTTCTTTGTTAAACGACATCCAATACCACTTCCCTGCTTTTCTATTTTGAATTGCTGCGCATGGTCGCAAATGGGTTTCGTGCAAACGCCTCGGAAACAGCGATCCAAACGTCATTTCTGTCTGTTTTGCTCAAATATCCGCCCATCTAACCATATACCTGGCATGTGCAAGAACAGATTGTTTGAATTTCAAACATATATCGTGCGTTATTGTTCTTTTTCATGGCCGAAATACGTTTGTTTACGTACATTATAGCGTTTGTATTTCAATTTGTCAACATCTATTTCCGGGCATTTTCAGTTTTTTATTGTACGCTGTAATTCTTAATGCATTGCAATAAACAGGCCCCAATTTTCAGATATTCTGTCTTCATGTTTCGCAAGTTTCTGAGTTTTCCATCATTTGGGTTTTTGAATTTTGTATGATTGAATAAAAACAGGCCACTTCCGACCACATTGTGTAAACTGTAATCTCCTTACGGTGCAAGCCTTCTCCCTTCCGCAGGCAGAAACCGAACCAAACCAATAATTGTCAAGAATCGAACCTTATTTTGCCACATAGAGCCGCATCCCGGATCCGATCCTGCGACATTTTCCTTCATGGAAAATTGTGCCGTCATGCCATTACGCATGGCAGACGGCATTGGATGGGGAATATTTCACGCTGCAACATCTCTGCAGGCAACGTTTTCTCTTTTTTGAAGATCGATCAGGTAATTCGCATTTCGCGGGTGCATGTATCCTGCAAACATGGGAAACTGCGGCGAAGGTTCATTGGAAATTGAAATGAAAGCTATTGGCGCAGTTTCTCCTGGTGAGAGCACAATTGAACGGCCACCGAAGGACGAATCCCCGGTGGGATTGTCGAGCCGAAGGCGGAAATAATCCGATGCTACGGTCTCACCGTGAAAAGATTGAAATAAATGCGCCATTCCGGTGCAAACGGGCGCTTCAGCACAGGTTTGCACAGGGCAAGGAAAGACGCATCCGTAAGGATGCGCCGACAACGTCGTTTGGAATCGCAGGTGGCTGCCATTCCGCTCTGCTCTCTTCTGTTTGTTTCAAGCAGCGTCTCATGAAGACGCGTATTCCACAAGAAATCGCCCGCAGAACACCTTATTTGCGGCGTTCCACAGGCAATTCTCATGGATGGTTTATGCAGTTTGTCCTTCGAAGGCAGCCCCGTTGTCGAGGGCATCTCGCCGTCCGATCAGCCCCGGCGGTGGCTCTGGAGCATGGAGTTCTTCAGCATCCACAGGCTGTCGGAGAGATCCACCTTGTAGCGATGGGGGTTCAGCAGTCGCTTGTACTGGTCCCAGAAGGTGTCCAGGTCCTCGGCGCAATGCTGCTGGATCTCCTTGAGGGAGGGCGATTCATAGACGCACTCGCCCTTGTCGAAGATCTGCACCTGCAATTCCTTCATGCTGTAATCCGTCAGCGTCATGCTCTTCCAGGTGTTGACCGGGTCGTAGATGGTCAGCGGCTTGGACGTGTCGTAGCTCTCGTGGTTCAGGGCGATCAGGTCCGCCGTGGCCTTGCCGGTCTTGTTGTCGTAGATGCGCCAGAGCCGCTTGATGCCCGGGTTGGTGATCTTCACCGGGTTTTCGGAGATCTTGATCTTGGGAATCACCTGGCCGTCGATGGTCTCGGCGCTCATCTTGTACACGCCGCCCAGGGAGGGGCAGTCCTCGCTGGTGATGAGCTTGGTGCCCACGCCCCAGGTGTCGATGCACGCGCCCTGGAGCTTCAGATCGCGGATCAGATTTTCGTCCAGATCGCCGGAGGCGCAGATGATGGTGTTCGGGAAGCCGGCTGCATCCAGCATCTTTCTGGCTTCCCGGGAGAGATAGGCCAGATCGCCGCTGTCCAGACGGATGCCCACGGGCTCATGTCCCACCGCGCGCAGCTCGTTGAACACGGTGATGGCGTTGGGCACGCCGCTCTTGAGGGTGTCATAGGTGTCCACCAGCAGCAGGCAGCTGGTGGGGAACATCTCCGCATACTTGCGGAAGGCAGTGATCTCGTCCGGGAAGGACATCACCCAGCTGTGGGCGTGGGTGCCCGCGATGGGAATGGAGTACATCTGGCCGGTGAGCACGTTGCTGGTGCTCTTGCAGCCGCCGATGATCGCGGCGCGCGCGCCGTAGATACCCGCGTCCGGGCCCTGGGCGCGGCGCAGGCCGAACTCCATCACCGTGCCGCCCTCGGCGGCCTGTACCACGCGGCTGGCCTTGGTGGCAATCAGCGTCTGGTGGTTGATGATGTTCAGAAGGGCCGTCTCCACCAGCTGGGCCTCGAAGATGGGCGCGGTGACGCGCACCAGCGGCTCGCCGGGGAAGACGATGGTTCCCTCGGGCACGGCGTACACGTCGCCCGAGAATTTGAAGTCGCGCAGCTCCTGCATGAACTCCTCGTCGAAGATGCCCAGGCTGCGGAGGTAGTCGATGGCCTCCTCGTCAAAGTGCAGGTTCTTCAGATAGTCGATCAGCTGCTCCAGTCCCGCCATGATAGCATAGTGGGTGGATTCATCCTTGCTGCGATAGAACATGTCGAAGGTTGCAATGTTGTCCCGCATGCCCGACTTCAGATAGCCGTACATCATCGTCAGCTGGTAGAGGTCGGTCAGCATCGTCAGATTTCTCATGTGTTTTCACCTCACGGTTGTCGTGCGCGTCCTGGAGTTTCACTACCAATATATACAACAACGGCAAAGCCCAACAGAATCAGGGCAAATACCGCTGAGAGCAGACCGGCGTCCAGCGCGACCGCCGCGCCCAGAAGGAGCGCCGTCAGCGCGGGCAGCGCGCGCACCAGTGCGGGCAATCCCCTCGCCCGCCGCGCGAGAACGAGCCCGACGGCCAGCAGCGCCGCGAGGCTCAGCGCCTGAGAGACGCGCAGCGGCCCCAGATACAGACTGTCCGTGCGCAGGCCCTCCACCAGCGTGCGCTCCAGCGCATAGAGGAACAGGTAGGCGCCGAAAGTATCTCCCCTGCGCCGAAAGAAGCCCCGCTTCTCCGCGGCCAGCAGAAAGACCACGATCAGCACGCACCAGAGCGACTCGTAGAAGAAGGTGGCCCAGTGCCAGCCGCTGCCTTCGATGTAAACCGCCAGGGGGAAGAACTGAAGGCGCGGGTCGGTCACCGCCCGTCCGTAGGCTTCCTGGTTCAGAAAATTTCCCCAGCGCCCCACGGCCTGGCCCAGCGCCAGCGCGGGCGCAGCCAGATCCAGACAGCAGGGAAACGAAAGTTTCTTCACCCGGCAGTAGATCCACCCGGCCAGCACGCCGCCCAGCACGCCGCCATAGATGGCCAGCCCGCCCTGGCGGATGTTGAGAATGTCCCCGGGATGGGCCGCATAGTACTCCCAGGAGAAGAGCACATAATAGACGCGGGCCCAGACGACGGCTGCCGGAACGCCCACCAGCGCCAGATCCAGCGCCGTGTCCTTCGGAAGCCCCAGCCGCGCCTCGCGACGGTGGGCGACGATCACGGCGCCCAGCACGCCCAGGGCGATCAGCACGCCGTACCAGCGCAATTCAAAGCCAAAGAGCGTCAAAGCGCTCCGACTGATTCCAAACATGTTCCGCCTCCACAATCTTTACCCATTATAATCATTTTGGCACGAAATTGTCAATACATCATCATTGCACAGAGCGCGTTTATCGGGTATAATACACAATAGGCTTTTCATTGGTGGAGCTATGCCCTTTTGCGGGGGATACAGCCGCAAAATTCATTTTGAACGTTCGGAGCGAGGCTTATGCGCAGAAGAAGGCGGGTAACCGGAAGATTCTATGTCTTTCTGTTGATCCTATTGCTGATCGTCTTTCTGATCGTGCGCCCGTATCTGAGCTTCTCCAGCAAGGAGGCCGTCATCATGACGGCCAACACCCAGTACGCGCAGATGATGGACTGCGTCATCATCCGGGATGAAACGGTGGTCAGCTCGGAATCCACGGCCCGCGTGGAGTATGTCGCCAGCGAGAACACCCTGGTCGATGCGGGCGATACCATCGCCTACGTTTACACCGCCGGTTACTCCGAGGGGCTTTTGCAAAAGCTGGAGGACACCCGCGCCAAGATTCAGGACTATCACAAAAACGTCATTCTGCAGAACATCAAAGACGCGACCCTGGAGCGCTACGATACCATCGTGGACATGATGGTACTGGAATTCAAGCACCTGGTCAACCACGACAGCCACGGCAGCCTGCTCACGGCAGCCCGCCAGCTGGAGACGGCGATGGTCAACCGCCAGGAGTACCTGCGCCAGAACAAGCGCGAGGACACCAAGCTCACCAAGCTCTATGACGAGGAAAACACCCGCATGACCAGCATCCAGTCCTGGCGCCGGGTGGAGACCGCGCCCGAAGGCGGCGTCGTATCCTTTTACATGGACGGCTACGAGAGCGATCTGACGCTGGATTCGCTCTCCTCCCTCACCACCTCGGACGTGCGCGCCGTGCTCTCCGGCGACCGGCTCAGCAGCGCGGGCGCGGACAAATCCGTCCCGGTGTTCCGCATCGTGAATCAGGACAGCTGGTATGTGGCCCTGGTTGCCGACGCCAACTCCTGGAATCCCGTGGTGGGACAGGAATACTTCCTGCAGATGCAGGGCTACGAGGATCTGGCCTTCACGGCCTCCGTCACCAGCGTACAGAAGGAGAGCGGAAGCCTGCTTGCCGTGTTTGAGATCAACGATCCCATCGGGCCGCTGATCTACCAGCGCACGGGCAAGGCGATGCTCAGCATCACCATCTCCGGCCTCTCCGTCACCTCCAAGGCCATCGCCGAGCAGAACGGTCAGACGGGCGTCTGGCTCTATGACGTGCCGGGCGGCACGTTCATCCCGGTGGAGGTCCTCTCCGACGACGGCTCGAACGCGCTGATTCAGCCGCTGGTGGAGGGTGCAATCGACGTCGGCCAGCGCGTGCTGATCAAGTGAGGCAAAATCCGGAATGGAACGCGAAGAGATACTGAAAAACGCAGCGCTCTGGAAGGAGCGCATCGGCGAGGCCTCCGCGCGCTGGGGCGGCGCGGAGATCTGCGCCGTAACCAAGACCCACGACGCGCAGACCGTGAACTGCATCTGGGACGCGGGCATACGCACCATCGGCGAAAACCGGGTGCAGGAGCTCATGGACAAGCGGGAAGCTCTCAATCCCGGCTTCAACGTGCAGCTCATCGGCTCGCTTCAGACCAACAAGGTCAAATACATCGCCGGCTGGGTGGACATGGTCCAGTCGCTGGACCGGGATTCCCTCGCCCAGGAGCTTTCCCGTCGGGCCCAGGAGCACAACCGCGTGCTGCCGGTGCTCGTGCAGGTCAACATCGCCCGGGAGCCCCAGAAGGGCGGCGTGGACGAGGAGGAGCTGGAATCCTTCCTCCGGCGCTGCGCCCTGCTGCCCGGTATTCAGGTGCGCGGCCTGATGGCCATCATGCCTCTGGTTTCCGATCCGGAGGCGCTGCGCCCCTACTTCCGGCGCATGCGCGGCTGGTTCGACCGGCTGCGGGATGAAGGTATAGACAATACGTCCATGGACGTGCTCTCGATGGGCATGTCCGGAGATTGCATCGTGGCCGCCCAGGAGGGCGCGACGATGGTGCGGCTGGGCCGGGCTGTGTTCGGCGCGCGGCCGCAAAAGAATTGACACAGGGGGTTTTACGCTTATGGCGCGCAAAAAGAGCGGCGGTTTCGGCAAGGTTCTGGAGTTTATCGGCCTGGTGGATGACGAAGAGCCGCGCGAGACCTACGATGACGAATATGAATCCGGAAACTATGGACGGCAGCAGACCTACGCGCCGCAGCGCGCGCAGCGCACGCAGGCGTCCTCTCGCCCGCGCCAGGAGCTGACCATCCGTCGCTCCACCAGCTACGAGCCCACGCGCACGCCCCGGATGAACCGAACCGCCTCCAACAGCCGCTTCGATCAGCCCGCGCGCAGCGCGCAGAACACGCAGCGCCGTTCCAGCGCGTTCGTCGAGCGCGTGGACGAGCGGCCCCGCTACGACTACTCCCCGCGCAGCGCCTCGCGCTTCGGCAGCCTGGAGGAGGGCGGCGAGCGCTACGATGATGCGCCCCAGCGCGCGTCCTCCCGCAGCGGCGCGTACCGGCAGCGCACGGTGATGTTCACGCTGCACAATCTTGAGGATTGCTGCGACGTGATCGACAACCTGATTCTCAACAACACGGTGGTGCTGACGCTGGACGATTTGGACGCCCACCTGATGCAGCGGGCGGTGGACACCCTCTCCGGCGCGGTGTTCGCCCTGCACGCCACCATCCGCAAGGCCTCGGAGCGCACCTATCTCATCGCGCCCTCCGGCGTGGAGGTCAACGAGACCTACGACATGGACCGCCGCTTCTGAGGGCGGATCGATCGCAACTTCGCCGGGAGGTGTTGCTTTCTTGACACTCTATAAGGTCTTTCAGGCGGGCTCGGCGTTTCTGTATGTGGTGCGCGTGGCCATCCTGGTCTACTGCGTGCTCTCCTGGTTCCGCCCGCGCAACAATCTGTTCCTCTGGCTGGAAACCTTCATCCGGCCCTTCGTGGCGCCCTTCCGCCGCCTCAGCGTCTGGCTGATGAGCCGCACGCGCATGCCGCTGGATTTCTCCTGCTGGTTTGCGATCATCGGCCTGTCCATCGTCGAGCGCCTGTGGTGGTGGCTGTACCGGCTGCTGCGCCTGATCGGCTGATGGCCGCGGCAGAGCTGGACGCAAAGCGCCTGCGGGAGCTGGCGCTGCGCGCGCGCCACTCGGGAGAGGTCTGCTACACGCGCTTTCTGGAGCCGTCCATGGAGCAGACGGCCCGCGCCGCCGCCGGCGAGGCGGAGGTGGAGCTCGCCCTCTGGGGCGGCCACCCCGAAGCGGAGCGGCGCATCGCCGCCTTCTACACCGGCGAAGCGCCCAACGCGCAGGACTATCCCTTCGCCTGCCTGGAGCTCAGGTGGAATCCCAAGTATGCCTCCCCCGGCCACCGCGACCTGCTGGGCGCGACGCTCGGCCTGGGGCTGGAGCGCGACGCCACCGGCGACGTCGCCCTGGGCGCGGCCGAGGGCAGCGCCTACCTCTTCGTCCACCGGGACGTGGAGGATTACGTTCTTGCCAACCTCGCCTCCGCCGGGCGCGCTTCCCTGAAGCTGCGCAGCGCAACGGAGCCGTTGAAGCTGCGGCCGCCGGAGGGCGTTCACATGCGGGTTACGGTGAGCAGCCCGCGGCTGGACGCGGTGCTCGCGGCGGGGCTCAGGCTCTCCCGGGGCGAAGCCCAGCGCCTGATCGACGGCGGACTGGTCAAGCGCAACCACATGGAAGCCCTGCGGGGCGACCTGCACCTGGAGGAAGGCGACCTGCTCTCCGTGCGCGGCTACGGCCGCATGCGCGTGGAGGGCTTTGAAGGACTCACCCGCAAGGGGCGCCAGGCTGTGCGCCTCTTCCGATACACAGGCTGAACCACCCCGACCATCAAATGAAAAGGAGAAGAGGCATATGGCAATCACTGTTAGGGATATTCAGGAGAAGGAATTCTCCACGCAGGCGGCGAACGGCTACGACGTGGAGCAGGTGGACGATTTTCTGGACGAGCTGGCCGAGCAGCTGGGTGCAATGATGCGCGAGAGCGCGGCGCTCAAAGAGCAGGTGAAGGCCCTCGAAACCTCCCTGGCCGCCGCGGAGGCCGCCAACGCCGAGATGGAAAAGAAGCTGCCGGACTACAACGAGAACGGCTACTTCAAGAATCTGGAGAGCGCCATGCGCGAATCCCTGATCGGCGCCCAGCGCATTGCGGACGAAACCGTCTCCGAGGCCAACAAGAAGGCCCAGCAAGCCATTGACGACGCCAACGCCCAAGCGGAAAAGGCCGTGGCGGACGCCGAGGCCCACGCCAAGGCCATCACCGACAGCGCCGAAAAGGCCGTGACCGAGATGAAGGCCGAGTCCGACCGGCTGCACGCCGTGGTCGAGGCCTATCGCGACAACTTCAAAAAGCTCCTGGACGAGCAGTTCGCCGCACTGAAGGCGGGCGAGGCGCTGCTGAAGTGAGCGCGCGGCGCGTTCGCGCCCCACAACGAATATAGAACCGCAACGTGGCCGACATACACGCCGTCGGCCACGCTTTTCAGCCTCGCGCTGCACATATTCTCCTGCGCATGCGGGAAAAATCCCCGCGGGGAGGTGCGCGCATGAAGGAGCACGACCGGAAGCTGATCGAGCGGCTGATCGGCACGCTGGAGCGCATGGATCTGGAGCGCTATCTGGAGCATGTGACCAACCGCCGCCGGATGGTGTTCACCAACCTGTTCTACGGCATGCTGCGGGGGCTGGGCTTTTCCTTCGGCTTTACGGTGCTGGGCGCGGCAGCCATCGTCCTGCTGCAGCACCTGCTGACCGACAACATTCCGCTGATCGGCGGATTCATCGCGGAGGTTATCCATGCAATTGAGGAGAGGATGTAGGCTGTGGTGGCTCACGCTGCCCGTTCTGGCGATTGACCGCGTTCTCAAGCGCCTCGCCATCGCCGCGCTCGCTCCTTCGGGCGTGCGCACGGCCATCCCCGGCGTGCTCAGCTGGGCCTACACGCAGAACGAGGGCGCGGCCTTCAGCCTGCTCTCGGGACGAAGCCTCCTGCTCACCCTGCTGACCCTCGCGCTGATCGCAGGCGTGCTGATCTACCTGCTGCGCCGCCCGGACGACCCGACCCTGTTGCGCGCGGGGTTCTGGCTCATCATTGGCGGCGGGCTGGGCAACCTGTGGGACCGACTGGCCTACGGCCATGTGGTGGACTTCATCCGGCTGGACTTCGTCCACTTCGCCATATTCAATCCCGCGGACGTGTTCATCTGCTGCGGCGCGGCGCTGGCGGTGATTTCGGTGCTGCTTTCGGAGCGAAAGGAGAGAGAGCATGGCTGACGCGCGCGTATTTGCGCTCCTGACGGAACCGGAACGCGCCGGAGAGCGGCTGGACGTGCTCGCCGCCGAAGCCGCGAACGTCACCCGCTCCCGGGCGGGCGCACTGATCCGGGAGGGAATGGCGCGGGTGAACGGACAGGTGCAGACCAAGGCCGGGTTCAGGCTGCGCGCCGGGGACCAGGTGGAACTGACCCTGCCCGAGGCCGCGCCCGCGCGGGTGGAGGCCCAGGACATTCCCATCGAGGTGCTCTATCAGGACGGCGATCTGGCCGTGGTGTACAAGCCCTCCGGCATGGTGGTACATCCGGCGGCGGGCAACCCGGACGGCACGCTGGTGAACGCCCTGCTGCAAAATCTGGACCACCTCTCCGGCGTGGGCGGCGAAATTCGCCCCGGGATCGTGCACCGAATCGACAAGGACACCTCAGGCCTGCTGCTGGTGGCCAAGAACGACTTTGCCCACCTCGCCCTCTCGGAGCAGATACGCGCGCACAGCGTGCAGCGCGCTTACATGGCCATCGTTCAGGGCGGCATGCGCGAGGATTCCGGCACGGTGGAGGGCCCCATCGGCCGCCATCCCACCGACCGCAAGAAGATGGCCATCGTGCCCGGCGGGCGCGAGGCTGTGACCCACTGGCGGGTACTGGAGCCGCTGAAGGGAGCGACCCTGCTGGAGTGCCGCCTGACCACCGGGCGCACCCACCAGATCCGCGTACATATGGCCTTCATCGGCCATCCCCTTCTGGGCGATCCCCTCTACGGGCCGAAGAAGCCCCCCTATCCCGTAACCGGCGGGCAATTGCTGCACGCCTTCCGGCTGGGCTTTGTGCATCCCCGCAGCGGCGAAGAGCTGCTCTTCGAGGCTCCGCCGGAGCCCCGGTTTCTGGACTGGCAGCGCAGGCTGCGCCTGAACTGAGATTCTCTGTATACGGAGGAAGATTTGTGAAATACAAAGGCTGTCTGGCGCTGATTTTTGCGCTGATTCTCGCTCTCTCCCCCGCCCTCGCCCGGGCGGAGGACTACCATGTGGACGTGGACATCGCCAATCAGATCGTCACCGTCTACACCTCTCTCCGCCACGGCGAGGAGAACATCGTCCGGCAGATGATCTGCTCCACGGGCTACGGCACCAGCACGCCCCGGGGCACGTTCATCATGCCCGAGCCGAAGTATCCGGCCGAGCGCGAGGAGTGGTACTGGTTCGGCAAATACAAGATCTACGCCAAGTACGCCTCCCGGATCAAGGATTCCATCCTGTTCCACTCCATCCTCTTCCCCTCCACCAGCTCCGGCCCCACCTGGGCCTCCAGCAACGCGCTGGGCTACAAAGCCTCCCACGGCTGCGTGCGCCTGCGGGTGGAGGACGCGAAGTGGATTGCGGAGAACTGCCTGCCGGGCACCGAGGTGCACATCTTCGACGACGGCACGGTGGACGAGGATCTGCGCGCGCTGCTGCTCGTCGCCAGCTTCGATTCCGCCAGCCAGAGCTACGCGGACTTCCGCGCGGGCAAGCTGCCCCTCTCCCGGGGCTGCAAGCTCTCCTCCGTGCGCGACCTGCAGGAGGCCCTCAACGGCCAGGGTTACGACTGCGGCACGGTTGACGGCGTCTTTGGCGCGGCCACCGAACGCGCGGTCGTCGCCTGGCAGGAGGCCATGGGTGTGGAGGCGGACGGCGTGGTGAGCCCCGGTCAGCTGGAGGCCCTCCTCGCCGGAACCACGCCCGCGCCCACGCCGGAACCGACGCCCACTCCGGTTCCCACCCCGGAGCCGACGCCCACCCCGGAGCCGACGCCCACGCCCTCTCCCTCTCCCTCCCCCACGCCCGACATCTCCCAAATGGAGGGCACGGTCGCGCTGGTGCGGGTGCAGCAGGGTTCCTGGCTGAACCTGCGGGAGAAGCCGGACGCGCAGTCCGCCGTGCTGGCCACGCTGAGCGAATCGGATCCGGTGCAGGTGCTCTCCGAGGGCCCGGTCTGGAGCATGGTTCAGTACAGGGACAAGCGCGGCTGGGTCGGCAGCAACTACATCGAAATCGTCAAGCGGGAAATGGAGGAAGCGGAATGAGCCGACTGGGAGACGCCATACGCAAGGCGCGCGTGGCCGCAAAACTGAGCGAAAAGCAACTGGGCCGCAAGTGCGGCATGGCGGAGAGCGTCATCAAGGACATTGAATCCGGCCGGCGCATCGTCTCGGACGATCAGGCCCAGCGCATCCTGAAGCTGCTGGGCGCGGACAGCCCGGTCTCCACGGAGCTGGAAGTGGCTGCCGAGCCGGAGGTGAAGCTGCGCCCCCGCCCGCGCGCCTACGTCATGCCCGCAGACGTGCCCGCCGAGCAGCAGAAGGCCGTGGACGAATCCACCGACGCCTGGCTGGACGCGCTGGGCGGCGTGGTGAAGCGGGTCCCCGTGATGGACCCGAAGGGCCTGGTGATCGACCATGTGCTCACGCCCGTGATCGGCGGCAAGATCGAGGGCGGCGCGCCGGACAAGGTACTCTACTTCCGCGTCCCGGACGACAGTCTGCGGGGCTTCCGCGTGCACGCGGGCGACCTGCTGCTCACCGTTCCGGACAACCGCGCCCAGGACGGCGCGCTGATGCTGGTGGAGTACAAGGGGGCGCGCATGGTGCGCAAGCTCCTTAAGATGGACGGCATGCGCATCCAGATGCAGGCCTTCGACCGGGAATTCGAATCGGTCGTCGCCCCCGCGCCGGAAGTGCGGGTGCTGGGCCGCTGCGTCAGGCTCCAGCGCACGCTGTAACGCAAAAGGGCGCGGAATCCAAAGGACAGTTGACGGCCACGACAGTATACGCTGTCGCGGCTGTTCTTGTGTTCCGCCCTGTTCTGTGACCGCATGGAGCCGAACGGATTTATAAATCGAAGTTTGGGGAGGACGAAAGGGCTATGATAGAGAATATCGCCATCGTCAGTCTATCGAACGGCACAATCGGCGAGGCTTGCGTCCGGCATGAGGTGAATATTGGGATAAAAAGATTGAACGAACTCGGTACGACCGTCAGGTTCATGCCCCATGCCCTCAAGGGAATGGAATATGTCAGAACGCATCCCGCAGAGCGCGCCGCGGATTTGCTGCAGGCCCTGAAGGATCCTGAGATTGATATGATTCTCTGCGCAATCGGCGGAGATGATACATATCGCCTGCTTCCCCATCTGTTTGCACACAATGAGCTGGCTGAGGCCGCCTCGAATAAAGTGTTCCTCGGCTTTTCCGATACGACGGTCAATCACTTCATGCTCCATAAGGTCGGCATGAAGACGTTCTACGGACAGTCCTTCCTTGCAGATGTCTGTGAGCTGGGCAGGGATATGCTCCCCTATACCAAAGAATATTTTGAAGAACTCATAAGCACCGGAACAATCAAAGAGGTCAGGCCCAGCGGCGTCTGGTATGAAGTGCGGACGGATTATGGCATTGATCAGGTCGGCACGCCCTTGAAAGCCCATTCGGATCATGGTTTTGAATTGCTGCAGGGCAATCCCGTCTTTTCGGGAGGGATACTCGGAGGCTGCATTGACACAATCTACGACTTTTTCAACGGAGACCGCTATGCCGATATGCCTCTTCTCTGTGAAAAGTACAGGCTCTTCCCGGAGATGGAGGATTGGGCCGGAAAGATACTTCTGTTGGAAACCAGCGAGGAAAGGATGTCGCCCCAGAAATACAGAAGGGCAATCCTTGCGCTCAAGGAAACCGGCATTTTTGATGTACTTTCCGGCGTTCTCACCGGCAAGCCTGTGGACGAAACCTATGCGCAGGAATATAAACAAATCCTGGTGGACGCGATCGCGCACCCGGATTTGCCCATCGTGTGCAATGTCAACATTGGACATGCGCAGCCCCGTTGCATCATTCCCTTGGGCGTCGAGGCAACGGTCGATACGGAGAATCAGGTAATTCGGTTTGCAAACTGAGAGACGGCCTCCAGCTTGCCGAACGGATTCAGGTGGAGACATGTGCGCCCTGTGAGCCTGAACGCCCCGGGCGATCGAACACTCGGGGTGTATTTCGCCGCATTGCTACATTTCCCTGAAAGCAAAGGGCGCGACCGCGAAGGTCGCGCCCTCAAAGCATTGACAAAGTCAATGCTTTGCCAGACGTTGAAAAAGCTTGCAAGACAAGGAAGCAAGGCTGCAAATAAGGGAGCTTACATGGACGTAAGTGACCGCGCGGTGCCGCGTCCGAAAGTAAGCAAAAATGCCAACTGAATTTTTAAATCAGTAGGCATTTTTGCATTTGCGGGCTTTGTCAGTAGTCTGAGGGCGCGACCGCGAAGGTCGCGCCCTTTGCCGGTTCAACCGTCCTGTGAACGCTGCCCCGATCGCCGGGGCCCCATTCTGTTCACCTTCAGTTGCCCTGATAGTTGAACACGACGGTCGCGTTCGGGAACAGATCCTTGCTGGCCGTCAGGCTCCACTGCAGCTCGGTGCCACGGTAGTAGATGGTCTCCAGGTTCGGCAGACCCGCGAGGGCGCTGCCGTCGGTGAGGGACACCGGCCAGACGATGTAGGAAACGGCGAAGCCCGTATAGGTGCCATCGTTCTTCTCCGGACCCTCGATCTCCAGGCGGCCATCCTCGCCCGTGCGGAACACCCACTCGAAGTTCTGAGCACCGATTCTGCTCACGGCGTCCGGGAGCTCGAGGGCCTGAAGCTTGTAGCAATCCTCCAGCGAATAGTCATCAATGTTCTCCATCGTCTCGGGCAGCTTCAGCACTTCAAGGTTGCTGCAACCGTTGAAGGTATCCCGGTTCAGCCTGGTCAGCTGGGTGGCGGACAAATCCGCGCACTTCAGCGCCCGCACATTCTCCGAATAATAGATATCATAGTATCCCAGCTCCGTCAGCGCAGCGGGATAGACCAGCTCCGTGATCCCCGTTCTGCTGAACGCGGCGTTTCCGATGCGCTCGATGCCGTCGGGCAGGGCCAGTTCCTTCAGCGCCGTGCAGCCGTTGAAGGCATCGCTGTCAATTCTCTGAAGCGTGGACGGCAGGGTCACCGTCTGGAGCGCGGAACAATCCACGAAACAGCTATCCGGAATCCGCGTCAGCCCCTCGCTCAGCTCAATGGAGGTCAGTGCGCTGCAGGACTTGAAGCAGCTGCTGCCCATCTCCGCCAGATTCCCCTCCAGAATGACCTGCTCCAGATTCGCGCAGCCCCGGAAGGCTTCCCAATTGAAGATGACGGTGGGCGCAAACAGCCGGACCTCCCGGATGGTCTCATTTCCGTAGAACGCCCTGTCGCTCACCTTTTTGAGCGAGGACGGCAGCCACACGGTGTCGAGCGTCGCCCTTTGCAGACGATCGCCGATGCTCTCCACGCCCTCCTCGATCACCAGCTTGCCATAGAGGGATTCGACCACGCCCGTCAGCTCATTTCTCTCGTTCACCGTGACGTAGCCGTTGTTCAGCAGATCCTGCCAGGTGAATTCCAGATTGCCGTCGATGTACAGGCCCGCCTCCATCCAGCCGCAGGCGTCGCACACATGATCGGTGAAGCTGTGCGTCAGCCGGGGAATGGCCTCGCCGCTGACCGGCGCTTCACAGACCACGCAGGCGCTGTCGCCGGTGTAGCCGTCGTACAGGCAGGTGGGCGCAACGGCGTTGGTGGGCTCGCCCGGCGTGTGGGGGGCCTTCTCGGTCCATTCGCCGCGCTCCATGCGCGTTCCGCAGACCGTGCAGTAGACGTCGCCCGCGTAGCCCGCCTCCGTGCAGGTGGCCTCCAGCACGTCCTGGCGCTCGCCCGGCGTGTGCTCCAGCATGGGGATATCCTCGCCCCACTCAAGCCGCGTGCCGCAATCCGCGCAGTAGAGATCGCCCGTGTAGCCCCAGGAGGAGCAGGTGGGCTCGCTGGCATATTCGCGCTCGGCGGCGGGCGTGTGCTCCAGCATCGGAATCGCCTCGCCCTCCTCCATCACCTTTCCGCAGTTCACGCAGAGGATGTCGCCCGTGTAGCCCTCGCGCGCGCAGGTGGCCTCCCAGCCGCCCTCGCGCACGGTTCCGGCCTCATGCTCCAGCGCGGGAATCTCCTCGCCGCCCTCCAGCAGCTCGCCACAGACCGTGCAGTAGACGTCGCCCGTGTAGCCCGCCTCCTCGCAGCGGGCCTCGCGCGCATACTGCCGCCCGTTGCCCGGCGTATGGGGCAGGCGGGAAATCTTCTCGCCGCTCTCCAGCAGCTCGCTGCAGACCGTGCAGTAGACATCGCCCGTGTAGCCGCCGCTGAAGCAGGTGGCCGCATAGGCGTCCTCGGGATCGCCCGGAGTATGGCCCACCGCCTCCACGGCCGCGCCCTTTTTCACGGTCTTTTCGCACTTCAGGCACACCTCGTCGCCGCTGTAGCCCGCCTCGGTGCAGCTGGCTTCCACGACATTTTTGAGCTGCGTCTCCTCGTGCTTGCAGCCGCAGCCCGTCAGCAGCGCCAACAGACACAGCAGGAGAATTGCCAGACAGATACTCTTTTTCATTGCTTTGCCTCCACATTCTTTTGTTTATTCTCAGGCTCCCCGCCCTGGAATTCCATTCATCATCCCTGCAGGCGCAGCTCCCTGCGCTCCCCGCCGGAGAGCCAGCTGACGCGACAGGCGCGCCCCGGAAGCTCCGGCAGTCGGATGAGTCCATTGGTCATATCACTCGCGTAGAACACGACGCCGGGGGCGGAATCCTCCTCGTCCCCCTGTTGCAGGATCACGCACAGCTGGGAGACCGTTCCGTCCACCGCCAGCAGCTGTCCGCTTCCCTCGCCGTAGAGCGCGTATGCAGAATCCCCGCAGCGCGCGTCGTCGCGCCCGACGACCGCGCACGTACCCGCCGTCGCCGGGTTCGCCGCCTGCGGCAGGTATTGCCTGCGCAGTATGCCCGCGAGCTGGTCGTAGGGCAGCGTCACCTCCAGCGTTCCGGCCCCGAAGGACGCCGCCTCATAGGGATGGAAGTACAGCGTCAGCCCCTCGGCCGTCAGCTGCCAGCCTCCCATCGTTTCTCTCAGGCCCTCCTCGACGGTTTCCTCCACGCTCTTCCAGAGATCGTTTGCCCGGGGATTCAGCCGCTGCATCCACAGCGCCTTCAATTCGTCCCGCGCGCCGGGAACCGCCGGATCCAGCAGATCCGTGAGTTTCAGCGCCCGGCACTCCGCCAGGTCAAAGGTGAAGGACTGGAAGTCGTAGACGCTGTGCGCACCGCCAGTGATGTAATCCTTTGTGTTGATCTGCAGGCTCAGCAGGCTCCCCGTGGCGTACGCCCGGCCGACCCAGATGTCGGCATAGGTCGGATCCGGCCCGAAGCGGGCGTTCTCGATGGCGAGCTTTTTGTAGCCGGGTATCTTCTCCGCATACGCCGCATAGCAGGGCGCGACGGTATTTTCAAAGACCTGCGCAAAGTCCGGCGCGCTTGAAGCCTCTGCGCTGGGCCGCGCGCACAGGCGAGTAAAATTCTCGTCCGCGCCATCTTCCACCCGTGCGGTGAGAATCAGGCGCGACGCGGAGAGCGTCAGGTTCAATTCGTATTCGCCCTGGGCGACGCTCACGACGCCCCTGGTCTCCTGCTCCTCCCTCCGGGCCTGCGCAACGTACAGGCCGCAGGGCACCTCTTCGGCGCAGTAGCTTCCATCCGCCCCGGTGACGAGCTCCACCTCAGCCCCCGTCGCATCCGTCAGCGGCGCGAAACTGTGGTTCAACCAGCGGTACAGCGAAATCTGCACCCCGGACAGCCCCTCGCCTCGCTCGTCCGTCACGACGCCCGTGAGCCTGCCGCAGCCGCGGTAGGCGTACTCGCCAAAGCCGGAGTTTCCGTCGCGCAGAAGCAGGGAGGCGGGCCGCTTCTGGTATGCCTCCACCAGCAGATCGTGATAGACCTGCGAAAAATCGTCCCAGTCCTCGGTCTCCGGAGTTGGCGCGGCCGTCGCGCCGTAGAGCACGGGCTCGCCCGAATAGACCAGCCCGTCCTTCTGCTCCTCCTTCACCTTTGCGTCCCGGACCCGCCGTTCGCTCAGGGTCAGATCCCCGTTCACCGCGTCCGTGCCCGGAAAAATCCGCATCCACTCCGCCTTCTTCTCTGCCCAGTCGATCGCGTCGTGGACCGCCGCCTGGGCGATTTCGCTCTGCACGCCCTCAAAGCACCCGCGCAGACTGCCGTACCGGCCCTGCGCATCCGCGTCCAGCCATCCCTGAAGGATGGAATGAAGGATATACAGCGCGTACCCGACGGTGAAGGTCCGCTCGCAGCCGACGATGGACGACGCGCCGCGCCGGAAGAATACCTCCTGAAGATCCGGATCGGACAGCGCCTCGCAGACAAAGAGAAACACGACGGTGTTGTCGAAGGTGCGGTCGCCCAGCGCCGAGTCGAGGTATCTGGGCGTGATCATGATGTTCACGTCCACCGGATCGCCGACCACGTCCTTCATGAACGAACCCACCGTATCGTCGCCCCGGTCGGCGTTGAACTTTTTGAAGATGCGCGTCTCCTCCGGCGAGCTGCCGCCCCAGAGATAGTCGAGATCCTCCTCGCCCATCGTCTCCCGGTTCTCCTTCGTGTTCACATCCAGGCGCATGGTCAGAAAGGAGCCCGCATTTTGGAGCTTCTCCATGCGGCCGTGGGCGCAGAACATGAGAAATCCGCAGTCGTTCATGCTTCCGTCCCGGATGCACACCATCGCGTCGCGGCCCCGCTTCAGCTCCAACGTTCCACCGTTGGAATCCGCAAACTGCGAAAGGAGCGACTGCGCGTGATCAGCGAAGTACCGCATGGTTTCGTCCGCTTCCTCGGGCTGCAGCACGAGCATGTGGTCGCTGGTGGGCGCCAGTCCGCTCTCGAGAAAGGCGTCCGCGACGCTCTCTCCGGCCTGCCAGTCCTCGAACACCTCGTCCGCGGCGGAAAAGCCCGCCGCGCCATCGGCGGCTGTGTCCGCGTCAAAGCCAAACGCACCTGCCAGATTGTCCCGGGTGAAGAAGAACAGGCCGTCCTCGCTGCGCGCCACGGACTGAATCTCCGCGTTCCCCTCGAGCCAGGCCGCCGCAGCGTCCAGCGCCTCGTCGCTCCACGGATCCGCATAGCCGCACGACCGGATGTAGTCCACCAGGCCGCAGCCCGCCTGATCCAGCCGGTCCACCATCTCCTGCGTCACCTGCGGCTGGACGTAGTAGGCGGCAGGGGCGCTCTCGACCTCGCCCGCGCGTGCGCAGAGCGCGCCGACGCAGGCCTCGCTCGAATAGATCTGAACGTAATCCTCATAGCGGCCGCCGCCCCGGTTGGGGATGGTCCGGCGCAGGCTGCCCTTTTCGTCGTAGATGCAGATGTCCTGGGTCACGTCCGCGCCGCAGAGCACCACGATTTCCATGTTCGTCGTCTTGCCGACATGCACGATGTCGTCCCGGATGTACAGATACAGCGCCCGATCCCCGACGAAGTCCGGCGCCGCGGTGGGTTCCGCCGCCTCCGCGGTGGGTTCGCGCGTCGCGTCCGGCGTCCCGGCCGCTGCAGGCGCAGCCTCCGCCCCGCCGTCTCCCGTGGGCGCAGCCGAAGTCGCCGCCTCCACGGTCGGTTCGCACGTCGCACCGGTCTTCCCTCCGCCCGCGCAGCCCGTCAGGAGCAGCGCGAGGGCCAGCAGCAGCGCCAGAGGTCTCAGGCGTCCCGTCATGCAAATCCTTCTCTCCGATTCTCACGTTCACATAATCTAATAATAGTGCAATTTCAATTGACTTGTCAATAGATGGTCAGACGGAATTGCATTTTGCGTTCAGCTTCCCCGCGTCGCAGGCCCTTCAGCCGCCCGTGCGCGTCCGGGACGCGCAAATCCTCTTACCTATTTATATTATAAAAGCGAGCGCGGGAATGCGAACGTGCATTCCCGCGCTCCCCCTGCGGATGCGCAGCCGGTCTCTATTGCGGCTCTCCGTTGGACTTTGTTCCCAGGATGTAGTAGGTCTTGACCGAAGCCACGCCCTCCAGGCCCGCGATGGAGCGGTGCACCTGCCGGAACTCCTCCGTGGACACGGCGTAGATCGAAGCCAGATAGTCCAGATCTCCCGTCAAAATGTAGAAGGAAACCACATGAGGGTCGCTGGAAATGATGTTCGCGAGCTTGTCGATGTAGCGTGTATGTTCAATCTTGATGCCAATCATGGCGGTGATGCCGCCCTCAATCTTGCTGTTGTCCACGATGGCCGTGTACTGTAAAATCACGCCCGTGTTCTCCAGGCGGCGTATGCGCTCGGTCACGGATGACACGGCCAAGCCGACCTCTTTGGCGATTGCAGAAGCCGATACGCGCGCATTCTTTTTGAGCATCGAAACAATTTTGAGATCCGTGCTGTCCATAGTCATCTGTACCTCCGTCATTCTCCATATTTATGATACCTTCCAAACCGCCGTTTGTCAAGAATGGTGGAAATATTTGCACACATTATTTATTCTACATAAAAAAACTTCAGTTATTCAAACATCTTTTGTGCAACTCCCTGATACAGAGAGGGCCCCGCCGGGCGTCTGCGCCCAGCGGGGCCCTCCGTCTGCCGCTCACAGCTGCGCCGCAATTTTTGCCGCCAGCTCGGCGTTGTTGTAGACCAGGCGGATGTTCGAAGCCAGGCTGTCTCCGCCGGTGATGTCCTTGATCTTCGCCAGCAGGAAGGGCGTGGTCTGCTTGCCGTGAATGCCCTGCGCCTTCGCCTCCTCCACGGCCTCGTCGATGGCCCTGTTGATCACGTCGGGATCCATGGAGTATTCCTCCGGAATGGGGTTGGTGACCAGCATGCCGCCCGCGAGGCCCATGTCCATCTTCGCCCGGAAGGCCGCTGCGATCTCCCCGGGGGTGTCCAGCCGGTAATCCACACCGAAGCCGCTCTTGCGGGTGTAGAAGGCCGGAAGCTCGCTGGTCTGATAGCCGATGACCGGCACGCCCTTGGTCTCCAGATACTCCAGCGTCAGCCCCAGATCGAGAATGGACTTCGCGCCCGCGCACACCACCAGAACTCCGGTCTGCGCCAGCTCCTCCAGATCGGCGGAGATGTCCATGGTGATCTCCGCACCCCGGTGCACGCCGCCGATGCCGCCGGTGGCAAACACCCGGATTCCGGCCATCGCGGCGACGATCATCGTGGTGGCCACGGTGGTCGCGCCGTCCGCGCCCCGGGCCACCAGCACCGGCAGATCCCGGCGGGAGGCCTTGGTCACGTCGTAGCCCTTCTTGCCCAGATAGGTGATCTCCTCCTCGGAGAGGCCCGCCTTCAGGCGGCCGCCGATGATGGCGATGGTGGCCGGAACCGCGCCGTTTTCGCGGACGATCCGCTCCACATTCAACGCCGTCTCCACATTCTGCGGATAGGGCATGCCGTGGGAGATGATGGTGGATTCCAGCGCCACGACGGGCTTTCCGGCCTCCAACGCCGCGCGAACCTCCGGCGCAATATCGAGATAAGGATTCAGTTTCATGTGCTTTTCCTCCTGAAATGATTCTGATTTATAGCTCCGCCGAAATTTCAGCCATGGCGCGAACGAGCCGGTTCCGGCTCATCTTCGGGCTCACCGTCTCCATGGCGCCCGCAGCGATGGACGCAGCCGCCATGCCCGCGATGCCGCTCTGGCGCAAATCCATGCCCTCGCAGTGGGCCCAGACCAGCGCCGCACTGAACGCGTCTCCCGCACCGGTGGCGTTCACCGCGCCCCGGGCACAGCAGGGCAGGAAGGAGCAGTGTCCGCCCTCCGCACAGAGCGCGCCCTGCAGGCCCATCGAGAGATACACCCGCCGGACGCCCGCGTCGTTGAGCCGCTTCGCGGCCTCCGCTGCGTCCACCGCGTCCCGGATCTGCACGCCGGTCAACAGCTCCGCCTCGATGCGGTTGGGCTTCAGGCAGTAGATGCTCTCCAGCGCGCCGCGCAGCTTCCCCGCCTTGGCCACGGAGACCGGGTCCGCAAAGAGGGGCGCGCGCAGCTCCCGCGCCAGATAGCGTATCGTCTCCTCGGGCAGATTGGCGTCGATCACCACCGCGTCCATCCGGTTGAGCCGCTCGAGCGCCGGGGCAATGCGCTCCGGCGTGAGGCGGGACTGGATCTCCATGTCGTTCACCGCGCAGTACATGTCGCCCCGCGCGTCGTCGATGAACAGATACACCGACGTGCGCGCCCCGGCGTCGATCACGCAGCTGCCGGTTCCAATGCCCTTCGCCCGGCAATCCTCCAGCAGCATCCGGCCGTTTGCATCGTCGCCCAGCGCCGTGGTCAGGGAGACCTCCAGGCCCATGCGCGCGGCGTTTTCCGCAATGTTGCGCCCCACGCCGCCCATCGAAATGCGCACGCGGCCGGGATTGGAGTCGCCTGCAATCAGCGTCGCGGCGGGAAAGCCGCCGATATCCACATTCGCGCCGCCCACCACGGCAATTCGCCCGCGCCGCTCCGGCATATCCCTCGCCCCCTTCAATTCCGCATCTATTATATCCTGCCCCGCAGCCCATTTCAAGGTACAAGCGGCCGGAATTTATGGCATAATTGTGTCATACGCGGGTACCAGCTATGTTTTTTGCGTAAATCCGACGAAATTGTGCATGCAGATCTTGATTTTGACATATTGTTGTAATATAATAGAAGAAGCGAACTTTGCAGTGAACTAAAACGACGGAAATGGGTGATCTAATGACCAGAAATCAGAGACTGCGGCGCATCCTGACCGCGCTGCTCGCAGCACTTATGCTGATGACGGCATGCGCGCCCGCTGCGCTCGCCACATCCTTTAAAGCGACGATCAACTCCTCCTCCGCGAGGGTTTACAGCTCGCCCTCCACTTCCAGCAAGTACAGCCTGCCCGCCCTGAAAAACGCAACCGTCACCGTGACCGGTTATGCCGGCGGCTGGGCGCGCATCAGCTACAAGGGCAACACCGGATACATGCAGATCAAGTATCTCAATCTCACCAGCCGCATCAAGGCCTATGCCGCCAAGTCCAGCAATGTGTACAAGTCGGCCAGCTCGTCCTCCTCCCGGCTGGGCACCATTCCCCGGGGCTGCGCGGTGTATGTGATCGGCGTGAGCGGCGATTACTGCCGGATTCAGAATCGGTCCGGCTCCGTCACCGGATATGTCAAGAGCGACAATCTGGCCACCAGATCCGAAATTGAGGCCGCCTACCAGGCCTGGAAGAAGGCACAGAGCGCTTCGGGCAGCTCGGGCTCCTCGTCCGGCAGCTCCTCCGGCGGCAGCTCCTCCGGAAGCTCCTCCTCGGAATCCTCCGTATCGAAGATCGATAGGGTTCTCGCCCTGGCCGTCTCTCTGATCGGCCGCCCCTACGCCCTGGACGACGATCCGCCCTCCAGCTTCAATTGCTCCTCCTTCGTGGAGTATTGCATGGAGAAGTACGGCTACTCCATGCAGGGCACCGCGGCCTCCCAGGCGGGCGACGGCCGTTACAGCAAAGTCACCTCCGGCTATCAGAAGGGCGACGTGCTCTGCTTTGATACCGACGGCGACGGCGTGTGCGACCATACGGCCATCTACATGGGCAACAACGCGTTCATCGAGGCTTCCCAGAACGCCGGCAAGGTGCAGACCAACAGCCTGACCGACTGGTACAAGGGGCACCTGCTCTGGGCGCGCCGGCCCTCCTGAGTCCTTTCCGCTGCGCCTCCGGCTTTTCCGGCGGCAGGCAATTGAGGTCCAACCGCATGTGCGGTTGGGCCTTTTTGTATGCGTCGCCCCGCGTCCGGCCCCGATTTTTCCACTTTTTTGCCTCCGGGTCTTCTCAAAAACGGTCAACGGCGTATAATGGTAATTGACCGCAGCGGTCTACGGAGGCAGCGCCATGAATGACAAGTTCTTTTCCCTCCCCGAGGAGAAGCAGCAGAAGATCCTCAACGCGGGCTACCGGGTATTTTCCACCAACAGCTACAAGAAGAGCCCCGTCCGGGAGATCGCCGAGGCCGCAGGCATCAGCAAGTCCCTGCTCTTTCACTACTTCCGGAACAAGCGGGAGCTGTATCTGTTTCTGTGGGAAACCTGTGCGCGCATCACCCTCGACCAGCTGCATAAGTGCGGCTGCTACGAAACGGAGGACATGTTCGAGGGCATGCGCCGCGGCCTGATGGCCAAGGCGGAGATCATGCGCAACTACCCGGACCTGGGCGCCTTCGCGGTCAGGGCCTACTATGAGCGCGACCCCGAGGTCTGCGAGGCGCTTCAGCGCAGCATCGCCCACCACGCCTCCTTCCAGACCAATGCCCATCGGCTGCGGCTGGATCCGGCCCGCTTCGCGCCCGGACTGAACCTGCGGCTGATGTATCAGGACATGTACTGGGCCACGGAGGGCTATCTGTGGGAAAAGCAGCTCAGCGGGCGCATTGACGTGGACGAAATGGTGCGGGACTTCACCGAAATGATCGACTTCTGGCAGCAGATTTATCAAAAGAGGGAGGAATGACATGCACGCCATTCAAACCAGCCATCTGACCAAGCACTACGGCAAGGCCCGGGGCATACTGGACCTGAACCTCGCCGTGGAGCAGGGCGAATTCTTCGGCTTCATCGGCCCCAACGGGGCGGGCAAGAGCACAACCATCCGCGCGCTCCTGGGCCTGATTCAACCCAGCGGCGGCAGCGCGACGATTCTGGGCATGGACGCAGTGCGGGAGCGCACGCAGATCCTCCGGCGGGTGGGATACCTGCCCTCCGAATCCGCCTTCTATTCGGGCATGCGCGTGCGGGACGTGCTGAAGCTCTCCGCGGGCCTGCGCGGCATGGACTGCGCGGCGGCGGCCGGCGAGCTTTGCGCCCGGCTCCAGCTGGATCCCGCCCGCAAGGTGGACGAGCTCTCCTTTGGCAACCACAAGAAGGTGGGCATCGTCAGCGCCCTCCAGCACATGCCGGAGCTGCTGATTCTGGACGAACCCACCAGCGGCCTGGATCCGCTGATTCAGCGCGCGTTCTTCTCCATACTGGAGGAGCGCAACCGCGCGGGGGCGACCGTCTTCTTTTCCTCCCATGTGCTCTCGGAGATCCAGCGCCACTGCCACCGTGCGGCGATCATCCGCGAGGGAAAGCTGATCGCCTGCGACCGCGTGGAGGCCCTCTCTCGCGCCCAGGCGCGGCGCGTGACCGTGCATGGCTGCGCCCCGGTGGAGCGCCTGACGGGCGTGCGCGACCTCCAGACCTTCGACGATGGCGCGAGCTTCCTCTACACCGGGGACTTCGACGCGCTGATTCGCGCCCTGGCGGAAGGCCATGTGCGCGACCTCGCCGTCGCGGAACCGGATCTGGAGGAAATCTTTCTTCATTATTATGCGGAAGGGGGCGAAGAGGCATGATCTTCATCCGCCACGAGCTGCGCCAGGGCAGAAACGCCCTGATCCTCTGGACGGCCTCCATCGGCTTTCTGATCGCCGTCTGCATTCTGCTCTTTCCCGAAATGAAGGCTCAGATGGAGGGCGTGAGCGCCCTGTTCGCCTCCATGGGCGCCTTCTCCCGGGCCTTCGGCATGGACAAAATCAGCTTCGGCGCGCTCACCGGCTTCTACGCCGTGGAGTGCGGAAACATACTCAGCCTGGGCGGCGCGTTCTTCGCGTCCCTCACCGCCGCGTCCGCCCTGGCCCGGGAGGAGCGGGACCGCACGGCGGAGTTTCTGCTCACCCATCCCGTCCGCCGCGCCCGCGTCGTGCTCTGGAAGCTGGCGTCGGTGGCAATTGAACTGCTGATTCTGAACCTCGCCGTGTTCGCCCTGTCCATCGCGGCGGTGGCCGCCATGGGCGAAGCCGTTCCCTGGCTGGAGCTCGGCCTGCTGCACCTGGCCTGCCTGCTGATGCAGCTGGAGCTGGCGGGCATCTGCTTCGGCCTCTCCGCCTACCTCCGCCGGGGAAGCGCCGGCGCGGCCATGGGAGTCGCCTGCCTGCTGTACTTTCTCAACATTGCAGCCAATCTCTCGCCCCGGGTGGAGTTTCTGAAGTATCTGACCCCCTTCGGCTACGCGGACGGCGCACAGGTCGTCTCCGCCTGCCGCCTGGACGGCGGCATGGTGCTCGCGGGCATGGCGCTGGGCGCGCTGGGCGTCGCCGCCGCCTTCCTGCACTACTGCCGCAAGGACATCCACTGACGTCCGCTCCCTCCAGGATATAAAGCGCCGCCGGCAAAACCCGCCTGCGGCGCTCTTTTGCGCCTACCTCACGCAATTGCATCTCTTTTTTACATTTCTATATAAAAATCCATCTCTCTCAACACAATTCTAAAAAACGCTTTGCCCGGATTGACGGATTGTTACGCCGGTGGTATAATCAGAACTATCAAAATATCGTTGGTGTGAAGCACCGCGAACAGAGGGGCGGGTCATATGGAGCAATATAAGGGCGAGTACATCGTCGAGCTGGAAAACATATGCAAGAGTTTTCCGGGCGTCAAGGCGCTGGACAATGTGCACTTCCACCTCAAGGCTGGCGAAGTCATGGCGCTTCTCGGCGAGAACGGCGCGGGCAAATCCACGCTGATGAAGGTGCTCTCCGGCGTGCACAACAAGGATTCGGGCACGATGAAGATCTTCGGCCAGGAGATCGACAACATGAACCCCAAGCGCGCCCAGGAGCTGGGCGTGGCCATCATCCACCAGGAGCTGAACATGTGCCAACACCTGACGGTGGCGGAAAACATGTTCCTGGGCCGTGAGCGGCACAACGGCGTGCTCATCTCCCAGAAGGAAATGAACGCGGAGGCCGCGAAGGTCCTCAAAAGTCTGGACATCGACCTGGACCCCACCACGATGGTCGGCACCCTCCAGGTCTCCAAGCAGCAGATGGTCGAAATCGCGAAGGCACTTTCCACCAACGCCCGCATCCTCATCATGGACGAGCCCACCTCGGCGCTGACCTCCAAGGAGATCGACGAGCTGTTCCGCATCATCCGCCAGCTGCGCGCGGAGGGCAAGGGCATCGTTTACATCTCCCATCGCCTGGAGGAGCTGCAGCACATCGTCGACCGCGTGACCATCATGCGCGACGGCCAGTTCATCACGGAGATGAACTTTGCGGACACCACCATGCCGGAGATCATCGCCAACATGGTCGGCCGCGAAATCAAGGAAAAATTCCCCCGCGTGCACTGCGAAAAGGGCAAGAAGGTGCTCGAGGTCAAGCATCTGAACGCCGGGCGCATGGTGCGCGACGTATCCTTTACCTCCTACGAGGGCGAGATTCTGGGCTTTGCGGGCCTGATGGGCGCGGGCCGCACAGAAACCACCCGCGCGCTCTTTGGCGTGGATCCCAAGGAGTCCGGCCAGATCTTCCTCGACGGCAAGGAGATCAAGATCAACAACCCCATGGACGCCATCCGCCAGGGCGTGGTGCTCGCGCCGGAGGATCGCAAGAAGGACGGTCTGTGCACCAAGCTCTCAGTGCGCAGCAACATCGAATTGCCCAACCTAGACATCGCCTGCAACAAGCTGGGCGTGGTCAATCGCCGCAAGGTGGCGGGCATGGTGCAGAAGGCCATCAGCAGCTTCTCCATCAAGCTTGCCGGCCCCGAGGCGGATGCGGGCAGCCTGTCCGGCGGCAACCAGCAGAAGGTCGTCGTCGCCAAGTGGCTGGCGCGGGACTCCCGGGTGGTCATCTTTGACGAGCCCACCCGCGGCATCGACGTCGCGGCGAAGGTCGAAATCTACAACCTGATGAACCAGCTCAAGCAGCAGGGCATCAGCGTCATCTTCGTCTCCTCCGAAATGCCGGAGGTCCTGGGCATCGCGGACCGCATCATCGTCATGTGCGACGGGCGTGTGACCGGCGAGCTGGATATACAGGACGCCACCCAGGAGAAGATCCTCGAACTGGCGACCCGGTTTGAAACCAAGTTGGACGCGGCGGGCGCCGCGCAGGCATAATTGAAAGGAGCGGCATTTCAGATGGAAACCAAGAAGCAGAATCCCATTAAGAAATTTCTTTCCGCCCGCGGCGTCGGTCAGGTGGTCACCGTATTCTTCGGACTGATCGTCCTGTGCGCCATCTTCAACTTCATCAATCCCAACTTCCTGGGCAAGCGCAACATGGCCAACCTGCTGCGCCAGATCGCGCCTTACATCATCATCGGCATCGGCCAGGGCTATGTGCTCATCACCGCCAACATCGACCTGTCCATCGG
Source organism: bacterium (assembly GCA_004563405.1). Classification (GTDB taxonomy): domain Bacteria; phylum Bacillota; class Clostridia; order Christensenellales; family Aristaeellaceae; genus SFTH01. Next base: position 54,718 of record SFTH01000014.1, read on the forward strand.
CTCCGTGGTGGGCATGAGCTGCATGATGAGCGCCACGCTCATGTGCAACGGCATGCATCCCCTGCTGGCGCTGCTGCTGACCATGATCGCCTGCATCGCCACCGGCACCGCCAACGGCGTGCTGGTCGCAAAGTGCAAGCTGCCCCCCTTCGTGGCGACCCTGGGCACCCAGACCATCTGCCGCGGCATCGCCCAGATGGTCAACGGCAACATGAACACCGACTCCATCGTGGGCGCGGGCTACAAGTACCGCGACTTCGCGGAGGGTCTGCGCAACTTCTTCTACTACAACAAGACCCTGGGCATCTACAACACCTTCTGGATCGCGCTGGTGATCTGGCTGATCTTCAACTTCGTGCTGGCCTACACCCGCACGGGCCGCCACCTCTACGCCATCGGCTCCAACCCCGAGGCCTCCAAGCTCTCCGGCGTGAACGTGGCCAAGACCATCCTCAAGGCCTACCTGGTGTCCTCCTTCTGCGCGGGCGTCACCGGCCTGATCGTCTGCGCCCAGTCCGGCACCGGCACCATGAACGCCGGTCAGTCCTATGAGACCTTCGCGGTCGCGGCCAGCGTCATCGGCGGCATCTCCACCATGGGCGGCACGGGCATCCTGTCCGGCGTTCTGGCGGGCGCCAGCGTGTGGGCCGTCATGGACAACGGCCTTCAGATGATCGGCACCTCCGTCGGTCTGAAGAACGTGGTCGTCGGCCTGATCGTCATCTGCTCCGTGCTCATCGACGTGGTGCGCCGCACCGGCAAGCTGTCCTTCAAGCACAGGAAGGCCTGATTTTTCCGAATTAAAGCGCTCCGACGGAACGCTTTAAGAAAATAAAAGGAGGAACAGATTTATGAAGAAACTGTTCGCACTGGTCGTCGCGCTCGTTCTGGTTCTGAGCGCAACCGCAGCTCTTGCTGAGGACTACACCATCTACCTGATCACCATGGACCTCGAGGACATGCACTGGGTCTCCGTTGACGAAGGCGCCCAGGCCGCCGTCGCCGAAGCCAAGGAAGCCGGCGTGGACATCCGCTATGTATGGTCCGGCCCCACCACCGGCAAGAATGACGCCGCTCAGATCGAGTGCATCAACAACGCCTACGCCGACAACGCCGACGTGATCCTGCTGGCCTCCAACGGCCCGGACACCGAGGTCGCCACCATCGAAGAGTACAACAACGACGGCGTGAAGTTCATCTATGTCGACTCCCCCGCCAACTCTGACGTGGCCCTGCAGACCCTGGCCACCGACAACACCGCCGCCGGCACCCTGGCTGGCCAGACCCTGCTGGACGCCCTGACCGCCGCTGGCGTGACCGAGGGCAAGATCGGCATCGTCAACGTCAATGCCGCCACCGTGTCCACCCAGTATCGTGAGACCGGCTTCCGCGCCGCCTTCGAAGGCACCGCGTTCGAAATCGTCGAGACCCAGTACAGCGAAGGCGATGCTGCGAAGTCTCAGGAGATCGCGACCAACTACATCACCGACGGCGTTGTCGCCCTGTTCGGTGCGAACGAAGGCTGCACCGTCGGCGTTGGCAATGCCATTGCTGCCGAGGGTGACGACTGCGCGGTGCTCGGCGTTGGCTTCGACAAGTCCGACGCCATCCTGAACCTGGTTGCCTCCGGCGACCTGGTTGCCACCACCGCCCAGAACCCCTACAACATGGGCTACTACGGCATCAAGACCGCAGTTGAGTTCCTGACCAACGGCACCACCGAGTTCGAAGACATGGACACTGGCGTCACCATGCTGACCGCCGAGTACATCGCCGAGAACAACCTGCTGTAATTCCGGCAAGCTACGCAACCCCGCCCCGCTCTTCGGAGCGGGGCTTCGTTTGTCAAAAATGCTTATTGGCAGGCTGGCGGACGGGGGAGTCTCTCCCCCGCCACTGCCATCCCCTCCAGTCTCCGCTGAAATCCTGAAAGATCTCAGCGGAGACTGCAAGGTACCGATTTTTCCTCTGGAAAATAAAATTTTCCGCCATAAAAACCGCCCGCCCCCGGCGTACACGCCGCCGGGGGCGATTGAAGCGCGAAAGGGCTTCTGCCCTTTCGCGCTTTCCCAGGTTTTTTTGACAAACTGAAGCACCGCCCCTTCGGAGCGGCGCTTCGATGCGTCAGGATTTACTTCAGGGTGATGATCACGCGGCGGTAGGGCTCCTCGCCCTCCGAATGAGTGGTCACCTCGGGATCGTTCTGCAGCGCAGAGTGCAGGATGCGGCGCTCGTTGGGGTTCATGGGCTCCAGCGCGACACGGCGTCCGCTCTTCTTCGCGCGGTTGGCCATGCGCACGGCCAGCTTGCGCAGCGCTTCCTCGCGCTTGGCGCGATAGTTCTCCGTGTCCAGGGAGACGCGCAGATACTCCTCGCGGCCGCGGTTGACGTTCAGGCTGGTCAGATACTGCAACGCGTCCAGAGTCTCGCCGCGACGGCCGATGAGGATGCTCATGTTCTCGCCGGAGAGCAGCATGCGCAGCTGCTCCGGGCGCTCGCACACCGCGATCTCCGCAGGCACGCCCATCTTGTCGGTCAGGCCCTGCAAAAAGCTGCGGGCGCTCTTCGCGGTATCGCTCAGCTCCTCGTCCGCCATGGCCACAAAGGGCTCGGCGGGCTCCGCCGGAGCGGCGACGGTCACGGGCTCGGGGCGCTCCTCCCGGGGCTGCTCCTTGCGCTCCTTGCGGGCGCGGGGCTTGCGCTCGCGCTTCTCCCTGGGCTGCTCCGCCGGGGCGCTCTCCTGGGCCGCCTCAGCCTCCGGCTCCGCCGCGCTCTGCGCCTCCGCAGCCGGAGCGCTCTCCGCCTTGGGCGCACGCTCGCGCTTCTTTTCGCCGCGCTTGCGGCCGCCCTGTCCGGGCTGATCCAGGGTGAACACCGGCATCTCAATGTCGAAGGAATGGTCCTCACCCTTGACGGTCAGGCGCACCTTCGCGGGCTTGCCGAACATGCCGAACAGTCCGGGGCTGCCCATGTCAATCACGCTGGTTTCGACTTCATCAAGCGTGCATCCGAGCTCCGTCAGGCCGTTCTGAATGGCGTCCTTGACGGTCTTGCCGCTTGCTTCAATAGATCTGTTCAAGGCGATGAGCCTCCTTATTCTCAATTCATCCGTTATTTGATTTCCGCGTTTTCCTCTTCGAGGGCCGCCTGGCGGTCCTTGCGGTCAAAGTACCAGTTGACGGCGACCTGCTGCACGATCTGAATCACGTTCGCAGCCATCCAGTAGATGGCGAACGCCGCGTTGTAGCCCGCGCAGATCCACAGGGAGAACAGCGGGAAGAACCACTTCATGAAGCCGCTGTTCATGGCGTTGGCGGCCGCCTGCTGCTCCTGGCTGGCGTTTTCGTCCTGCTTGGGCTGGCTTCCGCCGGTGAACTTCGTCATGAAGAACTGGCTCAGCGCGGCCAGAACCGGCAGGATGAACAGACCGTTGGCGTACTGGAAGAGATTGGCAAAGGAAGTGGGCAACGTGAGCACGGGACGGAAGAACACCAGATTCAGCTGCATGGAGGTGAAGGCGTTCGCGCCGTACTGGGCCGCGATGGCCGCGTACTCCTCAGTGGCCAGGAAGGCCTTGGCGGCTTCGATGTTCTCCGCCGTCAGGATACTGGAGCCGTTGACGGCCGTCACCATCTTGAGCGTGTCGCCCACCTTCGGCAGGATCGTAGACATGAACGAATCCGGCTGGAATACGTTCTTGATCCACAGCCAGCTCTGCAGCGCCGGCACCTCGCCGGTCTCCTTGATGGTCAGGATCATCTGAATGGTGTGCTCGTTGGCCATGTTGCGCATGGCGGAGAACATGATCCACAGCACCGGCAGAGAGATGAGCATCGGCAGACAGCCGGCCATGGGACTCACATGCTCCTTGCGGTAGAGCTCGTTGAGTTTGAGATTCAGCTTGTCCTTGTCGTTTGCGTACTTCTTTTGCAGCGCCAGCACCTTCGGCTGCACCTTCTGCATGGCGCGCATGCTCTTTTTGCTCTTGATGTCCAGCGGCAGAAGCACCAGACGGATGAGCAACGTAAATATCACCACGGCCCAGCCGTAGTTACCGACCCAGCTGAAGATCCACTCCAGAATGCTTTGAAAAAAACCGCTCATTCAGTTCATATCCTCCACGGGAATAGGTGTGACCGCACAGGCCTGGCTATACAAAAGAATGCCCGACGCCCAGATCAGCGGAGCATTCTTCCTTTGCGCCGTGCGGCCTTGCTCAGGGAACGGGGTCGTACCCGCCCTTGTGAAACGGATTGCAGCGCAGGATCCGGCGCAGCGCCAGATACCCGCCCTTCACCGCTCCATACTTCTCGATGGCCTCCATTGCATACTGCGAACATGTCGGGATGAACCGACAGCAGGGCCGATGCATTGGCGATATGCCTGCGCGGTAGAGCCGGATCAACCAGAGCAGAAAGCGCTTCGGAAGCGCAGCAATCCACCGCATTTACATATCCTCTTTCACGAGCTTCGCCCGCGCGAGCAGCGATCTGAGCTCGCGCGTGAGCTCCTCATGCGGAACCGTTTTCAGCGCCGGACGCGCGATGAAGATGTACTTTCCGCATTTCAGTTGCGTGCGCATGCGGCGCACGTCCTCACGCAGACACCGCCGTATGCGGTTGCGCGTGACGGCATTGCCCACCTTGGAGGAGACGGAGAAGCCGAAGCGCTGCTCCCGCCCCTTGAGATAGATCAACACCAGATTCCTTGAGGGGTATGACTTGCCCCTGCGATAGACATAGCGGTAATTCCTGTTATCGCCGAGCCTGAACCGGCGCGCAAAGCCCTCGCTCGTGCGCGCCTCCCGATTCCGCCCCTCCATTGCCGGATTCGGAATCAGACGGTCAGAACCTTGCGGCCACGGGCGCGACGGGCCTTGAGAACGTTGCGACCGGCCTTGGTCTTCATGCGGGCGCGGAAACCGTGCACCTTGGAACGCTGACGCTTCTTGGGCTGATAAGTACGGAACATGAAAAACAACTCCTTCGATTCGTAATACTATGCGGCATTCCTCTGTTTGAGCAAAACTACCCAAACATACAGCCTTATTATTATACTTTTTCCTGGGGAACATGTCAAGTCAAACCGTGTGAATTCGCTTCCCGCTTTTCCAATTTTTCACAACAAGGCCGCATTTCCCTCCGGCGCTTTACATTTATCCCGGGATGCCGTACAATATAGGGGATCTTCCGGCAGTCCCGCACGCAGCGCAATCACACTCAGCAGACAAGGAGGCCGCGCCATGCCAATTTCCGCCCGCTGTTCCCACCGGTGCTGGCGCCTCGCCTGCGCCCTCTGCGTGCTGCTGTTGATCGTCGCGCTCTACGCCGCGCTGTGCGCGGCCAGCGGCGTGGATCCCGCCGCCTACATCTACAAAACCTACCTCCTTCAGGCCCAGGCTTGGCTCCGGGGGGAAATCTGCCTGGATCAGAACTACGAATATCTGGAGCTCGCCGTCTATCAGGGGCGCTATTACGTCTCCTTTCCGCCGGTGCCCTCCATTCCCATGGTGCTCTACGCGCTCATCTGGGGCGACGACGTTCCGGGCGGCCTGTTTCAGAAGCTCTACGTCGCCATCGCCTGCCTCGTGGTGCTCTCGGAGCTCCAGCGCACCCGCCGCATGCGGCCGGGGGACTGCGCAGCCTGGGCGATTTTCCTCTGCTTCGCCAGCGCCATGCTGCCCATCTCCCTGCTGGGCGGCGTGTGGTACGAGGCGCAGATTCTGGCCTTCCTGTTCTCCGTCTCCGCCATCGCCGCCATGCGCCGCGGCCGGTGCACCCTCTCCTGCCTGCTGTACGCCCTGAGCGTGGGCTGCCGCCCCTTCACGGTTGTGCTGGGCCCGGTGCTTCTGATGCTGCACATCGAAAACATGCGCGCCCGGGGCGCCTCCTTCCGCCGGGGCCTCGTCCGGCTGCTGCCCGGTCTGGCGGTGGGGCTGCTCATGGCCGCCGCCTACGGCGCGTACAACTACGCCCGCTTTGGCAATCCCTTCGAGTTCGGCCACAACTACCTGCCGGAATTCACCCGCAGCGATCACGGCCAGCTCTCCCTGGCCTATGTGGGGCAGAACTGGAAGACCCTGTTCTTCGGCGCGCCCTTCACCACGCACGGCGCGACCATCTGCCTCAACCAGTTCGGCTTCTCCATGTTCATCAGCTGTCCCATCCTGTTGTGCAACCTCGTCTGGCTCGCGAAGGATCTGATCCGCTGCAGGATGACGCCCGCCAAGTGGGCCCTCCTGCTGATGGGTACGCTGAACACCTTCCTTCTGCTGATGCACCGCACGCTGGGCGGCCATCAGTTCGGCGCGCGCTATGCGCTGGAGCTCGTCCCCCTGTGCTTCGCCTGGCTGCTGATCAGTCCTGACCGCAAAAAGCTGACCCGCTGGGAGAGCGTGTTGATGAGCTTCGGCCTGCTGTTCAACTTCCTCGGCGCGTGCCTGGTGCACATCTGAATCTTCCTTCCAAGCGAGGTATCCGAATGCACAAACTGAAATCCACCCTGCTGCCCGCGCCGGTGCGCGGGGATTACGCCGACGCCGCCGACCTGCTGCGCGTGCTCTGCGTCGGCCTGATCGGCTGGTACCACATCTGGCAGCAGTCCTGGCTGAACCCGAACCTCACCCTCGGCGGCCACACCCTGCGGCTGTACCCGCTGGTGGCCTGCGGCTACATGTTCGTGGATCTGATGCTGCTGCTCAGCGGCTTTCTGCTGATGCTGGGCTACCTCTCCGGCCGGAGCCGCGACCTCCGGGATTTCTATGTGTCCCGCGCCGCGCGCATCCTGCCCAGCTATCTGCTGTGCATCGCCGTCATGCTCTTCGCCGTGGCCTTGCCCGGCAAGCTCTACGGCACGCAAAGGCACCTTTGGACGGATCTGCTCTCCCACCTGACCTTCACCCACAACCTCTTTCCCGAATCCTACACCTACACAAAGCTAAACGGCGCGCTGTGGACGCTGGCGGTGGAGGTGCAGTTCTATCTGATCTTCCCCTTTCTGGCCCGCGCCTTTTGCAAAGACGCCGCGCGCTGCTACTGGGCGATGGTGGCCCTGGCTGCATGCAGCCGAATCGCCATCGCGCTGCTGGTTTCGGACAGCGCCATCTACGTCAACCGCCTGCCGGCCATGCTGGACGTGTACGCCAACGGCATGCTGGCGGCCTGCGTCTACAGGCGTCTCTCGGAGCGACCCCAGCGGGCGGCGGGGGCCTGGCTCTCCACGGCGCTGGCCCTCGCCTCCGCCGCGCTGATCTACCTGATCCTCGGCCGCCAGCTGGGCCGCCAGGGCGGCGAGAACGTCCGCCTGGGCCAGATGCTCTGGCGCTTCCCCCTGTCGGCGCTGGGCGGCGTGTTTCTGGTGTGCGCGAGCCGCTCCATCCGCCTGCTACGCGCGCTGCTGTCCAACCGGCCGGTCCGCTTCCTCTCCGGCCTGTCCTTCAACTTCTACATCTGGCACCAGTTCCTTGAGGTGCAGCTCAAGAAGTGGCACATTCCGCCCTACACGGGCGATGCGCCCAACCGGGAGGGCCAGCAGCCCTGGCAGAACCAGTACACGCTGCTCTGCTTCGCCGCGGCGCTGCTGTGCGCCATGCTCCTGACCTACCTCGTGGAAAAGCCCTGCGCGCGCCTCATAAAAAGGCGCCTGTCCCCGCGCAAAGGCTCTTGAAACCGCCTCACAGACGTGATAGAATATAATTAGTAAGTTATGGCTTTAACGCTGTTTTGAAAGGATGTTTTACCATGGCAAAATCTCGCGAAGAGCTGCTCGCCCTCCTGAACGCCCCCGAGGGACTGGAGAACCTGAAGTCCCTGATGCAGACCGAGCCCGCGCCCCAGACCGGCCGGGACGTGAACAACCACATTCACACCACCTACTCCTTTTCGCCCTACTCCCCCACTGCGGCGGTGTGGTTCGCCCGGGCGGCGGGCCTGTGCACCTGCGGCCTGATGGACCACGACTCCATCGCCGGCGCGCCGGAGTTCCTGGCGGCGGCGGAGGCGGCAAAGATGTCCGCCACCATCGGCATCGAGTGCCGCGTGAGCTTCAAGGACACGCCCTTCGGCGACAGAAAGCTCAACAACCCCGATCAGAAGGGCGTGGTCTACATGGCCCTGCACGGCGTGCCCCACAACAAGGCCGCCGAGATCAACGATTTCTTCGCCCCCTACCGCGCGAAGCGCAACGAGCGCAACGTGAAGATGGTGGCCGCCGTGAACGAAATGATGGGCAAGTACGGCGTGACCATCGACTTCGAGAAGGACGTGCTGCCGCTGTCCAACTTTGCCAAGGGCGGCTCCGTCACCGAGCGCCACCTCTCCAGCGCCCTGGCCTATAAGATGCTGGAGGTCATCGGCAGGGGTGAAAAGCTGGTGAAGTTCATCCATGAGGAAATTCAGCTGCCCCTCTCCGGCAAAATCGAGGGTTACCTGCTGGACGAAAGCAACCCCCACATGATGTACGACCTGCTGGGCTGGATCAAGAGCCAGCTGATCTCCAAGTTCTACATCGACGCCACCGACGAGTGCCCCGACGTGCGCGACGTGCTGGCGCTGTCCGACCGCGTGGGCGCGATCTCGGCCTACGCCTACCTGGGCGACGTGGGCGACAGCGTGACCGGCGACAAGCGCGCCCAGAAGTTCGAGGACGACTTCCTGGACGAGCTGGTGGAGTATGTGGCCAGGCTCGGCTACCGGGCCATCACCTACATGCCCAGCCGCAACACCAAGGCCCAGCTCCATCGCCTGCGCGCGCTGTGCGAAAAGTACAACCTCTTCCAGATCAGCGGCGAGGACATCAACCAGCCCCGCCAGAGCTTCGTCTGCGAGGCCCAGCGCGATCCGGAGTTCAACAACCTCTACGACGCCACCTGGGCGCTGATCGCCCACGAGTGGCGCGCCACCGAAAACCCCGAGGACGGCTTCTTCTCCGAAAAAAGCATCGAAAAGTGGCCCAACCTCAACGACCGCATCGCCGCCTTCTCCCAGTTCGGCCAGGCCATGCGCAAGTAAACCCACGCGACAGAGGCGGCCCCGGCACATGCCGGGGCCGCTCTTTGCCCGGAAGAGACACCGCTCCGCAACCGGACAAAAGCGCCTTGGGGCAAATCTTTGCGACGGCTTCTGCATAGGATAGCACAGCTTGAAGGACGGGAGGGCTTCCAAATGCAAGCGGCGCAAAACAGCGGCGGGCACCTCTTCACGCTCATCGACCGCGCCCACGCGGAGATCACAGGCGTGAGCGACGTGGACTGCTTCAACGAACAGCTGGTGGTGCTGATCACCAGCCTGGGCTCCATGACCATCACCGGCAGCAATCTCAACATCTCCCACCTGAACAAGGAGGAGGGCCGCCTGGTGGTGGACGGGGAATTTGACGCGGTGGAATACTCCGGCAAGGCCCGCGGAGCCCGGGGCGGCTTCCTCGCGCGGCTGCTGCGCTGACGTGCTCTTTTCGACGGTCGGCCAGGCGCGGCTGTTCGTCTGGATGATGGCGGCGGGCGCGGCCGTGGGGGCCTGGTATGTGCTCACGGCCCTGCTGCGCCGCGTCCTGCAGGCGGGCCTCTGGCTCACCCTGGCCTGCGATCTGCTCTTCGGCATGGGCAGCGCCGTCATCCTCACCGCCGCCCTCGTCGTGGGAAACTACGGACAGGCGCGGCCCTTTGAAATTCTGGGCGCGCTGTGCGGCGCGCTGCTGTTCGCCCTGGGCCTCGCCCCGCCGCTCAACGCCCTGAAAAGACGCATCTGCCGCGTTTTGCACAAAATTATGTCCGCCATCGCCCGCAATCGTCTCATTAAAGTCATATTTAAGTAAAGGAAAGTGGCGGCCCGCGTCGAACTTTTTCCTTAACATATCCTGGGAGAGGGGGACAGCGGCGTGCATCGCAGAATCCGCATCCAGCCGCGCTTCTGGCTGTTCGTTATCGCGCTGATGGTGCTGTGCTTTGGCGCGAGCAGCGCTGTGGCCCAGTATCGCTACGCCCAGGTGTCCGACCACCTCAGCGCGCTCAACGAGGAGAAGATTCTCCTCACAAACCGGATCAGCGACCTCAACGCGCAGCTCGACTACGTCCGCACGGACGCCTATGTGGAGCGCGTCGCCCGGGACGAGCTGAACATGCTCCTCCCCGGTGAGATCCGCTACGTCTCCAACTGACGCTCCGGCCCGCCGCGCGGGATGGAACCGCAAAGATGCCAACTGATTTTTGATTTCAGTTGGCATCTTTGCGTTTTCCGGCCTCGCCAGTGATCTGAATGAAAACCGCAGATTCTCACGCTTGTTTCAAAGGATGCTCTGCCGGACGCGCAAGCGCACGCTCACGCCTCCCCGCCCTCGCGCAGCGCGCGCGAAAAGTAACGGCCCGAGAGTACGCCCACCGGGATGAAGTAGGCGCACCAGAACAACAGCGCCACCACGCCCGAGCGATCCGAGCCCGCCGCCTGTGCGGAAAACACTCCAAGGATGGGCATGGCGACACAGGGGACAAAGAAGGCCCCGTGCGCCATCAGCATAACGCGCAGCGCCCGCGCGTCCCGCGTCACCGCCATCCCCGCGAAGAGGGTGGACAGGGCCATCAGCGCATAGCACAGCAGGTCGAGGCTGAAGAACAGGCCGTAGTTCTGAAAGTCCAGCACCTCCAGCGCCTGCGCCGGAAGCTCGCCGCCGCGCACGGCGGTCATCTGCGTAAAGTACACCACGGCGTTGACCGCGGCATACATGCAGGCAAAGCCCAGCGCGCAGAGCCCCGCCAGCCGCCGCTGCGCGGGCGCACACAGGCAGTAGCCGGCGGCCATCGCCACATAGCTCAGGGCGATGAAGAAGGAGCTGAAATAGCTGAAAAAGTTCGAGCCCAGCAGCATGCTCAGGGCAAAGGCCGCCACACAGACTGCATTGAACGTCGTGGCTGCGACCGCAATTTTTCGATTCACGTCCCGATTCTCCCTTCGCGCAGCCGTCGGCGGCGAGACCTGCGCCGCGCGACCGCTTTTTCCATGTCATTCTAGCAGGCCGCGCCGCGCGCATCAATCCCGCAGCGCTTTCATCCACACATATTCTTCCATATCGCGTCACCGCTTTTGTATAATTTTTGTCCTGAACGGGAAAAATCCCGCATAGATACTGTGTAGTATCTCCAGGCTGCGCGATGCGCGCAAACAGGAAAGGATTGTGAAAACATTGAAAGCGATCATCATGGCGGGCGGCGAGGGTTCGCGCCTGAGACCCCTGACATGCGATTGTCCGAAACCCATGCTGCGCCTGATGGGCCGGCCTCTGATGGAATACGCGATACGGCTGGTGCAGAAATGCGGCATCCATGAAATCGGCGCGACGCTGGGCTATCTTCCCGACGCCGTGATGGACTACTTCGGCGAGGGCGAGCGCCTGGGCGCGCAGCTTCGCTACTATATCGAAAAGACCCCCCTGGGCACCGCCGGGAGCGTCCGGCAGGCCCGGGATTTCCTCGACGAGCGCTTCATCGTGCTCTCCGGCGACGGCGTGACGGATTTCGATCTGAGCGCCGCCGTGCGCTTCCACGAGGCCAGGGGCGCGCTGGCCACGCTGGTGCTCGTGCGCTCCGGCGCGCCCCAGGAGTACGGCATGGTGGTCACGGACGAGGACGGCCGCGTCCGCGCCTTCCACGAAAAGCCGGGCCGCAGCGACGTGTACTCCGAATGGATCAACGCCGGCGTCTACATTCTGGAGCCGGAGGTGCTGGAGCGCATCCCGGAGGGCGGCGCCTACGACTTCGGCCACGACCTCTTCCCCGCGATGGTTGCGGAGGGACTGGGCGTGTACGGCTACGCGGCGGAGGGCTACTGGTGCGACGTGGGCGATGTGGGGGCCTACCTTCAGGTGCACGCCGACGCGTTGGATGGAAAGATCCGTCTCGAGGGCCTCGGCCCCTGCGTCGAGGGCGCCGTGCTGGAGCGCGGCTGCGTACTGGAATCGCCTGTGTTCATCGCCCCCGGGGCGCACATCGCCTCCGGCGCACACATCGGTGCGTACACCTCCATCGCTCCGGACTGCTTCGTCGCGCCGGGCGCGAGCGTGAAGCGCAGCGTGCTCTTTTCCGGCGCGCGGGTGGAACCGCTCTGCCAGTTGCGCGGCTGCGTGGTGGGCGCGAACGCCCTCATCGGCGAGGGCGCGCAGCTCTTTGAGGAGAGCGCGGTGGGCAGCGGCTCCCAGGTGGGCGAGCGGGCCACCCTGCCGCCCGGAGTCAAGCTCTGGCCCCAGAAGTCCCTGGCCGGGGGCGAACGGGCGGAGGCCAACATCGTGTGGGGCTCCCGCCGGGAGCAGCGCTTCACCGGCGGCGCACTCCGCCTGGAGTCCCCCGCCCAGGCCACCCGGGCCGCGGAGAGCATTGTGGCGGAGATGAAGCCCCGGGAGCTGCTCATCGGCTGCGCGGCCTCCACCGTCGCCGCCGCCATGTGGCACGCGGCGGCCGCCGGGGCCATGGCCCAGGGCGCACAGGTGGTGGACGCGGGCGTTTGCACCCTGCCGCTGCTGCGCCACAGCCTGTCCGCCCTGCGCTGCGACGCGGCGCTTTTGGTGGAGGAGGACCGGCTCGTGCCGCTCACCGCCTCCGGCGCGCGGCTCAGCGAGCGCGCCCAGCGCGCCGTGCTCAAGCTGCTGGAGCGGCAGGATTTCTCCAGCCCCTTCCGGGGCGTGACCCGACCCATCCAGCCCTCGGGCTGCGCGGACGCGCCCTATGTGGCCGCCTGCGCGGCGCTGTTCGAGGCCGACCCGCTCTATGCGCCGCAGGTCGTCCTCGCCGCCCGCCGCAGCCCCCTGGCGGAGCTTGCGGAGCGCGCCTTCACCCGCGCCGGGTTGCGGACGCGCTGCGCTGATTCTGCGGCGGACGCCGCGCCTGCACCGGGCGAGATCGCCGTGCAGCTCAGCGACGACGGCGAGCAGGCCGCGCTGTCCGATGCGGAGACGGCGCTCACGGAGGTGCAGCGCCAGCTGGCCTGCGCCTGGGTAGCGCTGGAGAAGGGCGAATCCCGGCTGCTGCTGCCGCTGCACGCCACCCGCGCCATCGACGATCTGGCGAAGCGCTACAACGCCCACGCCCAGTACCTGCCCGGCGAACCGGCGGTCTGGATGGAGGCGCTGGCGGAAAAGTCGCCCCTGCAATTCTCCCTGCAATTCGACGGCCTGCGCTTCGCCCTCTCCTTTCTCTCCGAGCTCACGGACCGGGGCCTCTCCCTCGCCCAGTGGCAGGCCCGGATGCCTGCCGCCTGCCAAAGCGTGCGGAACATTTCCATCCCCGCCTCGGAGGGCGGGCGGCTGCTCCACGCCCTGTCCAAGTCCGCTCCGGAGGCGGAGCTGGGCGGCGGACTGCGCCTCTGCCGGAGCAGCGGCTGGGCCTGGCTCAGCCCCGACGACGCAGGCACGGAGCTGCACATCGTGGCCGAGGCCCGCGACATGGAGGCCGCCCGGGAACTGTGCGACTTCTACGGCGACGAAATCCGCCGCCTGCTATCCGCGTCCCGGGATTGAAAATTGCGCCGGTCTGTGTTAATATGGAACCATTCATGCGGAGCCATTGCTCCAGAGCACAGGCGGAGGCGCGTACAAATGCAGATTCAGGACAAGTTGAGCGTGCTTGCGCGCATCGCCCGCGCGTTCAGCGAACGGGGCATCTCCTGGGCGCTGGGTGCATCCGCGATGCTGTACCTGCGGGGCGTAACCCCGGATTTTCACGACCTCGATCTTCTGACCACGCAGTCCGATTTTCCCGCTGCGCAGGAGGTTCTCGCCGGACTGGGGACGCTCCTTCCCCCGCGCAAAAACGCGCTCTACCGCACGGAGCACTTTCTGGAATGTGTCGTCGATGGCGTCGAGATCGACCTGATGGCGAACTTCACCATACTGCACAGCGGCGCCGAGCACCGCTTTCCGCTGGAGGAATGTGGCGCGCCCGATTTTGCGAACGTTCTGGGGGAGGCGGTTCCCCTCCAGTCCCTTTCCCTCTGGCGGGAGTGCTATCGCCTCATGGGCCGCGCAGAGAAGGTGCGCGCCATCGACCGCTGGCTGGATCGCCGCACCCCAGCTGCAGACGGAAACACGGCGCGCGCAAAAGCGGCGCAACCGAACAACTACAAAGGAGAAATCAAAGCATGACGCGCAAGGAATTTCAGCAGTTGCTTCAGGCGGGCCCCGTCTTTCTCGACGGTGCGACCGGCTCCAACCTGCGCGCGGCGGGCATGCCCGCGGGCGTGAACACCGAGGCCTGGGTGCTGGAGCATCCCGAGGTTCTGACGGAGCTTCAGCGCGCCTACGCGGAGGCGGGCAGCCAGATCGTCTGCGCCCCCACCTTCGGCGCAAACGCGGTGAGTCTGGCGCTCTACGGCCTGGAGGACCGGGTCGGGGAGCTCAACCGCGCGCTGGTGGCGCTTTCCAGGCGCGCCGTCGCGGGCCGGGCCCTCGTGGCGGCGGACATGACCACCACCGGCAAGCGCGTTGACGGCGGCGAAATCGGCTACGACGCGCTGCTGAATGTCTACCGCCAGCAGGCGGAGGCGCAGCTGGACGCGGGCGTGGATCTGTTCATCATCGAAACCATGATGGGCGTCACCGAGTGCAGCGCCGCCGTGGAGGCCGTGCGCAGCCTCTGCGATCTGCCCATTCTCTGCACCATGACCCTGGACGCGGTGGGCGGTGCCTACTTCGACGGCGACGCGGAGACCTTCGCCCAGAGCCTGCCAGAGCTGGGCGTGGACGCGGTGGGCGTGAACTGCGGTCTGGGGCCGGAGCTCTACGCAAGCGTCATCGCCCGCATGGCGGCGCTCACCGGCGCGCCCATCATCGCCAAGCCCAACGCAGGGCTTCCGGAAATCCAGCCGGACGGCAGCGCCGTGTACGCCATGTCCCCCACGAAATTCGCCCGTGAAATGCGCGCGCTGCAGAGAGCCGGAGCGCGCATCCTCGGCGGCTGCTGCGGCACCACGCCGGAGCACATCCGCGCGCTGAAGCAGTTCTGCGGCGAATGAGCGGAAGCAACCGCGCGTTTCTTGCGCTCTGCCTCCGCCTGTGGCATAATGGTCTGTGAAAACGGACCCCGCAGGGTCGCGCCCGATCATGGAGGTAGATACATATGGAAACCAGCGAAGTCATCCGCACGCTGCGTGCGCAGCGGAATCTGACCCAGAGCGAGCTCGCCGAAAAGACCTTTACGACCCGTCAGGCCGTCTCCCGCTGGGAGACCGGCGAGACCACGCCCAACACGGAGGCGCTGAAGCTGCTCTCCCGCGTCTTCGACGTGTCCATCAACACCCTGCTGGGCGCGCCGCGCAAGCTGATCTGCCAGTGCTGCGGCATGCCCCTGGACGACGCCTCCCTCAGCCGGGAGCCGGACGGCGCCTTCAACGAGGACTACTGCAAGTGGTGCTACGCGGACGGCAGGTTCACCTACGACTCCCTCGAGGCGCTCACGGACTTCCTCGTGGAGCACATGGCCAGCGAGGCCTGGCCGAAGGAACAGGTGCGCGCCTTCTGCGAAACCCAGCTTCCGCAGCTCGGACACTGGCGCAGGTGAATTCCATCAAAGGGCACAGGCCATCGGAGCGATGGCCTGTGCCCTTTCTCTCTGCCTCAGTCCGGCTGCGCGCAGCCGCTCAGGCCCATTCAAAGTTCTCCCTGCCTGCGCCGATCTCGAAGTGATACTTCGCAATACCCAGGTCGATTTCGCTGTAAAAGCCGAAGCCCGCGCGGGCGGAGACCCGGTTTCCCTCCAGCTCAAAGCAGAACTTTTGCTGGTTCATCGCCGTGGGCGCCAACAGCGCGGCACGCACACCCCGGGCAAACCATGCCGGCGGCTCGCCATGAACCCTGCTCACTGCCTCCGGCGCCCTGGACTTGTGAGGCACGCCGGCGTTCTCGCCGTAGCCGAGGGCGATGACCACCGTCAGCTTCTCCCCCGCGTCCACGCAAT
Organism: bacterium; assembly: GCA_004563405.1. Classification (GTDB taxonomy): domain Bacteria; phylum Bacillota; class Clostridia; order Christensenellales; family Aristaeellaceae; genus SFTH01. The sequence continues at coordinate 70,649 of SFTH01000014.1, forward strand.
ACGCCTCCGGGATCTTTTTGTAGCTCATCGCCACCCAGCAGCTGTTCAGCCCCAGCGGCTGCGCCTCGAGCACGATTTTCTCTCCGTAATAGCCGCAAAGCTCCTCCAGGCGCGGCCCCTTTTTGCCGATCAGCGCGACGTAATTGCGCACGCCCGAAAACTTGCCGTAGCGCGCCATCGTGCTGTCAAAGGCCTTCGGCTCGTCCAGCACCAGCTGAATGTGCAGGCCGCCCTCCCGGTTACATTCGTCAATGCACGAGCGCAGCGCTTCAACCACATGCGGCTCCAGCGGCTCGTCCCGGTACGCGCGCACGGCGTGCCGCTGCTCCATTGCCTTCCAAAGTTCCATTCTTCATTCCTCCCCGCTGCGATCCGGCAGAGTGCGCAGGAGCGCGCGCGCATGTACGAGCGTCTGAATCAGCCCGTCCAGCGATTCTGCCGCATCGAAATAATAATAGTTTCGCGTGCCCTCCCGGCGCATGCTCACGATGCCCGCGTCCCTCAGAATCCGCAGGTGATGGGACGCTGCCGGCCAGGACAGGTTGATGCGCGCGGCAATCTCTCCCACGCGCAGCCCCTCGCAGCGCCCGGACTCCAGCATCGCCAGCATCAGGTGCTGGCGCACCTCGTCGCCCAGGGCGGTCAGCGTTCCCCGGTTGCGGCGAAGCTCCCGCGCCAGCAGCGCAACCTCCTCGCGGTTCATGCGCTCTCCTCCGTTTCGCTCAAATCTTTGAACCATTATACACCCAAACGCGCCTCCGTGCGCAATGGTAAAGCAAAACGAGACCATTTTCGTCCCATGCGCCGATCCTGCGGCGGGCGCGCCGCCCCCGCCCGGAACCAAACGCCCGCGCCGCAGCTTCCGGCCCAGCGCCGCGCGCCTCTCCCGCAGGAAGCTCCATCGTGCCTCCGGTTTTCGCCGTCAAAAAAAGCACCCCGCGCCGTCGCTCCGGCGCGGAATGCTCTCGGGTACTTATGCGCTCTTTCGGGCCTCTTCCTCTTCGAGGATGCGGTAGGCGACCTTGCCGACCAGGGTCTTGGGCAGGTCGTCCCGGAACTCGATGTCGTAGGGCATGGCGTACTTCGCAATGTTCTTGCGGCAGTAATCCAGAATCTCCTGCTTCACCTGTTCGCTGGGCTTGAAGCCGGGCTTGAGCACCACGAAGGCCTTGACCTTCTGCATCTTGTAGGGATCGCGCACGCCGATGACGCAGCTCATGTGCACATACTCGTGCTTGTCCAGCAGGTTCTCGATCTGGGAGGGATACACGTTGTAGCCGGAGGTGACGATCATGCGCTTGATGCGCTGGCGGAAGTAGATGTATCCGTCCGCGTCCATCACGCCCAGGTCGCCGGTGTGCACCCAGGTGTAGCCGTCCGCGTGCTTGCGCAGGGTGTTGGCCGTCTCCTCGGGGTGATTCACATACTCCAGCATCACGGTGGGGCCCGCCAGGACGATCTCGCCCTCCTGGCCGTAGGGAACCTCCTCCTCGGTGCCGGGCTTTACGATCTTGTAGTAGGTGTCCGGGAACGGGATTCCGATGGAGCCCTCCCGGGCGAGACCCGCGGGCGTGAGGCAGCTGGCTGTCACGCACTCGGTGGTGCCGTAGCCCTCGCGCACCTCGATGGTGGCGTTGTGCGCCCTCAGGAAGGCGTCGATGCGCTTCTTCAGCTCCACGGGCAGGCTGTCGCCGCCGGAGAACATGCCCTTCAGGCAGGAGAGATCCAGCTTCTCCAGGCCGTCAATGCGCAGCAGCGCCTCGTACAGCGTGGGTACGCCGGCGATGAAGTTCGGATGGTGCTTCTCCAGCAGCTCCGCGTAGGTCTTGGGCGTAAAGCGGGGCACCAGCACGCAGCGGCCGCCGTTGACGAGCATGGAATGTACGCTCACGCCCAGGCCAAAGCCGTGAAACATGGGCATGATGGTCAGCATCTTGTCGCCGGGCTCAAACATGGGATTCGTGGCGATGATCTGCGCGCCCAGGGCGTTGAAGTTCAGGTTGGACAGCAGGATGCCCTTGGTCACGCCGGTGGTGCCGCCGGAATACAGAATGACCGCCGGCTGCTCCGCCGTCCTCTTCACCCGGGGATCGCCGGGGAAGGTCTTGCCCGCCGCGAGGAACTTCTTCCAGGTGACGTAGTTTCCGTTCGCCGGCAGCGCGGGAATCTTGCGGCCCTCGGTGAGGCTGTAGCCCAGCTTCAGCAAGGGCTTGAGCGCGTCCTTGACGCTGGCAATAATCAGCTTCTTCAGCGCCGGAGTGTTCTTGCGGATGTTGGCGAACTTCGGATAGAACTGGTCCAGCGTCAGCGCCGCAACGGACTGGGAATCGTTCAGATAGAACTCAATCTCGCCCTCCGCGGAGAGGGGATGGATCATGTTCGCAATCGCGCCGACCATGTTCACCGCATAGAACATCGTCACTGCCTGCGGCGCGTTGGGCATGGCGATGGTCACGCGGTCGTTCTCCTTCACGCCCGCGGCGCGCAGCGCCCGCGCACATTCGTAGATTGCGTCCACCGCCTGCCGGTAGGTGGTGTGGCTGCCCATGAAGTCGTAGGCGATCAGGTCGGGATGCTGCTCCGCCATCTTCTCCACGCCCTCGCACATCGTCCACTCGGGATAATCCAGCCGCGCGGGAATGCCGTTCAGGAAGGGCGTCCAGGGCGTCTTCACGGCATCATATCTGGGAAAATTCACATTACTACCTCCTCGTTCGCGGGGCGATCCAGCTCCTCGGGATGCTCCATGATGTGCTTGAACAGCGCGATGGATCTCGCGTAATAGTATCCGTCGGCGATGCGCTCATCCAGTGTGATGCCCACGTGCAGAATCTCGTGCATCTCGTAGCTGCCGTCCTCGGCAAAGACAGGCTCCTTGTGCTTTGCGCCAATCACGACGAACAGGGAGTTCGTGCCCCAGTTGCTCAGGTGGTGATAGGCGGCGTTGAGCTTGATGGAGCCCAGGTTGGAAATAAACACCGAAGCGTAGTTCGGATCGGTTTTGATCAGGTCGTAGGGCACGCGGCCGAAGAAGTCCAGCCGGCGCAGCAGATACACCACCGGGCGCAGTATGAAGCGCGGCAGCTTCATAAAGAACGCCATGCCGGCGGTGGAGTTGTCCATCTTGTCCTCCCGGCGACATTCGAAGATCTCCTTCATGACCTGCTCATGGAAGGAATCCAGCGTGCCGTCCGGCGGGCAGTCCACATAGGCCAGGCCCTCGCCCGCGTCGTCCGCAAACTGCTTCTTCACCACAAAGGCCAGCGTCAGTTTGTCGCGGCTGAAGAGGCGCATGCCCTGAATGAAGTAGTTGAGCTTCGGCCGCAGGGTCACGGTCTTGATCAGCGCTGCGGCCACGCAGTGGAAGATCGTATAGCGGTGGGCCTTGTCCAGCCCCTCGTTCTTCTTCTCCAGGAAGGCGTTGAGCGCCGTCAGATCGACCGTCTCCTCAATGAAGGCCTCGTTGTCCGCGCGATGGGGATAGAGGTAGGGCATGAAGCCGTGCATCGGATCGGCGTCCCGCACCCAGGTCGCGTCAAAGCGGTCGCCCATGCGCTTTTTCTTTTTTTCCATCGTAGTTTCAGTCCTTTCCCGGAGCATATCCCTTGCCTACTTATTCTGTATTATATTATCATAGAATCGAAAAAATATCCATCTTATATGGGCAAATAACGGAGCTTTTCATGCAAATTTAGTCCATTTTTTACGCTTCACCTACGCTTCTCGGCCAAAATGGAGCACAATTTGCAGGTTATCTCGCATCAAATTTCATTATCTATGCACCTTCAAATTGTCTGATCTCGTTTTCAAAACCAGATTTCCTCCATATTCTGCGCACACCTGTCCGTATTGTAAAAACATTGTAATTCTTGCCCTTCTCCAAAATAATTTCGGATGTCCGCTTGACAAACACTTTGTGCCTGTGATAAAATTCCGTTATATTCGATGACGGGAAAACAGTAACCGCAAGTGTCTTGCAAAGAGAGCAGCCGGCCGGTGAGAGGCGCGGAGGCACTGCGGCGAAGGCCTTCCCCGAGGAGCGCACCGAACGAGGGGGTTCAAGTAGGCTGCGCTGGGTGCGCCCATTACCGCGCGGAGCAGGGTCAAACCTGTTCATGAGGTCTGCGCCGCGAGACGCAGGCGAAATAAGGTGGTACCGCGAAGCAGCGCTTCGTCCTTATGCAAATCATTGGGGGCGGGGCGCTTTTTTTGCACCCTGTCGGGAGGAAACCAGACTCACCAACCGAAAGGAGCACACCATGAAACACAAGAGCATACTGACACTGGCAATGGTGCTTTTGCTGGCGCTCTCCTGCATCGCAGGCTGGGCGTGCGCAGAGCAGACCGCTACCGAGGCTGAACCCGCCGTCGCGGTGGAGGCCGAGCCGCAGTCCACGAGCTTCGTGGACAAGATCGAGGCCGTGAACGGCGCCATCAACAGCTTCGCCTGGGGCCCGATTATGCTGATTCTGTTGGTGGGCACCGGCATTTACATCACCATCCGCATTGGCTTCCTGCAGGTGCGCAAGTTCGGCTTCATCATGAAGAACACCATCGGCAGCCTGTTCAAGAAGAAGGACACGGACCATGGCAAGAACCTCTCCCCCTTCCAGGCCGTCTCCACCGCGCTGGCGGGCACCGTGGGCACCGGCAACATCGCCGGCGTGACGGGCGCGATCTTCGTCGGCGGCCCGGGCGCGGTGTTCTGGATGTGGGTCTCGGCCTTCTTCGGAATGTGCACCAAGTACGCCGAGATCGCCCTGGCCATGAAGTACCGCGAGAAGGATGAGAACGGCGCCTACCACGGCGGCCCCATGTACTACATTCGCAACGGTCTGGGGAAGAACTGGACCTGGCTGGCCGTGATCTTCGCCGTCCTGGGCGGCCTGGCCTGCTTTGGCATCGGCAACATCGCACAGTCCAGCGAGATTGCCGGCGCGCTCAACGGTCTGTTCGGCATGAAGCCGCTGGTCTCCGGCATCATTCTGGCGGTGCTGGTGGCCATCGTGGTCATCGGCGGCGTGAAGCGCATCGGCCAGGTGACCTCCTATCTGGTGCCCTTCATGTCCATCTTCTACATCCTGTGCGGCATCGTCGTCATCATCATGAGCATCGGCAAGATTCCCGCCATTCTGGGCTCCATCTTCGCCAACGCCTTCTCCTTCAAGTCCATCGGCGGCGGCATCTTCGGCTACGTCATCATGAACGCCATGCGTCAGGGCTTCGCCCGCGGCGTGTTCTCCAATGAGGCCGGCCTGGGCTCCGCGCCCATCGCCCACGCGGCATCCTCCACCGAGGAGCCCGTCGAGCAGGCCATGTGGGGCGTGTTCGAGGTGTTCATCGACACCATCGTCATCTGCACCATCACCGCGCTGACGGTTCTCGTCTCCGGCGTGCTGGCCACCGAGGGCGGTCTGGGCGCCTTCTCCTCCAAGGGTGCGGCGGCGGTCGCGGCCTTCAACACCATCCTGCCCGGCACCATCGGCGGCACCATCATCCAGATCAGCCTGCTGTTCTTCGCCCTGTCCACCATCCTGGGCTGGAGCTACTACGGCGAGAGCTGCTGGGCCTACCTGAGCAAGAACAACAAGGTCGTCAACTACATCTTCAAGGTCGTGTTCATTCTGGTGTGCATCGTGGGCGCAACCGGCTCCGGCACGCTGATGTGGGACATCTCCGACACCCTGAACGGCCTGATGGCCCTGCCGAACCTGATCGCCCTGCTGCCCCTGACCGGCGTGGTGGTCAAGCTCACAAAGGACTACTTCGATCGCAAGCAGCCCGATCTGCGCAAGAAATGATTTCTTCCTGTCATTGGAGCTCCCGGAGAAATCCGGGGGCTCCATTTCTATCTCCTGATTTTTACATATCCGTGCTATAATGAAGATCATCAATGAATCGGAGGATAAACCATGAAGCTGATGATCGCATCCGACATCCACGGCTCCGCCTACTGGTGCGAAAAACTGCTGGAGGCCTGGCGCAGCGAAGACATGCCCCGCATGCTGCTGCTGGGCGACCTGCTCTACCACGGCCCCCGCAACGACCTGCCGAAGGACTACGCTCCCAAGCGGGTGATTGAGCTGCTCAACGGAATCCGCGGGCATCTGCTGTGCGTGCGCGGCAACTGCGAGGCGGAGGTGGACCAGATGGTTCTCCAGTTCCCCGTGATGGCGGATTACTGCGTTCTGCCCCTGAAGGACCGCATCCTCTACGCCACCCACGGCCACGTCCACGGCGAAACGAACCCGCCGCCGCTGATACACGGCGACGTGCTGCTCTGCGGCCACACCCACATTCCCGCCTTCAACGGCCACGAGGACTTCACCTATGTCAATCCCGGCTCCGTGTCCATCCCCAAGAACGGCAGCGCCCACAGCTACATCGTGATGGAGGGCGAGACCCTGCTCTGGAAGGACCTCGCCACCGGCGAGACCTGGCGGCAGGAGACGCTGGCCTGATCCCCGGCGGCATCCCCTTCGCGAAACGCGCAGCCCCCATGTTGAATCGACGCTCCCCTTCGCGCGCCGCCGCCACTCCCACGGAATGGCGAGGCTGAATCCTTCGCTGTGTGGAATCGACTTTCGCGAAACAAGCCGTCCCCGCGCCGGGCTGACAGGCGAAGGCGGCTTACTCCCGCGATGGACGCGCCACCCGGAGTCAACTCCGGCCAAAACACTCACCGGGAACGTTAAATCCCCCATCGCCTGCCTTCCCTCTTGACTTTTTGCCCCGTTCTGTTTTATAATGAATGGGCTATGGAAGCGTATCGAAGTGGTCATAACGGCCTCGACTCGAAATCGAGTGATCCAGAGATGGGTCCGTGGGTTCGAATCCCACCGCTTCCGCCAGAGCCACCCGCATGGGTGGCTTTCTTTGTGGTGGGATTCGAAGGGCCGGGGGTGAATGACGCTCCGGTGGAGCATCAGAGCCGGCCCCGACCAAGCCGTGAGGCGCGAATCGAATCCCACCGCTTCCGCCAGAGCCACCCGCAAGGGTGGCTTTCTTTGCGGTGGGATTCGAAGGGCCGGGGGTGAATGACGCTCCGGCGGAGCATCAGAGCCGGCCCCGACCAAGCCGTGAGGCGCGAATCGAATCCCACCGCTTCCGCCAGAGCCACCCGCATGGGTGGCTTTCTTTGTGGTGGGATTCGAAGGGCCGGGGGTGAATGACGCTCCGGTGGAGCGCCAGAGCCGGCCCCGACCAAGCCGTGAGGCGCGAATCGAATCTCACCGCTTCCGCCATACTCCGTCTGATGGCCGTCAGGCGGAGCTTTTTTATGCCTCCGGGCACTTCAGACCCAGTCCCGCCAACATCGCCTCCGCCGAGGACGGCTTGGAATTGTAGTCCAGATGCGCGCAGATGTTTGCCGTCGTGGAGAAATCCTGTATGCATTTGTGTCAATTCTATAGATGCGGATATCCAACGCCCACGCCGGACGCGGCTTCGGGCAGGCGGCTTTCCCGGATCTTTGGACAGAACGGCGGCGGAGAGCCGGATTGCTCTCCGCCGCCGCTGTATTGGGTTCCAAATGCCTTCCGATCTCCCCGGCTGTGCCGTCGGGTTCAGGGGATTTCCCTGCAGTTCGGTCGCACCCCTGTACTCAAAACCTTTCCCGACAGTCTGGTTTCCTTCCCGGGTTCAGGGCGTTTCCAGGTAGCCCCAGCCGTAGCGGTCGTCGAAGCCTGGGTCGCCCATGTCCCGGGCCAGAGAAGCGAGGTATTCGTAAATCTCCGCCTTCTCCACGCCGCTCTGAAGGGCGGCGGCGATCCTGCCGGTGACGCGGGCGGTGGAATAGGAAGCGCCCTTTTCGTCGCCGCAATCGGCGCGGGCGCAGAAGTCGACGGCCTCCCCGTAGAGGTACCACAGGCTGGTCTTTGGCGCGCCATCCGCATCCAGGTTGACGCCCGCCACACCGATCACCTCGTCCCATGCGGCGGGATAGGCGTCGGTGCCCAGGCCCGTGGTCAGGCTCAGGTTTCCGGCGCAGCCCACGAGCACCGCGCCCCGATCATGGGCGTGGAGGATGGCCTCATGCAGCGCCTCGCTCTCCTTCGCCAGCGTCCAGCTCATGTTGATCACGTCGGCGTGGTAGCTGTCCACGGCGGCGTACAGCGCGGCCACGATGGCCGCCTCGTTCACGCTGTCCTCCGTCTCGAAGCACTTGAGCATCACGACCTCGGCCCCCGGCGCAGCCCCGGAAATCAGCGAGCAGATCTGCGTGCCGTGGCCGACCCCGTCCGCGAGCGCATCAGAGGCCTCCAGAAAGCTCTCCCCCGCGTCCGGATGGGCGTTGCAGCCGGAGTCCAGAATGCAGACGGTGACCGCCTCCTCGGCCCGACAGGGCGCGCACAGCAGGACGGCCAGAAGAATCAGAACGGCAGGAAGAGCCGAAGCCCTTCCTGCGCGGGTTGAATGGATGTGTTTCATGTCGTTCCGCCTCGCGGGAGGTCTCATTCCGCCGATTCAGCGGACGGCGCTTCCGGTTCGGGGTCGGGCGCCGCCTTCGGCGCGGGTTCGGGTGCGGGTTCCGGCGCGGGTTCGGGTGCGGGTTCCGGCGCGGGTTCGGGTGCGCTGATCGCCGCCGCCGTCGCGGTGGCCTCTGCGGTGGGTTCCGCAGAGGTCTTCGCGGCGGGTTCGGTGCTGGGCTCCGTACTCGGCTCGGTGCTGGGCTCCGTACTCGGCTCGGTGCTGGGCTCCATACTCGGCTCGGTGCTGGGCTCCGTGCTCGGCTCCGTGCTGGGTTCGGCGCTCGGCTCGGCGCTCGGCTCCGCGCTGGGCTCGGGGCTCGGCTCGGTGCTGGGTTCGGCACTCGGCTCGGTACTGGGCTCGGCGGTGGGCGCCACATAGGGCATCAGCACGAAGGTCGCGTCGCCCCAGGTTACGCTGCCGTCCTCCAGAATCGCGCCCACATAGAGCGTGTAGGTATGGCCGTTCGCGTACTCTTTGGTCTTCAGCTGAACCTTCTTCTCGGTGGTCTGGCCGACCAGAACGAGCTCGGGCATCTCCTCGTCGGAGTCCTCATCGAAGGTGTACACCAGGTACTTCGTGGCAGGCTTCTTCACTTCCCAGTCGAATTCAACCCTGGTCTGGCCCTCTTCGAGCTGGATCTTCCAAACCTCGCCGGACTTCTCCGAATCCTGCTTCGGCTCAATCTTGATCAGGTCCTCAAAGGCGTCGGGGGTCGGCAGGGGCGTGGGCTCCGCGTCCGGCTCATTGGCCGGTGCGCGGGTCGCATCCACGGCGATCTCCATGGTTGTTCCGCCGTCCGCACCCTCCGCCGGTTCAGGCGTGGGCACCAGGGGCTCGTCGATTGCGGGCTCCATGGTCGGCTCAGGCGTGGGCTCCTCCGTGGGTTCCGGCGTCGGCTCCTCCGTGGGTTCCGGCGTCGGCTCCTCCGTCGCTTCGGGCGTGGGTTCCGGCGTCGGCTCGAGCGTCTCATCCACCACCGGCTCCATGGTCGGCTCAATCGTGGCATCGGGCTCGAGGGTCGCGTCCGGGTCGAGGGTCGCGTCCGGGTCAAGGGTCGCGTCCGGGTCAAGGGTCGCATCCGGGTCAAGGGTCGGCTCCAGGAGCATCGCGCTGCGCAGGGAGTAGACCGTGTCGAACGCCTCGATGTTGCCAATGGTGCTGGTGGGAGAATCGTACCAGAGGTTGCCGAAGGTAATCTCAATCTTGAGATTGTGACGCTTCCAGTCAACTGTCCGAGCGCCCGGCAGGTTGACGCGATAGCCATAGTATTCCGCATTCTCGCTGAAGCTGATCGGCGTGAGAGTGATCGGGTTTTTGTTATTACCCTGGAGCCGATGCTCGTTCGTACCCTTTACCACCTGTGAGTACTTCTGGTCGATCTTCAACTTGTACTTGCCGGCGATTTCGACGTAGACCTTGATCTCCTTGATCGCGAGCCTGTCGCCCATGTGGTTGCTGGCGGTTACGAAATCCAACTTATAGATATTCTCCGTAGCATCGGGCTTCCAGACGTCGGTAGTATTGTTCTGCAAGCCAGTCCAGAAGAGCAGGAACGGCGAGCCCGACGTGAAATTCGCTTTCAGGAAATGAGTGTACGTCAGCGGAATCTGAACGTTCTTCGTCGTGTAGTTCTTGGTATCGTCCGGCGTGAACACGGCGGTTGCAACCGTTTCGGTTACCGGCGGAAGCCGCTTCGGTTCCTCCCAGCTCAGCTTGCCCTTTATGGCGGTGCCATCCTTCGGATTGGTGAAGACGCCGCTGTCTATGGCGGGTGTGTATTCTTCCAACTTGTTCAACGGATAGTCGTCATCGGGCATGTAGATATCGCCTTCCGCCACCTTGAACGTCATTCCGGCGGCGCTCGGCTCAGCGGGAATGACCTTCACCGTGAAGTCCATGCTCGGGCTCTCATAGTTGTTGCCGTAGGTCGCGTCCGGCTTGTAGACGGCGCGCACCGTGTAGCTTCCAACGTCGAGACTCGTCAGTATCATATCGTCCCATACCCACTTGCCCGTCACCGTGACGTTGTTGAGGCCGGTCACGGTCAGGCCCTTGATCATATCGTTGGCGCAGATAAGTTTTTCACCGGTCGAAGACGCAGCATTGGTCAGCTTCTGGCCGTAGGTCAGCTCCTGTACGCTGGCCTTGCCGCTGACCTTCAGCTTCGCGGGCAGGATGGAGAAGGTGAGCTTCTTGGTCGCGTTCGTGTCGCCATCCGACCACATGCACTGCGAGGGATTGCGCAGCTTCAGAACGACCTCGTAATCGCCTGCAGCCGTGCCGCCGTTGTTGGACACCACGGTGTAATATGCGGTGTCGGAGATGTTCGGCGCGTGATGCTTGCCGTCGTAGGTCACGGGCGTGAGGTCGGGAAGCTGGGCTGTCTGTTTGACCACGTTGAGCGTGACGACAACGTTAGCTCTATCACAGTTGTAGAGATTTGCATCATCCGCCGTGAAGTTCAGCTGATACGTATAGGTGCCCATCGTGTTCAGACGGGTATCCGGGACATTCCATCTGAAGGTTCCCGCCACATTGCTCTCCCATTCCGTATTGGCCGTCAGCTTGTGCGCGACGTCGTACAGGCTGGTGCCAACCGGAACGTCATACTCCAACGGCCCATCGAGGGTCACTGTCGCAGGGGTAATTGTGACATCCCATTTGTACGGCGATGTGTCGAAGAAATACGCACCGTTGTTCTCGTAAATATAGTAATTGAATACCTGGCGACCGTGATAAATCGTCACATGGGCAGTGCCCGGCATGTAGGTATCCTGCTCGATCACATCGTCCACGGTGTAGCTGTAGGTTCTGAGCGCGTAAGAGGTATCGTCATCGATATCGTTGTACCACTGATAATCGCTTTGGATGAAGTTGCGTCCCCTGTACTCCTTCTTGCTATAGGTCGTCGTGTATTCGATGCGAATCTGCGCCTTCACGGGCAGCTCCGTTTCGGCGGTGGAGTACTTCTGGTCATCTTCGGGCCGGAACACCAGCTTTCTGGTGACCCTGTTGTACTTGCCCTCGAGCTTGGTGGAAGGATCCGCCCACTCGAAGGTGCCGGGCACCTCGTTGCCTTCGGAGTCAACGGCCTTGCTGTCCGAGGTCAGCTTCACATCTTCCAGCTTCGTGCCCCAGGGGAAGAACCGGGTTTTCAAATCACTGTTTTGGCCGCCTCCGTTGCCGTAGTAGCTTCCATACAGCGCATCCGAGTAGTCGACCGCCACATCGATGAGGGTCAGGCTGAGCTTGTTGATCTGCAGAACGATGGGATCCTGGACGGCGCTTCCGGCATTGCCGAGATCGTCAGCGAAGGTGACGGTGACCTTCGCGGAGCCGGTGTAGCAGGTGTTGCCGGGGGTCAGCGCCTCCGTAAGCTCCACCTTCACCTGAAGCAGGCCAAGATCGAGATAAGGCTTGCAGGTTGCGTCCGCAATCAGCGCCTGCTGGATCATCTGCTCGATGTACGCCGTGTTGAGCTTTGTGATGTCGCCATCGACGTCGTCCAGCTCCAGCGTCACCTGATTCGGCAGGTGGCTCTTTGCCGCCGCGAGGATGTCCTCGACGGACACCGCCAGCTCCCAGTTGGCCGCGTAGCTGCGTTCGCCCATGGAGCCGGTGGGGATGACCACCTTATCGGTCGCCTCCGTGAGGCCCGTGCCCGTCCAGCCCGCGAAGGTGTAGCCGCTGCGGGTGGGATTGCTCAGCGTGATGTCCGCGCTCTCGATGTTGTAGGTCGCGCGGTTCGAGCCGGTCGCCGTGCCGCCAGCGAGGTCGTAGCTGATGGCGTAGTCGATGGGCGTCCAGTTCATGGTCACGATGACCTCGCCGGTGGAGCCTTCGGGGATAATCCATGTTGGCGGAAGGGTGATATCATCAGCAACCGCAGGTTCCGTCGCGGTCATAACGGGAAGCTCATAGCCCTCGCGGGTGGGATACACGAATTCGATCCTATCATCCTCGACGGTGTAGGTGTCGGGATTGGCGGGATCGTTCACGCCGCCGTTCAGATTGTAGGTGATCTTGTATTCCAGCAGCTCCACGCGCGGATACAGCGTCACATCGCCCTCGACGATATAGCTCTCCTGCTCGACCTTATCCTCCTCGTCCAGGCAGGACGGAGTGAGATACCAGCCGCCGAACGCATAGCCTTTCGACAGCGTCGGGATTTCCCAGTCCAGAAGGTCAATCGGCTCGCCAACCGTTTCCTTATGCTCCACATACCTGCCGTCGGGCATGACGAAGGTCACCGTCGCGGTCTTTTCCCAAACGGCATAGATGGTCATGCTTTCGCTGGGCCAGAACCAGCTGGTCACCGGATTGTGGTCCGGATCCTCAGCATCGTAGTAGCCATCGGGCGTGAGTTCCCAGCCCAGGAACCGGTAGCCTACGACATCCGGCCGCACAAAATCCGGCAGGCCGCAGGTCGACGACCAGTCAAAGGAGAAGCGGGTTTTTTCGGATGTATCGTCGCTTCCGTCTTCCTTCTTAAGGAAATACTTCCAATTGAGCCCATCACTGCCGCTGTTGGGATCGACGTAGCGTGCAGGTCCCTTCTGTCCGCCGAAGTCCACGGTGATTCTTACCTGCCAGTCGGCTTCCAGATCAATGTCTTCGGTGATCACCGTGTCGGCCGTGTAATAATTGTAGTTTCCGTCAGGAATGTATTCTCCAGATACAATCCAGCCTCGGAAAGTCATGCCGTCCAAGGTGGGATTCTCAGGCCACTTATCCCCGCCCGTCTGGCCATCTACCACGTCGATATAGTCGTACACGCCCCTATCGTTGCCGTAGTGGAAGATCACGCGGTGGGTCGTCACGCCCTCGAGATCGATTGTAACGTTCTCATTCGGCATGATGAATTTGATAGTCTTATCCTCGAACCATTCGTTCAAGTCCAATCCATCGGGGCTTACAACGCGGACACTCACGTTGTTGTAGCCGGCTTCCGGCGAAGCGTAAATGGTGACCTCCTCACCGGGCTGTACGTAACCCAAATCAAGAGGCGAGCCGTCAGCGCCATCGATGCTAACGCTATCGGCTTCAATGCCCCCCACCAGATTGACGGTAAGGATTCTGGGCATGTATACCAGATTCTTTGTGACCTCGTCCTCCGCTTCGCGTCCGGTGACGGTCACGGGATTTTCTTCTTCGTCCAGTCCGCAGTCGACGGTCTTGCCTTCACCGCGCTGCAGCAGGATCGGATGAACCGTGTCATCCGCAAATGCGGCGCGATCCACAGTCAGCGTCCAGCGGTTCGTCCCGTTCTCGTGGTCGAATTTCTGCGTCTTCACCGAACCGTAGTCGGTTGTCACGGAGAAATTCAGCGTGTCCAGTACCTCGGGATCGTCCTCGCCGGTCACATTCAGGATATAGGTGATCTGTCCGACCACGCCGTCGACATGCACCGTCACATCAAGGGTCACGGCCTTGTAGTGGCTCAGATCCTTGGGAATGAAGCGCACCTGGCAGGCGTTGTCGCCCGCATCCAAACGGGTGGTGGGATCGACCCACTCGAATCTGCCATCCAGCTCTTGATCTTCTCCCGTAGCTGTAACCGTATACGCCTGCAGACCGTGCTCCACATCGTACAGCAGCTGATCGTATTCGCCTTCGTACGTCAGTTCGCCACTGACCACCACCACGTCGTCCTTCTTGATCACTGGGGTGGCGCGGGCGATGACGAAGAGCAGTTCGGGATTCGTGTCGATCAGCTTGTACTGTTCGGGATCATCGGCTGCGCCGGAAATCGTGATCGCATCATAGCCCGTCAGCGTGACGGAGGTCACCCCGGGCTCCGTTCCAGGCTTCGTATACTGCGGATTTTCGAGGCTGACGGTCGCGTCGAGCTTCTTGCCGGTCGCGTCGTCGATGGCATAGACCTCGATCGCGTCCTTCGTCAGGGCCACTCCCGTGTACTCGACGGTATCGTCCTTACCGTTCTTCAGGGCAAGGCCGAGGTTCACGCCGGTCTGGGTGTTGACGGCGATCAGCGCCTCCGCGACGCTGTAGGTCTTGGTATCGTTGGGCGTGAACACGACCCTGTAGATGGCCTTGCCGTTGTCCGCGCTCACGGGAACGATGGCGCCATCCGCCCATGCGAAGCTGCCCTGCACGTTCGCACCCTCAGAGGTCGCCGTGCCGGTGAGTTTCACATTCGCGAGGCTCGTATTGTATTCAATGTACTTGCCGCCGACGGTGTATTCGGGGGCCACGTCGATGGTCACGGGGTTCTTTTCGACCCGCAGGGTGACGCTCTTGCTCCGGGAGATGACGCTGCCGTCGTCCGCGTTGAAGGTCACGGTGACCTTCGCGGGGTAGGAATAGGCAGTTTCGTCCTCGGTCGCGCCGCCGGTCAGTTCGGCCGCGAGGCTGAGCTGGTCGACAAAGGGCGCGCAGGCTTCATCCGCCGCGACCTTTGCCATGGCGGCGGCCTGGAAGTCCGCGACGTCGCTGTAATCCTTCGCGTTCATGACGAAGGGATTCGAAACGGCGTTCAGCGCCGCCTGCAGGACGTCGCTGGCGGTCTCGATGGTCTTCCAGTTGGCGGTGTAGTTGCGGTTGCCGACGGAGCCGGCGGGAATCACGAGATCCACAACCGGATCGGTCAGGCCCGTGCCGGTCCAGCCGAGGAACAGGTGGCCTGCGCGGGTGGGATTGCCAATCGCGATGTCCGCGTCCTCGACGGTGTAGGTGGCGGGAATGGACTCAGGCAGCGTGCCGCGGCCCGGGTCGACCTCGAGGGTGAAGGTCAGCAGCTCCCAGTTGGCGGTCAGAGTGATGTCGCTCTTGTAGCCCACGGGGATGGTGATCTTGCCGTCGACGGCTTCAATTCCCGTGGCCGTCCAGCCGAGGAACCTGTAGCCCTTGCGGGTGGGGTTGCCGATCACGATCACGCCGCTGTCATAGTTGTAGGAGGTGGGGTTGGAGGGATTGTTCGTGCCGCCACCCAGCTCGTAGGTGATGGTGTACTGCTCGGACCTCCAGCCCGCGTAGAGGGACATGCTGTCCTCCGGGATAAAGCTCGTGAGGTTGACGCGCTGGTAAGACTGGGTCGCCGCCGTGCTGTACCAGCCGGTGAAGATGTAGTGCTCGCGCTCCGGATCCGCGGGAATGTGGGTGAGCTTCTCGCCCGCGTATTCCAGATACATGTCGTAGGGCTCTGCGTTTTCTTCGCCATTGTTGATTTCGTAGGTTATGATGGCGATCTTCCTCCAGCGGGCGTAGAAGGTCACGCTGCCGGTGAGCACGTATTCCTGCGGCTTCACGGCCTCGCCGGTGCAGTCCGGGTTGGTATACCAGCCGACGAATTCGTAGCCCGGATAGTTGGGCAGGGCATATTCCAGCGCGTTCTCGCCCAGCATCTGGGTGGCGTAGGTGTAGCGGTCATAGCCGGAATCGTCGCCGGGGAAGATCAGTTCGGTGTCGGTCAGCTCCAGGGTCTTGTATACCCCGTCTTCGATTTCGACGTCCACAAACCTGCGGCCGGTGATGTAGGCCGCCTGACCCTTCGCGTTGCCGAGGTCAACGGTGACCTTCACCTTCCAGGCCGCGTACAGGGTAGTGTCCTGGGTGATCGGCTGGGTGAAATCGAAGGGTTCGCCCGTGCAGTCGGCGTTGTCGTACCAGCCCGCGAAGACCAGACCGTCGACAAAGGGCGTGGACGGCTTGTTGACGGCGGTGTCCCTCTCCACATCGACGCTGGAGAAGAGATCGTGTCCGTCGCAGTTGTACATGAAGTCCACCTTGTAGCTCTTCGTGCCGTAGAGGGTCAGCTTGAGATCGCTGTACGGCATGGTGAAGGTGAACTCGCCCGTCTGGGAGGTAATGGGCGTATAGCTGTACTTCACCCCTGCGGGGTCAGTGACGGCGCGCACGCCCGTATAGCCCTCCGCCAGATCAACGGAGATGGTGACCTGGTCGCCGGGGGTGATCGCGCTCATCTTGCTGAGGTCGTGGGATAACGTATCCCAGCCGGTAACGCCCTCGCCCAGGATGATTTCCACACTCCGGGTCGCGTTGCTCAGGTGCAGCGTGACCACATCCTCCTTCTCGCGTCCGTTGACGGTCAGGTTGGTGGGGGTGCTGTCGCCGCGGCTCGTGCCCATCATGATGGTTCTCTTCGTGCCGTCGAAGGCCGAGCGCGGAACGGTCAGGCTCCAGCGCTTCGGATTGGAGCCCGCCACGCGCGTGAAGGTCATCAGCCGTCCGCCATCCGCGCCGCGCACCGTGAATACGGCGTCGTCCTTCGCGTCGGGCGCTTCAATGATGTAGGTGATCTCTCCCGTGTAGCCCGGGAAGCGCTTGACATACAGATAGAAGTTCAGATCGTATTCCAGCGAGGTGGAATACAGGCTGTAGCGCAGCGTGCTGCTCTTGGGCGTGATATAGCAGGTGTCGCTGAAGCCCGGTACGCTCAGCTGCGTGGTGAGATTCACATCGTTGCGGGTGGGGTTGAACCAGGAGAGAACCATCTCCTCCATCTCGGGATAGCGGCTCTTCGCCGCGGAGACGAAGGTGTCGAGGGAGACGCCACGGGTGGCCGTCGGCTCCACGGGGCAGCCCAGCACATGGGTGTTTTCGAAGGTGTACCTGTACAGGGATTCGCCGTCCCACTGCGCCGCCTCGATGCCCCAGGCATGGGCGCACCAGTCGTACAGCGCGAAGTTCACGTTGACGGTGATGGTGGCCATCTTGAACTCGCGGGTGAGGTGGAACACCTGCCGGTGATGCTTGATCAGCTCGGATCCGTTCTTGTTTTCATAGGTGAGCACCACGTCGCAGTCGTAGAGCGTGACCTTGTGGGCGGCGGCCGCCATTTCATCCGCGTAGATGACGCCGGCCTTGCCCTTCACGCCGTCGCCCGCGTAGATCACGTTCACGCGCGGGTCGTTGGCAGAAACCGGTTCGCCGTTGATGACGACGTTCTCAAGCGTGAATTTCGCGGTGACGTTGCCCGATTGCAGGGTTTCAAACAGCAGCTGGTTGTCGGTGCGCTTCGCCGTGAGCATATCGTAGGATTCCATCGGCAGGTAACTGAAGATGTAGCTCGTCCTGCCGTTGACATCCCGCATGGCCAGCTCCCACATCGCGTCCAGCTTGTCCTTCTGCACAATGCTCATGGTCATGCCGCGGGTCAGGGAATACAGATTCCAGCGGTAGCTCCACAGGGGGACGTTCAGCTCGTAGGAGAAGAGGAGTACGTCGATTACGGCAGTCAGCTCGAAGTCAAAGTCTATGCCGACCTCCATATACAGCGCGCCCGCGTAGTTGCCCCCTCCGGCCGAGGTGGCGGCTTTATGCAGGAACATGCCCGCCAGCTCCACATAGGCATAGAATGAGCCTGTCAGGTAGTCCATGGCAACGACAGTGAGGCCGTAGTAGAGGGACACGGCAAGGCCCATGCGCACGCCGAGCTTACCGATCAGATCGATCTGGCTGGTCACATCGCTGCCCAGATCCTCCTTGTAGTCGTTGCCCTTCATCTTCTTGAAGTTGAAGTGGAAGCCCACCTTGGTGCCGAATTCCGCCGTGACGGTCACACCGAAGGTGGCGATGCACGCCGCCTGGCCCATGAGCTCGAGCTTGCCGCCGACGGTGACGAGACCGTAGGAGACTCTCTTCTTGATGTTCAGTAGCTGTACGGCGAACAGATCCTGATACTCCAGATCCGCCTCCATCAGTTCGTTCATGGTGTACATCAGCGACCAGGCGGCACGCTGATAATCGTAACCCTCGATGGCCTCGCCGGAGGCAGTGACGATCTCCTCCAGCGTATTCCTCGCCTTGTCGATGGCGTCGAGCTCTCCGCCGGTGGTCGCGCTGAGCTCCAGCCGGACGGTCGTCTTGGTTCTAAACTCGATGGACGCGTCGAGCCACAGGAATCCACCGTCCGTGTTGAGCCCCAGGGTCAGCTGCTCCTCAAAGAACAGGCGGGGCTTGAGTATGGCCAGAACGCCCTGCTCACTGATTATCTTGATCGTGAAGCTCACGTCGACGCTGGCGGTGACGGTGTTGCCATCCGGGGTCAGGACGGGGTCCGCGTCGATGTCGGTGAGGTAGGCCTTCGCCTTGGCCAGGGAATAGGTGCCCTCGCCGTACATGTCGTCCAGGATCTCCTGGGTTTCGCTGCTGGTCATCACGGCCACCAGCATCTGCGCCTGCAGTTCCTCGTTGGAGGCAAGCTGAGTGGCGATATTCTTTTCAATCTGGGCGAGCTGCGCGTCGGTCAGCTCCTCCTCCACGTTGACTTCCTCGGAGGTGTGAATGTCCAGATTGGCGATGTAATCTTCGGGATTCGCATAGCGGAAGGTGACGTCACGCGCGCCGTCCGCACGCTCTTCCACGGTTTCGATCTGCGCGTAGAGCACATAGCCCGCCAGATCGCCGCCTTCCCAGAACATGACGTTGCCTTCGTCCCAGCCGAGATCGCCGTCGTAGAACACGACGATCTGACCCGGATACAGATGGGTATCGCCGGTCATAACCAGACTGCCGGGAACGATCGTGCTCTGGGAGTCGTAATCCCCGAGCATGTTATTGATGGTAATCTCGGGAGCGGAGGTCGTTTCAGAGGTCGATTCCGTCTTGGTCACGGGGGTGTAATCGGTCACGTCGTCCCAGAGGACATAGGTCAGCCCCTCCGCGAATTCGACAATTCTGGATTCCTCGCGGAAGATGCTTACCGTCAGCGTGTCAACGTATTCCGGCTGATCGGCAAACTGCACGCCGTTCTGCGCGGTCAGGGTGAAGGAGAAGCCGGGGGTGAAGCCCGCTTCGCAGTAGATTTCCGCGCCGTTTTCGGTTTCGCGCACAGCGATTTCGGGCGCCTCGCCGCCGGTGCCGGCCTCCACGCTGAGGTTTGCAAGCGCTTCATCCGCGCGCATGCCCTCGGGCAGAACCAGGCCGATGGTGGCGCTTCCGTCGGGAAGCTCGATGGAGGCGGTGGAGTCGTGCTTCTCCTCCATGACCTCCTCATTGGAGGCAAAATAGGCGTAGAGCGTCATGCTCTCTTCGATGGGGTCGGTGTAGCCGAAGCCCGTGGTGCACTCCTCGTCCACGCACCAGCCGCCGAAGGAATAGCCCTCCTTGTAGGTGTAGAGCTTCTCCACCGGCTTGGTCAGCAGATATTCGCCTTTGGCGAAGGTCAGCGGCTCCAGCTCGAGGCCGCCGAAGGTTTCGAAGGTGACGACAACCGCGTCCGCCGCATCGACGAAGCGGGCGTAGAGCGTCATCTGACGGTCCACGGTCGCCAGACGGGAGGTGGGGGTGGTGTAGTCCGCGTCCTCATACCAGGCGGTGAAGACCTTGCCCTCAAGGGTGGTGGTCGCCGCGTCGAAGTCCACCATGCCGCCGGGCGCGATTTCCTGGGTTTCAACGGCCGTGCCCTCGGTGACGAAGGACACCAGCCACTTGGTCAGCACAAAGTCCACCTGCTCGCCGGGCTGCAGCTCGACGACCTGGGCGTCGGGGCCGGTCACTTCAAAAGCGACTTCGGTCTCGTTTATGACGGAGGCGGTGGCGCGGACGGTCAGGGAGCCGACGGCTTCCTGCACGCGAATCACGCCCAGCGCGCCGCTGCCCTCGATGATGACTTCATCGGCGCTCTTTACGATGATCTCGGGGAGCGTGGTATCCGCGTCCAAATGGAGGTAGATCACGCCCGGCTCCGCTTCTTCGTCCGGTTCGGCTTCCTCGTCCGGCTGCTCCTCTTCCCTGACCACTGCGTCGTGGATGTGCACGCGGGCGATATCGCTCTTGTTCAGATCCACGCTGCTCACGGCGTTCAGGGAGAGCGCGTCGGCCTCGACCCCGATCAGGGACAGGTTCTGCGCCTCCGCGACTGCGATGCGCTCCGGCTGCACCGCGTTGACGGAGAGATCATCGCCGAGGACGGCGACGTTGCCCAGATCCTCCGTGCCCGCCAGCGCGTCGATGGCATCCTGAGAATCGACCGTGGTCGGGAATGCGAGCTGCATCCACTGAATGTACGCCTCGGCCGAGATTGCGGCGGCGGGATCAATCTGCGCCGGTTCCTCGGGCAGATAGCCGTTTTCCGCGAGGATGGCCAGGTAGATGCTGTCGTCCTCGAGGCTCAGATTCGCGATGCGATCCGAATACGCAGCGAGATCCGTGTTCGCCGCGTCCTCGACGATGAAGCCCAACATGCCGGCGATCTGCCTTCCGACCTCCGCCCAGGTGCTTTCCCGTTCGAGGGTGTACGCATCGCCGCCCGACGTCTGCGCGCCGTTGACCGCTTCGGCCAGGCCCGCGATGCTGCCGGTGGTGAGGATGGCGATCACCAGAATCGCCGCGAGGAGTTTTCTCATCAAAGCCTTCATTTTCGTCCTCCTGATTTCAATGGCCGGTGGTGCCGTTCATTTGCCTGCCGGATCGGATTTCTCCGGCGATGCCCTGTTGCGCATTCGTTCGTGATTGCAGACGCCGATGATGTCCCGTGGGTCTTCCTTGATCAGATGGGGGCAGGAACCGCAATCGTCATAGTCTCCCGCCGCGTAGGGACAGCCGATGTGTATGGCGTTCTTCCACGGCCGGCCGCTCGGGGTATACCTGGGCTCCTCCTCGAAGGATGGGAACTGTCCGATGAAAATCTTCGCGCCCTCGTCGTAATAGTACGGCACGGTGAACCGGTCTCCGTCTATCCGAAAGGTTTTGCATTTTTCCGCTTCCATCAAACCGCTTCCTTCGCCATTATATGGAATTATTCTACCTGAAAATCCCCAATTTGGACAGAGTAATTTCAGAACGGTTTTTACTTGAAAAATGTAAGGTTTATTTATAGTAGCAAAATTCACCGCCGTCACATTCCGGTCATGATTGACAGCTTTCGCCCACGAAAAGCCATATTTCAGGGTTTTCGCGGGCGATTTCGGGGTCTGTACCGGGCAATCCGCTCCCCCCGGAGGGAGCATTTTCTGCGGCAAAACGCAACTCTAAGCGAGCATGAACTTCTCCAGCTCCCGCTTGCCGGAGATGCCCAGCTTCTGATAGATGACCTGGATGGTGTTGGTGATGGTGCGCGGGGACAGGTTCATGTAGGTGGCAATTTCCTTGGCCGTCCAGCCGCGGTTGTACAGCATGGCGATGGTGAACTCGGTGGTGGTCAGGTTGTCGGCCACCTCGTGGTGGGCAATCGGGTTGTGAATCTTGCGCCAGCCCGCGCTGAAGGCGTAGGTGATGGCGATGATCCGGTCGAACGCCTCGGGGTCCTCCTCCTGGAAGAAGCGCTCGACCATGCCCTGCAAGAGGCCGTGGTGCTCGCCGAAGGGCTCAATCAGATCGTCGGGCTGCGCAAGCGTCCACGCCTGCGCGACGTGCTGCCGCGCCTCGACCACGCGCTTGAGGCTCATCAGATCCATGGCGGCCACGAGGTGCGCATAGATCGACGGCACGGGATACCGCTCCGGACAGATGGCCAGCGCCAGCTCCGCGATGGCCAGGGAGCCGTTGTAGTTCTTCTCCAGATACGCCTTGTGGGCCAGCAGGTAGCACGCCCACAGCTTCAGGCCGTCCGGCAGACAGGCCATGCACGCGTGCAGATCCACGTCGCTGGCCACGGGCAGGTGCAGCAGCACCGAGGCCGTCGTGACCACGAGCGCGCCGATGGCGCGCTGCAGCGGCGCAGACTGCGTCCGGTCGTCCCCATGCAGATCCGCCAGCAGACGTTTACAGGCGCGCATGGCCAGAGCCGTGTCCCCCCGCGCGAAGTTGGCAAAGAAGCCCACCAGATTGGCCGCGCCGCGCAGCATGGGATCCGCGCTGTCCTGATAGGGCTCCATGGCCCGGGCGGCCCTCTCCGCCTGGCCGCTGTAGTAGTAATATTCGCCCCAGGCAATGGCCCGGTCGTCCGCGTCCGCAATGGAGTCAATGAATTCTCGGCACTTTCCCACGGGATAGACGCTATTCATGAGGGGCATGGCGACGCGGCCGGGCTGTGCGCCGGCGCACGGCGACGCTTCGCGCTCCGGCTGCGCGCCCCGCTGCTTCGCGGGATCGAAATCTGCGGGGATCCTCCACGAGCGCCCGCACCGTTCGGCCCCAGGAATCCGTCTCTCCCGCGCCCACCTCCGGACGGTGTGGATGGACACGCCCAGACGGTCTGCCGCCTGCAGGACAGATTCATACTTCACAGCACATCCTCCTCCCGTCCCTCCGGGGCCGAAGCCCAGAGCGTATCGCTGTCAAAGCCCGCCTTCGCCAGGCGAACCGTGTTCTCCAGCGTGTTGAGGGCGAGCGTTCCAAGGTCCATCGCCAGCACCCGGGAGATCACCGCATCGCGCTCCTCTGCGGGCACATCGTACACCTTCAGCGCGCAGCGCAGAAACAGCGCAATCTTCCTCTCCAGAGTAAAGTACATGTCACACTTGCGGGCCATCAGCCCGCGCATCACGCCGGCGGAGACCAGCTCCAGCTCGTAGAAGTCGCTCTGCGCCGCGTCCGGAAGGTATTTGCCGAAGGTCTTTTCCAGCTCCTTCGCGGTGCTCCTGTAGATGTATTCCGTCGTGGAGGGCAGGGCGTACGCCGCGGTATAGAGGTCCCGCAGCGATTCGCTGAGCTCGCAGATGTGCATCTGAAGCGCCGTTTCGACGCCGTAGACCAGCAGCGGATCCGCGCCCTCCCCCAGCTTCGCCCGCGCACCGGCAAACTGCACGCTGAACATGTGGGTCACCAGCGCGTAGAGGATGGCCTCCTTGTCCGGGTAAGCCCGCAGCACGGCGCTCTTTGTGCGGCCGCTCCGCGTGGCAATCTGCTCGAAGGTCGTCTCCCGATAGCCCTTCTCCAGAAATAGTATGACCGCGTCCCGCAGCACCTGCGCCCGGGTCTCCTCCATGCGCTGAGAGCGCTTTCCCTGTTTCATTCGCCGCCTCCGATAAAAAATCCGACCATGGTCCGATTTTTAGTCCGGTATATGGTCATTATACCCCTTTTCCCTCATTCCGTCAATCGGCCCCGGGGGGCCTTACATAACTCTGCCGAATGCAGCCCGGGGAGGGAGCCCGGCATCTATAAAACGGACACATACGCATGCAAAAAGCACCTATTCCTGAACGGAGCGCTCCTGTAGAATATCAGGTGTCGAAGAGAAATTGAGAGAGAGATGCACACAATGAAGATACTCATCATTCACGGTCAGAGCCACGAGGGCAGCACCTGCATGGTGGCGCGGGAGCTTGCCCGCAAGGTGGGCGGAGAGCTCCGCGAGTTCTTCCTGCCCCGGGATTTCAGCAAGCCCTGCCTCGGCTGCTTCACCTGCTTCCAGACCAGCCTGCACAACTGCCCGCATTACGCAGAGCTAGAGCCGCTGGTCGCGGCGATTCTGGAGGCGGACCTGCTGATTCTGGAGAGTCCGGTCTATGTCTATCACGCCACCGGCTCCATGATGAACTTTCTGGATCACTTCGGAACCTGGTGGGTGGTTCACCGGCCCCTGGCGGACATGAGCCGCAAGCAGGCGGTCGCCATCTCAACCGCAGCCGGCGGCGGGATGAAGGCCACCATCCGGGATATGGCCGACAGCCTGGAGATGTGGGGCGTGCGAAGGGTCTACACGCTGGGTTTCGGGGTGCAGGCCGCAAGTCCCGCCGGCATCCCGAAGCGGATCCTCCGGCGCATCCACACAGGGACGGACCGCCTCGCGCACCGGATCCGCAGAGGCGCGGGCAGGCGCGGCTTCAACCTCCGGGCACGGAAATGGTTCTCCCTGATGCGCCTTGCGCACAAGCACCTCCCGCCCGCGGAGCCGGACTATGGCTACTGGGAGGCGAACGGCTGGCATGGGAAAGGGCGGCCGTGGCGCGACTGAGGCCGCCCGAGAGCGGGCGGCCCTGAAAATGCGGAAGGAGGCATATCCGTTGATGAAGAATGTTCTCGACTTTCTCGACGCGGCGCTGCCATGGGTCGCTGCGGGTCTGCTGCTCGCGCTGATCTTTGCGCGGGGCGCGCGCGGAAAGGCAAAGGATCAGAGCACCGGAAGGGACAGGGAGGTATAAAAAATGAACGTAAAATACGAACACAGGCCCAAAATGACCTTCATCGGTTTTTCCACCTTCATCCGCCCGGAGGAGGGGCCGCAGAAGTGCCCCGAATTCTGGGACAAAGCGTATGCGCAGAAGTACGCACGGCTCTGGCAGACGATGAAGCCGGAAAACGCGGTGGAGGCGGCGATTCTCGAAAACAACATTGGCCTGTTTGCCATCTGCGACGGGAAGGACAACTCCTTTGAATACTGGATCGCCGGACTCTACAGGGGCGGCGGCGTGCCGGAGGGACTGAAGCTCTATACCTTCCCGGAGAGCGACTGGGCCATGTTCTCCGCCAGAGGCCCCCTGCCCGGCTCCCTGCAGGCGCTGAACGCCCAGGTCTGGCAGGAATGGTATCCGAGCGAGGGACAGAAATACATGGGCAACGGAAGCGCCACGCTGGAGGTCTACTCCCCCGGCGACATGCGCAGCCCGGATTACGCCTGTGGCATCTGGGTGCCGGTGCGCAGGCCCGCCGGTCAAGACGAAGGCGAGGCGGCCGCGACCGTCGCCACCATGACGGTCACGGGAATTCTGTAAATCCGAAGTCCTGAACCGTTGCGCGCTGCGGGCGCGCGTCCGGGGTCTGACCCGGGCGGCCCGTCCGCGCTCCGGGAGGTTGAAAGGAAGATGCAAAGTGAAGAGACTGTTGGTTGTCAACATGCTGCCGGAGGACGATCCGGCGGTTTCTCCCGCGCTGGAGGCGCTGGGCGGCGCGGCGGAGGAGCTTCAGGTGATTCACGCCCGCGAGAAGAACCTGCGCCCCTGCTCCGGCTGCAACGCCTGCTGGCTGGTGACGCCGGGCGTCTGCTCCATCCAGGACGGCTACGAGGAGCTGCTGAAGGCCTATCTCGCCTGCGACGCGGCTGTCTTCCTGTCCGGCACGGCGCTGAACTTCGTGGATTTCCGGATGAAGAACGCCGTCGACCGGCTTCTGCCCCTGGCCACCATGTACATCCACATCGTGGACGGCCAGTGCCGCCATGTGCCCCGCTACGACCGGAAGCTCCGCTTCGGCCTGCTGTACGCCGGGGCGGCGGACGGAGCCTATCTGAATCGCTGGATGGAGCGGGTCATGCTGAATCTCGGCGGAGAGAGCCTGGGCGCCCGCCCCATCTCCGAGGCAAAGGAGTTGTTGGTATGCATTTAGTGATCATCAGCGGCGCGTCCCGGCCCCGGCCCAGGAGCAACACCGCGAAGGTCGTCGAGGCCTTCCGAAGGGGCTTTGACCGCGGCAGCGACACCGCGGAGGTCTGGTATCTGTCCGACCGCGGCCAATGGGCGGACGCGGCGAAGGCCTTCGGGCAAAACGAACACATCCTGATCGCGTTTCCCCTGTATGTGGAGAACCTTCCCGGCATTCTGCTGGAGTTTCTTTCCGGGCTCACGCCGAAGCAGACGCCCGGAACCAAGCTGGCGTTTCTGATTCAGGGCGGCTTCCCGGAGGCCTCCCAGAGCCGCTGCTGCGAGGCGTTTCTGGAGACCCTTCCCGCCCAACTGGGCTGCGACTACGCCGGAACCCTCATCAGGGGCGACATGTTCGGAACCGGCCTGGTGAATGAACGGACGCGGGAGAGAATGCTGGCACCCTTCGAGGAGGCGGGGCGCGTCTTCGCCCGCACCGCCCGCTTTGAAAAGGCCGCCGCGGACGCCTTCGCCGGCCCGGAATACATGTCGAAGGGGCAGATCCGGATGTACAACCTGGTGGGCAGGCGCATCTCCCGCCTGTATCTTGCGCGCGTCGCCAGAAAGCTGGGCTGTCGGGACGCGCTGGACGCCAGGCCCTATGCGTAAGCGCCTCGGGGCCCGGCGGACAGCGACCTCCCCCTGCGCGGCCATGCGAGGGGAACATTTCCGTGGTTCTCGGCGTGCCGCTGCTTTGACCGGAATCCCCCTGTGCCACCATGCGAGGGTGACCTGCGACCGCCCGAGGGGCCGGAGGCGTCCGGCTCCTCTTTTTTTGCCGACAGGGCGCGGATGCTGCTGCAAAGCCGCAGCTTTTCTGGTACAATGGTTTCGGGAATTCTAAAGAATTGACACAATCGGATCGCTTATCAACCTATCTCTTTCCGGATGAAGCCTCTATAATCATAACAAAAGGGGGAAAGCCGCATGCTGCGAATGGAAATCGCGCTCTTCATGATCCTGGCCTTCGTCGCCTGCGTCTATTTTTCCGCCGGTCGAAAGAGCACGCCGCTGCACAGGACGTTCTCCGTCCTGCTGGTCGTCGCGCTGGTGCATCTGGCCCTGGACGGAATCACCGTCTACACGGTGCACCATCTGGAGACCGTGCCGGAATTTCTCAACGACGCGGTTCACCGGCTGTTTCTGGGCAGCATGGTGCTGGTGATCTATCTGTTCTACCAGTACATCGCCATACTGGTGGAGGAGGAGACCGGCAAGCCCCGGCGGCTGGATCTCCCCGCCCGAATCTTTCTGGCGATGGCGGAGCTGGGCAACTTCCTGCTTCCGATCTCCTACACGGTAACCTCGGCGGGCAACTATTCCTCCGGGCCGTACATGCTGGTTCCCTACTGGGGCGTCGCGTTCTACCTGCTGCTGTGCGCCGGGCTCTTCGCCGTAAACTGGCGGCAGATCGACCGGAAAAAGAAGTTCGCCATCGGCTCGGCGCTGATCATCGAGGTGAGCGTCTGCGCCCTGCAGTGGCTGAACCACACCTGGCTCATCAGCGGCATGGGCATCGTCCTGATGACGCTGTCGTTCTATCTGACGCTGGAGAACCCGGACATCCTTCGGGCGGAGCTGACGGAGCAGAAGATGTCGATGCTGTACCTGAAGAGTCAGGTGAACCCCCACTTCCTGTACAACACGCTGGACACCATCCGAATTCAGGCGCAGCTGAACGGGGACAGGGCGGTGGCCGATCTGCTCATGCGCCTGGTGGACTTCTTCCGGCTCAGCGTGAAGGTGGACCGGCCCATGGTCTCCCTGGACGACGAGCTGGAGCTGCTGGAGGCCTACATGGAACTGATGTGCTACCGCTATCCCGAGCTGCAATGCGAATATGACATCGACCCCGAGCTGGGCGGCATGAAGGTGCCCAACTTCATCCTTCAGCCCATCGTGGAAAACAGCCTGCTCCACGGCCTGAAGAACGTGGGCTACCGGGGCGAGGTGCGCATCTCGGCCCGGAGGACGCCGGAAAACCGAATGGAGATACTGGTCAGCGACACCGGAGGCGGCTTTGCGGAGGGCAAGAAGGCCGCCATCGACCACATGCTTCTGACCTATTCCAGGCAACCGGCCAAACTGGAGGGCAACAGCATCGGCATACTGAACGTGCAGAAGCGGATCAAGCTGCTCTGCGGCCGGGAATATGGCCTTTCCTACACGGAGAACCCCGCGGGCGGCGTGACGGCGCATATCCTGCTGCCCCTGAAGGAGGATGTATCATGAAAAAGCTGCGCGTGCTTCTGGTGGACGACGAAATCATGATCCGGGAGGGCTTCAAGCGTCTCTTTGACTGGCAGGCCCACGACTGCGAGGTGGCGGGCGAGGCCGGCGACGGCATGGAGGCGCTGGCGAAGATCGACGCGCTGCGCCCGGACATCGTCATCATGGACATCAACATTCCCATCATGAACGGCCTGAAGGTGATCCAGCTCAGCCGCATCAAGCACCCCGATATCGCCTTTGTGATCGTCTCCGGCTACGACGATTTTTCCTACTGCCGGGAGGCGCTGCGGCTGCAGATCACGGATTACATCCTCAAGCCGGTGAACTACGAGGAGTTCGGCGGCTGCATCGATAACCTGAAGATCTCCCTGTTCGAAAGGCGGGTTTCGGCCGCGGCGGACATGGAGAAGCAGGAGGAGCGGACCATCGCCGGAATCACGCGCTACCTCCAGGAGCACCTCGCGGAGGAGATCAGCCTCTCCGTGCTGGCCGACAACTTCCACCTGAACCCCCAGTACATCAGCCAGCTGTTCAAGAGCGAGATCGGCGTGAACTTTCTGGCCTACCTGACCAACATCCGCATGGAAAGGGCGAAAAAGCTGCTGCTCTCCACCTCCCTGCCCATCGCGGAGGTGGCGGAGCAGTCCGGCTACGGGGACTACCGGGTCTTTACGAAGGTGTTCAAGAAGTCGGAGGGCATCACTCCCTCCCAGTACCGCCGGGACTTTCTGGAAACAGAGGGAAAATAAAGAGAATCACCGTGCCTTTATGGTGCTTCTTTGACAGCCTGAGCGTGCGACATCAGAAGGGAGGTCCGCGCTCCGCTTTTGTTGCGGGATGCGCATTGCATCGATTGACCCGGAAGCTATAATTCAGACACATTCTGCTGCAAAATGCGCCTATTCGTCCGGCGCTTTTTTCTGTACAATATTCCCGTTGATTGAAAACTGCGCTTGAATTCTGGAGGGAGAAAAATGGTGAGCTGCGAAGTCCGGAACTTCCGCCGGAGGATATCGGCGGACGAACTGTGTTATCTGTTCACGACCTGCTGGAGCCGACGGGCGAAAGACTGTTTCGCAGAGCGCCTCAGCGCGCCGTGCGCGCGCTCTGCCTCGCCCTGGCTGTACTGTTCCTCGCGGACTGCATCCTGAGCCTTCTGTTCCGCACGCCGATCACTTACTGACACATATGGAGGAAATGCAAGATGAGCAAGAAACTGTGTAAATCCAACGCAAACAGAATGTTGGCCGGCGTCTGCGGCGGCATTGCCGAGTACCTCGGCGTCGACCCCACGCTGATCCGCCTCGCCTGGGTGCTCTTCTGCGCGCTGGGCGGCAGCGGCATACTGGCCTACGTCATCGCCGCCATCGTCATTCCCCACAAATCGAGATACTGAGCGACGGGAGGGACGACTCTTGAACGACATCATCGAAATTTCGCATCTGAGCAAGCGCTTCGGCGACGTGCAGGCGGTGAACGATCTGAGCTTCCGCGTGAAGGAGGGCGAGCTGTTCGCCTTCCTGGGCGTCAACGGCGCGGGCAAATCCACCACCATCAACATCATGTGCGGGCAGCTGGCCAAGGATTCTGGAACCGTTCGGATCGGCGGCGCCGACCTGGACCGCGACCCCGACTGCATCAGGCGGAACCTGGGCGTGGTCTTTCAGGGCTCCGTGCTGGATCGGGACCTGTCCGTGCAGGACAACCTCCGGAGTCGCGCAGCCCTGTACGGAATTCAGGGAAGGGCGTTTCGGGAGCGGCTGACTGAGCTGGCAGGCCTGCTCGAATTCGAAGACCTGCTGAAGCGCAGCCTGGGAAAGCTCTCCGGCGGCCAGCGGCGCAGGGTTGACATCGCACGGGCGCTGCTGCACCGGCCCGGCATCCTGATTCTCGACGAGCCGACCACCGGCCTCGATCCCCAGACCCGGAGCACCCTGTGGCGCGTGATCGGCGAGCTGCGGAAAAACGAGGGCATGACGGTGTTCCTCACCACCCACTACATGGAGGAAGCGGCCGATGCAGATTATGTGGTGATCCTGGACGGCGGCCGCATCGCCGCCGAGGGAACGCCCCTGGCGCTGAAGAACGCCTACACCGGCGACTTCATCACCCTCTACAACGTGGAGGAGGCGCAGGTCCGGCAGCTGGGCGCGCCGTATGAGGCGATCCGGGACGCCTGCCGGGTGACGGTTTCCGACACGGCCGCGGCGACGGAGCTGATCCTGAAGCACCCGGAGCTCTTCCGGGATTATGAAATCACCAAGGGAAAGATGGACGACGTGTTCCTCGCCGTGACCGGCAAGAAACTGACGGGAGGCGGCAAATGAAAATCCTTCGAATCGCCGCCCTGCTCCTCTGCCTGCTTGCCCTCGGGGCGGTCGCGCTCTGCGTCTTTACGGACTGGAACGACGCCCTGTTCCTGCCCCTCGCTCTCGCCCTGAGCACCGTCGGGAACCTACTGAACGTCATGTGCAACAGGGAAAACAACGCTGAAAGGAAGAATGTGAAATGACCGGCCTTGGCGCGCTGATCCGGCGCAACACGAAGCTCTACTTCCGGGACAGGGGGATGTTCTTCACCTCCCTGATCACGCCCCTGATCCTGCTGGTGCTCTACGGCACCTTTCTGAGCAACGTCTATGAGGAAACCTTCCGCGGCGCGCTGGAGGCGGCGGGGGCCGCGGCCTCCGACCGGCTGATCGGCGGCTGCGTGGGCGGAGAGCTGGCCTCCTCCCTGCTGGCGGTGAGCTGCGTGACGGTGGCCTTCTGCTCCAATCTGCTGATGGTGCAGGACAAAATCACCGGGGCCCGGCAGGATCTGACCATCGCCCCGGTCCGGCCCGGCACGCTGGCGCTGGGCTACTATCTCTCCACGCTCCTGTCCACCCTGCTGATCTGCCTCGTGGCGACGGCCGCCTGCCTGGGCTATCTTTTGCACGCGGGCTGGTTTCTGACCGCCGGGGACGTGGCGGCGCTTCTGCTGGACGTGGCGCTACTGGTACTGTTCGGCACCGCGCTCTCCTCCTGCGTCAACTTCTTCCTCTCCACCAACGGACAGGCCTCTGCGGTCGGCACCATCATCAGCGCCGGATACGGCTTTATCTGCGGGGCCTACATGCCGATCTCCCAGTTCCCGAAGGGTCTGCAGCGGGTGATCTCCTTCCTGCCCGGCACCTACGGCACTTCCCTGCTGCGCAACCACGCGCTGCGCGGCGCATTTGAAGAGATGATCGCCCAGGGCTTCCCGGGCGAGGTGGTGGAGGAGATCCGGGACAGCGTGGACTGCAACCTCTACTTCTTCGGAAGCAGGGTGGAGCCCGGCCAGATGTATTTCGTTCTGGCCGCCTCCATCGCAATCGCCATCGGGCTCTACGTCGCAATGAACATTCTGCGGGGACGGAAGCGGCGCGGCTGACGAAGCGCCGACCGGGCGTCGCGCACAGAATCCGGAATCGCTGTTTGAAAGAGGGGTGAAGCAAAGTGAACCATGCAAAGAAAATCGCCACAGGCGCCGCGCTTCTGCTCGCAGTCGCGGGCGGGCTTGCGCTCGCAGCTGCCGGGGCGAACGGGGACGTCGAATTGGAAAACGGGAAGGGACTGTCTTGCGAAATGAAAACCTATGAAGTCGAAGAAGCGTTCTCCGACATCCGCATCGAGGACGCGGAGTGCAGCGTGCGCATCCTGCCCGCCGCGGACGGCGCGTGCAGGGTCTGCCCGGAGAAGCGGGACGGCAGCGTCTATCACACGGTCGCCGTCAGCGGCGGCGAGCTCCGCGTGCAGCGCCACGACCGGAGGAGATGGTATCAGTACATCGGCGTCTCCCTGGGCGACGGGGAGGTGGAGGTCTACCTGCCGGAGGGAGAATACGGGAAGCTCGCCTTCCTCTCCACCTCCGGAAGCATCCGGGTGGACGGCGGCTTCCGCTTTGAAAGCGCCCGCCTCGAAAGCACCAGCGGCGACGTGCAGATGTCCTCCGAAGTGAAGGAGGCGCTGACGGCGCAGAGCACCAGCGGCAGCGTGTGCGTGGAGACCGCCGCGCTGGAGGCGCTCACGGCAGAAACCGTCAGCGGCAGCATCGCGCTCTCCCACGTCCGCTGCGGCGAAATTTCCGTCAAATCCACCTCCGGGCGAATCGGGCTGACCGACGCGATCGCGGAGGCGGGCCTGCGCGTCAAAAGCGTCAGCGGCAGCATTGCGCTGGAGGGCTGCGACGGCGGCGACGTCCGGATTCAAACCACCAGTGGCTCCGTGGAGGGCACGCTCCTCTCTGACAAGCTTTTCGTCGCGGACAGCACGAGCGGGAGCATCAACGTTCCCCTCTCCCGCGGCGCCGAGAAATGCGAAATCACCACCGTCAGCGGCAGCATCGCCATCGAAATCGGGCGGTGAGCGGGGCGCGGTTGCGCCCCTGAACCGCCGCCTCCGTCCGGAACAGGCCGCGCAAATCCTTTGAAAAAACGCTTGACCCTCACGCTGCGTCATGGTGTATCATGGTCCATGTCCGGACGCGAGAAAACAAAACGGAGGTTTGCACGATGAAGATTACAGCGATCCGTTCCGACCGCATCTATCGGAAGATGATGGATGCGGCGCCGGTCGACAGGGAGAACATCTATCGGGACGAGCTGATGAAGCCCTTTGAATTCAAATGGTCGTGCGTCGGAATTCCGCTGCGGGCGGAGGCGGCGGGCGGAAGCGACGTGGTGTCCGCCGCCGCGATGAGCGGCTACTACGCCCCCGCACAGATCACGCGGGAGCGCAGCGCAGAGATTGATCAGATCAGCGACGACGGGTTCTGGGCAGACTGCGAGGACAGCATCCGCAACGCCCTCTCGGGCTTTGCGCGGCGCGGAATCCAGCTGCCGAAGCAGGAGTATGTGTTCACCGTCGTACTGAGCGACCCGGAGAGCCCCATGACCGCCATGGCGGGCGACTACTGCGGCGACGGCGGCATTCCCGGCTACATCCTCGGCTCCATTGTGCCCAACGCACGCTCGCGCGCCCTGCTGCCGGTGGCGCTGGCCCACGAGACGAACCACAACGTCCGCTGGCAATTCATGCGGTGGAGCAACAAGATCACGCTGGCGGACATGATCGTTTCAGAGGGGCTGGCGGAGCGCTTCGCCGCAGAGCTGTTCGGCGAGGACAAGGTGGGCCGGTGGGTCCGGGAGACGTCGCCGGAGGCGCTGCGGGAGACCGTCGTGCCGCTCGTCCGAAAGAATCTGATGACCAGCGACTTTCAGACGGTCTCCGCCTGCCTCTACGGCGACGGGATCATGGCGCTTCGGGGCGGACAGCCCATCGGCATGCCCTATTGCGGCGGCTACGCCTGCGGATACGCGCTGGTCGGGCGCTATCTGGAGCGGACGGGCGCGTCCATCCACGAGGCGACGCTCGCGCCGACCGAAGAAATCCTGAAGCAGACGGAGGACTTCTGGAGATGAAGATCAGCGACGTGGCCCGTTTGACGGGCGTCACCGTCCGTACGCTGCGCTACTACGACGAGATCGGCCTCCTGAGGCCCGGCGCGGTCACGGAGGCGGGCTATCGGGTCTATGGCGATGCGGATCTGGAAACCCTGCAGCAGATACTGTTCTTCCGGGAGCTCGATTTTCCCCTGGAGGACATCCGGCGGATCATGAAAAACCCCGCCTACGAGAAGGAGACTGCCCTGCGCAAGCAGCGGGAGTTGCTCCTTCAGAAGCGCGACAGGCTGGACAGTCTGATTGAACTGCTGGACAGGATCCTGAAGGGGGAGCGGGACATGAGCTTTACGCAATTTGATTCGACGCAGATCGAGGAGACGAGGCGGCAATACGCCGCGGAGGCAAAGCGTCGCTGGGGCGATACGGCTGCCTACGCCGAGTATGCGCAGAAATCGGCCCGCGCCGGCGACGCGCAGCAGAGGATGCTGGAGGGCGAGGGCGCGCGGATCCTGAGCGCGTTCGGCGAGAGCCGCGCGCTCGCCCCGGACAGCGCGGAGGCGCAGGCGCTGGTGAAGCAGTGGCAGGACTACATCACCTCCGGCTACTACACCTGCACGAAGGAGATCCTCGCCTGCCTCGGCCAGATGTACATCGGCGACGCGCGCTTCACAGAGCACATCGACCGGTACGGCGCGGGCACGGCGGCCTTCATGGCGGCGGCCATCGAGATCTACACCCGCTGAGGTCGTCCCCGCGGCAGGCGCGCCGACCCTCCCCCATCCCCCGCAGCCGCGCTTGACAAATCGGCCCGGGCAGGGTATATTGTACCCGACAGTCAGTCGGTGAGCGACCGGACAGCAGAGGACGGATACGATGCGGATTGTAAAGGATGCAGAGTCAAGGCGGGAGGAGATTCTGGACGCAGCGGAGCGGCTCTTCGCCGCGAAGGGCTTTGACGATACCAGCACGGGCGATATTCTGGATGCGGTGGGCATCGCCAGAGGCACGCTGTACTATCACTTCAGCTCGAAGGAGGAGATCCTGGACGGCGTGATCCAGCGCATCACAAACCAGCTGACACAGGCCGCGGGCGCGATTGTCCGGCAGAGGGAGTTGCCCGTGCTGGAGCGCCTGACGAAGGCGATCCTGGCCCTGAACGTGGATTCGAGGCTCGGAGAGGAGATCATGGAGCAGGTGCACCGCCCGCAGAACGCGCTGATGCACCAGAAGATGCAGGCGGCGCTGCTGGCGGGCATCCATCCGATTCTGACCGAACTGGTGGAGGAGGGAATCCGGCAGGGACTCTTCCGCACGCGCTATCCGGAATCGGCGGTGGAGATGACCCTCCTCTACGCCAACACCGCCTTTGACACGCTGAACGCGGCCGGACTCACTCTGGAGCAGCGGGATGCAAAGATCGCCGGATTCATCTACAACCTGGAACGGATGATGGGAATGGCGGAGGGCAGCCTGCGGGAGGCCATCCTGGCAATTTTCCGCAAAGGGCGCGCGGACTGAGGCGCGCAACCCCAAATAGAAAGCCTGGGCGCAAGCTTTCTATTTCTTTTGAGTCTATACCGACTGACAGTCGGTCTATAAGGAAGGATCGGACAAATATGGAAAACAAGCGCAATTACCGCCGGTTTCTGTTGCTCTGGGCGGGAGAGCTGGTGTCCTCCATCGGCGGCGGGCTGACCAGCTTCGGCCTGGGAGTCTACGTGTTTCAGAGGACCGGGAGCGCGGCGGGCATGGCCCTGGTCACGCTGCTCGCGTTTCTTCCGACGCTGCTGCTCAGCGTGCCGGCGGGCGTTCTGGCGGACCGCTACGACCGGCGGCTGATGATGATGCTGGGCGACGGCTGCTCCGCAATCGGCATACTGTTTATCCTGATCTGCATGCTCCGGGGCGGGGCCAGTCTGGCGCAGATCTGCATCGGCGTGACGGTCAGCTCGATCTTTTCCTCGCTGCTGGAGCCTGCCTACCGGGCCACGGTGACGGACCTGCTGGACGCGCAGGCGTACTCCAGGGCCAGCGGCATGGTCAGCCTCGCGGGCAGCGCCCGGTATCTCATCTCCCCCATTCTGGCCGGCGCGCTTCTGACGGTGTCGGACATCCGGCTGCTGCTGGCGCTGGATATCTGCACCTTCTTTCTGACCGTCGTCTGCACCGGCGTGGTGCGGCGCGGCCTGACGGCAAAGGTCTCCGACGGAAAGGAGCCCTTCTTCGCCGCCCTGCGGGAGGGCTGGCGGGCCGTCGCACAGAAGCGGGGCGTG
This sequence comes from bacterium, assembly GCA_004563405.1. Taxonomy (GTDB): domain Bacteria; phylum Bacillota; class Clostridia; order Christensenellales; family Aristaeellaceae; genus SFTH01. The sequence goes on from SFTH01000014.1 coordinate 106,276, forward strand.
CTCCTTCTGATCCTGCTGGCCTCCGCGATCACCTGCTTCATGGGCGCCTTCCAGATTCTGGCGGAGCCGCTGATTCTGGACTTTGCGGACAGCGCCACCCTGGGGATCGGGGAGACGGTCTGCGCCAGCGGCATGCTCATCTCCGGCCTGTACCTGGGCGCGCGGGGCGTCAAAAGGGGGTATCTGAAGCTCCTGTCCGCCTCCCTCGCCGTGGCCGGACTCGCCATGGTGCTCTTCGGCCTGCGGGAAAACATCTATCTGATCTGCGCCGCCGGGTTTTTGTTCTTCGCCATGCTGCCCCTGGCCAACAACTGCCTGGACTTTCTGGTGAGAACCAACATCGCGGATGAACTGCAGGGCAGAGCCTGGGGCTTCATCGGCTTCCTCTCGCAGCTCGGCTACGTCGTGGCCTACGGCCTGGCCGGGGTTCTGGCCGACGCTCTGGGGCGACAGTTCCGCGTGGGCGTCGGTCGGGGCGCCGCCGCCGTCATCATGGCCTCCGGGGTGCTGCTCGCCGCCATCGCGCTGGCGATCTATCCCATAAAGTCGGTGCGCGCGCTGGAGAAGTCCGGCGCGGGCGAAAGGAGCGCATCATGAGCGGAAGAATCCTATGGAATGAACTCCGGGCCAATCCCCTGTACGCCGTCGCAACCTGGCTGTTCATGGCGGCGAGCGCCTTCATGTTTGCGCTGACCTGCTTTCTCGCCACCGGCCTGCTGGGCTCGGTGGACGCGCTGATGGAGGCGGCCCGGACGCCGGGCTTTCTGCAGATGCACGCCGGGGAGATCGACGATGACGCCCTCGCCCGCTTCGCCGGAGAGCAGCGGCAGGTGGAGGAATACCAGGTTCTGCGCTTTCTGAATCTGGAGAACGGCTCCCTGGCGCTGGGCGGCCGCTCCCTGGCGGACAGCACCCAGGACAACGGCGTCTGCGTTCAGAGCGCGCGCTTTGACTTCCTGCTGGATCTGGAAAACCGCGCGATTGAAGGCGTCGAGCGCGGCGAGATCTACGTCCCCGCCTGCTACCGGCAGAAGTACGGCCTGCGCGCGGGGGAAGCGGTTCAGTTCGGGGATGTGGAATTCACCATCGCCGGCTTCCTGCGGGACTCCCAGATGAACGCCATGATGGCCTCCTCCAAGCGCTTTCTGGTCAGCGCCGCGGACTATGAACGGCTGCGGAGCGCGGGCAGCGAGGAATACCTGATCGAGTTTCTGCTGCGGGAGGATGCAGACGTCAACGCCTTCGCCGCAGCGTACGCCGACGCCGGACTTTCCGCCAACGGCCCGGCCATCACGAAGCCGCTGATCCGCATGATGAACGCGCTCTCGGACGGGCTGATGGTGCTGGTGATCCTCCTGGTGAGCGCGGTGCTGCTGCTGATCTCCATGCTCTGCATCCGGTTCACGCTGCTGACGCAGCTGGAGGCGGACCGGCGGGAGACCGGCATGATGAAGGCCATCGGAATCTCGGGAAGGGACATCCGCAGGCTCTACTTGCTGAAATACCTGGCCCTGTCCGCCCTCGGCGCGGCGTGCGGCCTGCTGTGCGCGTTTTGGTCGAAGGGCGCTCTGTCCGCGCAGATGCGGGAGCTATACGGCGCGTCCGAGCGCGGAGGGCTGGAGCTGCTGACGGCCGTCGCGGGCGCCGCGCTGACGGAGGGTGTTCTGCTTCTCTCCATCCGGCGGGCGCTGAAGCGCACGGAGAAGCTCTCGACGGTAGAGGCGCTGACCGGGCGGCGCGGGAACGAAAAACAGCGCCGTCTGCCCTCGCCCCGCTGCGTCATCGTCGCCCTCGTGATTGCCGCGGGGATGTTCCTGATGATCCTGCCCCAGAACCTGCTGAGCACGATTTCATCCCCCCGCTTCGTCACCTACATGGGCATCGGGGACGGAGAGATCCGCATCGACGTCCGTCAGACGCAGGACATCGCGGGCGACACGCGGCGGGTGGAAGCGCTGCTGGCGGCGGAGGAGGCGGTCGATCGCTTCGTCGCGCTGCAAACGCTGTCCTGCCGGGTGGTGCGGGCGGACGGCACCCGCGCCGCCCTTCAGGTGGAGCAGGGCGACCACGGCGTATTCCCGGTCTCCTACGCCCGGGGCGCAGCGCCGGAAGCGGAGAACGAAATTGCGCTCTCCCACCTGTGCGCGGAGGAGCTGGGGCTGTCCGTGGGGGACGCGCTGCTGCTGCTGGTGGACGGCGTGCCGCAGGAATACACGGTCTGCGGCGTCTACTCGGACATCACCAACGGGGGAAAGACGGCCAAAGCCGCCTCCCTGCCCGGCGACGCGCCGCCCATGTGGAGCGTGTTCTACCTCTCGCTGAAGGAGGGCGTTTCCCGGTCGCAGTGGCTGTCCGCCTGGGCGCAGCGCCTGTCCGACGGCGGCGTCAGCGCACGAACCGTGGACATTCAGGCGTATGTGGCGGGCACCTACGCGCAGACGGTCCGGGAGATCCGCATGGCGGCGCGGGCGGCGGTCCTGGCGGCGACAGCGGTGATGTTCGTGGTCGTCGCGCTGTTCACGCGGCTGCTCGTGGCGCAGGAGCGCGACGAAATCTCCCTGCGAAGGGCGCTCGGCCTGACCGGCGGGGAGATCCGGCATCTGTACTTTCTGCGGCACCTGCCGGTGCTGCTGGCGGGGCTTCTGGCGGGAATTTTGTCCGGCAACCTGCTGGGAGAGCGTCTGGCGGGCATGTTTTTGAAGACGCTCGGTGCGACGGGCCTGCGCTTCCGGGTGAATCCCGCGGCTGTGTACGGCTGGATTCCCGCGGCCGCGGCGCTCGCCGTGTGCGGCGCGATCCTGCTGGGACTTTCGCAGGTCAGGCGCATCCGGGCCTACGAATGTTGTATGGGAAAGGAATAGAGAACGATGGCGGAATTGCTGACGGTCAATAAGCTTTGCAAGGGGGAGATCCTCAGGGAGGTCAGCTTCGGCGTGGAGGCCGGGGAGCTGGTCGCCGTCATGGGGCCCTCCGGCTCGGGGAAATCCACCCTCCTCTACCAGATATCCGGCATGGACCGGGCAGATTCCGGCGAGGTCTGGCTGGACGGCACGCAGATCTGCGCCCTGTCGGAGGACGCGCGGGCGAAGCTGCGGCTTGCGCAGATGGGCTTCGTCTTCCAGCAGATGAATCTGCTGAAGAATCTGAACCTGCTGGACAACATCCTGCTGCCCGCCTGCCGCCTGCACAGGGGAAGGGCCGCCCGCCGGGAGCTAGAGCGCCGGGCGCGGGCGCTGATGGAAAAAATGGGCCTGGAGGATCTGGCGGAGCGGAGGATCACGGAGGTGTCCGGCGGACAGCTCCAGCGGGCCTGCATCTGCAGGAGCCTGATCAACCGGCCGAAGATCCTCTTCGCCGACGAGCCCACCGGCGCGCTCAACCAGAGCGCCGCCCGGGAGGTCATGGCGGAATTCATCCGCCTGAACCGGGAGGGCGCCACCATTGTGATGGTGACCCACGACAGCAGGGTGGCCGCGCTCTGAGGCAGGATACTGTATCTGCTGGACGGCCGCATCGTGGGAACGTTCCTTCCGTCCGCTTCAGCGGGCGAAGGGGAGCGGGAGGAAGCCGTCGTCCGCTGGCTCGCGGAGATGGGCTGGTGAAAGAGAGGCCTCTGATCTCTGGCGCAACTCCGCCGCGCATGAGCTGGGCGCGGCGGAGTTTCACACCTGAAAAACGGACACATTCTGCTGAAGAAAGCGCCTATCGGGGCGGTGCGCGCGATGTTCACCATGGTCACGGTGCTCTCCTGCCTGGTCACCTCCCTGGTGCTCAGCTACGCCGCGGGCTTCATGATGAAGCTGCGCAGGAAGGAATTCGGCATGTATCTGACGCTGGGCATGACCCGGCGGAACATCCGGACGCTCTTTGCCTGCGAGACGGGCATCCTGTCCCTCCTCGCCATGCTGGCGGGCATGGGCGCAGGGCTGGTGATCTTTCAGCTCCTCGTGGCGCTGTTTGCCTCCATCATGGAGACGCCCTTCGCCGTCTCCGCCTATTCCGCGCAGGGAATCCTGCTGACGCTGGCGGTGGGACTCGGCATGTTCCTTCTCTCCACGCTGGCTTCCCTGCGGTATCTGAGGAGAACCTCGATGGCGGCGTTCCGCGATCAGGACGGCGCGGTCGTGCTCGTGTGGCTTGCGGTGGATCTGGCGATGGTCTTTCTGGCCCACTTCACCCTGTCCAGAGCCCTCGCCGGGGCGCTGCTGCGAAATGAAAGACTGAAAAACCGCGGCGCGAACGCGGTCATCCTGCGGGAACTCTCCGGAAGAATGACCGCAAACGCCCTGCTCATCGGCGCGCTGGCCACGATTCTGACCTTTGCCGTCGCCATGTCCAACGTGGCGATGGGCGAAAAGATCTACGCAGACCGCTCCATTGTGAAGGACTGCCCCTACGATGTGCTGGCCATGCTCGACTGCGCGGCGGAGCCGGAGATCTCCCTGGAGGAGGGCGAAGGCATCCTCGAAAAATACAGTCCCATCGCGTCCCGGATGGATTTTCAGCTGTATTCCCTGGGCGAAACCACCCTCTGCAGCAGCGTGCTGGGCTACGACTTCATGGGCTGGACGGACAAGTACCTGCCGCTGAGTCAGTTCAACGCCCTGCTGACCGGCTGCGGCCGGGAGCCCGTGGCCCTGGACGGATAGTACCTGGTCGTCACCGGCGTGCAGGGCATTTGCGACGTGGACTTTTCAGACAAAGCCGTGACGCTGAACGGAAAAACCTACGTCTGGGCGGGGAGCAGCGCCAGCTACCCCGAGTTTGCCCGTCGGGCGCGGCTGTACTTCGTCGTGCCCGACGAAGCGCTTACTGGCATGCCCGTCTCGGACGTGTGCGCCGCATACACGCTGGAGAACCACCGCCCGGACGCCCACGCCATGCTTGCAGAGCTGACGTACCTCCGGCAGACGGAGGAGGGCCCGGAGGCGTGGTGCGACTTTGCGATTCAGCAGGAATACCGGATGTGGATGAACGCCAACACCGGGGCGCTGATGATCGGCACGCTGTACGTCTCCACGGTGTTCGTCTGCATGGCGCCGGCCATCCTCTCCCTGAAGACCCTCTCCACGCTGGATGGGGAGCGCAGGCGCTTCGCCATACTGTACCGCCTGGGGGCGGACGCGCGGACGCAGAGGTCGCCCTGCGCAGGCAGATCGGGGCCTTCTTCCTCCTGCCCTTCGCGTTTCCGCTGCTGATGACCGTGCCCATGGGGCTGATCTTCGCAAGGATCTATGAAATCTGGGACTTTGCCGGACTACATGGCCGGAAGGCCATGGAAACGGCGATCCTGATTTCGCTGGCGGTCGCGGCCGCGTACGCCCTGTACTTCCGGATCACCTGCTCCATCTCCTCGAGCCATGTGATCTGCCACGGCGCGGAGGAGAGCGGCGTCGGGCGCGCCCTGTAAACTTTCCGCGCAAATTTCAAAAACCCTTGACTCTCCCCCTGAGGGGAGATGCTACAATCCTCCCTGCAAGAAAGGCAAGGAGGATTTTTCCATGAACGAACCGTCTGTCTGCGTGAGAAACCTGACAAAGTCCTTTGGCGGCCGCAGGGTTGTGGACGGCCTGTCCTTCGAGGTGCACAGGGGCGAGGTCTTTGCCCTGCTGGGACACAACGGGGCCGGCAAGAGCACCACCATTGATCTGATTCTGGGCCTGAAGCCGCCGGACGCGGGCGATGCGCGGATTCTGGGGCTGGACGCGGCGAAGCACAGAAAGCAGGTGTTTTCGCGGGTGGGCGTGCAGCTTCAGAATGCGCGCTACCAGCCCAACATCACCGTGGAGGAGGCCTGCATCGAGTACGCCTCCCTGTATGCCGGACCGGCGGACTATCCGCAGCTGCTGAAGCAGTTCGGGCTGGAGGAGCATCGAAGGAGCTTCGTGCGCAGGCTCTCCGGCGGGGAGCGGCAAAAGCTCTCGGTGGTGCTGGCGCTGATTGGCAGGCCGGAGATCGTCTTTCTGGACGAACTGACCACCGGGCTGGACGTGGTGGCGCGGCGCGAGGTCTGGCGAACCCTGAAGCAGCTGAAGGCGCAGGGACTGACGATCTTCCTGACCACCCACTACATGGAGGAGGCGGAGGCCCTCTGCGACCGGGTGTGCATCCTCCGGTCGGGAAGGAAAGTTGCGGAGGGAACGGTCGGCGAGGTCGTCGCCGCTTCCGGGCAGAGGAACCTGGAGGACGCGTATCTGTTCTATATGGGAGAGGAGGAGTTGTTGTGAAGCGGTTTTTCAGCATGTATCGGGTGGAGCAGCGGATGTTTTTCCGAACGCCGGACGTGATCCTGTTCTGTCTGGCGATGCCGCTGGTGGTATTTGTCGCAATCGCGATGATCGCCGGGGAGAAGGGCGCCGCGGACTCGGGGCTGACCTACCTTCAGAGCGCCTATGTGGCGCTGTCCACCGTGGGAATCTGCTGTTGCGCGTTCATGAGTATTCCCATCACCGTCGTGGAGCTGCGCTCCCAGGGCATCCTGCGGCGGATGTACTGCAGCCCCTGCTCTCCCGCGCGGCTGCTGGCCTGCGATACCCTCTCCAGCGGCGTGGTGGCGGCGCTCTCCACCCTGCTTCTGAGCGTTGCGGCGTTCGTCTTCTTCGGCTGCCGCCTGCCGGGGAACGCCCTGATCTACATCGCCGCGTGGCTTTTGACCCTGGTTTCCATGTTCTCCATCGGCCTCATGGTGGCCAGCCTGTGCCGCAGCACGAAGTCCATGAACGTGGCCACCAGCCTGCTCTACTTCCCCATGCTGCTGTTCTCCGGGGCCACCATCCCGGCGGAGGTGTTTCCGGCCGGGATGCGCGCGGTCTCCGGCTGGCTTCCCCTGGGCGTGGGAATCCGGCTGTTGAAATCGGTGGCCCTGGGATGCTATGATAACATTGTCCTGCCGGTAGCCGTACTGGCCGCCATTGCAACCACCTGCGGCGCAGTCGCCGTAAAAACCTTCCGATGGGAGTGATACGATGGAAATGAAGCGCGAACACGCGCCCTGCCCGGACAGGGCGGGCGATACGCTCTACAAAATCGGCATGTTTGCGGCGATGAACCACGTCACCGTCAAGGCGCTGCGCTTCTACGAGGAGCAGGGCCTGCTAGCTCCGGCGCTGATTCACCCGGAGACCGGTTACCGCTACTACACCCTCTCCCAGATGGCGGTGCTCCACCAGATCACCGCCCTGAAGCAGGCGGGCTTTACGCTGGAGGAGATCGCCCGCATCCATTCCGGCGCCGACGGGAAGGCGGTACTTTTGAAGAAGAAGGCGGAGCTGATGGCGAAGATCGCGGAGCTCACGCGGCAGATCGCCGAGGTGGACGGATATCTGTCGGGGAGGGAAACCCGGCTGTCCGCGCCGGTGCTGATCAAGACCCTCCCGGAGACCACCGTGGCCTGCATGCGCATCCGGCTGGAATCCTACGACGGCCTGTTCGACTGCATGCCGGAGCTGGGCGCGCGGATGGAGCAGGCCGGCTGCGAATGTGCCCTGCCGGAGTACTGCTTTACGGCCTATCCGGAGCCGGGCTACAGGGACAGCGGCATCCTGGTGGAGATCTGCGAATCCGTCGCGGAGGCGAAGCGGGACAGCGGCGCGCTCCACTTCAAGACCCTGCCCGCCATTCAGGCCGCCTGCGTCTACCACAGGGGTTCCTACCGCACGTTTTCAGAATCCTACGAGGCCGTGCTGCGCTACGTCGAGGAGAACGGCTATAAAATCGCCGGGGAGATCCGGGAGCGCTACATCGACGGCGTGTGGAACCGGGAGGACGAGCGGGAGTGGCTGTCGGAGATTCAGGTGCCGGTCCGGAGGCGGGCGGAGTAGTTGCAAACGGCGCGGACGGATGGTATAATCAGATTTGTTAAAAACGCGTTGAAGGCCGGACGTCCGCGCCCGCCCAGGCAGAATTTTTTCGGACTGCGCGGAGAACGCGGGATTTTGGACGTTTATATCTCTGGGAGGTATGAATCATGAACAACATCGAAGATTTCAGAATCAATGACGCGCGCACGCTCCAGACCCGGCTGATGGCGGAAGAGAACCTGCCCATCGCCTACGCCGCGATTCTGGCGGAGAACGCGCTGAACCGATTCGATCCCAGAGTGCTGGAGGGCGTGAAGCTGTGGATGAACGGTCAACTGAGCGACGATTTCTCCGTCGGGGACGCCACCATCGGTGAAATCCGGGAGTGCGCCGGCCTGACGGGCTTTCAAGCGCTCTGCTACATGGACGTCTACCTGAAGCATCCCGACTTCGTCGCGTATGACGTGGACTGGTTCGAAGGGAGCTTTGACTGATGTTCGGGTTCAATAAAAACAAGCCGGGCGTCATGCTGGATCCCGCGGCGCTGGCCCGGCTGAGCGACACGCAGCTCCACCTGCTCTTCACCAGGGACAAGTGGGCCGCCCTGGGCAGGGAGTCCAGGCTGGCCGCCCTGCAGGAGGTCGAGAACCGCCGCGCGAAGCTGGACGGCCGCCAGCCGCTGCCCATACTCGAGGGCGCTGGCGCCGAATTCGAAAGCCCGCACCTGTACGGCGTATACGCCCGCGAGGACAACGCCATTTACATCAACCCCCGCTTCCTGAAGGGCAGCGCACACCACAGGCCTGCGGCTGCCCTCGAGACCATACTGCACGAGGGCCGGCACGCCCTGCAGGAGGACGCGGTCAGTCGCCGCCCGGAGCTCGTGGCGGAGCAGGTGCTCAACGAGTGGCGCTCCAGCCGCGCGCTGTACTTCGGCAGCGCGGACAGCTCCGCTCCCCCGCTGATTCAATTGAAGCTGATGACCGTCTACCAGATGCAGAGCATCGAAATCGACGCCCGCCGCTTCGCCCGCCGGGAGCTGTTCAGAATCTACTCCTCCCTCAAGGCGCAGGGGCAGGACACGCGGGACATCCGGGCGCAGCTGGAGCAGAGCTACGCCATGGAGGCCCGCTTCATCGACCGGATTCAGAAGCTGCTGACCGCACAGGAGATCGACGCGCTCGAAAAGATGGTGCTGGAGGCGATGGCCAGGCGCTTTCCAAAGATGGAGCTTGGCAACCTGCGCCTGTTCGACCACGCGCGAATGGCGCTGACGCTGCCCCCGATCTGCACGCTGGAGAACCCGCTCCAGCTGATCGACGAGCTGGACCGGTACGAAGAGAAAAAGCTGGACCGGGTAAACGAAGAACCGCTGAATCAGCTGGAGGACAGGCCGTGCAGCCGGATCGCCAGCCTGAAGCTCAACAGACTCTAGGCCGCGCAGGTTCGCGGACGCGGGGCGCGGCCCCGCGTCCCGCCTGCGCGCATCCCAATTTATAAATGGAGGCGCAGCCCATGAACAGCATACACGGCATCGTTCCCGTCGGAACCCAGGCCTGGAAGGGCGTGCGCGTCCTTCGCGTGGACGCCCTTCCCGCCACCCTGCCCGCCGGCCTGCAGGGCGAAGTGCTGACCTGCTGCCAGAACGAGGGCGCTTCGATCGAGCTGTGCCTGACCACCGCCGCCGGCGCGCCCGGCGAGGTGACGGCGCTGATCCTGCTTCGCGCGGTCAGCCGCTTCCCCTACGAGGCGCTGGACCGGCTGGAGCACGCCCGCGACATGGTCCTGCAGCGCCTGGCGACCGCAAACATCCGCTGCCACGAGGTGGACGCGGACTCCGGCGAGGTCCTCTGCCTGGAGCGCTTCTTCGGCGGCGATCTCTCCGCCGTCAGCGCGGCGCAGGGCTTCTTCCCCGCGGAGGGCGGGCCGGACTCCGGCAACGCCTACGTCCCCGGCCAGTACGCCGCCCCGGACACAAAGCGCGTGGATCTGGGCGGCCTGATCACGCTCCTGTCGTACCATTCCGACGCCCTGCTCTCCCTGCAAATGAACGTCGCGCAGCTCTCTCCGGACGAGCGCAGGCTCGTGAAGGCAAATCGGCGCTGGTTCGCGGCCTGGGGCGACGCGCCGGGCGCGCGATCGGGCGTGGATGCGTTCTCCCGGCTGGAGCAGGCGGCCGCCGTGCCGCTGTTTCTCGTGTGCATCAGCTGCTTTGGCAGCGAGCGCTGCGTGCGGGACGTCTCCAACCAGCTGCGCCTGAGCGGCATGCAGAGCTACCGCCTGCCCCGCCCCGACCTGCGGAATGAAAAATATGCGCTTCGCGGCAACGAATGGATTCCCTCGGCGTGTATTCGCTGCGGCCACGCGCCCCACGTTCCCCGGAACATGCTCCCCCGCATGGGGCGGTTCACGCACCTTGCGCCCCTCGACGCGGCCTGCGCGGCCTTTGCGCTGCCCCAGAACGCCTCCAGCGTCCGGGGAATTCACATCAACCGCATCCCCGCCTCCCGGGAGCCCCTGCCCGCGGCGTTGACCCGGCAGGACGGCGTGTACCTGGGAAGGGCGGCGGGATCCGGCCTGTCCGTGTTTCTGCCGCCGGACGACCTGACCCGCCACGGTTTCATCGTGGGCAAGCCCGGCAGTGGAAAGACCACCTTCGCCCTGGGACTGCTGTTCCGGCTGTACAACCACAAAAACCGCTACCCCTTCCTGGCCTTCGAACCCGCCAAGACGGAGTACCGCAGCCTGCTGGAGCGAATTCCCGAACTTCAGATCTACACGCCGGGGCGGCAGGACGTTGCCCCCATCCAGCTCAACCCCTTCCTGCCCCCGAAGGGCGTGCGGCTGGAGCAGTATCAGCAGAACCTCGAGGCCATCTTTTCGATGGCGCTCTCGATGGATCATCCGCTGGACATCATCTTTCCCCAGGTCGTCGCCCGCTGCTACGCCCGCTACGGCTGGCGGCCCGACAGCACGCGGGAGTCCGCCGGGACGCGCATATTCGGCATGCACGAATTCATCCGGGAATTCCGCCGCTACATTCGCGAATCCTACGCCGGGGACCCGGAGACGCTGCACAATCTGGAAAACGGCGGCGTGGTGCGCCTGATGGCGCTGATGAAGTCCCCGATGTTCGACACCGACCGTTCGCTGGACGTGGAGGCGCTGCTGGAGAAACCCGCCGTCATCGAGCTGGACGCGCTGAACAGCGCCGGGGAGAAGGCGCTGGTGATGGGCGTGCTGCTGACGCAGATCATGCTCGTGCTGCAGCGGCGGGGCAATTCTCACGGGAGACTCCGGAACGTGATCCTGGTGGACGAGGCGCACCTGATGCTCAACCAGAGCGAGGGCGGCCCCGGCCCGGCACAGGCCGTGGTGGATCTTTTGCAGAACATGACCCTGATTCTACGCGCCTACGGCGCGGCGCTGCTGTTCGGGGACCAGTCCCCGGCGCGGCTGACCAGCGTCATCACGGACAACGTGGATCTGAAGGTGATGTACCGCCTGGACAGCCGCCAGGATCGCGCCCTGCTGGCGGAGACGGCGCTGATGTCCGACGGCATGGCCGAGAGCATGGCGACGCTGCCCGCCGGAGAGGCCTTTCTGCATTGCAGCGCGCTGTCCGCGCCGGTGCACATCGCCACGCCGAACGCCGAAGATGCGCTGAAGCTGAACCGGGCGCTGCCGGACGAGCGCGTCCGCAGGCACATGCAAATCGCCCTCGAGGCGCCCTTCTCCCAGTGCGCGCGCTGCGGCTGCTGCGGCGGCCGCTGCGACCCCGCCATCCGCGCCGCCGGCCAGTTTCTGGCAAGCCAGCTCATGTTCGTCCCGGAGGTCGCGCAGTGCCTGACGGCCCCGGAGCGGCAGGGCGCGCTGTCCGCGTTCCTCGAACATCGGCTGCCCGATGCGGTATCGGAGCTGCAGCGCCGGTTTCAGATGCCCGGTGGCGATCCGCGCACGGTCGGCTGCGCAAAGGCGCAGTTCGTCCGCGCTCTGCTGATCTCTCCCCGCTTCGCGCTGACGGAGGAAGCCCTGCTGGGTGAGGGCGGCGCAGAGCGGGCGGAGGACGCAGCCGGGGCGCCGGAGCGCTTCCAGGCGCGCGTCACGCCCGAAAACATACTTGCGCTCTGCGCGTTGGACGCTTCGCCCGATGCGCAGCCCGGTAGGGACGCCGGAGAGGCGCGCCCCGACGCGTGATTCAGACCGGTTTTGAAGGCGGTGCGCCACCTGATCTCCAGAAAACCGCAGGTTTTTCGCGTCGCATTTGGGACCGGCTTTATTGACTTTCGCAAGAGGTTATGACATACTATTCCCATATATGCCCGCAGCGGACGAGTGCACGGCGGAACTGCGCCGCCGACGGCAGAGGAGCGCTTTCGGGCAAGCAAAAGAGGGCTCCGCGCCTTAGCGTGGCGGCCTGAGAGATGAGGGCGGAGAGC
>SFTH01000040.1 GCA_004563405.1 bacterium
GAGGTTTACAATCCGAAAACCTTCTTCCCTCACGCGGCGTTGCTGGGTCAGGCTTGCGCCCATTGCCCAATATTCCCCACTGCTGCCTCCCGTAGGAGTTTGGACCGTCTCTCAGTTCCAATGTGGCCGGTCATCCTCTCAGATCGGCTACTGATCGTCGCCTTGGTGGGCCGTTACCTCACCAACTAGCTAATCAGACGCGAACTCACCCCAAACCGATTCCGTTCTTTTACCCCTGTGCCATGCGGCACTGTGGTCTTATGCGGTATTAGCACACCTTTCGATGTGTTATCCCCCTGTCTGGGACAGATTGTTCACGCGTTACTCACCCGTCCGCCGCTAACTTCGGAACCGAAGTTCCTCCGTCCGCTCGACTTGCATGTGTTAAGCACGCCGCCAGCGTTCGTCCTGAGCCAGGATCAAACTCTGATGTTCAATCCTCAATCCATCCCGGCGCTCTCGCGCCTGAATGGCGATTCACTCATTTTCGAAATCTGACTGTTTGTTCTTCATATTCTCTGTATCGTTTTCAAGGATCGTCGCCGTCGTTTCCGCGACAGCATGATGTATTATACACGCCCATCCCGGGCTTGTCAACACCTTTTTTCACTTTTTTTGAGGAAAATCGCTCTTTTTCAGCAAAAAAAGCGCTTTTTTCGGTGCTTTCAAGCATTATATCACGAATCCGCCCAGAGCGCAACCCGTTTTTCATATTTTCTTCGCAATTATTTTACCGGATATCTGACACAGAATGCACAAAAATGATATAATGGAAGAACAGACACATCAGAGGAGGAATCTCCATTTGAAAGCGAAGCACATGCTCCTGCCGCTGCTGCTGGCGGCACTTCTGGCCCTTTCGCCCTGTGCGCTGGCGGAGGCGCCCGCCGCCGCAGAATTCGAGGGCGGCGAAATCGCCTATGCGGACGCGCTGGCGCAATACCAGTCCGTGCAGCGCAGCTATGCCGACCTGGGTATCGAGGAAGACCCGGCGATTCTGGCGCAGCAGGTGCTGGAGGGCATGGTGGAGGACGCGGTGCTGCAAGGAAAGGCCGGGGAGCTGGGGCTGCTCACGCCCGATGCGGCAGCCCTCGCGGCGCTGCAGGCCGACGCCGAGGCCACCCATGAGGCGCTGATTTCCTATTATATTGACTTCTGCGCGTCGGAGGGCATGACCGAGGGCGAGGCCCGCGCGGCCACGGAGGCCTATCTGGCCGAGGAGGGCCAGTCCGTGCAGGATCTGCTGGACGCGCGGCTGGCCGACTGGTGGCGCAGCGCGCTCTACGAATATATCTGCGGCGACGTCGCGGCGACGGAGGCCGACATCCAGGCGTATTACGACGCGCTGGCCCAAACCCAGCAGCTGCAGTTCGCCGAGGATCCCACGTATTTCGACTACCTGTATATGAACGACGATCTGATCGCCTACCGTCCGGAGGGCATGCGCTATATCAAGCACATCATCATCGGCTTCGACGAGGCCATGGCGCTGACGTATGAATCCCTGGTGGGCGAGGGCCGCCTTTCGGACGCCGACCCGGAGGCGGTGGACGCGCTGTACGCCCAGCTGGACGACCGGGTGGCGGAGGTGCTGGAGCTGCTGATGCAGGGCGAGGACTTCGACGCGCTGATGCGCACGCACGGCGACGACGAGAACATGCGCTACGAGCCGTACTCCACCGACGGCTACATCGTGCGCGAGGGCAGTGCGCTGTTCGTGCCGGAGTTCACCGAGGCGGCGTTCTCTCTGCAAAACATCGGGGACGTCTCCGACCCGGTGCGCACCGCCGGGGGCGTCCACTTCATCCTGTACGCGGGCGACGTGCCCGCCGGGCCGGTTCCGCCGGAGGAGATTTGGGACGCGCTGGCCGTGGAGGCGCAGAACCGGATGGCCGACGAGGCCTACGACGCGCAGGTGGCCGCCTGGGTGGCGGAGGCCGCGCCCGTGTATCACCCCGAATACCTGTTGCAGTAGATTTGCAAAATGGGGAAGGAAATGATACAATAGACCAGATGAAATCTACGCAACTCTGCTGGAGGGGTTTTCATGGCCGAAAAGCCAAAGCTATCCCAGAGGACTGTGCTGCGCACCTTCCTCTATATGGGAATCGATCTGATCGTAGTCAACGTGGCCTTCGCCTTTGCGATGATGCTGCGCTTTAATCTGAACCTGCAAAGCCCTACATATCAGCAATTCTCCGGCGCGCTGCAACGGCTGACGCCGTTCCTCTGCGCCATCTGCATCGGCTGCTTCGCGCTGGCAGGGCTGTACCGGCGGCTGTGGAAGTACGCCGGGCTGGAGGAGATCTTCACCATCGCGCTGGGCAGCGGCTTCACGGTGGTGGCGACCTACGCCTTCACGCGGCTGATGGACGTCTATTCTCTGCTGCCGAAGTCTGTCTCCCTGCCCCGGGCGGTATACATCATCGCCTGGTTCATCATGACGTTTCTGACCGTGGTCACCCGCATGGGCGGCCGGGCCTTCTGGCGCATGACCTGGCGCGCCGCGAAGGGCTCCCAGGCCCACATGCTCCGGCGGGTGATGGTGGTGGGTGCGGGCTGGGCCGGCGCGACCACCATCCGGGACACGCGGCTGTCCGGCGACGCCACGGTGGTCATCGCCGTGGACGACGACCCGGCCAAGGCCGGCACGCGCATCGGGCGGGTGAAGGTGTTGTACTCCACGGAGAACATCCCCGAATACGCGCGCCGATACGCCATCGACGAGATCATCATCGCCATTCCCTCGGCCAGTGCGGTGGACAAGCGCCGGATCATGAACATCTGCGCCCAGACGGACTGCAAGCTGCGCTACGTGCCGATGCTGTCCGAGGTGGTGGACGGCAAGCCCCAGATGGGCGCAGTGCGCGACGTGAACATCGCCGACCTGCTCTGCCGCGACGAGGTGAAGCTGGACATGGACTCCATCCGCAGCTACCTGACCGACCGCACGGTGCTGGTGACGGGCGGCGGCGGCTCCATCGGCTCCGAGCTGTGCCGCCAGATCGCGCGCTTCTCCCCGAAACGGCTGATCATATTCGACATCTACGAGAACAACGCCTACGAGCTGCTCTACGAGCTGCGCCAGAAGTACGGCAGCGCGCTGAACGCCGAGGTGCTGATCGGCTCCATCCGCGACCGGAAGCGGCTGGAGGCGGTGTTCGCGCAGTATCGGCCGGACGTGGTGTTCCACGCGGCGGCGCACAAGCACGTGCCGCTGATGGAGGACAGCCCCGCCGAGGCCGTGAAGAACAACGTGGGCGGCACGCTGAACGTGGCGCTCTGCGCGGACAAATACGGCGTGAAGCAGTACGTGCAGCTGTCCACGGACAAGGCGGTCAACCCCACCAACGTGATGGGCGCCACCAAGCGCATCACGGAGCTGATCGTGCAGTACATGGCTCTGCGCAGCCACACGGAATACATGGCCGTGCGCTTCGGCAACGTGCTGGGCTCCAACGGCAGCGTGATCCCGCTGTTCCGCCACCAGATCGCCAGCGGCGGCCCGGTGACGCTGACCCACCCGGACATGGAGCGCTATTTCATGACCATCCCGGAGGCCTCCCAGCTGGTGCTGCAGGCCGGCGCATCCCGGCGCAGCGGCTCGCTGTTCATCCTGGACATGGGCACGCCGGTGAAGATCGCCGACCTGGCGCGCAACCTGATCCGGCTGTCGGGCTACACGCCGGGCCGGGACATCGAGCTGAAGTACGTGGGTCTGCGCCCCGGCGAGAAGCTATACGAGGAGCTGATGAAGCCAGAGGAGCGCGCGCGCATGCAGAAGACCCACCACGAGCAGATCTTCATCGCGCCGCCCATCGAGATGGACTACGATCACTTCGAGGCGCGCATCCAGGCGCTGCTCCGCCAGGCGGAGGACGACCCGGAGCACATCCGCGACGGCATCCGCGAATTCGTGCCCGAATACCACCCGAAGCAGAGCGAGAATGCCGCTTCGGAAAAGACCGCTGTGTGATGCCTGGACGGGGGGAGCGAACGTCAATCCGGCGTTCGTTCCCCACGTTTTTTCGGTTTTTACCGGAAACCCAGGCTATGCGAATGATCCGCAGCGCGTATGTCCATGGCTCTGCCATGAAGGCCAGCGGCAGCGAAAGCGAGGATGCGGCTTCGGAAAAGACCGCTGTGTGATACCTGGACGGGGGGAGCGAACGTCAATCTGGCGTTCGTTCCCCCCGTTTTTTCGGGTTTTCCCGGAAACCCAGGCTATGCGAATGATCCGCAGCGCGTATGTCCATGGCTCTGCCATGAATGACAACGGCAGCGAAAGGGCGAATCACATCTCTTCGACGTCGTTTCCTCCATTCCGGCGCCAGGCAGTGTGATCCTTGGAGCCATGTGGCCGAACTTTCCTTGAAGAGCCTTTTTATGGGAAGCTCCCCCGCAAACGCCGATTGACGGCATTTCCCCGGCTTTCCGCGAAGCAACCCCGATCCGGAATTGACAAACCCCACCATCGGCGGTAATATAGATAAAGGCGCTCCACTTCAAAGGCGAGGAGAGGTTCCCAACCATGCAAAACCGGCTACTGGTTCAACTGCGCGAGGGCAAGCCGCTGACCGGGCGGCAGCTGCTGCTGCTGATCGTCCAGCTGAGCATCCCCACCATACTGGCGCAGATTTCCCACATCATCATGCAGTACATCGACGCCTCCATGGTCGGTCAGCTGGGCGCGGCGGATTCGGCCTCCATCGGGCTGGTGTCCTCCAGCACGTGGCTGCTGGGCGGCGTGTGCTCGGCGGCGGCCACCGGCTTCACAGTGCTGGTGGCGCAGTTCATCGGCGCGAACCGGATGAAGACGGCGCGCAACATCATGATGCAGTCCTTCGTGGTGGCCACCGGCTTCTCGCTGCTGCTGGCGCTGATCGGGGCCGCGGCCAGCGGCGCGCTGCCCCACTGGCTGGGCGGCACGCCGGAGATCTGTCCGAATGCCTCCTGGTATTTTCTGGTGTTCGCGCTCTCACTGCCGGCCATGCAGCTTTGCAACCTGGCCGGCGGCATGCTGCAGTCCAGCGGCAACATGCGCGTGCCCAGCATGCTGCACATCCTGATGTGCGCGCTAGACGTGGTGTTCAACCTGCTCTTGATCTTCCCGGGCAGCACGGTGCTGGGCGTCCACCTGCCGGGCGCCAACCTGGGCGTGCTGGGCGCGGCGCTGGGCACGGCGCTGGCGCGGGCGGTCACGGCGCTTTTGATGCTGTACTTCCTGCTGGCGCAATCCCCGCTGCTGAAGCTGCGGCGCGGCGAGCATCTGAAATTTGAGCCGGCGCACCTGAAGCAGGCGATCCGCATCGCCGTTCCGGTGGGCTTCGAGCAGCTGGTGATGAGCGGCGCGCAGGTGATGTCCACGCGCATCGTGTCCCCGCTGGGCACGGTGGCCATCGCGGCCAACTCCTTCGCCGTCACGGCGGAGAGCCTCTGCTACATGCCCGGCTATGGCATCGGCGCGGCGGCCTCCACGCTGATCGGCCAGAGCATCGGCGCGGGCCGCCAGGATCTGACGCGCCGCCTGGGCTGGATGACCACGCTCTTCGGCGTCGCCGTGA
>SFTH01000030.1 GCA_004563405.1 bacterium
GCCGGAGGGCAAGATTCAGCGCATGACCGGCGACTACATCGGCAAGGAAGTCTACATGGGCATCCGCCCCGAGAACATCCACGACGAGGCCGCATTCATCTCCGCCTATCCCGACGCCTGTGTGGACGTGCATGTAGAGATGGTGGAGCTGATGGGCTCGGAGACCTATCTGTATCTCTCCGCATCCGGCCATGAGGGCAACTTCGTGGCCCGCGTCGATCCCCGCACCGTGTCCCGCGGCGGCGACGACATCACCATTGGCCTTGACGTCAACCGCCTCCACTTCTTCGATGCGGACACCGAAAAGACCATTCTCTCCAGAGACTGATCCGGTTCGAGGGGCTGAGAAGCGCAACCGAATTCCCCAGACCGCCTGCAAACGCCGCATCCGGCACTTTGCAGGCGGCTTCGTTTTCGCCGCTCTCCCGTCCGGAAAGGAGTGTCTTTATGCATGACGAGCCCATTTACCGCATTCTCGACCTGAGCAGGGATCCCCGCCGGGCGCACTTTGAATACTTCTCCGGCCTCGCCTATCCCTATGTGGGCGTAACCGCCGAGGTGGATATCACGCCGCTTGCGCAATACCGGCGGCGCACCGGCGCGCCCTTCTTTCTGACGCTCCTCTACTGCGCCTCCCGCGCAGCCAACGCGGTGCCGGAATTCCGGCGGCGCATCCGCGACGGACAGATACTGGAATACGAATTCTGCCCCAGTTCCCACACGGAGGCCCGTCCGGACGGCACCTACGGCTACTGCACCCTCTGGGCGGACGTTCCCCTCTCCGCCTTTTTGCCCGCCGCCCGGCAGGCCCAGGCGCTTTGCCGGGAGGAACATGGGCTGACGGAGGCAGAGGACCCGCTCCCGTGCCTGTTCGTCTCCTCCCTGCCCTGGCTCAGCTACACCGCCCTCGTTCAGCCGGTTCCCTGTCCTGCGGATTCCAACCCCCGCATCAGCTGGGGACGGGCCTTCCACAGGGATGCCCGCACGCTTCTGCCTCTCTCGGTGCTCTGCCACCACGCGCTCGTGGACGGTCTGCACATCTCACACTTCTACCAGGCGCTCGAAGCCGGACTCGCCGCACTGTAACCGCTTCATCGCTGCAGGCGGATGCACAGCAAAGCCCGGCCGCGGCGGACCTGCCGCCCGAATGTTGCAGCCATCCGCGGCAATTCATCAGAGCCCGCGGGTGTACTTCAGCAGATACTTGTCCGTCCCGGGCTCGAACTCCCTCTCTCCGGAGGGGCCGAAGCCGAAGCGGTGATAGAAGCGCCTTCCGCGACCGTTCTCCTCCACGACCCACAAAAAGACCTCCCGCGCACCGTCCGCCCGGGCGGCGGCGAGAAAGCGCTCCATCAGCTGCGCGCCAATTCCCTGCCCCTGAAAGAAGGGGTCCACATACAATTCCTGCATCTGCCAGACGCCCTCAGCAGCGCGGCGGCGGTTCCAGCGCATCAAGCCCTTCACGATGCCGCCGTCCTCCAGGACGTACACGCCGTCCAGCGCACCAGGGCGGTCCCTCAGATCCAGCGCAATGTTCAGCACGCTCAATCCGTTAAAGGAAAACAGATCGTCCTGAAAGATGGGCCGAAAGGTCACCCGCTTGGCAAAGACCAGAATCTCCGCCAGCCGGGAGGCGTCCGCAGGCGTCGCACTTCGAATCATATTCTCTCCTCCCCGTCTTTGCAATTCTCATTTGATGGCACGCGTCCAGGGCGCGCCGCCCTTTGCATGCGTCTCCAAGCAAAAAAGCTCCCCGGCAAAGGAGCCGGAGAGCTTCCCCCCGCCGCGCTGCGGCGTATATCTGAAAAATCAGAATTTCAGGGAATTGAGTTTGATGCCGGGGCCCATCGTGGAAGAGATCACGGCGGACTTGATGTAGGTGCCCTTCGCCGCGGCCGGCTTGGCCTTGATGATGGCTTCCATCAGAGTGCGCAGGTTCTCGGTGAGCTTATCGGCGTCAAAGGAGGCCTTGCCGACCGGGCAGTGAATGATCGCAGTCTTGTCCACGCGATACTCAACTTTACCGGCCTTGATGTCGCTGATCATGCGGTTGACGTCCGGGGAAACGGTGCCGGACTTCGGGTTCGGCATGAGGCCCTTGGGACCAAGCACGCGGCCCAGACGGCCGACCACGCCCATCATGTCAGGGGTGGCGACGCAGGCGTCGAACTCGAACCAGCCGCCCTGGATCT
This sequence comes from bacterium, assembly GCA_004563405.1. Lineage (GTDB taxonomy): Bacteria > Bacillota > Clostridia > Christensenellales > Aristaeellaceae > SFTH01. The sequence goes on from SFTH01000030.1 coordinate 2,193, forward strand.
TCTTGATGATCTCATCGTCGGCGACGATGTCAGCGCCGGCAGCCTTGGCTTCTTCCACGCGGTTTTCCTTCACGAAAGCCAGAACGCGGACGGTCTTGCCGGTGCCGTGCGGCAGCACGACTGCGCCGCGGACCTGCTGATCCGCATGGCGCGGGTCAACGCCCAGGCGAACGGAGATTTCGATCGTCTCGTCAAACTTGGCCTTCGCGGTCTGCTTGACCAGCGCGATCGCCTCTTCGGGATCATACTGCTTGGAGCGGTCGATCAGCTTCATGCTGTCGGAATATTTCTTACCCATTTTCATTTTACATCCTCCTCGTGGTCAAACGGACGGCAGCGTCCTCCCACACAAATCGTTCCGAATTAGTCGACGACGACGACGCCCATGGAGCGCGCGGTGCCGGCGATCATGCTCATCGCAGCTTCCAGGGAAGCGGCGTTCAGGTCCTTCATCTTCAGCTCGGCAATTTCCTTGACCTGAGCCTTGGTGATGTTGGCAACCTTATCCTTGTTCGGACGTCCGGAGGCATGCTCGATGCCGCAGGCCTTCTTGATCAGAACGGCCGCCGGAGGCGTCTTGGTGATGAACGTGAAGGAACGATCCTGATACACGGTGATGACCACCGGGATGATCAGGCCCGCCTGGCTGGCAGTGCGGTCGTTGAATTCCTTGCAGAATCCGGGGATGTTCACGCCGTGCTGGCCGAGGGCCGGGCCGATCGGCGGTGCGGGCGTAGCCTTGGCGGCAGGAACCTGCAGCTTGATAAGCGCAGTAACTTTCTTTGCCATACTGGGTATCCTCCTCTATTTGATGTGGTGATGCGGAACGCACCGGCGTTCCTCCCACTCCCTGAAACCCGAGTTGCGGGCATTCAGCATTGGTTTGCCGGATCAATCCTCGCGGACAACCTCGTCGTACGCCAGTTCCACGTCGGTCTCGCGCTTGAGCATGGGCACGACCACCTTGATCTTCTGGTTCACCATGTCGATCTCGGTGACCTTGCCGGTGAAGTTCTCAAACAGGCCGGTCAGAATGCGCACGTTGTCGCCCACCTGAATGTCGATGCGCGTCTGTGGGACGGAATCGAACACGGAGGCGAAATCCGTTTCGGACAGGGGCGTCGCCTTGTTGCCGGCCCCCACAAATCCGGTCACGCCGCGGGTATTGCGAACGATATACCAGGTCTCGTCGGTCATCTGCATCTTGACCAGGACGTAACCAGGCAGCAGCTTGTGCTGCACCGTGCGGCGCTTGTTGTTCTTGATCTCTACGGCTTCTTCCACCGGAATGCAAACCTCGACGATCTTGTCCTGCAGGCCGTTGTTCTCAACGGACTTCTCCAGGTTGACCTTCACCTTGTTTTCATATCCGGAGTAGGTATGCACGACATACCATTTGATTTCAGAATTCTCTGACATATTCGAATCCTCGAAACCTTAGAAACGGACGATCAGGTCGATCAGTGCACCGGAACCGAAATCAATCAGGCCGATGATGACGCCCATGATCACCATGAACGCGAATACGACGAGAGAATAGTTGAGCACATCCTTGCCGGTCGGCCAGGTGACCTTCTTCAGCTCATGCCACATGTTCTTGAAGAAGCGGCCGATGCGCTTGAAGAAATTGCCAATGCGCTTGAAGAAACCGATCTTTTCCTTCTTCTCTGCGTTTGCCATAATTTCACATCCTTGTCTGACTTCGGCCGGGTGCTTACTTGGTTTCCTTGTGGCTGGTGTGCTTCTTGCAGAAGCGGCAGTACTTGCTCATCTCGAGACGATCAGGATCGTTCTTCTTGTTCTTCATGGTATTGTAATTGCGCTGCTTGCACTCGGAGCATGCCAGCGTGACCTTGATGCGCTTATCCGATGCCAATTTCGACACCTCCCATATGTTTGATACGGCTCCCGCGGTTTTCGCGGCCGCCGTTTTCACCCGTTTCTTGCAACAAAAACAGCAGCCCACATCCGGGGCAGACTATTACATTATAGAATAGCTTCCCCGAAAATGCAAGTCTTTCGACCTCACTATGACAAATTTTACAATGTCGCCGGAGGCGGCGCTGTTTCAAGAAAAGGAGGCTGCGACGCCTGCCGCAACCTCCCCCTTCTCCACCGGATTACTTGATCTCGATCACAGCGCCGGCTTCTTCGAACTTCTTCTTCATTTCCTCGGCAGCTTCCTTGGCGATGCCCTCGGCCAGAGTGGACGGAGCGCCGTCGACGAGCTCCTTGGCTTCCTTCAGGCCCAGGCCGGGCTTGACTTCGCGCACGATCTTGATGACGTTGAGCTTCTTGGCGCCCGCTTCCTTCAGGATCACGTCGAACTCGGTCTTCTCTTCAGCCGCCTCGGCAGCAGCACCGGCAACAGCTCCACCGGCAACGACGGGAGCCGCTGCGGACACGCCAAACTTCTCTTCCATTTCCTTGACCAGGTCGGCCAGCTCAAGGATCGTCATGCTCTCGATTGCGGAGATGATTTCTGCATTGGTCATGGTTTTATCCTCCATTATTATTTCGATTTGAAAAGTAGTTTCACGCGGCGGGAATTATTCCTCGCCAGCCTGCTTCTTGCGCAGGGCCTCCACGCAGTACACGAACTTGGACACAGAGCTCATCATGCTGCCCATGATCTTTGCGATGAGGACTTCCTTGCTCGGCAGATTCGCCAGAGCCTGCACGCCTGCCTCGTCGAGATACGCGCCGTCGCAGATGCCGCACTTGATCGTCATCTTCTTCGCCTTCTTGGAGAACTCAGAGAGGATCTTTGCGGGAGCGATCATATCTTCGTAGCCGAAGGCAACCGCCGTGGGGCCTTCCAGGTGGGAGGCCAGCTGGTCAAAGCCCATCTCCTTGGTGGCCAGGTTGATCATCGTGTTCTTCAGAACGCAATACTCAACGCCCGCCTTGCGAAGCTGGGTGCGCAGCTCGGTATCCTCCGCGACGGTCAGGCCGCGATAGTCGACCAGGACGACGGTCTGCGCCTTCTCAAACTTCTCCTTGATATTGGCGACGATCGTCTTCTTGGATTCCAGAATCTTTGCATTGGACATTTTCAAACACCTCACATTCCCGTCCAGAATCTCGGACAGAGAAAAACCCTTGCGCTAGACGCAAGGGCGGCGTAAACAAACCGATCCATTGCGCCTCGGCGAGCGACCAACCGGTCTTACGCGCAAGCGCACTCGCTGTCTGTGGCACAGAGCCTTTCAAAGCCATGGATGATTATAGCAGCTTTCCCGGACGCTGTCAAGAATCATCCCGTCGAAATCCGTTTTTTAACTTAGGCTTTCCCCATGATTTTACATGCGCTTGTTGCAAAAGGGGCGAATCTGTGCTAAACTGCATAAGATTGAATCTGTCATTGAACGCAGGAGGAGAATTCCCATGACCAGCACGATCGAAAAACTGTCTTCCAATAAGGTTAAGCTCAGCTTCACCGTCGAACCCGAAAAGTTCGAGGAGGGCATCCGGAAAGCCTATCAGAAGATGGTAAAGAAAATCAATATTCCCGGCTTCCGCAGGGGCAAGGCGCCGATGAAGGTGATCGAGGCCCACTATGGCGAGAGCGTTTTCTATGAGGACGCCTTCGATGTGATCTTCCCAGAGATCTATCAGGAGGCGCTGAAGGAGCACAATGTCGAGGTCGTTGACCGTCCCGAGCTGGACGTGCAGGAGATCGGCCGCGGCAAGGAGCTCAAGTTCACCGTCGAAGTCTTCGTCCGCCCGGACGTGACTCTCGGCGAGTACAAGGGCCTTGGCATCGTCAAGACCGTCGACGAAGTGACCGACGACGACGTGATGGCCGACGTGGAGCGCGCTCGCGATCGCGCCTCCCGCTGGGTGGAGGTCGAAGGCCGCGCCGCCAAGCTGGACGATCAGGTCAACATCGACTACGCCGGCTTCCTGGGTGAGGAACAGTTTGAGGGTGGCGCCGCCCAGGGCCACGAGCTCGTGCTCGGCTCCGGCGCGTTCATTCCCGGCTTCGAGGATCAGCTGGTGGGCGCCGAGATCGGCGCGGACGTGGATGTGAACGTCACCTTCCCCGAGCAGTACCACTCCGAGGAGCTGGCCGGCAAGGCCGTGGTGTTCCATGTGCACGTCAACGGCATCCGTGAAAAGGAAATGCCGGCGCTGGACGAGGACTTCGTGAAGGAAGTCTCCGAGAACGCCAACACCGTGGATGAATACAAGGCTGAAATTCGGGAAAAGCTGGAAAAGCAGGCCGAAAACCGCGCCGAAACCGCCTATGAAAACGAAGTGATCGAAAAGGTGTGTGAGAACGCCCAGGTGGACATCCCCGCCGCCATGATCGAGGATCAGATCGACGCCATGCTGCGCGACATGGAAATGCGCATGATGTATCAGGGCATGAAGCTGGACGATTACTTCAAGTACACCGGCCAGACCCGCGAGCAGGTGCGCGAGATGTACAAGCCCAGCGCCGAGGAGCGCGTCAAGACCCAGCTGGTGATCAACGCCGTGATGAAGGCCGAGGGCATCGAGGCGGACGAGGCGGAGATCGACGCGGAAATCGCCAAGTATGCGGATCAGAACAAGAAGAGCCTGGACGAGTTCAAGGCCATGCTGTCCGACGGCGACAAGGAGTACTTCGCGGAGCTGGCCTCCCTGCAGAAGACCGTCGCCTTCCTGAAGGATCACGCAGCGTAAACCCCAGGGGCGGGAGGGCGCGCAGCGCCCAAGCGCATGCTTCTTTTGACCTCACGCAAGAGCCCGCAGCCGCAAGTGTAGACCCCTGCGCTGCGGGCCTTTCATATCGCCCGGCGGTGACACATATACTGTGCCAACCTGCCAAGAAAATCTGAAATACTGGGAGGTGTGCCCGTGACTATGGTGCCCTATGTAATCGAACAGACCACGCGCGGAGAGCGCAGCTATGACATCTACTCCCGCCTTCTGAAGGATCGTATCATCTTCCTCGGCGGCGAGATTGACGACGATGTGGCCAATCTGGTGGTCGCCCAGATGCTCTTCCTGGAAATGGAGGACCCGGACGCCGACATCATGCTCTACATCAACAGCCCCGGCGGTTCCGTGTCCGCGGGCATGGCCATCTACGACACCATGCGCTATCTCAAGTGCGAGGTCTCCACGCTGTGCATCGGCATGGCGGCTTCCATGGGCGCATTTCTGCTGGCGGCGGGCGCAAAGGGCAAGCGCAAGGCCCTCCCCCACGCCGAAATCATGATTCACCAGCCTCTGGGCGGCGCCCGCGGCCAGGCCACGGACATCCAGATTCAGGCCGAGCAGATTCTGAAAATCAAAAAGACCATGAACGAGCTGCTGGCCCAGAACACCGGCAAGCCCCTCAAGGCCATCGAAAAGGACGTGGAGCGCGATCACTACCTCAGCGCCAAGGAGGCCCTGGACTACGGTCTGATCGACGAAATCATCGCTCCGAGGAGATAAGCCATGGCAAACAGGGAAGATTTCAACAACGGCAACCCCATTCGCTGCTCCTTCTGCGGCAAGACCCAGGATCAGGTGCGGCGGCTGGTGGCCGGTCCGAACGCCTACATCTGCAACGAGTGCATCCTGCTGTGCCAGGAGATCGTTTCCGACGATGTGGACAGCGTGAACGCCAGCGGCGAGATTGAAATCAAGACGCCGCAGGAGATCAAGGACGTGCTGGATCAGTACGTCGTGGGACAGGAGGCCGCCAAGAAGGCCCTCTGCGTGGCCGTCTACAACCACTACAAGCGCATTCGCTTCATGGGCAACAAGAAGAACGATGTGGAGCTTCAGAAGTCCAACATCGTCATGCTCGGCCCCACGGGCTGCGGCAAGACCTATCTCGCCCAGACCCTGGCCAAGATTCTCAACGTGCCCTTCGCCATCGGCGACGCCACGAGCCTGACCGAGGCCGGCTATGTGGGCGAGGACGTGGAGAACATTCTGCTGCGGCTGATTCAGAATGCGGATTACGACGTGGAGCTTGCCCAGCGGGGCATCATCTACATCGACGAGATCGACAAGATCGCCCGCAAGAGCGAGAACCCCTCCATCACCCGCGACGTGAGCGGCGAGGGCGTGCAGCAGGCGCTTCTGAAGATTCTGGAGGGAACCATTGCCTCCGTTCCGCCCCAGGGCGGCCGCAAGCATCCCCACCAGGAGTTCATCCAGATTGACACCTCGAACATCCTCTTCATCTGCGGCGGCGCCTTCGACGGCATTGAAAAGATCGTCGAAAACCGCATCGGCAAGAAGACCATGGGCTTTGGCGCGGAGGTTCACTCCAAGACCGAGCGCGCCGGCGAGGAGATCATGTCCCAGGTGCGACCGGAGGACCTTCTGAAGTTTGGCCTGATTCCTGAATTCGTCGGCCGCCTGCCGGTGCTGGTGACCCTCAACCAGTTGGACGAGACCGCGCTGATCAAGATCCTCACCGAGCCGAAGAACGCGCTGGTGCGCCAGTATTCGAAGCTGTTGAGCTTTGACAACGTGGAGCTGGAGTTCACCCCCGAGGCTCTGACCGCCATCGCCCGCCTCGCGCTGGAGCGCAAGAGCGGCGCCCGCGGCCTGCGCGCCATCATCGAGGGCGTGATGACCGACACCATGTTCGACCTGCCCTCCATCGAGGGCGTGTCCAAGTGCATCATCACCGAGAACGCGGTGCTGGGCAAGGAGAAGCCCATCCTCGTGCGCGCTCTGCCGGAGCTGCCCAAGGACAGGGAGGCGCTCCCGGAGGCCCGCAACGAAGGCGCATAACCTGCAAACACGCGCCCCATCCGTCGCACAAATCGACGGATGGGGCGCATTTTTGCATTTGTACGCCGCTTCGGATCCGGCATAAAAAAGGAGTGAATACCCGCTTCGGTATTCACTCCCGACGATTAAATCTCCTCGCCCTCGGACGCTTCCGTTCCGGCTTCGTCCTCCGGCTCCGCCTCGGCGCGGGCCACGCAGACGACCTTGCTGTCCTCTCCCACGCGCATCAGGCGCACGCCCTGGGTGTTGCGTCCAAGCACAGAAATGCTGCTCACCGGCGTGCGGATCACCGTGCCGTCGTTGGTAATCAGCATCAGGTCCTCCGCGTCGTGCACAAGCAGCTGGGCCGCCAGCTTGCCGGTCTTGTCCGTGAGGTTCATGGCCTTGATGCCCTTGCCACCGCGCTGCTGCAGGCGGTATTCCTCCACGTCCGTGCGCTTGCCGAAGCCGTTCTCCGTGATGGAGAGCACCTGTGCGCCCTCCTCCACCACGGCCACGTCGATGACCTCGTCGCCCTCGCTGAGCTCGATGGAGCGCACGCCCATGGCCGAGCGGCCGATGGGGCGCATGTCATTCTCGTCGAAGCGGATGGCCATGCCGTCCCGGGTGCCCACCAGGACTTCGCTGTCGCCCTCGGTGCGGCGCACGCCGATCAGCTCGTCGTCATCCCGCAGCACGATAGCGATCAGGCCGGTCTTGCGCAGGTTCACAAACTCGCTCAGCTCCGTGCGCTTGATGATGCCCTGGCGCGTCGCCATGACCAGGTAGTGACCCGCCACCTTCTCCGCCGGAATGGGCAGCATGGTGGTGACCTTCTCGCCCGGGGCGAGCTGCAGCAGGTTCACAATCGCCGTTCCGCGGGCGGTGCGTCCCGCCTCGGGAATCTCGTAGCAGTTCATCTGATACACCCGGCCGCGGTTGGTGAAGAACATCAGCGGGTCGTGGGTGCTGGTGACGTACATCTGCTCCACGAAGTCCTCCTCGCGGGTGGTGGTGGCGATCACCCCCTTGCCGCCCCTGCGCTGGGCGCGGTAGGTGGTCTTGGGCAGGCGCTTGACATAGCCGTAGTGGGTCATGGTGACCACCATGTCCTCCTCCTCGATCAGATCCAGCATGTCGATCTCGCCGTCCAGCGCGGAAATCTCCGTGCGGCGCGGATCGGCGTACTTGTCCTTCACCTCTAGGATCTCGTCCCGGATGATGCCCAGCACCAGCTGCTCGTCCGCCAGAACCGCCCGGAAGTAGGCGATCTGCTTCTGAAGCTCGGCGTACTCGGCCTCGATCTTGTCCCGCTCCAGGCCGGTCAGGCGCTGCAGGCGCATGTCCAGAATCGCCTGTGCCTGCCGCTCGGAGAGTCCGAAGCGCTCCATCAGGCCGTTCTTTGCGTCCTGCGCCGTGCGGGAGGAGCGAATGAGCTGCACGACCTCGTCGATGTTGTCCAGGGCGATGATCAGGCCCTCCAGTATGTGGCTGCGCGCCTCCGCCTTGTTCAGGTCGTACTGAGTGCGTCGGCGGATCACGTCCTCCTGGTGCTCGATGTAATGATGGATGATCTGCCGCAGGGACAGAATCTTCGGCTCGCCGTCCACCAGCGCCAGCATGATCGCGCCGAAGGTGTCCTGAAGCTGGGTGTGCTTGTAGAGGTAGTTGAGCACGATGTTGGCGTTCACGTCGCGCTTGAGGTCGATCACGATGCGCATGCCGTCGCGGTCGGACTCGTCGCGGATGTCGGAGATGCCCTCCACCGTCTTCTCATGCACCAGCTCGGCGATCTTCTCGATCAGACGCGCCTTGTTGACCATGTAGGGAATCTCGGTCACCACGATGCGCTGGCGGTTACCGCCCAGATCCTCGATCTCGCTCTTGGCGCGCACGATGATGCGGCCGCGGCCTTCGTGGTAGGCGTCGTAGATGCCGCGCCTGCCCAGAATCACGCCGCCGGTGGGGAAGTCCGGGCCCTTGACGAACTGCATCAGATCGTCCACCGTGCAGTCCGGGTGCTCGATCATGTATACCACCGCATCAATCACCTCGCCCAGGTTGTGGGGCGGGATGTTGGTGGCCATGCCCACGGCGATGCCGGAGGAGCCGTTCACCAGCAGATTCGGGAAGCGGCTGGGCATGACGGCGGGCTGCATCAGCGTTTCATCAAAGTTCGGATAGAAGTCCACGGTCTCCTTCTCGATGTCCCGCACCATCTCCAGCGAGATCTTCGAGAGGCGCGCCTCGGTGTAACGCATGGCCGCCGCGCCGTCGCCGTCCACGGAGCCGAAGTTGCCCTGGCCGTCCACCAGCATGTAGCGGATGGAGAAGTCCTGCGCCAGGCGCACCATGGCGTCGTAGACGGAGCTGTCGCCGTGGGGATGGTATTTACCCAGCACATCGCCCACGATGCGCGCGCTCTTGCGGTAGGGCTTGTCCGGGGTCACGCCCAGCTCGGACATGGAGTAAAGGATGCGGCGGTGCACCGGCTTTAGGCCGTCGCGCACGTCCGGCAGCGCGCGGGTCACGATGACGGCCATGGCATAGGAAATAAACGATTTTTTCAGTTCATCCTCGACGTCCAGAGGAATCAGGGTACCGATATTCTTTTCATCAGCCACGTTCTCTCATCCTCCGTTTCGTCAAATGTCCAGATCCGCCACGAGCTTGGCGTTCTGCTCGATGAATTCCTTACGGGGCTCCACCTGATCGCCCATCAGCAGCGTGAACAGCTCGTCTGCGGCGATGGCGTCCTTGAGCTCCACGCGATACATGATGCGCGTCTCCGGGTTCATGGTGGTCTCCCAGAGCTGCTCCGCGCTCATCTCGCCCAGACCCTTGTAGCGCTGGATGTCAGGCTTCGCGTCCCTTCCCAGCTCGTCCAGCACCTTCTGAAGCTGGGAATCGGAGTAGACGTACTTCATGAACTTGCCCTTCGTCACTTTGTACAGCGGCGGCTGGGCGATGTACACATAGCCGTTCTCGATCAGCTTGGGCATGAAGCGATAGAAGAAGGTGAGCATCAGGATGCGGATGTGGCTGCCGTCCACGTCAGCGTCCGTCATACACACGATGCGGTGGTAGCGCAGCTTGCTCTCGTCAAAGTCGTTGCCGAAGCCGCCGCCAAAGGCCGTGATCATGGCCTTGATTTCCTGGTTGCCCAGCGCCTTGTCCATGCGGGTCTTCTCCACGTTCAGGATCTTGCCGCGCAGGGGCAGGATGGCCTGGAAGTGGCGGTCGCGGCCGGACTTGGCACTGCCGCCTGCGGAGTCGCCCTCCACCAGGAAGATTTCGCACTTGCTGGGGTCGCGCTCGGAGCAGTCCGCCAGCTTGCCCGGCAGGGAGGCGGACTCCAGCGCGGTCTTGCGGCGGGTCAGGTCGCGGGCCTTGCGGGCGGCCTCGCGGGCGCGGGCCGCAGAGAGACACTTGTCCAGCACGGCGCGGGCCGAGGCCGGATTCTCCTCGAAGTAGGTGGACAGCTTCTCGCTCACCAGGGAGTCCACCAGCGGACGCACCTCGGAGTTGCCCAGCTTGGTCTTGGTCTGTCCCTCGAACTGGGGCTCCACCAGCTTGACCGACACGATGGCCGCCAGACCCTCGCGCACGTCCTCGCCGGAGAGGTTCTGGTCGTTGGCCTTGAGCATGCCGCTCTTGCGGCCGTAGTCGTTGATAACCCGGGTCAGCGCGTTGCGGAAGCCCGCCAGATGGGTGCCGCCCTCGGGCGTGTGAATGTTGTTTGCGAAGGTGAACACGCTCTCGTTGTAGCTGTCGTTCCACTGGAGCGCCACTTCCACGGTGGTTCCGTTCTTCACGCCCTCGATGTACACCGGCGGCTTGAACAGCGGCTCCTTGTGCTTGTTCAGATATTCCACGAAGGACACGATGCCGCCCTCGTAATGCCAGGACTGGGTGTGCTCGGGCTCCACGCGCCTGTCCGTCAGCGTAATGCGCACGCCCTTGTTCAAAAAGGCCATCTCCCGGAAGCGGGTCTTGAGGATCTCAAACTGGAAGTCTCCCGTCTCGAAGATGCCGGGCTCGGGCGTCTCGCCGGTCTTCACGTCGGGTGTGAAGCGGATGGTGGTGCCCGTGCGATCGCCCGCGTCGCCCACGACCTTCAGGTCGTAGAGGATCTTTCCCCGCTCGTACTCCTGCTGGTAGACCTTGCCGTCCTGATAGACGTTGACCTGCAGATGGCTGGAGAGGGCGTTCACCACGGACGCGCCCACGCCGTGCAGGCCGCCGGAGACCTTGTATCCCCCGCCGCCGAACTTGCCGCCCGCGTGCAGCACCGTAAGGCACACCTCCACCGCCGGGCGGCCCATCTTCGGATGGATGCCCACCGGGAAGCCGCGGCCGTTGTCCTGCACGGTCACGGAGCCGTCGGTCTCCAGCGTCACCTCGATGTGGTCGCAGAAGCCCGCCAGCGCCTCGTCGATGGCATTGTCCACAATTTCATAAACCAGATGGTGAAGTCCCCGCTCATCCGTGGAGCCGATGTACATGCCCGGACGGCGGCGCACCGCTTCCAAGCCCTCCAGAACCTGAATTTGACTCTCGTCGTAATGATTCTCGTTATGCATGAAATCAACCTCATCGAAGCGCCGGAAAGCGCGCGTCTCAATATTTTTTCTACTATATTATTATACCACTTTTTTGCACCTATATCCACCCCTCTCGCCGTGTGCCTGAAACTTTAACGCAGCGTCCCCTTCCCCATCCTCCGAAAAGCGCTTTTTCCGCTTGACAACCCCGCCGCTTCGTGGCATAATAAATGCGCATGCACATCCTGCATGCGCCTGTCTCCGTAGCTCAGCCGGATAGAGCGTCCGCCTCCTAAGCGGAAGGCCGCGCGTTCGAATCGCGCCGGGGACGCCAGAGATCGCGTCGAAAGTCCTGATTGATCAGGGCTTTCGGCTTTCTTTTGCTTTCTTCGCCCGACTCCGGTATGCCAAAAAGACCGCTTCAGGCGGCCTTTTGAGATCGCCGAAAACGTCCGCCATTCAGGCGGACGTTTTCGCGCGCATCGGATCAATAGGAGGGTGTCAGCTGCGTCATTCCCGCCGGCGCATCGAGCGCGCTATCCGTAGCATAAACGCCGCCATGACCGTCTTCATACACATATGCATATTCGGTCGGGATCTTCACATGTTCGCCACTGGAGAGCCGGTAATCGTTCTGATCCATGATGTAGTCGGTAAAGCGATCCTCATTGTAGCTGTTGTCGCTATCGAGATCGCCCGCAAACATCTGCGCATAGCTCTCGGAGCGGCCGCTGAGGATGCTCTCACGGATTTGGTTTGCCAGCGTCGCACGCGCCTGAACAAACTGATCGCTCTCGGCGGTATTTGCGACGAACACGCGGAAATCTGCATAAGCGGCGTCAAAGGCTGCCTCTGGTGCAATGCAGAGATAGCAATAGGGCACCGACCATGAAGTCATCCGATTGACCATATTGCCGCCATAGAGCATACTGGCTGTCATGGTCATCTCCACCGCGCTCACAAGCGTGGAAACGACGCCCCGATAGGGAATCCCGTTCAACGCCATTGAATAAAAGCGTTCGGCAGTGCTGGCGCGCACATCGTTGATTTCTAACGACGTACCGGCGCCCATGTCTGTCATCATGCTGGAAAACGCATTGCAGGACTTCCGGCACTGAAGATCGAGCGCAGCTCTCACCTCTGCGCTGACTGGTGTTTCGCTCTGGCACACCGCCTCCGGAACGACCCTGTACATCATCGCGTCGGCATACTCTCCGGCAGTCATTTCAGTGAACATCATGCACATCGTGGTCTGGTCGAGCACGCCGTCCTGATGAACTCCATAGGCCACGCCGCCCACGCTCTGCTCAAGGATGTGGATATAATCCAGCCCGGAGGTATAGGCCATTTCGATGGAACCATCCGGCGACAGCACGTCAACGATCAGCTGCACCGGACAGGTCATACTCATCGTAGCGCCATCGAAATAGAGCATGTTGTTCTGCACAGCGTATCCCTGCGGCGCCAATGCCCGTCCAACAATCATATCACCATCTGAAATATCCGTCCGCATATAGGAAACGCCCTCTCCCAAAGCGGTCGAAAACGTCATCGCGCAGAACACAAGCGCCACCAACGAAGCCAATGCCTTTCTCATAGACCCTTCTCCTTCTCTGAACTGTTCATCCACGCTTACCGGCAACGTCCGAAGCGGACGCAAACAGGACACGATTGCAGCCATTTCCCCTTTCGATTTTATCACACCGTGCACCCTGCCTCAACTGTTCTTTCCTGAAAAACCAGTCAAATGATTGGACATATGATGGAGCCTCTCTTTCTCCGTATGTCTCATGATGTGCAGTCCGGATTTGCCGCGCAAGGCGGAACCGCACGCGCCCCGGCTACGTCCAAATGGAGAAATACAGATGTGGGAGGCCAACAATGAAAAAGTGGATCGCAATTCTGATGGCATGGGCGCTGTGCGCGGGCTTCGCAGCCGCGGAGTCTGCCGCCGGGACGGGCTCCCTGACGCTCTCCTTTGATTCCAACGCCACGACGGGCTATGCGTGGACGGGCTTCGTGCTCGGCGGAGATTCCGTTGAAATTGACAGCACCGAGGGAAGCTATGTGCCGGACGCGAACACCGGCGCGGAGGTGGGCAGTGGCGGCACGACCCATTTTACCCTGACCGCCGTCCAGCCCGGAAGCAGCATCGTCGCCTTCGACTACCAGCGCGCCTGGGAGCGCGAGCCCGCGCAGCGGCGAGTGCTTCTAGCCATCGTGGATGAGAACCTGAACCTGACCGCCGTGGACGTAAGCGAGGACGGCGTTCTCGAGGGCGAGGTGTCCTCGGTGGACGAAGCCGGGCACAGCGCGACCCTGATCTGTGAGGATCTGGGCGAGCTGATCGTCCGCTTCCGGGAGGGCGACGCGCTGCCCGTGCAGGATGAAAGCATACGCATCTACACGAACGGCGCGATGACCCTGTCCCTTCCGGCCATCGTCAACGCCATCGCCTGGGAGCGGATCCCGCCGGAGGCGGCGCGGGAAGGCGCCATCTCTGATGCGTCCGCCCTGCCCGAATTCCGGGCGGCGACGGACCTCGATTCCTTTCTCGATCGGGTGCGCGATGACAACCCCCTCGCCTCCGCCGAATTCACCGAGGGAAGCGAGCTGCCGGACGAGGCCTTCGCGACCGACGATCCGGAAGAGCTTGCGGCCCTCCTGGAAGCGGTCGAGGCGCTGGAAATTGATTCCGTCAGCGACATTTGCGTGACCGACTGGTCTCCCCGCCTCTGCCTGAGCTGTGCGGACGGAACGTCCTGGAGCGCCGGCTTCAACGGCCACTGGCTGGAGCTGAACGGCGTCAACTACAACCTGCAAAACGACGACGCGCTGTGGAAGCTGACCGCCCGCCTGAAATCGAAGTACGCATCCGGGAGATGAATCGCCGCGCAGGGGCAGCGCATTTCCCCTCTCGCGCAAGCAAGCGGCCATTCCGGGCTGAGGCGCTCGAGAGGTGGACGGCGCGGTGCCGATCCGGCATTGAAAAGCCTGCGGCCCGGCACGCGCCCGGAAACCTATGCGGTTTTCGGTCATACGCAGCTCATCCCCGCGCGATGCGCATCACAGATTTTCATTGCAGGCGCCAAGCGTACTTCTTTGACGCGCAAAAATCCCAGCCTCTCCCCGGGGTTGGGATTTTTGCGTTTGCGCACGTTCCCGGCGCTCCAAACGTCGCGCCTTCCGTGGGCTCCGATGCTTCCTGCGCCCTATTCCTGCCCCTGTGCACCCCAGGAGGTCACGCTCCGCTCCAGCGCGGCCAGCTTTTCGCCCAGCAAATCCGGAATGTCCTGCTGGTTCAGATCGTCGCTGGGGACGACGCGCTCGCCGTTGCGGCGCACGACCCGCGCGGGCACGCCCGCCGCCGTCACGTTGTCCGGCAAATTTGCGAGGACGACGCTTCCGGCAGCGATGCGCACATTGTCGCCGATGTGTACCGGCCCGAGCACCTTTGCGCCCGCGCCAATGAGCACGTTGTCGCCAATGGTGGGATGGCGCTTGCCCGCGTCCTTGCCCGTGCCGCCCAGCGTCACCTGATGATAGAGCGTACAGTTCGCGCCGACCTCCGCCGTCTCGCCGATCACGACTCCCATGCCATGATCAATGAACAGGCCCGGGCCCAGCCGTGCGCCGGGGTGAATCTCGATGCCCGTGCGCCGCCGCCCGATCTGGCTCACCATGCGCGCCAGAAGGGTGCGCCCGTGGCGATGCAGCCAGTGGGCCAGACGGTGGTACACCAGTATGTGAAAGCCCGGATACAGCCATATCACTTCGAACAGACTCCGTGCGGCGGGATCCTTCGCCTGAATGTTCTTCGCATCGGCAATCAAGCCCATGTCCGTTCCTCCCTATTTTGGATTGCGGCGACATGCCGCCGGAGCATTTTATGTCTGCGCCGCATTTCCGGTGAAGGCCCGCGCCGCACATGCACTGAACAGAGGAGCGCAGCCGCCGCCATCCACCGGGAGGACGAGGGCGCGCCTCTGCCGTCCGCCCCGCTCACTCGGCGAACAGGGGAGTGGAGAGATAGCGGCTGCCGCTGTCCGGCAGGAGAACCACAATGCGCTTTCCCGCGTTCTCCGGCCGCGCCGCGAGCTGCACGGCCGCCCAGGCCGCCGCGCCGGAGGAAATGCCCACCAGCAAACCCTCCCGCCGGGCGAGCTCCCGCCCCATGGCGAAGGCGTCCTCATTGGCGACGGTGACAATTTCGTCGTAGACCTTCGTGTCCAACACCTTCGGCACGAAGCCCGCGCCGATGCCCTGAATCTTGTGAGAACCGGCGACGCCCGTGGCGAGCACCGCGGAGGAAGCGGGCTCCACAGCCACCACCCGCACGTCCGGATTCAGGAACTTCAGGTACTGGCCCACGCCGGTGATCGTTCCACCGGTGCCCACGCCCGCGACGAAGACGTCCACTTTGCCGTCCGTATCCGCATAGATTTCCGGCCCGGTGGCGGCATAATGAATCTGAGGATTGGCCGGGTTGTCAAACTGGGCGGGAATGAAGCTGCCCTCGATCTCTCCGGCGAGCTGGTTCGCCCGCTCAATCGCGCCCTTCATGCCCTTCGAGCCCTCCGTGAGCACCACCTCCGCGCCGTAGGCCTTCATCAGTTGCCGGCGCTCGACGGACATGGTTTCGGGCATCACGATGATGATCCGGTAGCCTCGCGCCGCCGCGACGGCGGCCAGGCCGATGCCCGTATTGCCGGAGGTGGGCTCGATGATGGTCGCGCCGCGCTTCAGCGCGCTCCGTGCCTCCGCGTCGTCGATCATCGAAAGCGCAATGCGATCCTTCACCGATCCCGTGGGGTTGACGTACTCCAGCTTCGCGAGGATCTGCGCCTGCAGTCCGCGCTCCCGTTCGATGTTGTGAAGCTCCATCAGGGGCGTCTTTCCGATGAGCTGGTCGATGGAATGATAGATCCTGGACATGTTGAATCTCCTTTCTCTTCAATCAAACAGAGCATATGCGCCGCAGGAAAGCGGGCAATATAAAAGCGGGAGATTCCGATTGGAATCTCCCGCTCAATGGAACAAACGGAAACCACACGCTAGGATGCGCGTAGATATGCCGCCGCAAGGAGTCCGCCGGAATGAAGCGCACAACGACAAAGCCTGTCACAACAACAGACACACAGACGGCAACACAGCATGCTCATGCGTTCGCGCTTCACAGGACTCACTCCCTTCGTTTTTTCAGTATTATAAGCATAATTACCCATCTTGTCAATAGGGATCTTCATTTCTGCAAAATTTTCTTTATCCGGCGCAGGCAGCCCCCGCGCCATTGACTTTTGGCAGGCCTTCTGTTAGAATATCTGCGTTCATCGGAGGGCAAAGCAACTGCCGGATAAGATGACGGGCCGCGCGCCTGTTGTGTTATCCGGTTTTTTAGGGCCCTCCCGGGAGGTTTACGCATGCAGAGAGAAATCAACTTCTCCCGGGGCCGGATTCTGGTTCCACTGCTCAGATTCGCACTGCCGGTGCTGGGGGCGCTCATCCTTCAGGCCATGTACGGCGCGGTGGATCTGATGGTGGTGGGCCATTTCGGTGCGCCTGCGGACGTTTCGGCGGTCTCCACCGGAAGCCAGCTGATGCACACCATCACCGTCGTCATCACCGGGCTGTCCATGGGCACCACCGTCCTGCTGGGCCAGCGCATCGGTGCGGGCGAGCGCGAACAGGCGGGAGACGTGATCGGCGGCGCGATCTGGCTCTTCGGCCTGCTGGGCGCGTTGGTCGCCGTCGCCGTGCCGCTGCTGTCGCGGCCGCTCTGCGCGCTGATGCAGGCCCCGGAAGAGGCCTTCCGGCAGACGGTGGAGTACGTCTCCATCTGCGCTGCGGGCGCGCTGTTCATCGTATCCTATAACGTTCTTGGCAGCGTATTCCGTGGCATGGGAGATTCCCGCACGCCGCTGTTTACCGTGCTGGTCGCCTGCGTGTCCAACATACTGGGCGACCTGCTGTTCGTGGGTGCGTTCGGCATGGCCGCGGCGGGTGCGGCGCTGGCGACGGTGCTCGCGCAGGGCGTGAGCGTAATACTCTGCCTGCTGGTCATTCGCAGGCGTGGCCTGCCCTTTCCCTTCTCCCGGCGCAATCTGCGCCCCCAGGGCGCCGTGCTGGCGCGCACGCTGCGCCTGGGCGCGCCCATCGCCCTGCAGGATCTGCTGGTGAGCATCTCCTTCCTGGTCATTCTGGCCATCGTCAACTCCCTGGGTTTGGTGGCCTCGGCGGGCGTAGGCGTCGCGGAAAAGCTCTGCGCGTTCATCATGCTGGTGCCCTCGGCCTTCAGCCAGTCCCTCTCCGCCTTTGTGGCGCAGAACATCGGCGCGGGAAAGCCCGGCCGCGCCCGCAGAGCCATGGTCTACGGCATGGCCGTCTCCTTTCTGCTGGGCTGCATCATGGCCTGGGCCGCCTACTTCCACGGCGAAGCGCTGGGTTCCATCTTCGCCCGGGACGCGCAGGTCGTCGCCGCAGGGGCGGACTATCTGCGCGCCTACGCCATCGACACCCTGCTGGTCAGCTTCCTGTTCTGCTATCTGGGCTTCTTCAACGGCTGCGGCTGCACCGCCTTCGTGCTGTTCCAGGGCCTCGTGGGGGCGTTCTGCGTGCGCATTCCCGTGTCCTGGCTGATGAGCCGGCAGAGCTGGGCCACGCTGTTTCACATCGGCCTCTCCACGCCGGCCTCCACAGTGGTACAGATTCTGCTCTGCTCCGTCTACTTCCTCCATCTCCGGCGCAGACAGGACGCCGCCGCGCGTCTCGTGGACAAATAGCAGTATCCATACAAAAAAGGACTTGCATACTGCGCTGTGCTTGCTTATAATGGTGGTATCACATGCTTTGGGAGGTACACAATGGAAAAATCCAAGGTATTCTTTACCGATTTTCGCGTAGCCGTGGGCAGCTCCGGCCTGACCGGCAAGCTGAAGAAGCTGATGAAGGAGGCGGGCGTCGGCCAGATTGATATGGACGGCAAGTTTGTCGCCATCAAGATGCACTTCGGCGAGCTGGGCAACCTGAGCTTTCTGCGCCCGAATTATGCCCGCGCCGTGGCCGATCTGGTCAAGGAGCTGGGCGGTCAGCCCTTCCTGACGGACTGCAACACCATGTATCCCGGCAGCCGCAAGAACGCTCTCGAGCACCTGGAGTGCGCCTGGGAGAACGGCTTCACGCCCCTGACCGTGGGATGCCCCATCCTCATCGGCGACGGCCTGAAGGGCACGGACGACGTGGCCGTTCCGGTTTCCGGCGGCGAGTACATCAAGGAGGCCTACATCGGCCGCGCCATCATGGACGCGGACGTGTTCATCAGCCTGACCCACTTCAAGGGGCACGAGATGACCGGCTTCGGCGGCACCCTCAAGAACATCGGCATGGGCTGCGGCTCCCGCGCGGGCAAGAAGGCCCAGCACAGCAGCGGCAAGCCCACCATCTCCGCGCCCCTGTGCCGCGGCTGCCGCCGCTGCCAGCGGGAGTGCGCCAACGGCGGCCTGGAATTCGACGCCGCGGAGAAGAAGATGCACGTCAACGCCGACAACTGCGTGGGCTGCGGACGCTGCCTGGGCGCGTGCAACTTTGACGCCATCCACTTCAAGAACAACAACGCCCCCGCCGACCTGAACCGGCGCATGGCCGAATATGCCAAGGCCGTGGTGGACGGCCGTCCGAACTTCCACGTCTCCCTGATCGTGGACGTCTCCCCCAACTGCGACTGCCACAGCGAGAACGACGCGCCCATCCTGCCGAACCTCGGCATGCTGGCCTCCTTCGACCCGGTGGCGCTGGACCAGGCCTGCGCGGATCTCTGCCAGAAGGCCGAGCCCTTCCCCAACAGCCAGCTGGGCGACAACATCCGTCGCAAGGGCTTCGTGGATCTGGGCGACCACTTCAAGAACTGCAAGCCCGATGTGGACTGGAAGAGCTGCCTCGAGCACGGCGAGAAGATCGGCCTCGGCAGCCGCGACTACGAACTGGTGGTCATGAAATAACGGCGCGACGCACAGGGGGCGGCGAAGTCCATGTCCGGACTTCGCCGCCCCCTTTTGCCACACATCGTCCCTCCGGGGCATGCGGGCGTCGCCGGGCTGGTGCACGGCAGGCCTTCTCCCGCCCTCGCATGAGCGTTGACGCGCATCCTGCGCCCTCTCCTCCCGCACAGCTCCTTTGGAGCACGAAAAGCCGGCGGCGCGAAATCATCGCGCCGCCGGTCTGCGTCTTTCTTCAGTTTTCACCCAGATAGGCCTTGCGGACGCGGTCATCCTCGGCCAGCTCGTGGGCGGGGCCGGACATGGAGATCGAACCGGTCTCCAGAACATAGGCCCGATCCGCAATGGAGAGCGCCATGCGGGCGTTCTGCTCCACCAGCAGGATGGTGGTTCCGGCGGAATTGAGCTCCTTGACGATGTCAAAGATCTGCTCCACCAGGATGGGCGCGAGGCCCATGGAGGGCTCGTCCAGCATCAGAAGCTTCGGCTTGCTCATCAGCGCGCGGCCCATGGCCAGCATCTGCTGTTCGCCGCCGGAGAGCGTGCCGGCAACCTGCCTGTACCTCTCCTTCAGGCGGGGAAAGCGCTGGTAGACATTCTGGAGGCTGCCTTCGAGCTCGGCAGCGGGGCGGGTGTAGCCTCCCATCTCCAGATTCTCCTGTACCGTCATCTGCAAAAACACGCGGCGGCCCTCCGGGCAAAGCGCCATGCCGTGGGAGACGACCCGGTTCGCCGGAACGCCCACGATGCTCTTGCCTTCGAATTCAATCGCGCCGCTCTTGGGCTTGAGCAGGCCGGAGACGGTGTTCAGCGTAGTGGACTTGCCCGCGCCGTTTGCGCCGATCAGGGTGACGATTTCGCCTTCGTTGACCTCAAAGGACACGCCCTTGATGGCGTGGATGCTTCCGTAGTAGACGTGGATGTTCTCCACCTTCAAAAGGCTCATGCGTCCGCCTCCTTCTGCTTGCCCAGATAGGCCTCGATGACCGCCGGGTTCTTCTGAATCTCCTCCGGCGTGCCCTTGGCGATGATGCGGCCGTAGTTCAGCACGGCGATGCCCTCGCAGATGCCCATGACCAGCTTCATGTCGTGCTCGATGAGCATCACGGCGATCTGGAAGGTATCCCTGATCTTGCGGATGTTCTGCATCAGCTCGGCGGTCTCGGAGGGATTCATGCCCGCCGCAGGCTCGTCCAGCAGCAGCAGCGAGGGATTCGTGGCCAACGCGCGCACGATCTCCAGCCTGCGCTGGGCGCCGTAGGGCAGGGAACCGGCAACGTGATCCGCCAGATCCTGCATGTCGAAGATGGAGAGCAGCTCCAGCGCGCGCTCGTGCATCTTCTTTTCGTTCTTCCAGTAGCCGGGCAGACGCAGGATGCCGCTGAGCGCGGAATACTTCATGGAATTGTGCAGGCCGATCTTCACGTTGTCCTCCACCGTCAGGGTGTTGAACAGGCGAATGTTCTGGAAGGTGCGCGCGATGCCCGCGCGGTTCACCTGCACCGTGTTCATGCCGGAGGTCTCCCGTCCGTTGAACAGAATCGTGCCCGTGGTGGGCTGGTAGACCTTCGTCAGCAGGTTGAAGATCGTGGTCTTGCCCGCGCCGTTGGGGCCGATCAGACCGGCGATCTCCGTGCGGCCGATGGTGAGGTTGAAATCGTCCACAGCCTTCAGGCCGCCGAACTCAATGCCCAGGTGGCGGGCCTCCAGCACGGGCGTAGTGCCCAGGTCGCGCTCCGGGATGATGCCCTGGCTGGGAATCGGTACCATTCTCGTCTTTTGCTCAGACATCTCAAACCCCTCCTTCGCTCTCTTTGCCCGCGCCGCGCCGCAGCTTCTCCACCAGGCTCTGCCGAAGCTGGCGGATGCGCTCGTTGTTGGTGACCAGCATCACCAGAATCAGCACGATGGCGTAGATCAGCATGCGATAGTCGTTGAAGGCGCGCAGCAGCTCGGGGAGCACGGTGAGCACCGTCGCGGCAATGATGGAGCCGCGGATGTTTCCGATGCCGCCCAGCACCACGAACACCAGCACCAGTATGGAGGTATCAAACTTGAACTTGCTGGCGGTGACGGTGGAGTAATTCAGGGAGTACAGCGCGCCGGCCATGCCCGCCAGCGCCGCGGAAATCACGAAGGCCATCATCTTGTACTTGGTCACGGAGATGCCCACGGATTCCGCCGCAATGCGGTTGTCGCGGATGGCCATGATCGCGCGGCCGGAGCGGCTATTGATCAGGTTCAACACCACGATCAGGGAAACGATGATCAGCACGAATCCCATGGTGAAAGTGGCGATCTTCTGGGAGATGGTCGCGCCCTGGGGGCCGTTGATGAGCACCTCAAAGGGGATGCCCTCCGCCGCGTGGGCGGGATCCTGGCTGATGGGGCTGTTGAAGGAGAGCAGCAGGCGGCCGCCGTCCAGCGCCACATACAGGCAGTTGAGCACGTTTCGGATGATCTCGCCGAAGGCCAGGGTCACGATGGCCAGATAGTCGCCCCGCAGGCGCAGCACCGGCACGCCGATGATCACGCCCGCGATGGCCGCGGCCACGCCGCCAACGAGCATTGCGAGGATCAGCCGCAGCGTCGCATTCTCCACGCCCGCAGCCAGGCAGGCCGCCACCACCGCGCCCACGAACGCGCCGACGCTCATGAAACCGGCATGGCCCAGGCACAGTTCGCCGGAGATGCCGACCGTGAGGTTCAGGGACACCGCCATGACGATGTACACGCAGACGGGAATCAGCATGCCCTTCATGGAGCGGGTCAGCACGCCCGCGTCCTTGAGGATCGTCATCACAACGAATGCAACAATGACCAGCGCGTAGGTGATGGCATTGTTGACGAAGGTCTTGTTCATCTTCTTCATAATGCGCACCTTACACTTTCTCGCTGACTTTCTTGCCCAGCAGACCCGTGGGCTTGACCAGCAGCATCACAATCAGAATCAGGAACACGATGGCGTCGCCCAGCTCCGTGGAGATGTAGGCCTTGCCGAAGATTTCGATCAGGCCCAGCAGGATGCCGCCCAGCATCGCGCCCGGAATGGAGCCGATGCCGCCGAACACCGCCGCCGTGAAGGCCTTGATGCCCGGCATGGAGCCCGTGGTGGGCTGAAGCACCGGATAGGCCGAGCAGAGCAGTACGCCCGCGACGGCCGCCAGCGCGGAACCGATGGCGAAGGTCACGGAGATGGTCTGGTTCACGTCCACGCCCATCAGCTGCGCCGCGCCCTTGTCCTCGGAGACGGCGCGCATGGCCTTGCCCATCTTGGTGCGGGAGGTGAACAGCGTCAGCGCCACCATGATCAGCACGCAGGCCAGAACCGTCACAATGGCCTCGTCGGAGATGAGCAGCTTGCCGTCAAAGAGGCGGATGGAACCCAGGTTGATCGCCGAAGTGAAGCTCTTGGGGTTCGCGCCCCAGATCAGCAGCGCGGAGTTCTGTAAAAAGTAACTCACGCCGATGGCCGTGATCAGCACCGCCAGCTTGGGCGCGCTGCGCAGCGGCTTGTAGGCCAGGCGCTCAATCAAGATGCCCAGCACGGTGCAGACGATCATGGCTCCGACCACGGAGAGCACGGCCGGCAGGCCGAGGTATTGGGTGATGCAGAAGGAAATATACGCACCCACCATGATGACGTCGCCATGGGCAAAGTTCAGCATCTTCGCGATGCCATAGACCATCGTATAGCCCAGAGCGATGATGGCGTATACGCTTCCCAGGCTGATTCCGTTGATCAGATAGGAGAGAAAGACCACGAATATCCACCCCGTTCAATTATACTTCTCTTTACTATAACATTCCCCTGTAAAATGTAAAAGAGGGAGAACGCCCCTTTCGGCGACATTCTCCCCGCTTTCACACACATTTTTCAATGTGTATGGCTGAAATTACATACCAACGTACACGCCGTTCTGGATCACAACCGCCTTGGGGGTCTTGGTGACCTCGCCGTTGGCTTCCCAATCCATCTCGCCGGTCAGGCCGGAGACGGTGATCTCGTAGCCGTCGGCAGAGAACTGAGTCGGGGTATCCTCGTGCGCCGCCTTGTAGGCCGCCACGAAGGTCTGGGTGCGCTCATCCTCCGCGTCCGCCGCGAAGGGGGTCAGCAGCATGACGCCCTCGGCCAGGGAGGTGTCAAAGCCTTCCAGAGTCAGGATGCCGTCCAAGCCGTCCACGCCGAAGAACTTCGGAGCGTACTCCATGGCCTTGGCCTGGTTCAGGATCATGGAAGCGGGGGTGTAGTAGATGGGCAGGAACACCAGCTCGGCGCCGTTGTCCTTCGCATCGGTCAGCTGCACGGAGAAGTCGGTGGTGTCGTCGGTGAAGGTGGTCACGGAGACGACTTCCAGTCCAACCGTCTCAGCCTCGGTGGCGAAGGTCTGGTAGATGCCGGTGGAGTAGGCGTCGGCGTTGTTGTAGATCACGGCGACCTTGGTGGCCAGGCCGTTCTCAGAGATGTACTGCGCGGAAGCGAAACCCTGGTTGGGGTCGGTGAAGCAGACCTGATACATGTTGTCCTTGCCCGCGGTCACTTCCGTGGAGGAAGCGGAGGGGGTCAGCATGAACATGCGATCGTTGTAGGCCTCGGCGGAAACCGCCTTGCAGGGGCCGGTGGTGACGCAGCCGACGATCATCTGCGCGCCCGCATCCCACAGGGTGTTGTAGGCGTTGACGGACTTCTCGGGATCGTGCTCGTCGTCCTCGGCGATCAGCTCGATCTGCATGCCGCCCTGCGCGTTGATCTCCTCAACGGCGATCTGAGCGCCCCACAGGCAGGAGTTGCCATAAACCGCAGCCGCACCGGTCAGCGGGCCGATGAAGCCCATCTTCAGCGTGCCTTCCTCGGCAAAGCACACGGAACCCATCGCCATGGCCAGAGCCGCGACGATCGCCAGGGAAACGATCTTCTTGAAAAGTTTCATTCTGAAATCCTCCCGTTTGTTAGAAGTACAACAGTTTTGCTGTTTCTGTAAATATTACGGTTTTTTGCCGATTCTGTCAAGCTCAAGGGGCCATTTTTCCCTTTAACAGTTCGTTAAATCGCAGATTTTGCCCCGATTTTTCCAAAAATATTCCGTCCCTCTGAAAACCCCATCAGCGACGTCATGTGGAATATTTTGCCGGAAATTGCCCCGGATTTCGCGTTTTACGGCAAATAAAACCGCGTGCAGGCGCGCGCAGGGGGCGCGGTGCCGCACCCCCTGCACAAAGTCCTTCCGAAAATTTTTGTACCGGTTCAACCCCATTGTTCGTCGTACAGGGCGAGTATCTCCTCCGGGCTGGCCGTGCCCGTCTGGCCGATCTTGCGCACCGTCACGCCCGAGGCCAGGCAGCCGATGAACGCGGCCTCCGCGTCGCCCGCGCCCGCGCACAGCGCCGACACGATGCCCGCCGTGCAGGCGTCGCCCGCGCCGCACACGTCGATCTCGCCGTCCTGCCGCGCGGTCTCCACCATGCGACTGATGCCGTTTTCCTGCACGGCGCAGCCGTACCTGTTGCAGGTCACGAACACGCTCCTGCCCGCCCGGGCGCGCAGCGCGTCCATGCAGGCAAAGACCTCCTCGGGATCGAATTCCGCGCTCTCCGGCCGGCCGGCGAGTCGCAGCGCCTCAAAGTTGTTGCACTTGATGGTCACATTCCGGAATGCATGGATGAACGCCCTGGAATCGGCGAAAATGAGCAGCTCCGGGCGGCGCTGCGCCAGCTCCGCCGCCGCGCGGCGCACCCGGTCGGTCACCACGCCGAAGTTGCGCTCGTTCAGCTGGTCCAGCAGTATGATCGCATCCACATCCTCCGCCACTTCCTCCATGCGGGCGATGATTGCGTCCTGGATCGCCTCCGGCGTGGGCCGGAAGTTCTTTACGTCAAGCCGGTTTCCCTCCTCGAGGGCGCCGTCGCGCAGGAACATTGGCTTCAGGTACACCGGTGTCACCACCGCCGGGCTGCGCAGCACGCGCTGCGTATTCACCCGGCGCTCGTTTAGATGGCGCAGAAGCTCCCAGCCGTCGCCGTCGTCCCCCACGAAGGACACACATTCGATGCGGCCCACACCCAGGGCGCTGACGGCGCTGAGCACGTTTCCGCCCGCGCCGGGCGCGCTGCGCTTGCGCACCACCTGGTGCGCCGCGCGCCCCGTCTCCAGGGACGGCTCATCCAGCTGCGGATCAATTTCATAGAAGCGGTCCAGAAACAGATCGCCCACCAGCGCCACCGAAATCCCGGAAAAGCGCTCCAGAATCGCCTCCAGTCGCTTACGTTCCATGGCTCGCACCTCCGCAGTCAGCGATAAAAGATCAGGGAAAACCAGGTCACCAGGTTTCCCTCGGCGTAAAAATCAATGCCCGTGCGCTCCGCCAGCGCCGTCACCACGATGCCGTGGCTCTCCACGCAGGGGAACATCCGCTCCGGATGGCGGCAGGGCCCGTCCGGCCAGGCGCAGTGCGCGCAGATGGCGCAGGCCTCGGTGGAAAGCACCATCGTCTCCCCCGCCTGACGGCGCACCAGCTCCAGCACCTGCCGGGTGATCTCCTCGTGGGGCGCGCGGGTGGCGAGGGTCTCCTCGATATTGGCGATGTCGCCCACCTCCGTGATGGTGGCGATGAGCAGCGCATCGTCAAAGCTGCGGCAGCGCGCCTCGCACGCCTCCACGCTCCCCACTGCCGGCGGACAAGCCCAGGTCTTGCCATACATGGGGCACTCATGTTCGCAGATCCAGCGTATGCGCTCGGAAAAGCACAGCTCCTCCGTGCGTATGAATGCGTATTGATACAGCGGCAGCTCCGCAAGCTGCGCCTCCAGTTGTTCCCGATTCATCTCTGCCTCCGCAGCGCTTCATTCACACCTCCCATTATAGCAGATTGCTCCGGCTTTGTCACGCATAACGCATCTTCCGGGAAAAAACGACCACCGCCAGCAGGCTCAGGCCCAGCGCATAGCCCCAGACCACGGCGAGGGAACTCGCCGCGAAGCCGCCCGACAGCGCCGCGCGGCCCGCCTCCACGGCGTTGGCGTAGGGCAGCGCCTGGGCGAAGGCCTCGAAGGCGCCGCCCACCAGCGAGAGGTCAAACCATGCGCCGGAGAGCCAAGCGCCCAGGTTGGTCAGCAGCGCGCCGCAGATGCCGCCCACCTGCCGCTCGGTGAGCAGGCTTCCGCAGATCAGACCCAGCGCAATGTTGCACAGCGCCCCGGGAAACACCGCCAGCAGCATGCCGGCCGCGTTCCATCCGGGCGCGAGCCCCAGCGCGAACGCCGCGATCAGGCACAGCGCGCCCTGGGCCACTGCCATGGGCAGCAGCGGCAGCACATATCCCAGTATGAAGTCCGCCGCCATAACCGGTGCGGTCAACAGCCGCATCATCAGCGCGCTGCTCCGGTCGCGGGAGATCAGCTGCGCGGAGAACAGCGCGAGAAACAGCTGGCCGAACACCACGATGCCCGGCGTGAGCTTTTCCAGCGTAAAAATCTCCACCGGCACATTCTTCTGAATCAGCGTCATCAGCAACAGCAGCACCAGCGGAAAGCCCGCGCCAAAGGCCAGTGTGAGCGGGTCGCGCAGCATCTCCTTCCAGTTGCGCCGGGCAAATGCGAGCATCCTCATCCTTCCACCTCCCCGGGCGCGGCCAGCGCCACGAACGCGTCCTCGAAGCGCGTCGCACCCGCCTGCGCCATCAGCTCTGCGGGCGTACCCACCGCAGCGAGCCGCCCCCTGTTCATGATACCAATGCGATCGGAGAGCGCCTCGGCCTCCTCCATGGAGTGGGTCGTGAGCAGTATGGCCGTCTTGCCCTTCAGCTCCCCGATCAGCTGCCACAGCCCGCGCCGGGCCAGCACGTCCAGCCCCAGCGTAGGTTCGTCCAGAAACAGCACCTGCGGCTCGGAGATCAGCGCCATGGCGATGGACAGCCGGCGCTGCCAGCCGCCGGAGAGTGCGCCCGCGCGCCGCCTGCGCACCTCCGAAAGCCCGAATCGCCCCAGCGCTGCCTCCAGCCGCTCCCGGGCCTGGGCGCGGTTTGCGCCGTGAAGCCGCGCCACCAGATCCAGGTTTTCCGAAACCGTCAGCCGCGGAGCCACCGCAGATTCCTGGGGCGACACCGCAACAACTTCCTTCACACCCCGCAGATCCGCCTTCAGGCTGCGCCCCATCAGCAGCGCATCCCCCGCATCGGGCCGGGTGAGGCCCGTGAGCATGCGGATGGCGGTGGTCTTTCCCGCGCCGTTCACGCCCAGCAGGGAGAACAGCTCCCCCTGCTCCACCGCGAAGCTCAGTTCCCGCACGGCGGTCACATCCCCGTACCGTTTCGCAAGGCCACGCGCTTCAATCGCCTTCATGTCCGTCCACTTCCTTCCGATATGCGCTGATTCTGCGGTTGAGCTCGCAGATGCGCCGCTTGTAGATCGCATACTGTACCAGCCAGTTGATGCAGTAGGTCAGCGTCCATCCGAGAATGGTCAGCCACAGCCCCGGCCCCGAATAGGGAGACCAGCACAGCCATGCCACCGGAACCCAGACCGCGGCGGTGATCAGAAAGTGCGCCACGCCCTGCCTCAGATAGCTCCATCGCTCGATTTCAAACACCAGCGCTGCGCCGGAGAAGGCCGCCCCGATGAGCCCGATGAGCCCCAGCTGGGCCAGCGCCGCCGCCTCCCGGCTGGCAAAGTGCGCGGCAAAGCCATCCGTGACCACGCTCTTGCAAGCGTTCGCGCGGAGGATCTGAATCAGCAGGGCAATGACGGCCGTCACCGTAAACCCACAGCAGATGTGATTCATCAGCTTCTTCACCATTTCCGCCACCTCAGCTTTCAAACATCCGGCGTATGCGGGAGACATAGCGCCGGGAGACATAGGTTTCAATTCCGCCCTCCAGGGTCAGGCGTATCGTGCCGGTGAGGCTGAAATCCAGATGGAGAATACAGCCCCGGCGCACGATCTCCGAATTGGAGATGCGCACAAACTCCTCCGCGTCCAGCCGCGCCTCCAGCTCGTACAGCCGCGCGCGCAGGGCGAAGGTTCCACGGCTGCTGTCCACCAGCACCCGCCGCTTCTCGGTGTAGACCCGCAGGATCTCCTCCTCCCGCAGCAGCACCTCGCCCCGCTCCCCGTCGTAGGCCGCGAGGGTCGCGGGCGCGCGCAGCCGCCGCAGCAGCGCCTCCACCTCCGGCGTGCGCTCCCGGGCCAGAACCAGCACCCGAGGCTCCTGCGCCGACGGATCTCGGCGAAACTCAATCTTCATACCTTCACCTCCGAAGCATCCCCATCATACCCGATTCTCCCCGCGCGGTAAAGCAAACGGCGACAAACGGCGCGTTCCGGCGCACCATCGGTCGGGCGCGTACGGCATTTGCTGCACGTCCTGCGCAAATTCATGCGACAAAAGCGGCGCGACGGGGTAAACCCGTCGCGCCGCGCGCAGATTCTGTCAGATTGCCGCTTCCTCCGGCGGCAGGAAATCCTCCAGTCTTGGGCAGGTGCTCTCCTCGGAGCGGATGGTGAGGGCGGCGAGGTGCGCGCCCATACGAGCGGCCTCGCCCAGAGAAAAGCCCCGCAGTCGCGCCGCCACCGTTCCGGAGAAAAACGCGTCTCCCGCGCCCGTGGAATCCACCATGCAGGTCGGCTCTGCGGATATGCAACCGCTCTCCCCACGCTCCACATCGCAGTACACCGCGCCCTGATCGCCCAGCGTAACCACGATCTCCCGGATTCCCCGCGCAGCCGCCTCACGGCACACGACTTCCAGAACCGACGGGGGATCGCAGCGGTTCAGCGTGCAGCCGAACAGACTTCCGGCCTCGATTTCATTGAAGATGAACAGCCGCACCCGGCGCAGTAACTTCGGATGCTTCAGGATCACGCTCATGTTGCCCACGACCACATATACGTCGCGGCCATACTTCTCCGCGAGCTCCAGCACCCGCTCCGCAATGGAAGCGCGCATGTCAATCTCCAGCACCACGCCGTCGCAGCCGCGCACGATCTCGTCGCCCCGGCGCTCCACCAACGCTTCCATGGCGGAAAAGTCCGGCTGACGTGAGATCGAACCCGCCAGATCTCCCTGCTCGTTCATCACGGCCAGCCACATGCCCATGCCGGCTTCCGCGTTGACGGCGAACTTCAGATCCACGCCCCGGGCTGCCAGCCTGCGGCGCACGTCCTCGCCGATGGCACCGGACTCAAACATCGTCACCAGCGCCACGTTTTGTCCCACATTGGCCAGATTCTCCGCCACATTCCGGCATACGCCGCCGTGCACGATCTTTACATCGCCCACGTTTCTGCCCGTGGGCAGATATTTTCCGAAGGGAAAGCCCTTGATGTCCACAAAAATCGAACCGAACACCGCCGTGTATCCCATAGGCGCTTCCTCCTGTGTAGCTGCGGATGATTCGCGTCAGATCAGCTTGGCGTATTCATTGCACAGCGGATGCAGCACCGGTTCGTCCTCCTCGATTTCGGAGAAGCGATAAGTATTCTCCAGCCAGTAGTTGTCAGTGTTGTCGTCGTTCACCTTGGAAACCTCGCCGATAATCGCGTCGCCGTAACCCGCCTTGGGCCCGAAGATGTGCGCCATGTGGGGCGCGAGGCTTATGCTGTTGCCGGGATAGACCAGAATCTCCTCGCCTGCCTTGTAGGTACAGCGGATGCCATCCATGTACACCGTCACATCCGTGTCCAGCTCGCGGCCCTCCTCGTCCGTATTCCAGAGGAACACCGACATTACGCCGCCCACGCGGTTGATGATGTCCTCCGTCTTGGCCAGATGGTAGTGCTTGGGCAGGCGCTGGCCCTCCTTCATCACGATGTACTTCTCGCAGTAGGTGATGCCGGAGGGATCCCCCTCCTGAAGGCCGTTGCGCACGGTGTAGAACACGCCGCCAATCTCCTCAAACTTGCCCGTTCCAAAGTCAGTGATGTCCCAGCCCAGCATGGCCTTGCGAATCACGTCGATGTCGTCCTTGTTCTCCGCCCACTTATCCATGTCCCAGTAGGCCATGCGCGGAAGACTGATGTTACTCTTTTTGAAGAAATCCTTTGCCCATGCGATATTGCTGTTGACAACTGAACGCTTCATAGTGAAATACTCCTCTCGTAATTCCAGCGCGGCGAAATCCAGTTCACGCCAAGCCATCTCTGATGTCATTATAGCACAGCTCTTTGACAACTTCCACAGATATTCAAAAAAAAGCGGCGCCGCGATGCGGGAAGTAGACTACGCCGCGTCTGGAACCGCATGTATTTCGCGCTGAATCCGCGCCATCAAGACGCTCAAACGGGCTTCATTTGGTTGTCAGAACTTCCCCCCCTTCCGCAAGAGAGTTCTGTTATCCTTCTTGCACCGGGATTTGATACAGAGCCACTTTCTCTGGTTCATTTTTCCATTTGACCGGGTCTGCGCCCAAAAGGTTGCGATGTCAAGGAAAAAGAGACGCCCAAAAGAACGTCTCTTCATTGA
>SFTH01000041.1 GCA_004563405.1 bacterium
CAGTCTCCGCGCCCGGAAATCCTTCAGGATTTCAGCGGAGACTGGAGGGGGTGGCAGTGGCGGGGGAGAGACTCCCCCGTCCACCAGCTTGTCAAAATGGGCTCTGTGTCAAATGTTGGGGTGTAAAGAGAAGGATAACAGAACTCTCTTACGGAAGCGGGAGAAGTTCTGGCAACCAAAGGAAGCCCGTTTGAGTGTTTTGATGGCGTTGTTACAGCCCTCAGTGAAGCCATTGGAGAGGCGGACATCGAAGGCATTGAGGATGGAATCCCGCCAGTTGCGCAGCATCCTTCTGCAGGGCATGAACTCAGGGAGCTGGAGCCGATCACAGGCGTCGAGCCAGAAATCGAGTCTGCGACCGGCTTCAATTCTGTCGGGGGCGGCCATGAAGTGGTAGAAGGCTTCCTTGAGCGCATAGCCTTGTGCCAGCCTGTCGGAGAAGCGCAGCATGACGTCAAGGGCAGCCCTGTCCTCGTCGGACAGTTCGTCGCGGTGCCTGAGCAGGAGGCGACGGGAACGCTTGAAGTAGCGGCGCTGACCGTCGCTCAACTGCTTCTGCACGCTCTTGCGGACGTCATCCATGGCCTGCATGCAGAAGCGGACGACATGGAAGCGGTCAATGATGATCTTCGCGTTGCCTGCGCTAACTCTCGCAAATAATTATTCCTTTTTCAGTTTAGAATACTGTCTCAAGATGGAATCGATACTGATGTTCTGTTCAATACAATACTGCATTAGTTGTTCGAATAGAACGACTGATGTCTATGATATAATTTGTATTACCATGCTTGAGGAGGTGCTATTGTGATTTCCTACACCCGTTTATGAAAACTCCTTGAGAGAAAGGGGTATTCTCCGATGTTCTGGAACGCATTTGCAAGGCATTAAATGCCGACATCGGGGATGTATGCAGTTTCAGAAAGGAATAGATTTATCTTTGCTACTTAAAAAACTCGAACCACAGGATACCTTTAACAAAGTCCTAATTTTCTGCCATTATCTTTCAGCAAAAATGCCCGGCTGGAGGAGCATCTCCAACCGGGCATTTTTCTATGCACTTAATCCCAATTCTTCCCAAGAAAGGAATAATCCGAACCCTTTCTTTAGGAAGAAAAAGTTCGGATTATGCTGGTATGGTGGAGCATACGAGACTCGAACTCGTGACCTCTACACTGCCAGTGTAGCGCTCTAGCCAACTGAGCTAATGCCCCACAACGGCCCGCAGGCCATGTGAACGAGAACTATTATAGTACGATTTCGCGCCTGCAATAAGCATTGAAAGATTGTGATTTCATTACATCCGCGTAAATGTTCCCGCTTTATCCCGGAGCTCTGCGCGCGCCGGACTCCGCCGCTGGCGCTAGCGCCTGCGGCGGGGCGCAAAGCAACGGAACGCGCCGCGGGGAAGCTCGAAGGCGGCGGCGATGGCGAGGACGATGGCGAATGCGGCCTTGAGCGCCGCTGCGCCGCTCTCCCAGGCCTGGGCGGCCGCGCCGGTGACCAAGTAGTAGACCGTCCAGTAGATGCCCGCGCCGGGAACGAGGGGAAAGATGCCGGCGATCAGAAACACGGTGGCCGGGCAGCGCCTGCGCACGGCCGCGATTCTGGAGTAGAGCGCCACGGCCGCGGCGGCGAAGAAGGTGGCCGTCCCCACCGGCAGCGGCGTGAGCTCCGTCATCAGGCGGTACAGCAGCCAGCCGCAGCCGCCGGTCAGGCCGCACTCCGGATAGTACTTCTCCGGCGCGCCGAAGAGCAGCGAGAAGGCCACGGAGCCCAGCGCCGCGGCGACGGTTTCAATCAGAATCCGGCTCACAGCAATCCACCTCCGGTCAGATGATGATACAGGGCGATGACGACGCCGACGCCGGTGGCGATGCAGACGAAGGTCAGAATCGCGTCCAGCAGGCGCACGGAGCCGGAGATGTAGTCGCCGTCGGCCAGATCCCGCACGCCGTTTACGAAGGGCACGCCCGGGATCAGGGGAATGATCGCGCCGATGATCATGTGGCTCAGGTCGTCGCCCAGCCCCAGGCCGTAGAGCAGCACGCAGGCGGCGCTGGCCAGCATGCCGCCCAGCACGTTTCCGATCATCCGGGACATGTGCGGCGCGCTGACGCAGAGGACGTAGGCGTAGAGCAGCAGCCCGGCGAGGAAGGAGGCGACGCTGTCCATGCCGCTGCCGCCGAAGAGGATGCAGAAGCACGCGCTGCCCACGCCGGAGGCCAGTATCTGCTGCCAGCGCCGCTTGCCCGGCATGCGCGCGATTTCGTCCAGGCGCGCGCCGGCCTCCTCGAGGGTGTAGCCGCCGCCCTCGATCTCCCGGGAGAGCTGGTTGACGGCCACCACGCGGTCCAGCTGCGCGCCCTTGACGGGAATGTGCTCCACATGGGCGAAGTGTCCGCCGCCCGGAGCACCGTGCCCGCCGCCGGTCGTGAAGATGCCGTTGCTCAGCACGAAGAAGCTGGGATCCTCCACATGGTAGTGGCGGCAGATGCGCTCCATGGTCTCCTCGACGCGGAAGATCTCCGCGCCGTTTTCCAGCAGCAGCTTGCCGGCCTTCACGGCGACCTCCATCACGGCGCACTCGTCCGCGCAGGGCTCCGGGGAGGGCGCGGGCGCGGCCAGCCGCGCGGCGAGGCGGCGCTTTTCACTCTTTTTCACGGTAGTGTCTCCTTCAAATGGCTTGGAGGATGGAGGAGGCGCGCCGGTTTCCAACCGGCGGCGCGGTCCCTCCGAAATCAGGGGTATTTTACCATTTTTGCGCGAACGCGTCAATTCACAGGCGCGCCCACCCTCCGCGCGTCCTGCCGCTAGGTTGTGGAGATTTTTCGGTATCTTGCCATCCTGTGAATTTTTCGTTGACGGACATTTGTAAATTCAATATAATAGAAATCAGAAAAAACGCTTCGGGAGGTTCACATATGAACGAAAAAAACATTCTCTTGGGTTATGAATATGCAAAGGAGGCCTACGCTGCGGCGGGTGTGGATGTGGAGGTCGCAATCCGGCGCGCGGACGCCATTCCGGTATCTATGCATTGTTGGCAGGGCGACGACGTGATCGGCTTCGACGGCTCCGACAGCCTGACCGGCGGCATCCAGACCACCGGCAACTACCCCGGCCGCGCCCGCACCGCCGACGAGCTGCGCGGCGACATCGACTTCGCCCGCACCATGATTCCCGGAGCCACCAAGCTCAACCTGCACGCCTCCTACGCCGAGAAGAACGGCAGGAAGGTCGATCGCGACGAATACACCATCGCCGAATTCCAGAACTGGGTGGACTGGGCCAAAGAGAAGAACCTCGGCCTGGATTTCAACCCCACCTATTTCGCCCACCCCATGATGGACGGCGACCTGTCCCTGTCCAGCCCGAAGGAGAATGTCCGCCGGTTCTGGATCGAGCACGGCAAGCGCTGCCGCGAAATCGGCAATGAATTTGCAAAGCAGCTGGGCAAGCCCTGCGCCATCAACTACTGGATGCCCGACGGCATGAAGGACACCTGCGTGGGCACCCGCGCCTTCCGCGAGCGCATGATCGCCTCCCTGGATGAGATCTTCGCCGACAAGTCCATCAGCCAGAAGGACGTGCCCTGCGGCCTGGAGAGCAAGCTGTTCGGCATCGGCGTGGAGAGCTTCACCGTGGCGAGCCATGAATTCTCCCTGGGCTACGCCATCAAAAACGGCCTGTGCTACACCCTGGACGCCGGCCACTTCCATCCCACCGAGGTCATCTCCGCCAAGATGAGCGCCGTGATGAGTTTCGTGGATCAGACCATCCTGCACGTCTCCCGCCCCGTGCGCTGGGACAGCGACCACGTCGTGGCCCTGGACGACGAGCTGCAGAAGATCATGGACGAAATCATCTTCAACGATTATCAGGACCGCACCTTCATCGGCCTGGACTACTTCGACGCCTCCATCAACCGCATCGCCTGCTGGGCCATCGGCATGCGCAACGCCCGCAAGGCGCTGCTCAACGCCTGCCTGGCCGATTACAAAACCATGCAGGCCGCCGAGAGCGAGGGCGACTACACCAAGCGGCTCGCCATGCTGGAGGAGCGCAAGAGCCTGCCCGCCGGAGCGGTGTGGGATTACTACTGCCTGAAGAACGACATCCCCGTGGGGATGGACTGGTACAGGCAGGTGAAGCAGTACGAGGCAGATGTGCTGTCCAAGCGCTGACGGAGGTAAACCAAGATGAAAAAGCTCAACCTTCTGGCCTT
The DNA here is from genome assembly GCA_004563405.1 of bacterium. Taxonomy (GTDB): domain Bacteria; phylum Bacillota; class Clostridia; order Christensenellales; family Aristaeellaceae; genus SFTH01. The sequence goes on from SFTH01000041.1 coordinate 4,226, forward strand.
CGACCTGGGCGCGAGCAACGGCCGCGCAATCCTGGGTCAGTTCGACGGCGACAAGCTCGAGATGAAGGAGCTGCACCGCTTCGAAAACAACTACATCGAAATGAACGGCGTGTTCTACTGGGACCTGCCCTACCTCTACAACCAGCTGAAGCTGGGCCTGCTTGCCTTCAAAAACGGCGGCTACGGCGATCTGGACTGCTGCGGCATCGACACCTGGGGCGTGGACTACGGCCTGCTGGACCGCAACGGCCACCTGCTGGGCAACCCCCGCTCCTACCGCATGGGCGTGGACGAGGACATGCGCCGCGTGTGGGAGACCGTGCCCCACGAAAAGCTCTTTGAGCGCACCGGCATCGCCACCATGAACTTCAACACCATCTATCAGCTCTATCGCCGCAAGGCCGAGGGCGACGTGGCGCTGGAGAACGCCGAGACCATGCTGCTGCTGCCCGACCTGCTGGGCTACTTCCTGACCGGCGAAAAGAAGAGCGAGTACACCGAGGTCACCACCTCCATGCTCTACAACCCTACCACCCGCGACTGGGATTGGGAGACCATACGCGAGCTGGGCCTGCCGGAGAAGATCTTCACCGGGATCGACCGCGCCGGACAGCTGCGCGGCAAGCTCCGCCCCGAGCTGTGTGCGGAGCTGGGCATCAACGCGGCGAACTTCGCCGCCGTGGGCACCCACGACACCGCCTCCGCGGTGGCCGCCATCCCGGGCAGCGGCAGCTTCGCCTTCTGCTCCAGCGGCACCTGGTCGCTCTTCGGCGTGGAGACCGACAATCCCATTCTCACCCCCGAGGTGCGCGACTCCAACTTCTCCAACGAGGGCACCATCCAGGGCGGCTTCCGTCCCCTGAAGAACATCATGGGCCTGTGGCTGATTCAGGAGTGTCGCCGCGACTGGATCAAGCAGGGCAAGAGCTACTCCTGGAACGAGATCGTGATCGAGGCGCAGAAGGCGGAGCCCCTGCGCAGCATCATCGACCCGGACTACGGCGAGTTCTTCGCTGGCGGCAACATGGAAAAGAAGATCCAGGCTTTCTGCGAGCGCACGGGCCAGCCCATCCCCACCACCGTGGGCCAGGTGGCGCGCTGCATCTACGAATCCCTGGCGCTGAAGTACCGCTGGGCGCTGGAGCGCCTGGAGGAGATCAAGGGCGCGCGCATCGACACGCTGAACATCGTGGGCGGCGGCATTCAGAACAAGCTGCTCAACCAGATGGCGGCGGACAGCCTGAACCGCAAGGTCATCACCGGCCCCGTGGAGGGCGCGGCCATCGGCAACCTGCTGGCCCAGGCCATGGCGCTGGGCGCGGTCAGGGACGTGGCCGACCTGCGCCGCGTGGTGCGCAACAGCGAGGACGTGAACGAATACGCGCCGAACCACACCCCCGCGTGGGAGGCCGCCTATCAGAAGCTCCTCTCCCTGATGTAATTTCCGCTTCAGGCCGGAAAAGCGTGCGGTTTCCATCGTGCGCGCCGGAAGATGAATTCTGACAAGCTGAAGCCCCCTGCTCCCGTTACAGGAGCAGGGGGCCAGTCTGTCAAAAAAGGTCGCGTGAAGCGGCCTATTTTGATATAATGGGAGCAGGTGATGAAGATGCTGAAGAGAGAAACGGAACAGCGGCAGGCAATC
>SFTH01000003.1 GCA_004563405.1 bacterium
CACTCAAAAGGGCTTCCTTTGGCTGTCAGAACTTCTCCCGCTTCCGTAAGAGAGTTCTGTTATCCTTCTCTTTACACCCCAACATTTGACACAGAGCCGTTTAATCCAAAACAAAAGAAAAGCCTGAAACCATTGTAGTTTCAGGCTTTTTCAGGTGGTCTGGGTGAGAAGATTCGAACTTCCGGCCTCTTGAACCCCATTCAAGCACGCTACCAAACTGCGCTACACCCAGATATGCGCGCTGAGGTTTTCCTCAACAACAGATAGAATTATACACCTGAACGGCGCGTTTGTCAAGGGGAAAGGAGAATTTGTGGGGAGGATGGATGTTAATATTTGGGGATGGGCGCGGAATGGATATGCGGACGCAGAGGCGGGCGGCTGGATGGCCGAAAAAGCGTGCTTTCAGGGCGGAGGCGGCTTTCATATGGCATGGGTGGCGGCTACGGGCGCAGAGAGAACTGTCGGGAGGCGGGCTTTACAAAGGGCGGCAAAGGTGATATAATAGGCGTTGAAAACAGAATAATCGGAAGTCTACGGGTATAAGGGAACGGAGTGAAAATCTTCGACAGGACCGCTGCTGTAATGTGGAGCTCTGCGCAGGAAGCCATTGGCGTGAGCTGAGAAGGCGCGCGGGGCGGTGAAGCTGAGTCAGAAGACCTGCCCGCGGATCGCGTATTGCTTTCTTCGGTCTCAAAGAAGGATATGTTCCGGTTTCGGCGCGGTTGCGCGGCGAGGCAAGCGTTGCGGGATGTATCGGCGAAGAATCTGATATATCCTGTTTTTCTATCCGCTACCGACCGCTCCGTGCAATGATCCCCCTTGCGCGGGGCGCGGCCGGCGGCAAAAGGAGCCGGCGAGCGCAGGGGCTATGCGCGCGTCGGCTGATTTTTCGCGGTACGAAAGGTGGTATGACGATGGAATACACCGGAAAAGAACAGTTATTCAGCTATCAGGGCAGGACGCTTCGACTGTTGAACCAGAGCTGCCCGGAGTGGACGCATCCCTATGGCTATCCCGATGATCCCCGCGAGGCAGACGACAATCTGCACGACGCGGGCTGCGGCATCTTTTCGGTGGCGCACCTGATCGACTGGGTCACAGGAAAGAAGGCGAGCGTGGAGGAGCTGGCGGACTTTTCCATGGCCACCGGCGGACGCGGCGACGACGGCACCGACCGTCCGGTGCTCCTGGCGGCGATGGAAGCGGCGGGCAGGTTGCGGGAGATCGGCCTCCGGTACGACGGCGACGGCCTGGTGAACGATCATGAGGCGCTGTGGGAGACGCTGAAGAACGGCGGCTATGCGCTGACGGATCTGCGCGTGGGCCACATCGTGGCGATCGTGGACCACCGGGTGAAGGGTGGCGAGCGCCAGCTGCTGATCATCGACTCCAGCCGCGACAGCATGCATCCAGCCGTGCGCGGGGACATTCGCGAGGTCGTGCCCGGAACGGAGGTCTATGCGAAGTATGTCAACCGCTGCGGCGTGTGCACCGGCGAGGGTCTGCACTATGCTATGTACTGGGTGCCGCTGGAGAAGCCCTTCGACTTCAATCTGTTGCACAAAATCGGATAAAGAGTAAAAAAGGCGCGCCCGGCGGTCGGATTTCCGACCGTCGGGCGCGTAATATGCGGGAAGCAATTTCCGCTTTCCGGCCGGGTACGCTCACAGCTGCGTGCCCGTTTCGGTGAGTACGATGGCGGTCTGCATCATCATGCCCTGATGAATGCAGCGCTCGTCCGCCTGGAACTGGGGGCTGTGCAGCGCCGGGGCGGGGAAGTGGTCGAGGGGCGTGCAGCCGATGTGGTAGAACGCGCCGGGGCACTCCTCGAGGAAGTAGGAAAAGTCCTCGCCGCCCATGCTGGGAGCCTCCTTGACCTTCATGTGGCCGCGGCCGTAGAGCTCCCGGGCGAGATCCAGCACCAGGTTGGTCTCGCGCTCCCGGTTGACGAGGGCGCTGTAGCCCTCGCGCACTTCCACCTCGGCGGTGGCGCCGAAGGCCAGCGCAACGCCCTGGGAGATTTCGCGGATGCGCCGCTGGGCGTAGAGCCGGAGCTTGGAATCCACCGTGCGCAGCGTGCCGAACAGGCGAACGTTGTTGCAGATGACGTTGCTGGCCCGGCCGCCAGAGATGGTGCCAAAGGTGAGTACGGCGTTGGACAGCGGCGAGATGTTCCGGGAGACCAGGGTCTGCAATGCGGTGACGATCTGCGCCGCGCAGACGATGGCGTCCACGCTGTTTTCGGGATAGGCGGCGTGACCGCTGCGGCCGCGCACGTCGATGATGATCTCATCCGTGGCGGCGTTGAGGGTGCCGACGCGGGTCTCGACCGTGCCCAGGGGAAGGTAGGGCTGCAAATGAAGGCCATAGCAGGCGTCCACATGGGGATTCTCCAGCACGCCCGCGCGCACCATGGGCAGCGCGCCGCCGGTGGTTTCCTCCGCAGGCTGGAACAGGAGCTTTACACTGCCCTGAAGGCGGTCGCGCAGGCCGAAGAGCGTGCGGGCCGCGCCCAGTTGAATGGCGGTGTGCACGTCGTGGCCGCAGGCGTGCATCCAGCCGTCGTGCTCGGAGCGGAAGGGGCAGCCCTTGGGCTCCTGCACCGGGAGCGCGTCGATCTCCGCCCGCAGGGCGATGGTGCGGCCGCTCTTCGCCCCTTCGATCAGGGCGACCACCCAGGTCTTTTCCGTCGTGTAGGGAATGCCGATTTCATCCAGGGCCTCGCAGATGTGCTTCTGGGTCTTGAATTCGCTGAAGCCCTCCTCGGGGATGCGGTGCAGCGCGCGCCGCTGTTGCACGGCCCATTCGTAGTTTTCGTTGGTCAGTCGGACCAGTTCCTCACGGTTCATATGCATATCTCGCTTTCGAGCTCCGCACAGGCATGCGCGGGGCTTCCATTTTCAAAATAGATGCGCGGCACGCGGCGGCCGATGCGCGCCCATGCCTCGTTGTGATTGAGTCCACCCATGCGGGCGTACTCCTCCACGCCGATCTCTCCGCCCACAAAGGTGACCACGTCGCCTTCGCAGACGCCGGGAGCGTCTGTCGCGTCAACCATCAGCTGGTCCATGCAGGCGATGCCCAGCACGCCGCAGCGCCGGCCGCGCAACTCCACCTGCCAAAGGTCGCCCCGGCGTGGCGTACCGTCCACATAGCCGGCGCTTACGGTGGCGACCAGCGTGTCCCGGGTCAGCGGCGAATCATCATCATAGCCGATGAGCTCGCCCGCCTTCACCCACCGAAGCTGGGACACGCGCGCCCTGAAGCGTGCGATGCTTTCGCAGGGGGCGGGCGCGTTGCGGGGAGAGACGCCGAAGAGCCAGGCTCCGGTGCGCGCCGCATCCAGATGCAGGGACGGATAGCGGGCCATGCCGATGCTGTCCACGGCGTGGCAGAGGGGGATGCGCACGCCCCGCGCCTCCAGCTCCGCGCGCACACGCGACAGCCGCTCCACCTGAAGCCGGTCCGATTCGGGGCTGTGAATCGCCAGGTGGGTGTAGAGCCCTACCGGACGGATGTGACCGCCCGCACAGAGCGCCGAAACGGTCTCCGCTGCGGTCTCCACATCCAGGCCGAGGCGGTGCAGGCCGGTATCCACCTTCACATGCACCCGCGCGACGCAGCCCAGCTTTTCAGCGGTGCGCGCGATCTGCGCGCCCTGGGCGGGGGAGTAGAGGGTCAGCGGCATGTCCCGGGCGATCAGCCGGGCCATGGATTCCGGGCCAACCAGGCCCAGGCAGAGCACCTCGATGCTCTCGACGCCGCCGAGCAGCTGCATGGCTTCGTCTGCGGTGGCGACGGCGAAGAGGCGCGCGCCCTCCGCCTTCAGCGCCCGGGCGACCTCCACGGCGCCCATGCCGTAGGCGTTGGCCTTCAGAACGGGGATTACCCCGCCGCCGGACATGAGAGACGCCGCGGAGCGGTAGTTGCGCCGCAGCGCGTCCAGATCCACCTCCAGCCAGCAGCGGGAGGCGGCTTCCTCAAGGTTCATGAATGTTCATCTCCAATGATGCGCTTGGATTAGATTTTGTGGCAGGCGGCCAGATGGCCGCCGCCCAGATCCCGAAGAGCGGGGGCCTGCTCGGCGCAGCACTTGTCCGCGTAGGGACATCTCGTGCGGAAGGCGCAGCCGCTGGGCGGGTCGATGGGCTGGGGCACGTCGCCCTGGAGCACGATGCGTTGGGCCTTCTCCGCCGCGTCGGGATCGGCGATGGGAACGGCGGACATCAGCGCCCGGGTGTAGGGGTGCTGGGCGTTGGCATAGAGCTCGCGCACGGGGGCCATCTCCACGATGTGGCCCAGGTACATCACCGCCACGCGGTGGGAGATGTGGCGCACCATGGACAGATCGTGAGAGACGAAGAGATAGGTGATGCCCAACTGCTCCTGAAGCTCCTCCAGCATGTTGATGATCTGCGCCTGGATGGACACATCCAGCGCGGAGATGGGCTCGTCGCAGACGATGAATTCCGGCTTGCCCGCCAGGGCCCGGGCGATGCCGATGCGCTGGCGCTGGCCGCCGGAGAACTCGTGGGGGTAGCGGTTGAGATGATCCGGCTTCAGGCCCACGCGGTCCACCAGCTCCCGCACCCGCGCGTCGATCTCCTTCTGGGGAACGCGCTGATAGCGCAGCGGCTCGCCGATGATGCTGGAGACCGTCATGCGGGGATTCAGGGATGCGTAGGGATCCTGAAAGATCATCTGCATGCGGTTGCGATAGGGCTGAACCTCCTTTTCGGAGAGGGGCGCGATGTCCGTGCCGCCGAAGAGGATCTGGCCGGAGGTGGGCGCGTAGAGGCGCACGATGGTGCGACCGACGGTGGTCTTGCCGCAGCCGGACTCGCCCACGAGGCCGAAGGTCTCGCCGGCGTAGAGATCGAAGCTCACGCCGTCCACGGCCTTGAGGGTCTTCTTCTTTCCAAAGAGTGAGCCGCCCACGGGAAAGTACATTTTCAGATCGCGCACGGAGAGCAGCGCTTTGTTTTCCATGTTCAAAGCCCCCTTTCAATCTTCGGCGCGTTGGGATGCAGCAGGTGGCAGGCGCAGCGGTGCGTCTCGCTCAGGGCGGTTTCCGGCGCGAGGTAGGCGCGGCAGACCGGCATGGCGTGGGGACAGCGCGGCGCGAAGGGGCAGCCCTTCGGGGGACGGAGCATGTCCGGCGGCGTGCCCGTGATGGGAATGAGCTTGCCCATGCGTTCCTGGGACATCTTTGGGATGGAGCGCAGCAGACCCCAGGTGTAGGGGTGCTTTGGCTCGTAGAAGATCTCCCGGACGGTGCCCTGCTCGCAGATGATGCCGCCGTACATGACCAGAATTCGGCTGCACATGCTGGCAATTACGCCCAGGTCGTGGGTGATCATGATGATGGAGCTGTTGGATTCGGACTTGAGGTGCTGCAGCAGCTCCAGCACCTGCGCCTGGATGGTGACATCCAGGGCGGTGGTGGGCTCGTCGGCGATGACCAGCTTGGGGGTGCAGGCGATGGCCGCCGCGATCATCACCCGCTGGCGCATGCCGCCGGAGAGCTCGTGGGGATACTGCTTCAGCCGCGCCTCCGGGTTGGGAATCTCTACCCTGCGCAGCAGCTCCAACGCGGCCTGACGGGCCTCGCGGCGCTTCATGTTCTTGTGGATGCGCAGCGGCTCGGTGATCTGGTCCTCCACGGTGTAGAGGGGATTCAGGCTGGTCATGGGATCCTGGAAGATCATGCCGATGCCGTCGCCGCGAATTCTGCGGAACTCGCCCGCACTCAGGTGCAGCATGTCCGCGCCGTCGAAGCGGATGGCGTCCGCGGAGACCTGAGCATAGTCCGGCAGCAGGCCCATGATGGACATCATGGTCACGCTCTTGCCAGAGCCGGATTCGCCCACGATGCCCAGGGACTCGCCCGCGTCCAGGTGGAAGGAGACGCCGCGTACGGCCTGTACGCAGCCCACGCCGATGTGGAAGTTGGTGGTGAGGCCTTCGACCTCCAGTAATCTCTTCATGGCCGCCTCCTTACTTCTTCAGCTTCGGATCCAGCGCGTCGCGCAGGCCGTCGCCCAGGAAATTGAACGAGAACATGGTCAGGCAGATCGCCAGGACCGGGAAGATCATCTGATGGGGATAGGTGAGCAGCGTGCTGCGCGCGTCGTTGGCCAGCGTGCCCCAGCTCGCCATGGGCGCCTGGATGCCGATGCCCAGGAAGGAGAGGAAGGACTCCGAGAAGATGGCGCTGGGAATCAGGAACGCGGTGGAGACGATGATCGGGCCCATGGCGTTGGGCACCAGATGGGTGATCAGCAGCTTCCAGATGCTCGCGCCGGAGAGGCGGGCGGAGAGCACATATTCCGAATGTTTCAGGCGCATGACCTCGCTGCGCACCACGCGCGCCGTGCCGATCCAGGAGGTAAAGCACAGGGCGATGATGACCGAGGAGACGCTGCTGCCCAGCACCAGCATGATCAGCACCGTGTAGAGCATGCTGGGCAGCGCGATCAGGATGTCCACGATGCGCATCATGATCATGTCGGCCTTTCCGCCCACATAACCCGCGATGCCGCCGTAGAGCACGCCGATGACGAAGTTGATGGCGGCGGCGATCACGCCGATGGACAGGGAGATGCGCGCGCCGTAGAGTACGCGGATGAACAGGTCGCGGCCCATCGGATCGGTGCCGCAGGGATGGGCCAGGGAGGGCCCGGCGTTCATGTTGGTCAGATCCATGCCCGAATAGCTGTACGGGGAGAAGAAGGGAATGACGATGCACGCCACGGCCATGATGAGGATGATGCACAGGCCGACGATGGCCAGCGGATCCTGGCGGAAGCGCTTCCACACGTCCTGCCAGTAGGTGGTGCTTTCGCGCACGATTTCCTCGGCGCTGTCGTCCGAGGGGGCGTTTACGTCGAACATCTCGCGCCCCAGGGCGGCGTAGGCCTCGGGAGAGATGGACTGGGAGAGCGCGCTCTCCGAAATGGGCTGGAATTTTTCCTTTCGCATCGCTTGCACCTCCCTGTTACTGATTGCTGAGCTTGATCCGGGGATCGATGATGGCCGCGAGAATGTCCACGACGAGATTGCACACCACGACGAATACGCCGAAGAAGATGGTGATGCCCATGATCATGGTGTAGTCGCGGTCGGAGATGGACTGCACAAAGTAGCGGCCGATGCCCGAGATGGAGAACATGCGCTCCACGATGAAGGAACCGGTCAGCAGGCCCGCCACCAGCGGCCCGAGGTAGGTGACGACCGGCATGATAGCGTTCTTCAGCGCGTGCTTGACCACCACCCAGAATTCGCGCACGCCCTTAGCACGGGCGGTGCGGATGTAGTCCTGCTCCATGGCCTCCAGCATCGAGGAGCGCGTCTGGCGAACAATGTAGGCGATGGGATTGAAGGACAGGCAGGCCACCGGCAGCACATAGCTCTGCCAGCTGTTCAGACCGAAATTTGGGAATATGGGGAATACTCCGCAGAAGAGATACATCAATAATACGGAGATGACAAACACCGGCGCGGATATGCCCACCGTGGCGAAGACCATGCAGAACCAGTCGATGACCCGCCCCCGGTGCAGCGCCGCGGCGATGCCCAGGGGTATGCCCACCAGCAACGAGACGATGACCGCCACGGCGCCGACCTTTGCGGAGGTGGGGAAGTGGCCAAAGATGATTTCATTGACCGTGGTGTCCGGCTTTTTGAAGGAGGTGCCGAAGTCAAACTTCAAAAGTCCCTTTAAATAAGTAACGTACTGCTCCCACACGGGTTTGTCGAGGCCGTATTTGGCGTTGAGCCGCGCCAGACCCTCGGGCGTGAGCTTCTTCTGCTCCTCCTGACTGAAGGGACTGCCCGGCATCGCATGCATCAGAAAGAAGGCGATGGTGATGAGCACGAAGATGGTCAGCGCGCCTGCAAGTATGCGCTTTAAGATGTACTTTGCCATTGAATCACTCCTGTTCTCAAAAGGTGCGGGGTCGTGGAGCAGCCGAAAAACTTTCAGGCAGCGTATATGATGGTTTCTATTGTACACCATCGGAGGAGAAAAAGCAAATCGTGATACGTTATATTTGCATGACTTGAAAAACAAATTGCAGAGGGCTTCCGGGATATGGTTAATTTTCGCGGTATTTTGAATTGGAAACTTGACTTGAAATGCAGCTTCTGATAATATGAACCTGTGGTCGACGCACGACCAAAAATCTTAAGGAGGTATACGGAAATGAAAAAAATGCTCGCGCTCGCAATGGTGCTGATGCTGGCCCTGTGCGGCCTGACGGTGCCTGCGCTTGCGGAAGAGGGACAGAGCGTCCTTCATTATTCCATCTCTGACGATCCCCAGCAGATGGACCCCTCCCTGAACACCTACTCCCGCTCCTCCCTCGTGCTTCAGAACCTGTTCCAGGGCCTGTACAAGCTGGGCCCGGACGGCGCTTCCTACGTTCCCGCCTGCGCGGAGAGCTATGAGGTGTCCGAGGACGGCATGCACTACACCTTCACTCTGAAGCAGGGCCTGAAGTGGTCCGACGGCAGCGACCTGACCGCGAAGGACTTCGAGTACGCCTGGAAGCGCGTGGTCGACCCCGAGGTCGGCTCCGGCGCCGCCAGCGACATGTGGGTTCTGAAGAACGGCAAGGAGTGTTCCAAGGGAACCTGCGCCATGGAAGAGCTGGGCGTAAAGGCCACCGACGACTACACGCTGGAGGTTGAAACCTCCTACTATGCGCCCTGGTTCCCGTCCCTGACGGCCACCACCGTGTTCTTCCCGGTGAAGCAGGCAGCGGTTGAGGGCAGCGAAGCCTGGACCAAGGACGTCGCGACCTACGTCTCCAACGGTCCGTTCATGCTCAAGGAGTATTCCTCCCTGGACAAGATCGTGATGGACAAGAACCCCAACTACTACAACGCGGATGAAGTGGCCATCGACCAGGTGATCTACTACATCATCGCGGACTCCACCTCCGTGCTGGTCTCCTACGAGAACGGCGATCTGGACGTGGCGGACGATCTGGATTCCAACGGTCGCGACAAGTTCGGAGCGACCGAGGAGTACGTCGCCTGCAACCGCATCGGCATCCAGTACTGGGACTTCAACTGCCGCCTGCCGGAGTTCTCTGATCCCACCGTGCGCAAGGCGTTCGCTTATGCGATTGACCGCCAGGCGGTTCTGACGGCCTGCATGCTCAATGCGGAGCAGCCGAGCTACGGCTTCATTCCCTCCTCCCAGCCCTCTCTGACCGCCGACGGTTCCTACCGCAGCGTGGCGGGCGACATGTTCTCCGAGGACGTCGCCCTCGCCCAGCAGCTGATGGCCGACGCGGGCTATCCCGGCGGCGCGGGCTTCCCGGTGGTGCACATCGTATGCCAGAACAGCGACGAGCAGAGGCTGATGGCGCAGATTCTGGGCGAGATGTGGAAGGCCAATCTGGGCATCGAGTACGACATCACCACCTATGAATCCTCCACCTACTGGACCGAGCTGGCCAACGGCAACTTCTCCGTGGGCCGCAACGGCTTCACCTGCGACTACCTGGATCCCTCTGCGAACCTGAAGGTCTGGGTCAGCGGCTCCAACTGCTCTGAGAACGGCTGGGACGATCCGGTGTACGACAAGATGGTCTCCAGCGCCAGCTCCATCCTGGATCCCGCCGAGCGCGAGGCCGCTCTGATCGAGGCAGAGCAGTACATCTGCGACCAGATGCCCGGCATGCCCATGTACACCATGGTGGACGACTATCTGGTCAAGCCCAACCTGAAGGGCGTCGTGAAGAATCCCATCGGTCACATCTTCTTCGAGTACGCGCACTTCGAATAAATTCCGTCGATCGGAATTGCTTCCGGGGCCGTCGCATCTGCGGCGGCCCTGCTTGCGTCCGGCGAACACAGCTGCGCACGGAAAGTCAGGCGGAGCGGGGAAAGGACGCGTATAATCGGTGCATGCGGAAGGAGAATGGAGCATGGATTGGATTACGGGCATACAGCGGGCGCTGGACTATGTGGAGGCGCACCTGACGGAGGAGATCGACTACGCCGAGGTCGCGCGGCAGGCCTTCGCCTCGAGCTTTCACTTTCAGCGCGTGTTCACGCTGCTCTGCGGGTTTTCCATGGGCGACTACATACGCATGCGCAGGCTGTCCCTTGCGGCGGAGGAGCTGCGGCGCACCGGGGCAAAGGTGATCGACGTGGCGCTCAAATACGGCTACGATACGCCGGAGAGCTTTACCCGGGCGTTCGTCCGCTTCCATGGCATCCCGCCCGTCGAGGCGCGGAGGGGCGGAAATGTGAAATCCTTCTCCAGACTCTCCGTAAAACTGATTCTATCGGGAGGAAACACCATGGATTACAGGATTGAACGCCTGGACGCGTTCCGGCTGGTCTGCCGTCGGAAGTTTGTGAAGAAGCCCCAGGGGGAGACCGCGACGCAGGACATCTCCGCCTTCTGGAACGAGTGCAACGAGGCGGGACTTGCGGAGCGCATCTGCCGCTACGGCCGCTTCGACCGCCTGCGGGGCCTGCTGGGCGTGTGCTTCTCGGGCGAGATGGCGGACTCCGGCTTCCCCTACGGCATCGGCGCGGAATACAACGGTGTGCCGCTGGAGGATGAGGAGCTCGAGCTGGTCGACATTCCGGCCCACAGCTATGCCGTCTTTCCCTGCAGGGGGAAGATGCCGGAGGCTTTCAAGCGGACCTACCACCAGATTTGCACCGAGTTCTTCCCTCAGAGCAACTACCAGTACGGAAGCGGAGTGGAGCTGGAGGTCTATCCCTCAGCGGACGTGCAGAGCGAGGATTACGCCTGTGAAATCTGGATTGCGGTGAAAGAAAAGGGCTGAGGCCCGGAAACGTGTGCGCGGCGCGCCGGCGAAGCAGAGGGGATTCGCCGGCGCGCTTTTTCTGTGCGGAGGGTGAAGGCTGTGCCGGCGCGCGCCGCTTTCGGACCGCGCGCCCTTGCCATGGGGGCGCTGCTTGTGTTATAATCTGTGGGAATGTTTGCAGGAGGAGGGAGCGCGGGTGCGCCGCTTTTTTGTGTCCGAAATAGACGAACACGCCGAGGCGCTGGCCCGGGAGCGCGCGCTGGGGCTTGAGCTGATCTGCTTCTGCGACGCGCGGCGGCTGGAGGACGGGGACTTCGTCCGCGCCCAGGCGGCGCGGCTGGAGGGCCTGACCGGTCGGGCCATGCACGCGCCCTACTTTGAGCTCTCGCCCTGCGCCATCGACCCGCTGATCCGTGCGGTGGCGATGTACCGCATGCGACAGGCAGCGCAGGTCTGCGCGCAGATCGGCGCGCGGCGGATGATCGTCCATTCCGGCTATGCGCCGCAGGTGTACTTTCCCGAATGGTTCGTGCCGAAGTCCATCGAATTCTGGAGGGAGCTGCTGGACGGACTGCCGGGAGATTTCGAATTGATGGTGGAGAACGTGCTGGACGTGGGGCCGGAACCGATGCGCGCGGTGTGCGACGGCGTGGACGATCCCCGGTTGGGCGTCTGCCTGGACGTGGGGCACGCAAACGTCTATTCGAATGTCCCCGTGGAGGCGTGGATCGGGGCGCTGGGCGCGCGCATCCGGCATGTGCACCTGCACAACAATTCCGGCGAGCGGGATGAACATGCCTGCCTGCACGCGGGCAGCATGGACATGCGCCGGGTGCTGGAAAAACTGGACGCATGCGCGCCGGAGGCGGCGATATCCATTGAAAGCGTGGATGCGGCGGCCTGCCTGTGCGAATTGAGCGACGGAGGATACTTGCGATGAAGAATCCTTATGAGATTCAGATTCCCGCGCTGGATGCGCGGATGATGGAGGCCGCGGAGACGCGCCAGCTGTCGCTGGCCAAGCCGCCCAGGAGCCTGGGCGTACTGGAGGAGATTTCCGTGCGCTTTGCGGGAATGACCGGCAAGCTGTACAACGAGGCGAAGCGCCGCCGGATTCTGATCTTTTCCGCGGACAACGGCGTGGTCGAGGAGGGCGTGACCTCAGCGCCCCAGTCTGTGACGCTGGCCCAGACCATCAATTTTACCCGGGGACTTACGGGCGTGGCCGTTCTGGCGAAGCACTACCGCACGGAGCTTCGGGTTTACGACGTGGGCGTCAACGCCGAATTCAGCCAGCCGGGCGTGATCAACTGCAAGATCGCCATGGGCACGCGCAATCTCGCTGTGGAGCCCGCGATGACCCGGGAGCAGGCGCTGCGGGCCATTGAAATCGGCTTCGCTGCGGCGGAGCAGGCGAAGCGGGACGGCGTGGAGATACTGGGAATCGGTGAGATGGGCATCGGCAATACCACCACCTCCAGCGCGATCCTCTCGTGCCTGCTGAACAGGCCCGCCGAGGAGACTACCGGGCGCGGCGGCGGCGTGAACGACGCGGGCTTCGCGCGCAAGAAGGAGGTCATCGACGGGGCCATCGCCCTGCACCGGCCCGATCCTTCGGATGTGGTGGACGTGCTTGCCAAGGTGGGCGGCTTCGACGTGGCCGCCATGTGCGGCGCGTTCCTGGGCGCGGCGGCGAACCGTCTGCCGGTGGTGATCGACGGCTACATCTCCGCCGTGGCGGCGCTGTGCGCCAAGCGCATCAACCGGGACAGCCTGAATTACATGTTCGCCTCTCACATCTCCTGCGAGCGCGGCTATGCGCTGGCCATGGAAGATATGGGGCTCAAGCCCATGTTCCAGCTGGAGATGCGGCTGGGCGAGGGCAGCGGCTGCCCCATCGCCTTCGAGGTGATCGACGGTGCGCTGACGGTGCTCCGGGACATGGCAACCTTCGACGAGGCACGCATCGACGACGGCTATCTGGGCGAGATTCGCGGCGACGCCCACCTGCAGAGGTGACGGGCATGCACACCTTCATCTCCGGGGGCTGCAAAAACGGCAAGTCCTTCTACGCCCAGCGCATCGCCAAGGCGGCGCAGGGCCCCCTCTACTATGTAGCGACGATGATTTCCACCGGCGCGGAGGATGATACGCGCATCGCGCGGCACCTGCGGGAGCGGGAGGGCTGGGGCTTTGAAACCATCGAGTGCGGCCGGAACATTCTGGACGCACTGAAGGGCGCGGACGCGCGGGGCTCCTTTCTGCTGGACAGCGTGACGGCGCTGCTGGCCAACGAGATGTTTGCGCCCGGAGGCTTCGACGCCGCCGCGCCGGAGCGGGTGGCGGACGAGCTGGAGGAATTCGTGCGCCGCACGGGGAGCGCGGTGCTGGTCTCGGACTACCTCTACGGCGACGCGGCGCGCTTTGACGAATGGACGGAAAACTACCGCAGGGGACTGGCGCTGATCGACCGCCGCCTGGCCGCCTGCTGCGAAAATGTGCTGGAGGTCTCCTCCGGACAGGTGATTTGCCACAAGGGGGTGCGCCCGCTTTGAAGAAGCTCTGGACGGCGTTTTACATGAGTGTGAAGATGTTCAGCGCCCTGCCCCTGCCCCAGGGAAGGTGGGAGGAGGGCCTGCGCAAACATTCCACCGCCTGCCTGCCGCTGGTGGGCCTCGTGCTGGGCGCGCTGTGGTGGGGACTCTCCGCCCTGGCGCGCCGGCTGTTGCCGGCGGCGCTGGCAGGCGCGGTCATCACCGCGCTGCCCTTTCTGCTCACGGGCTTTATTCATCTGGACGGCTTCATGGATACCAGCGATGCGATGCTCTCCTGGCGCGAACGGGAGGTGCGGCTGAGGATACTCAAGGACGTGCATGTGGGCGCATTCGCGGTGATCGCGCTGGCGCTGCTGGTGCTGTTTCAGTTTGCGGCGAGCCTGTCCGTGAGGACGCTGTTTCCGCTGCTGCTTCTGCCGGTTCTGTCCCGCTCCGGCTCCGCGCTGTGCGTGCTGCTGCTCCGGCCCCTGGGACACAGCGAGTATGCGACGGCGGAGGATGCGCCCCGGGGCTTTGCGCTGGCCGTGGGCGCGGAGGCGCTGCTGGCACTGATCGCATTGGGAATCTTTGGCGGCTGGGGCGCGCTGGCTGTGGGCGTGGCGGCGATCGCGGGCTACGGGCTGTCCATGCGCTGGTGCGTGCGCACGCTGGGCGGCGTGTCCGGCGATCTTTGCGGCTTTGCGCTGACGGTGTCGGAACTCTGCGGACTGATTGTACTGGCGGTTGTGTGAGGTGGAACGATGATCTTTATCTTTGGCGGCGCGTATCAGGGCATGGAGGAATACGCCCGGGAGGTCTGCGGCGCGGAGGAGATTCGCGCGGTGGACGAGGGGAGCCGGGAGATTGATTTTTCCACCGGCGCGGTGTGCGGCCTGGAGCGCTTTGCGCTGGGCTGCGTGCGCAGGGGGGAGAGCCCGGCGGCCTGGTTTGAGGCCCACGCGCAGGAGTGGAAGGACTGCGTGCTCATCGGACAGGACTTTTCCTGCGGGCTGGTGCCCATGGACGAGCAGCTGCGCCTCTGGCGCGAGGAAAACGGCCGGATGAACAACCTGCTCGCCGGACGGGCGGAGCGAGTGGTGCGCATGTTCTGCGGGATTGCGCAGGTGCTCAAGTGAGGCTGGTGCTCTTGCGCCACGGGCGCACGGAGGCCAATGAGCGGCGGCTCTACTGCGGCGCGAGCGACCTCTGTCTGTCCGCGGCCGGACGGGCGGAGCTGAAGGCGCTGCGCGCGCGGGTGCGCTATCCCGAAGCGGAGGGCCTGCTGCGCGTGAGCAGCGGCATGCGGCGCGCGGACGAGACGATGGCGCTGCTCTTTGGCGCGGAGCCGGAGGCGCGCGTGCCGGACCTGCGGGAGATGAACTTCGGAAGGTTCGAGCTGCACAGCTACGAGGAGCTGAAGGCGGACGCGGATTATCAGGCCTGGATCTGCGACGGGAGCGGTGCGGTCTCCACGCCGGGCGGCGAATCCAGTGCGGAATTCCGCGCGCGGGTGTTTGCCGCGGCGGACGCCCTGGACCGGGATGCGCTGGTGGTCTGCCACGGCGGCGTGATTGCGGCGCTGATGGCGCGCTGGTTTCCCGGAGAACAGAGGAACATGTACCAGTGGCAGCCGGGCTTCGGCCTGGGATATGTGGTGGAGCTGGAAGCGGACGGGCGGCGGTTTTATCCCGTAAATCCATAAGCGAGAAGACAAAATTCATGCAATAAATCCATAATACGAAAAAGAAATATGTACAAAGCGCCGGATGATGCTTTCACAAGTGGAAAAAATCCGGCGCTTGTGTTATAATGGGCGCAAATATGAGGCCGCTCAGGCCAAAGGAACGAATGCGATGTATTATTTATCTGGACCGGGAAACGGCGCGGAGAAGCTGACGAACCAGCAGCTCATCAAGGAAGAGAACATCAAATGCCTGTTCAATCTGCTCAACCGGAACCGGTCTATGGCCCGGGCGGACATGGTGCGGGTGACGGGGCTGAGTCCGACGACGGTGTCGGCGCTGGTGGATGATCTCGTGCGCGAGAATCTGGTGGTGGAGACGGGCTATGCGCGCACCATGCAGACCGGGCGCAAGCCCATCAATCTGCGCATCAACGCGTCGGGGCGGCAGATTCCCGTGTTCTCCTTCAGCCGGTGGGGCGTGCGCTACACCCTCTACAACCTTCAGATGGAGGTGCTGGAGACGCTGTTCGTATCGCACAACGCCGACCGCTACGGCGGCTTTGAGGAGAACGCGGACGATCCCAATCCGGACGCGGGCGGAGACTATGCCGCGATCATTCGGGATGTATTGCTCGGCCACTCCCGCTTCTACCGGCCGGAAATCGCACTGGTGATCGGCATCTGCTTTCCGGGCATCTATCTGCCGGAGAAGCGCGCATTCTCCCTTTCGGCCATGCACGTCTCCCTGAGCCACGACACGCTGGCGGCGCTGGAGCGGGAGCTGAACGTTCCGCTGTTCTTCGGCAACAGTTCCCAGTCCCTGGCCTACGCGGAAAAGAAGCGGCTGGATCTCGAGGGGGAGGAAACGCAGGATCTGATCTATGTGAACGTCTGCGAGGGCGTGGGCGCGGGCATCCTCTCCGGCGGCGAGATTTTCACCGGGAAGGACAACTTTGCCGGAGAAATCGGGCACGTTTCCATCAATTATAACGGCCGGCCCTGCTCCTGCGGCGGGCGCGGTTGCCTGGAGCAGTATGTAAATGTGGACGCGGTGATTGAGCGAATTGCCCAGATTGCTGCGTTCCGGCCGGTGGAAACCCTGACACAGCTGCAGGCGGAGCACCCCGGAAAGCCGACGCTGGAAATGATCGGCGCCGCCTACGACGCGGGAGAGCGGGAGATTGTCGACGCCATCAACAACGTGGCGGCCCAGCTCTTTGCGGGCATCTACAGCGTGGTCTGCGTCACGGGTATCCGCAAGGTCATCATTGGCGGAGGCATCGAGGCCCTGGGCAACGGATTTCTCCAAAGATTGCGTTTTTTGGCAAAGCGCACAAATGGAAACCTGCTCATGCACGGGCTCACCTTTGATTATGGGCGCGTGATGGCCGAGAACTGCGGCATTGGCGTGGCGGAGTATTTCATTGATAAAAAATTTGAAATTGGACGCAAGCCCTCGGTTCATCTATAAATTCACTGTTCAGCACAGTTTTGACGGCCCGTTCGCGGGAAAACTGCTACTTTTGTTTTCGAAGAGTTGTGGAATGTGCGCCGAAGTCGTTGACAGTATTCTCCATGCATGTTATAATATGATTATAAATGCACTGGAGAATCAAACGGCTTCGGCTTTGTTGTATGCATCAAAAAAAGGAGGGTTCACATGTTCAAGGTAGCAGTGGTCGGCAGCGGTTACATTGCCCAGAACCATCTGGCGGCGCTCAAGAAGATCGAGGACGCGCAGCTGGTGGCGATCATCGGCAGAAATGCCGAAAAGGGAGAGAAGGTGGCGCAGGAGAACGGCGCCCGCTTTTTCAAGTCATTGGAAGAAGCCAAGCGTGAGACGGATATGGACGTGGTCATCATCTGTACGCCCACGGACCTGCACGAACAGTTTGTGAAGGAAGCCGCAGCCCTGAAGTGCCATGTGCTCTGCGAGAAGCCCATCACCTTCACCGTCGAGTCCTTCGACCGCATGGTCGAGGCCTGCCGGGAAAACGGCGTGCGCTTCATGGTGGCGCAGGTCGCCCGCTGGTGGCCCGAATTCATCACCATCCGGAAGGATTATCTCGAGACGGGCAAGCTGGGCAAGCTGCACATGATCTACGAAAAGCGCATCTGCCAGCATCCCACCTGGACCACCTGGCACCGCGATCCGAAGAAGAGCGGCGGCGGCCTGTACGATCTGAACATTCACGACATCGACTACCTCTACAGCATCTTCGGAAAGCCGGAGACGGTGTACGCCACCGGCTGGAAGAGCTCCACGGGCTGCTGGAACCACGTCTGCACCAGTCTGAGCTGGGAGAGCGGCGTGAAGGCCGTTGTGGAGACCAGCCTGGAGATGACCGGCAACTGGCCCTTCTCCATCGAATTCCGCGCGACGGGCGACGCGGGTACCATTGACTACGCGCTGACCGCAGGGCTGAACATCAACGACGGCGAGCGGGGAAGCAACCTGAACTGGTATCCGGCGGGCGATGAAAAGATCTATCCCATCGAAGTGGAGCAGACGGATATGTTCGAGGGCGAGATCCGCGAATTCCTGTCCGCCATCCGCGAGAACCGTCCGGCCAGCGTGACCCTGGAACAGAACCGCGGCGTGCTGGAGGTCGTTCAGGCGACCATCCGCTCCCTGGAGGAGAACACCGTCGTGCGCCTGTGAACAAACTGCAACCCTAAGACATTGAAAGGATGTGCTTTTACCATGGATATGACCAATACCCTGAAGGGTTCCTACTTCAGCGAGATCCTGCCCAAGGGCTGGGACATCGAGAAGATCAAGGAATGTGTTTCCAATCCGCCGGAGAGCGTGTTTGACCGCCAGAGCTTCTGGAACGAGGGCTTTGCGCCCGTGAAGTGCACCAATCTGGAGGAGTTCGGCGTGTACATGGGCCACGAAATCGCCATGCAGATCCGCATCGCGAAGGAGGAGGGTCGCAAGCTGATCCTCATCCTGCCGGTGGGCCCCATGGGCATGTACAAGTGGGCGGTGTACTTCCTCAAGCAGTGGAACGTGGACTGCAAGCATGTGTACGGCTTCAACATGGACGAGTGGGCGGACGCCGAGGGCAACACCCTGCCGGCCAGCGATCCCGCCGCGTTCCAGAACGCCATGACCGAGGCCTTCTACGGCCCGCTGGGCGAGCTGACCGTGCCGGTGGAGCAGCGCAACTTTGCCACGAAGGACAATCTGCCCACCTATCCCGAGAAGATTGCGGCGCTGAAGGCCGAGGGCGCGAAGCAGGTGCTGGTGTACGGCATCGGCCGCATGTGCCACATCGCCTTCTGGGAGCCCCACTTTGCCCAGGACTATGCCACGGTTGAGGAGTGGAAGGCTGCGCCCTATCGCATCGGCGCGCGCCTGCACCCCTTCACCATCGAGCAGAACGCCATCACGTCCTTCCGCTCCAGCTGGCCGCTGATTCCCTGTTATGCCAACACCATCGGCCCGAACATCATCTTCAATTCGGACTACGCCATCGGCGGCGCGGACGGCGTGCTGTCCCGCGGCATGCAGTGGCAGGGCATGTCCTTCTGGATGACCCTGCGCCACGGCCCGGTGAAGGAGATCACCTCCTCCTGGATTCCCACCATGCCCGGCAAGCTGTTCTTCATGGAGGAGCTGGCCGGCCCCCTGTGCGCGGACACCAACTGACCGGTGCGGGAAAGCTTCGCGGGAAAAGCGGAGCTCAGAGAAATTCAACCTTCAAGCGGCGCGACCACAAAGGTCGCGCCGCTTTGCCTGACGCGCGGACGCTGTCTCCAGAGCGAAAACCAAGCGCCCGGAAGTCCAGGCTTCCGGGCGCTTGGTTGCTCTGAACGCACACGCGAGGCGTTTTCAAATCAAAGGCGAAGAGTGGACGAACCGGCAGTCAGAAATGGATTTCACGGGAGAGGATCCCCGTCTCTTTCCGTCCGCTTCTTTCGAATCGTGAAAATGGCTGTTGCAATGGCAATCAATTCCGCGATGCATGCAGTGGAGCCCAGCATCAGATAGTAGACAAAGAAGCTCGACGCGTTCATCAGGATCAGAATCCGCGACTTGTGGACGTCCTTCTGAAAGGTTGCCCACATGTTGAAGATGGATGCGATGATGGGAAGGACGTCCAGCGCGCTTCGGAAACCCAGAATTCCGCAGCCGACGTACAGGACGAGGAAGACGGCGTTTTCCCGGACGGTGACCGGAACACCCTTTTGCAGATGCCACAGGGCGATCAGCGTCTGGATGACGCAGACGATGCTGATGATAAAACCGGAGCCTGTTTCTCCCAGGAGCAACAGGTTCAGCCCGAAGCAGAGGGCGGACAGACCGGAGCAGACCAGCATCTGCCATTTCTTCCGGAAGAGGGGGAGAATCGCGCAGCCGATCGCTGCGACGATGCCAATGATCTGACCGATGCAGTATGCCATGATGATACCTCCTGCGCGATGGATTCAACGCCTGTACTGCCGGATGCGGGGCGTCACCGCCATTTCCGGTTCATTGCGGAGCACGAGGGCTTCAGGCCTCGTCCGGCGAAAGCGCGCGCTTCAGGCGGCCGGAAAGCGCGGCCAGCGTGGGTGTATCCTCCTCCGGCAGCACGCGCTTGCTCCAGGAGTAGCAGCCGCGCCACTTTTCGTCGAATTCGGAGATCATGACGACCATCTGTGAGGAGGAGGCGTGCACGAAGCGGTTCATGCCGATCCAGATGCCCACATGGTCGCACTTGTCCTTGTCCGCAACGGTGTCGAAGAAGATCAGATCGCCCACGGCGAGCTCCGCGGGATCGGACACGGTCAGGTATCGGTCGTCATAGGCCACATACTGAGCGCTGTGAATCAGATCCACATCCAGACAGGCGTATGCGCTGCGGGTGAGACCGCTGCAGTCGTAGGAATCCGGGCCCTCCGCGCCAAACACATAGGGCTTGCCCCGACCGCCCAGCGCGACGAGCGCCGCGCATTCTCCCTTTGTGAGCAGGGGCTGGAGGAAGCCGACAGCCAACAGAGCGGCCAGCAGCACGCCGACGAGGATGCGCAGGGGAAACGGTGCGGCCT
Source organism: bacterium (assembly GCA_004563405.1). GTDB lineage: Bacteria > Bacillota > Clostridia > Christensenellales > Aristaeellaceae > SFTH01. The sequence goes on from SFTH01000003.1 coordinate 20,055, forward strand.
TCATGCGTCGCTCACCTCCGCCTGCGCGCGGGAGCGCCCTTGGCGCTTGCACGCGCCGCGCTCCACGCGGTCGATCCGGTGCCCGTCGATCTCCCAGGAGAAGTCCTCCGACAGCGGACCCATGCGGGCGATCAGAAAGCGGATGGGCAGACCGCGCCCGGCGTAGAGCGCCTCGTGTTCGCTGACGTAGTTGGGGGAGAAGTCCGAAGCGTGAAGATCCTCGGTGCGGTAGACGATCTCAAAGCCGCACAGCGCGAGATAGCGCTGCGTGGCCTCGAACAGGGGCGCGTCGTCCGTCTTGAAGTAGATCTCCCCTTCCGGGATCAGGAAGCTGCGGTACTGCATCAGCTGGCGGGGATGGGTCAGGCGGCGCTTGTGCTGCTTGGCCTTCTCGTCCCAGGGGTTGGGGAAGCTGATGTAGATGCGGCCGACGCGATCCTCCGGCGCGAAGGTGTCCAGGATGAACATGGCATCCACGGCGGAGAGGGCGAGGTTCCGGACTTCTTCGCCGCCGTATTCTGCGGTCACATTTTTGATGGTCACGGCCAGCACATGGCGCACCTCGTCGATGGCGACGTAGTTGACGCGCGGGTTTTCGTGGGCCATTTTTGCGGTGGATACGCCCTTTCCGCAGCCGATTTCCAGGTGCAGCGGGACGTCGGGATCGGCAAAAAAGTCGCGCCAGTGACCGCGGCGGGCGCGCGGTTCGTTGATCAGATAGGGACAGGCGTCCAGAAGGGGCTCCGTCCAGGGCTTGCGTCGCATGCGCATGTCAGTTCTGCTCCTGATTCTGCGCGCGCACGCGCGCCTGATAGGCTTCCTCCTCCGCCTCCTCCTGAAGCAGATCCTCGAGCTTCTTCTCCTGCTTGCGCTTGGCGTAGAGCAGGATCGCGCCGCAGACCGTGGAGACGAACCAGAGGATCAGACCCTGGTCGAAGCGCTGGAAGGCGAGCATCAGCACCATTCCGACGACGTACATCAGGATAAAGAGTATGGGAAATACCCTGCGCAGCAGGGGAGAGGCCAGAAAGCGGCGGGTCTTTTCGATATCGTTCATGAAAATCATCCTCAATTATGTAGTCCTGTGGGGTTCTTGATCTAAGTTTACCACAGTTCCGCGCTTTTGCAATGGAATTTTACGAAAACAGATTGAATTTCCGCCGCAGGTTGGGTATACTTGCGGTGAAAGGAGAGGAGCAGCTGTGAAGAATAATGCGCGCACGGGCTTTCTGGAGCGCTTCCAGAGCATACTGGACGCCCTGGATGAATTTGAAATGGACGAGGAGCTGGAGGAGCTGAACGCGCAGCTGGAGGACGCGCTGTTTCTGATGGAGTGTTCCGAGGATGACGTCGAGGAGCTTCAGGGCGCGATTGAGGAGATTGACGGCCTCCTGGCGGAGTACCGCGCGCTCAGCGAGCGCCGACCGGAGCTCCGCCAGAAGGTGCTTGAACTGGAAATGGCCGCCGGTCTGGCCGGACGGAACCTGAACTGATTCACTCCTGGTCGCTGCAATCCTCGCAGAGGCCGTGGTTGCGCATGGCGCAATCGTCGCACAGCGGAGCGCCGCAGCAGGCGCAGCGCTGGAAGCATCTGGAGTCCGCAAGGCGGAAGCAGTCTCTACATTCCATCATTGCCATGTTGTCCACCTCCTTCAGGCAGCGAATAGTTTGCCTGAAGGAGGCGTTTTTCATGCGCGCGTTTGAAAATTTGTGCGCGACGGGGTCCCGGTTTTGCGGGGGGCTTGCGAAAGTTGCGCAGAGACCGGCTTGCAGAATGTCGCGTGCGGCAGGGCCTGTGTTGTTTGTGCAGGAACTGTCTTTCGAAGCGGTGCATGCGGCGGGGACTGCGGGATGCGTTCAGACGCCGTCCTTCAGGATTTCGCGCGCGGCGCGAAGCAGGACTTCGATCTCTTCGATGCTGTTGGCGTGCCCCACGCTGGCGCGAACCGCGCCCCGGCGCAGCGTGCCCAGAGAGCGGTGGGCGCCCGGTGCGCAGTGGAGCCCGCCGCGCACGGCGATGCCCCGGCGGGCCAGCGCGTCGGCGACCTCTGCGGAGGAGAGATCGCCCAGGTTGAAGCTGACAATGCCCGCGCGGGCGGCCTCCTCCGACGGGGAATAGAGCGTCGCGCCCTCCATCGCGCGCAGCCCCTCGTAGAGGGCGGTGACCAGCTCCCGCTCGTGCATCATGATGGCGGACTGCCTTTCGGTCACATATTCCACGCCCCGGCGCAGTCCGGCCAGGCCGGGCAGATTCAGCGTGCCGGATTCGTATCGCTCCGGTGGGTCGGCGGGCTGGAGCATGCTGTCGGATTCCGTACCCGTGCCGCCCTCCCGCAGGGTGTTGAGCTTCATCCCGCTGCGGATGTACAGGCCGCCGGTGCCCTGGGGTCCGAGCAGCGACTTGTGGCCGGGAAAGGCGTAGAGCGCGCAACGCAGCAGACGCACGTCCACCGGAAGCGCTCCCAGCGCCTGCGCGCCGTCGATCAGATAGAGCACGCCCGCCGCCTCGGCGATCTGCCCGATGGCCGCTACGGGCTGAATCGCCCCGGTGACGTTGGACGCGTGGGTCACGGCGACGAGCCGGGTGTTCCTGCGTAGCGCCCGGCGGACGTCCGCAGGGTTTACCATGCCGTCCGGACGGGGGGAGACCAGCGTCAGGGCGATCTGTCCCCGGCTGCTGAGCTCCGAGAGGGGGCGGAGCACGCTGTTGTGCTCCAGAAGCGTGGAGACGACGTGGTCTCCGCGGCGCAGCACGCCCTTCAGCGCGAGATTCAGCGCGTCCGTGCAGTTGAAGGCGAAGGCCACGCAGTCCTCCTCCCGGGCGTGCAAAAATCCGGCGAGGGCGGCGCGGGTTTCAAACACGCAATGGGCCGCCTCCAGCGCAGCCGGATGGGCGGAGCGGCCGGGATTCGCGTTGTACCGGGTCAGCGCGCGCTGCACCTCCTCCAGAACGGGGCGGGGCTTGGGGCTGCTCGTGGCGGCGTTGTCGAGATAGATGTTCATGTCCTGCCTCCTTCACGCCGAAGCGGACTGCGGCGTATAATAGAATACTTGCGCGGCGGCGGATTTCAGAACCGGCGCGCGGGAAAATGAGGAGGAAAGCATATGCGGGACGTTTACGGAATCGCGGCCTTCCGGTCGCGTCAGCAGGTGTTGCGCTTTGAGGATGCGCTCCAGCGGGAGGGCGTGGCTGCGAGCGTAATGACCACGCCCCGGGCGGTGGCGTTGGGCTGCGGGCTCTCCGTGCGCTTCAGAATCGAGAACGCGGAGCGGGTGCGCGCCGTGCTGCGCCGGGAGAATCCCGGCAACCTGATCGGACTCTATCGCGTGGAGCAGAGCGGAGAGCGCACGTCTCTTTCGCCAATGGAGCGCTGAAATAAATTCCAAAAGGGACTTGACAAGTAACCGATCGTTTACTATACTGTGAGTAAACGGTCGGTTACAACATGCATGGAGGTTTCGGATGTCGGATACGAAGGAGAAAATTTTGAACGCAGCGCTGGAGCGATTCGCGCGGGAGGGCTACGCAGCCGCCTCGATGCGGGACATTGCCGCGCAGCTGGGGATCACGAAGGGCGCGCTCTACCGCCACTATTCCTCCAAGCGCGCCATATTGGAGGAAATCGTCGGGCGCATGGAGCGGCGGGACCGGGAGGAGGCGCGCGCGCACGGCATGCCGGAGGCGGCGCTTTCGGACGCGTCGGAGGACTATGGCCGGGCCGCGCCGGAGGACGTCAGGGCCTACGCACTGGAGATGTTTCGCTACTGGACGGAGGATCCCTTTGCCGCTGCGTTCCGGCGGATGCTGACCCTGGAGCGCTACCGCGATCCGGAGATGGCGGCGCTCTATGCACAGTACCTTTCCACAGGGCCGCTGGGCTACATGGAGGATCTGTTCCGGGAAATGATGGAGGCGGGATGCCTGCGGCGCGGGGACGCGAAACGCATGGCTCTGGAGTTTTACGGGCCGATGTATCTGTTGATGGATGCGGCGCTGGAAGGCGGAACGGAAACGCCCGCGGCGGAGCTGGAGAAATGCATTGACCGCTTTTTTGCGGAAAACCGAAGTTGAAAGGAAGGATACGAAGTGGAATACATTCGCAGCAAAAAGTATGAGAGCAAGGAACTGATGGCGAAGATCATGGGACCGAACCCCTTGAAGCTGCTGGAGGAACTGATGGCGGATTGCCGGATTCCGGCGGGTAGCTATGTGATGGATCTGGGCAGCGGGCAGGGCCTCACCAGTGCGTTTCTGGCGAAGGAGTACGACATGCGCGTCTGCGCGGCGGATCTGTGGAGCGAACCCGAGGACAACCGACGCTTCTTTGCGGAGATGGGACTGGGCGAGGCGCAGATTGAGGCCGTGAAGGCGGACGCGACGGCACTGCCCTTTGAACCGGAGCGCTTCGACGCGGTGGTCAGTGTGGATTCTTACCATTACTTCGGGAGGGATCCGGCATTCCTGGATGAAAAGATCCTGCCCTTTGTGAAGCCGGGCGGACACGTCTACATCGCCGTCCCGGGCATGAAGAAGGACTGCCACGACAATCTACCGGAGGTGCTGCTGCGCTCCTGGAGGCCTGAGGATCTGGACACGATTCACGACGCGAACTGGTGGCGGCGCATCTTGGAGCCGTGCCGGGGCGCGGAGTTGCTCTACGTCCGGGAGATGGAGGGCAACGAGGAACTCTGGGCCGACTGGCTCCGGCAGGACAACCCCTACGCTGAAGGCGACCGGCGGGCAATGGAACATGGCGGCGGCGCATACATGAACTTTGTTGCCTTTGCACTGCGCAAGCGGGAGGCGTGAGCGCATCCAGCGGCGCATGCGCTGGAACGGAATTGAACGACATGGACAAGCGGAGTCGGCAGGAGCCGCCTCCGCTGTTTTTTGGAAAATTCCCGGAGGGTCAAGACTGGAAAGAGCAATTCCGGAGACCGCTTCTGCGTGGGCGGCGGGAATCTGCGGAGTTCAGGGACGCGCGCTGGGGGTTTCAGGGGCGCGCCATCTCGCAGTAGCGCGCGTCGACCGCATCGCGGGTCTGAATCCCCGTGGTTGCGCCCACGGATTCCACGCAGACTGAAGCGGCGGCGTTGGCGAAGCGCGCGCACTCCGGAAAGTCCCGGCCCTCGAGGAGAGCGCAGAGGAAGGCGGCGGCGAAGTTGTCTCCCGCGCCTGTGGTATCCACGCATTTCGTGTGCGCGTATGCGGGAATCGAGGCGCAGATGCGCCCGTTCTGGATGTGGCAGCCCCGGGCGCCGGTCTTGATGACGACGTTCTTCACGCCCTTCTGCAAAAAGCGCGCCGCGATGGCTTTCGGATCGCGCTCGCCCGTGAGCTGCACGGCTTCGTCGTAATTGGGGAAGATGTAGTCCAGATGGGAGAGCATGCCGGCGATGTCGTCGACGGTCTCGCCGTTCTTGGGGCGCGTGGTGTCGGCGCAGAGGATGGAGCCGCCCGCCTTGATATGGGCAAAGAGGCGCTCGGTGTCTCCGGGCGTGAGCAGGGGAGAGACAAAGATGCTCGCCAGGGAGACCACGGGAACCTTCGACAGATCGGGCGACTGAAGGGCGGGCAGCACGTCGCAGGCGGCGAGTCTGCGCAGGCTTCCGTTGCGGTTGGTGACGAAGCTGCGCTCGCCGTCCGCGCGGACCAGCACGATGTTGATGCCGGTGTCGAGTCCCGCCTCGCGAATGACAAAGCGCGTGTCCACGCCGGCGCTGTTCAGCGTTTCGCAGATGAAGCGCCCCGCAGCGTCGTCGCCCACCTTGCTGGCGAGCGCCACGCGGTGGCCCAGGCGTGAGGCGATGATGGATTCATTTACCGCGTCGCCGCCCACGCACATGCGTATGCAGTCCAGCGGGTAGGACGCGCTGGAGAAGAGGGACGCATCCACGGGGCGCAGGGGGATGTCCACGACGCCGCCCCCGATCAGAAGAATTTCAGGGCGCATATCTGACGGCATAACGATTCCTCCGTGACTGTTTTGGTTCATTTTAGCACGCTGTGGAGAAAAATTCAATCGCAGAGCGAAAGAAGCGGGATTATTTTGCAGGTGACTTGACAAATTTTGGATGTAATGTTAATATGAATTTGATAATATAAAATTTATATCAAATCAAATCGAGGGAAACAGATATGAGCGTTGGAATAAAAATTAAAAATGCCGTTAAACGATATGGAAACAATACGGTGATTCACAATCTCTCCCTTCGCGTTCAAAACGGGGAGTTTTTTACCCTTCTGGGGCCGTCCGGCTGCGGAAAGACGACGCTTTTGCGCATGATCGCTGGATTCAACAGCATTGAGGATGGACGCTTCTATTTCAACGATACCCTCATCAATGACATGGATCCCGGAAAGCGCAACATCGGCATGGTGTTTCAGAACTATGCCATCTTTCCCCACATGACGGTGCGCCAGAACGTCGCGTTCGGCCTGAAGAACCGTAAGATTCCCCGGGACGAGATCGCGGTCGAGACGCAGAAGTTCCTCAAGCTGGTGAAGATCGACGAATTCGCGGACCGCATGCCCGACGCGCTTTCGGGCGGCCAGCAGCAGCGCGTGGCGCTGGCGCGGGCGCTGGTCATCCGGCCGGACGTTCTGCTGATGGACGAGCCACTCTCGAACCTGGACGCGAAGCTGCGCGTGGAGATGCGCACGGTCATCAAGGAGATCCAGCGCAACGTGGGAATCACCACGATCTACGTCACCCACGACCAGGAGGAGGCCATGGCCGTTTCCGACCGAATCGCGGTCATGAACGCCGGAGTGATTCAGCACGTCGGCACGCCGAAGAACATCTATCAGCGCCCGGCCAACCTGTTCGTGGCCACTTTCATCGGCCGCAGCAACATCCTGAAGGCGCATCTGGAGCCGGAGGGGGAGGGCTGCGCGCTCATCTTTGCCAACGGGTACCGCGTGCATATGGACAACGTGCGCCCGGAGGAGCGCTATGCGCGCGACGTGCTGGTTTCGGCCCGCCCGGAGGAACTGCTGTTGGGCGAGGATGGCGCGCAGGCGGAGGGCCTGCGGGCGGTGATCGACGACAGCGTGTTCCTGGGGCTCAACACCCACTTCTTCATGACGGATGAGAATGGCGAGCCCATCGAAACCATACAGGAGAGCTCCATTGGCAGCATGCCCGGCTGCGGAAGTCGCGTCTGCCTCCGCGTGAACGTGGAAAAGATTAACCTGTTCAGCGAGGACGGGAGCGCCAATCTGCTCACAGGCGTGAAAAACGATCTGAACGCCGGGGAGGAATGATTCATGTCTGAAAAAGCGAGGGGCAAGAAGCGCCTGTCCGTCTGGAACGTCGGCGCGGCCGTCATCTTCGTTCTGTTTCTGCTGTTCTTCATCTATCCGATTCTGAACCTGCTGGTGAGCGCGTTCATGTCGGGGGGCAGCTTTTCCCTGGCGGGCTTCAAGAAATTCTTCAACCCGGATTATTACTATTCCTCCACGATCTTCAACAGCCTGAAGGTCTCCCTCTCGGTGATGGTCATCAGCCTGCTGCTGGGCATCCCCTTTTCCTACTTCTATACCTTCTATCAGATCCGGGGCAAGAAGATCCTGTTCATCCTCTGCCTGCTGTGCACCATGTCGGCTCCCTTCATCGGCGCCTATTCCTGGATCAAGATGCTGGGGCGCAACGGCCTGATCACAAACTTTCTGTCCATGCTGGGCATCAAGGTGGGCAGCATCTACGGCTTCGGGGGCATCCTGCTGGTACAGTCGCTGAAGCTGTTTCCACTGGTGGTCATCTACATGAACGGTGCGTTCAGCAACATTGACAATACGCTTCTGGAGGCCTCCGAAAACCTGGGCTGCAAGGGCGTCAAGCGCCTCTTCCGCGTGGTGATGATGCTCTCCATGCCCACGATACTGGCGGCGGCGCTGCTGGTCTTCATGCGCGCCTTTGCGGACTTCGGAACGCCAGCGCTCATCGGCGAGGGCTACACAACCTTCCCTGTGCTCATCTACAACGCCTTCCTCAGCGAGACGAGCACGGACTACGGCTTTGCCTCCGCGGTCAGCGTGATCGCCATCGTGTTTACGGGCCTGGTGTTCATGCTCCAGAAGGCCGCCACCAGCCGCTTCAAGTTCACCATCAGCGCCATGCACCCGGTTCAGCCCAAGAAGCCCAGGGGCATTCGGGGTGCGCTGATGTACATCTACTGCTATCTGCTGATCGCGGTCGCGCTGCTGCCGCAGGTGTACATCGTGTTCATGTCGTTCATGAACTACAATCTCGCGGGTGTGCGCCAGCCGGGCTGGTCGCTGGACAACTATGCCCGCGCCTCCAGAAAGTTCATGCTTCGCTCCATTCAGAACACGCTGGTCATCAGTGTGGTGGCGCTGGCGCTGATCATCGTGATCGCCGTCGTGATTTCTTACCTCACGGTGCGGCGCAGCAATCCCTTCCACCACCTGCTGGACACGATTTCCATGCTGCCCTACATCCTTCCGGGCGCGGTCATCGGCATCGCGCTGCTGGGCGCGTTCAACTATCCGATCTTCAACAACGGACACTTCCGCATCTCCGGAACGATCTGGATCATGATCATCGCGCTGGCGATCCGGCGAATGCCATTCACCAGCCGATCCGCCACGGCGACCATCATGCAGATTCCATTGTCCACGGAGGAGGCGGCGATCAGCCTGGGCGCGAGCGAACTGAAGACCTTCGTGCGGGTCACCATTCCGATGATGGCCAGCGGCATCCTCTCCGGCGCGGTGCTCTCCTGGGTGTCGATCATCACGGAGATGTCCGCCAGCGTCATGCTCTACAACAACAAGAGCATCACCTTAACGGTGAACACCTACGCGCAGATCGTGGGCGGAAACGACGGCATTGCGGCCGCCTTTGCCACGGTGACCACGGGATTTACCGTCGTCTGCCTGGTCATCTACCTGCTGGTTTCCCGCAAGCAGAAGAGCGGCATCGGCTTCTGAGCAGAGGACAAGCATGCGTATAGAGTCGCAAGACTTTATATATCAGGAAAGGAGAAGAAAACCATGAAGAAACTCATTACCCTGGTTCTGGCTCTGGCGCTCGTGCTGGGCCTGTCGGCGACGGCCCTCGCGGAGCGGCCCGCGTGGGCGCGCGACGCGGAAGAGGTGGGCGATTCCATCGTCGTGTACACCACCATGGACGACGGCCAGCAGGCCGTTGTGGAGGATATCTGGTACGGCGTGTATCCCGACTGCCAGATCGAATGGATCAAGGACTCCCTGGGCACGCTGATCTCCCGCGTGCGCAACGAGTCGGCCAATCCCCAGGCGGACGTGATCTGCGGCGGCCTGTTCCAGACCGACGGCGACGCCTACTGGGATTGCTTCGAGCAGTACACGCCCGTGAACTACGACGAGCAGACGGTGGTGGATGAGAACCACTACTATGCCATGCAGGACACCCAGTACATGTGCCTGATCGTGAACACCGAGCTCGAGGAGAAGCTGGGCGTGACCATCGACGGCTATGCCTCCCTGCTCAACCCCGAGCTGTCCGGCAAGATCATCATCGCCGATCCCACCGCGACGTCCTCCGGCTTCCGCCAGTTCCACACCATCCTCGCGCTGATGGGCGACGAGTTTGGCGATGAGAAGGCCTGGGGCTATCTGACCGACCTGGTCAAGAACGGCGTGGTCAACACCACCTCATCCTCCGAGGTCTACAAGCAGGTCATCGCCGGCGAGTATCTGGTGGGCCTGTCCTATGAGTCCATCGTGCAGTATCAGGTGGAGAACGGCGCGGAAAACATCCGCCTGTGCTATCCCGTCGAGGGCAACACCGGCTGCGCCAACGGCAGCGCCATGATCAAGGGCGCGCCCCATCACAGCGCCGCCGAGGCGTTCCTGGATATGTGCGGCTCCAACGAGCTGCAGTCCGCCCGCGCGGAGGCCAACTGCGCCCGCGGCACGAACAAGGAGTTCAGCTACTCCGCCTATCCCTCCGATGAGGAGATCGGCATCAAGCCCCTGGACTACGCCTACATCGCGGAGCACAAGGAAGAGCTGCTGAATCAGTGGGTCGAGCTGTGGTCCACCTACGGCGCAAAGTAAAAGAAAGTATTGCAAAGGAGCCGCTCGCAGGGAGGCTCCTTTGCCTCTGAATACAGTGCAAAGCAACCGGCTGATTTTTGCGGCCGGTTGCTTTGTCCGTTCTGTGTATGCTTTTTCGCGCCTGGCAGGGAAAAGTCTGCGCGGCGAGCGGCGCAGGGCCTCCCGGGAGGCGGCGCCGGTTACATGAATTCCTTCATCACGTCGCAGAAGTCGAAGGTGGCGAAATAGTCCTTCGGGGTCTCTGCGCGGCGAATCATGGAGAAGCTTCCGTCCGGATGGAGCAGAATCTCCGCGTGCTTGAGCTTGCCGTTGTAGTTGTAGCCCATGGAGTAGCCGTGGGCGCCGGTATCGTGGATGACGAGCAGATCGCCCATGTCAATCTTCGGCAGCGGCCGCTGGATGGCAAACTTATCGTTGTTTTCACAGAGGGAGCCCACCACGTCGTAGATGTGGTCGCAGGGAGCGTCCTCCTTGCCGGCGACGGTGATGTGGTGGTACGCACCGTACAAGGCGGGGCGCATCAGATCCACCGCGCAGGCGTCCAGGCCGATGTACTCCCGGTAGATGTGCTTTTCATGGATGGCGGTGGCCACCAGGCAGCCGTGAGGGCCGGTGACGTAGCGGCCGAGCTCCGAGGCCAGGTGCACGTGGGGAAGCCCTGCGGGCAGGAGGATCTCCGAAAACACTCTCTGAACCTCCGCGCCGATGGCGCGAATGTCCGGCGTCTCCTCCTCGGGGCGGTAGCCAATGCCCACGCCGCCGGAGAGGTTCACCATGAAGATGTCCACGCCCAGCTCCCGGTGCATCTGCGCCGCCAGGGAGAACAGGACCGACGCATTCTCGGGGTAGTAGTGGGCCTCGGTGGCGTTGCTGGCCAGCAGCGCGTGCAGGCCGAAGGCCTTCACGCCGCGACTGGAGAGTATGCGCGCCGCCTCCAGAATCTGGTCACGGGTCATGCCGTACTTGGACTCCTCGGGATGGCCCATGCAGGTCTCGCCGATGGTCAGGTCTCCGCCCGGGTTGTATCGTAGGCAGATCTTCTCCGGCAGACCGCCGTTTTCGGCCAGAAAGTCGATGTGGGTGATGTCGTCCAGGTTGATGATGGCGTCGAGACTGCGGGCGTAGGCGTATTCCTCCGGCCGGGTCTCGTTGGAGGAGAACATGATCTCGTCGCCCGCAAAGCCCGCCGCATGGGCGAGCATCAGCTCCGGAATGGAGGCGCAGTCCACGCCGCAGCCCTCCTCACGCAGCAGCTTCAGGATGAAGGGGTTGGGACAGGCCTTCACGGCGAAATACTCGCGGAAGCCGGAGTTCCAGGCGAAGGCCGCGTTCACCGCGCGGGCGGTGGCACGGATGCCCGCTTCGTCGTAGAGGTGGAAGGGGGTGGGATGGACGCAGGCAATTTCCCGCAGCTTTTCAGCGCTCACAAAGGGTTTCTTTTGCATAATACACCACCGAAAACTTTTCTCAACTCGAAATAGTTTAGCGCGTTCAAATCATCCCGTCAAGGGGTTGTATGGAAAAACAAATTCTTTAACATTTGCAGGTTGAACAAAATGCGTTTTCATGATAAAGTTAATCGGATATATATGCCTGAGGAGGATTTTCTGTGGAGCTTTCCGACCGCATTGACAGCCTTTTGATGAAGGTTCAGAAGCCGGTTCGATACATGGGCGGCGAATACGGAGCTGTGATGAAGGACCCGAAGAAGGTGGACGTTCGCTATGCCTTCCTGTTTCCGGACGCGTACGAGGTGGGCATGTCCCATTTGGGCATGCGGATTCTCTATCACATCATCAACCGCCGGGAGGATACCTGGTGTGAGCGCGTGTTTACGCCCTGGGTGGACATGTCCGCGGAGATGCGCAGGGAGTCGATTCCGCTCTTTACGCTGGAGAGTCGCACGCCGGTGCGGGAATTTGACCTGCTGGGCGTGACCCTGCAATACGAGATGAGCTTTACCAATGTGCTGGAGAGCCTGGATCTGGCGGGCATTCCCCTGCGTCGGGAGGATCGCACGGACGCGGATCCCTTCGTGATCTGCGGCGGCCCCTGCGCCTTCAACCCGGAGCCCCTCGCGCCCTTTGTGGACCTCTTTGCCCTGGGCGACGGCGAGGAGGAGACGCTTGCGACGATCGACGTGTATAAAGAATGGAAGGCGAGCGGCCTTCCCCGGGAGGAGTACATCCGCATGGCTGCGCAGATTCCGGGAATCTACGCGCCCTCCCTGTACGACGTGGACTACAACCCGGACGGCACGGTTGCGCGAATCGCGCCCAGGCCGGGGAGCGGCGCGCCCGAGGTGGTGCGCAAGGCGATGGTGCGCGACCTCAACAAAGCGGACTATCCCGACCGGCTCATCGTGCCCTACGGGGAGATCGTGCACAACCGCATCATGCTGGAGATCTTCAGGGGATGCACCCGGGGCTGCCGCTTCTGTCAGGCGGGCATGATCTACCGTCCGGTGCGGGAGCGGAAGATGGACCGGCTGATGGAGCTTGCGGAAAAGCTGGTGGCTTCCACCGGCTACGACGAGATTTCACTGATGAGCCTCTCCAGCGGCGACTATTCCTGCCTGCCGGAGCTGGCCCATCAGATGGTGGAGAAATTTGCCCGGAAGCGGGTCAAGATTTCCCTGCCCTCCCAGCGCATCGACGCGGTGCTCACCGACACGCTGAAGGAGACCCAGAAGGTGCGCAAGACCGCCCTCACGCTGGCCCCCGAGGCGGGCACCCAGCGGCTGCGGGACGTGATCAACAAGGGCGTGACCGAGGACGACCTCGTGCGCAGCGTGACGGACGCCTTCGAGCAGGGCTGGTCGGCAGTCAAGCTGTACTTCATGATCGGCCTGCCCACCGAGACCGACGAGGACGTGCTGGGCATCGCCGATCTGGCCCGGAAGGTGCGCGCGTGCTACTTCGCCGTGCCCAAGGAGAAGCGCGCGCCGGGACTGCGCATCACGGTCAGCGCTTCCGTGTTCGTGCCGAAGAACTTTACGCCCTTCCAGTGGTGCGGTCAGCTGGACAGTGAGACGGTGGTGCGCCGCCAGATGCTGCTGCGGGACGAGCTCAAAAAGATCAAGGGCGTGGACTTCAAATATCACGCGCCCGATCTGAGCTACATCGAGGCCGTGTTTGCCCGGGGCGGGCGCAGGCTCGCGGACGCGCTGGAGCGCGCCTGGAGGCTGGGCTGCCGCTTCGACGGCTGGTCTGACCAGTTCCGCTACGACCTGTGGATGCGGGCCTTTGAGGAAACGGGCGTTGATCCGGACTTCTATGCCCTGCGCAACTGCGGCATGGACGAGGTCCTGCCCTGGGACCATTTGGACGCGGGCGTGACGAAGGCATTTTTGCGGCGGGAGTGGGAGAAGGCCCAGCGGGGCGAACGCACCCAGGACTGCCGCAAGGGCTGCGTGGGCTGCGGCATCAACCGCTACGAGGGGGCGTGCGAGAAATGAGAATGTTGGTTCGCTTTGGTAAGAATCCCAGGCTGCGCTTCATCTCCCATCTGGATCTGCAGCGCTTTCTGCACATGGCCCTCAACCGCACGGGGCTCCCGATTCAATACTCTCAGGGCTTCAATCCCCATCCGCTGATGGCCTTCGGCTCGGCATTGGCGCTGGGCTGGACCAGCGAATACGAACTGCTGGATGTGCGGTTGAGCGCGCCCATGGGCCGCAAGAGGTGCGAGGAGGCCATGCGATACGCGCTGCCGGAGGATCTTCCGGTGCTGGAGGTCAAGCTGGTGGAGGACCGGACGCCTTCGGCCATGTCCCGGGTGGTGGCTTCGGACTACCACGTCCGGCTCACGGGCGAAACGGCTCCTGCGGTGATCGGCGCAATCGAGGGCTTTCTGGCGGCGGACGAGGTGCTGGCGGTCAAAAAGACCAAATCCGGCGAGCGGGAGATCAACATCCGGCCGCTGGCGCTGGAGATTGCGCCCGCCGAAGACGGCCTGGACGCGCGGCTGATGCTCACCGAGCGGGACGCGCTGAAGGCGGATCTGCTGGTGCGGGCGCTGGCGGAGCGCGCGGGCGTGGAGGCACCGGAGATGCGCATTCACAGAAGGACGCTGCTGGGCCGGGACGAGGCGGGCGAGCTGCGCCCGCTGATGGAGCTGTGACGGCGGCGCGGGAGCTCGCCCTGGAGCGGGTGCAGGATCAGACCCGGCTGGCGGTGCTGGAGAATGGCAGGCTCTGCGAGATCTACTGCGAGCGGGGCAGCCGGAGCAAGCTGGCCGGAAACATCTATGCCGGGCGGGTGCAGAACGTGCTGCCGGGCATGAACGCTGCGTTCGTGGACATCGGGCTGAACAAGAACGGCTTTCTCTACGCGGGGGACATCTGTCTCGACACCCGGGATCAGCAGGAGCTGCGGGACCAGCTGGAGCGTGCGCGGATTGAGCGCATGCTGCGGCCGGGGCAGATGATCGTGGTGCAGGTGGCAAAGGAGCCGGGCGGCGGCAAGGGACCGCGGCTCTCGGGAAACCTCTCCCTGCCGGGGCGGCTGACGGTGCTTCTGCCCACACTTCGCTACGCTGGAGTCTCGAAGAAGATACCTGCGGGCGAGGAGCGCGACCGGCTGTTCGGCGTCGCGAAGGCGCTGAGCGAGGAGAGCGGCGCGGGCGTGATCATCCGCACCGCGGGCGAGTGCGCGGACGAGGCGCAATTGAGGGCGGACTACGCGCGGCTCTTGCGGGATTGGAAGCGCATCGAAACTGATGCGGCCCACCGCGCCCAGCCGGGGCTGATTCAGCCGGACGGAGACCTGGTCCTGCAGGCGGTGCGGGAGATGCTGGACGAGGACGTGAAGCGGGTGCGCACGGACGATCCGGAGATCTATGACCGGCTGCGCGCGTGCGCCCGGGCGCTCACGCCGGCGCTGGAAGAGCGGATTGAGCTTGCGCAGGGGGACGCGCCGCTGTTTGACCTGCTGCGGGTGGATCACCAGATGGAGTCGGCCCTGGAGCGCAGGGTGTATCTCAAGAGCGGCGGCACGCTGGTGATCGATGAGACGGAGGCGCTGACGGTGATCGACGTCAACACCGCAAAGTTTACCGGCAAGCAGTCCCTGCAGGATACGATCTTCCGCCTGAACTGCGAGGCGGCGGCTGAGATTGCCCGGCAGATCCGTCTGCGGGATCTGGGCGGCATCATCATCATCGACTTTATCGACATGAGCGGGGCAGAGGCCCGGGAGAAGCTGTTGAACGCGCTGCGCGAGGCCCTTGCGGGGGATCGCAACCGCACGAACGTGCTGGGCATGACCCAGCTGGGCCTGGTGGAGATGACCCGCAAGAAGGTGCGCCGCCCTCTGAGCAGGCAGCTGATGCGGGATTGTACCGCCTGCCTGGGCTCCGGACGGGAGTGGACCTACGAGAGCGTGGCCTATCGGGCGGTTCGGGAGCTCTGGCGCAGGCGGCGCATGGGCGACCGGACGGCCTACCGCATCGAGACCGGGGAGCAGACGGCGGCGTGGATTGCGCGCATCGGCCTTCCGGAGGGCGGGGAGGCGCGCGTCTGCGTCCGCGGCGGCGGACGCGATTTTGAAATCCTGCCGGACGAGCGCGGCGGGAATGGAGCAAACGGAAATGAGGAACAGCTATGAGTGAACGTCCCATTGTGAGTCAGGAGGAAATGCAGCGCCAGCGGGAATACATGCGCCAGGTGCGAGGGCTTTCCGGGCGGCCGGGGAGCTACCACATCGTGTCCATGGGCTGCCAGATGAACGCCCGGGACTCGGAGAGCATCGCGGGCATGCTGGAGGAGATGGGCATGGTGCGGGAGGAGGTCCGGGAGAGGGCCGACCTGATCCTCTACAACACCTGCTGCGTGCGGGAGAACGCGGAGAACAAGGCGCTGGGCAACGTGATCTGGCTCAAGGAGCTCAAGCGGGACAAGCCGGATCTGATGATCTGCGTGGGCGGCTGCATGACCCAGGAGAAGGGCATGGCCGCAACCATGAAGGCCCGCTATCCCTTCATAGATGTGATCTACGGCACCCACAACCTCTACCGACTGCCGGAGTACATCTACCGCCGCCTGAGCGGGGGCGAGCCCGTCGTGGAGGTTTTTGACATGGACGGCGAGGTGGTGGAGGGCCTGCCGGAGCGCAGGGCGAGCCGCCACAGTGCGTTTGTGAACATCATGTACGGCTGCAACAACTTCTGCTCCTACTGCATCGTCCCCTATGTGCGCGGCCGGGAGCGCAGCCGCGACCCGGAGGAGATCCTCGCGGAGGCCGCGCGGCTGCTGGACGGCGGCGTGCAGGAGATCACGCTGCTGGGGCAGAACGTCAATTCCTATCGGGGCGGCGGCGCGGAGTTTGCCAATCTCCTGCGCAGGCTGGACGCGATGGGCGTGCCCCGCATCCGCTTCATGACCTCCCATCCCAAGGATCTCTCCGACGAGCTGATCGCGGCCTACGGCGATCTGGAGCATCTGATGCCGGCCCTTCACCTGCCGGTGCAGGCCGGAAACGACGAGATTCTGCAGAGGATGAACCGGCGCTACACCCGGGAGCGCTATCTGGATCTGGTGCGGCGGCTGCGCGCGGTGCGGCCGGACATCGGCCTGACCAGCGACATCATCGTCGGCTTCCCGGGCGAGACGAGAAATCAGTTTGAGGACACGCTCTCCCTGGTGCGCGAGGTGCGCTTCGATGCGGCCTATACCTTCGTGTATTCGCCGCGCAAGGGCACGCGGGCGGCGGAGCTGCCCGATCCGGTGTCTGCCCAGGAGAAGAGCGCCTGGATTCAGGAGCTGATTGCCCTTCAGCAGTCCATTTCCCTCGAGGCGCTCAGCGCCCAGGTGGGCAGGAGGGAGACGGTGCTGGTCGAGGGCGCGTCCACCCGGGACAGCGGCTCCCTGGGCGGAAGGACGCCCCGGGGACACATGGTCAACTTCCCCGGAGGGGCGGAGCTGACCGGCAGATTTGTGGAAGTGGAGATCACGTCGGCGGGTAAGAACACCCTGCGCGGCAGAAGAATCGAGGAGGAATAAGGACATGGATATGGTATTTGAAAAGACCCGCGAGCTGGGCGAGGCCCTTCAGCAGAGCGACGCCTACAAGCGCATGAAGGCGGCCGAGGAGAAGGCCATGCAGAACATGGAGGCGGCGGAGATGATGGCTTCCTATCTGGAGAAGCGCAACGAGATTCAGGAGATGATGGAGGTCGAGAATCCCGATCCCGGCGCGATGAAGCGCCTCTCGGACGAGATGGATTCCATCCAGGAGCGCTTGCAGATGGTCGACGACATTGCCGAGCTCACCGCCGCCCGCAGCGAGTTCAACGCGCTGATCGGCCAGGTCAATCAGGTGCTTCAGTTTATCGTGACCGGCCGCATGGACGACGGCAGCGCGTGCAGCGGCAGCTGCGAAAGCTGCAAGGGCTGCCACTGAAAAGCTGAGAAACGGGCGCGGCGCTTCCATGCGCCGCTGCGGGAGCATCCCCGCGACCGATGATCGCGCGCGCCCGTTCAAAGACAGCAGGCGGCCCCGCCGGGCCGCCCGCATACGCAGGAAAAGAGCGAGTTGAGGTGAGACAAATGCCGGTAACGCCGATGATGCAGCAGTATCTCAATGTAAAGGAGCAGTATCCCGACGCCATTCTGTTCTTCCGCCTGGGGGACTTCTACGAGATGTTCTTCGACGACGCGAAGCTGGTGTCCCGGGAGCTGGAGCTGACGCTGACCGGCAAGGACTGCGGCCTGTCCGAGCGCGCGCCCATGTGCGGCGTGCCCTATCACGCCGTGGAGGTCTATGTGCAGAAGCTCATCGAACGGGGCTACAAGGTGGCCATCTGTGAACAGATGACCGACCCCGCCCTGTCCAAGGGGCTCGTGGAGCGCGAGGTCACCCGCATTATCACCCCCGGCACGGTGATCGAGAGCAACATGCTGGAGGAGAAGAAGGCGAACTACATCGCATCGGTCTGCCTGCGCAGGAATCAGGCGGGCTGCGCTTTCTGCGACGTATCCACCGGCGAGTTCTGCCTCTACCAGCTGCCGGACGCGCGCAGCGCACTCTCGGACGAGCTGGCCCGGCTGTCGCCCAGCGAGCTGATCGTCAGCGACCGGGACGAGTTTGCGCTGCTGGATCCGGAGCGCGCCCGCATTGCCTCCACGCCGGATGCGGAGGCCTTCGGCTACGCCGTCGCGGCAAAGTGCATGGCGGCCCACTTCAATGCGAGTGTGAAGGAGCTGGGCTTTGAGGACCAACGGCTGGCGGTCTGCGCGGCGGGCGCGCTGCTGAAATACCTCACCGAGACTCAGAAGAACGCCCTCTCCCACATACTCCGGGCGACTCCCTACGACAGCAGGGCGTACATGGCGCTGGACAAGGTAGCGCTTCGCAATCTGGAGCTCACGGAGACCAGCCGGGCCAAGACCCGCAGGGGTTCGCTTCTGTGGATCCTCGACCGCACCCAGACGGCTATGGGCAGCCGCCTGCTGCGCAGCTGGATCGAGCGGCCCCTCTACAGCCGGGAGGAGATCGAGCGCAGGCTGGACGCGGTGGAGCAGCTGATGCAGAACCCCATGGCGGCCTCCCGGATGCGGGAGATTCTGGGCGGCGTGTATGACGTAGAACGGCTGCTAAGCCGCATTGCCTACGAGGCCGTGAACGCCCGGGACTGCATTGCGCTGAAGAATTCCCTGGACGCCGCGCCGCTGCTGAAGGCGTGCGGAGCAGAGTTTGACGCGCCGCTGATCTGCGAGACCATCGCCGCCATCGACCCCATGCCGGAGTTGGCGGAGCGGCTGCGCCGGGCCATCGACCCGGAGGCGCCGATCTCCGTAAAGGACGGCGGCATGATCCTGCGGGGGTACAGCGCCGAGCTGGACGAATTGCGGGACATCGCGGTCAACGGCAAGGAGTATCTCGCGGCGCTGGAGCAGAAGGAGCGGGAGGAGACGGGCATCAAGAACCTGAAGATCGGCTTCAACCGCGTGTTCGGCTATTACATCGAGGTGACGAAGTCCTTCTACGATCAGGTGCCCTATCGCTACACCCGCAAGCAGACCCTGGCCAACGCGGAGCGCTTCATCACGGAGGAGCTGAAGGCGCTGGAGAACAAGATCCTCGGCGCGCAGGAGAGCGCCACGCGGCTGGAGTATGAGCTGTTCTGCGAAATCCGCGCCCTGCTCAAGGACGAGCTGCCCCGGCTCCAGGCCACGGCGCAGGCCATGAAGACCCTGGATGCGCTGCTCTCGCTCGCGCAGGTGGCTTCGGATTACAACTACGTCCGCCCCGCCATCAACGACGAGGGCCGCTACGAGATTACAGGCGGTCGGCACCCGGTGGTGGAGGACTCCATCGGACGGGAGAAGTTCGTGCCCAACGACACCAACCTCGATGCGCAGCACCGGGTCATGATCATTACCGGTCCGAACATGGCGGGCAAATCCACCTACATGCGCCAGGTGGCGCTGATCGTGCTGATGGCCCACATGGGTTCCTTCGTGCCGGCGGACAGCGCGGACATCGCCCTGACGGACCGCATCTTTACCCGCATCGGCGCGTCGGACGACCTCTACGGCGGCCAGTCCACCTTCATGGTGGAGATGAGCGAGATGGCCACGATCCTCAGGTTCGCCACGCCCCGGAGCCTGCTGATTCTGGACGAGGTGGGGCGCGGCACCTCCACCTTCGACGGCCTGTCCATCGCCTGGGCGGCGGTGGAGTACATCGCGGGGGAGAAGTGCGGCGCGCGCACGCTGTTTGCCACCCACTACCACGAGCTCTCCGAGCTGGAGGGGCGGCTGGACGGCGTGGTGAACTACCGCATCACCGCCAAGGAGATGGGCGAGGACGTGATCTTCCTGCGCAAGATCGTGCCCGGCGGCGCGGACCGCAGCTACGGCGTGGCCGTGGCGAAGCTGGCGGGCCTGCCCCGGCCCATCATCGCCCGGGCTCGGCAGATCATGGCCCGGCTCGAGGTGGACGATCAGCTCAACGGCTCCATCGGCCAGAGCATCCTGGAGAAGAAGAAGGCTCCCGACCGCCAGCTGGGCATACTGGACTTCAAGCCCATGGAGCTTGTGCAGGAGATTGCGGAGCTGGATGTGGTGAGCATGACGCCCATCGAAGCGTTGAACAAGCTGTTTGAAATCAACGAGAAGGCAAAGAGGATTTGAGCATGTGGGACACATCCGTTGAGATGATCGAGCTTACCATGGCGCTGGACTGCCTGGACGACCTGCCGGCGCATCCGCTGCCGGAGCAATATGGCTGTCGCACATATCGCCCCGGCGACGAGCTTCATTGGGCGCGGATTGAGACCTCCGCCGGGGAGTTTTCGAAGGTGGAGGCGGGCCTGCGGCGATTTGAAGGGGAGTTCCTCGACCGGGAGCCGCTCTCGGAGCGCATGCTCTTTCTCACCGACAACGGCGTGCCCTTCGCCACGGCGACGGCCTGGTTTGCGCCGGATGGAGCGGGGCTTTTGCACTATGTGGCCATCGACGCGGCGCATCAGGGGCAGGGGCTGAGCCGGCCGCTGACGGCTCTCGCGCTGAAGCGAATGCATGAATTGGGACATCGTCGCGCTCGCCTGGGCACGCAGACGTACAGCTGGGTGGCGATTCGGGTGTACCGCGAATTCGGCTTTCATCCGCAGGTCTGCGGGGATACAGAGCGCCGGGGCTGGCGCATTGTGGCGGAAAAGACGGGGATTGACTTTGGGCTCAAGGATTGACGGGAGGTAACTATGCCGATTCGGGTATTGGACGCGGCGACGGTTGGAAGGATCGCCGCGGGCGAGGTGGTGGAGCGGCCCAGCTCCGTGGTCAAGGAGCTGATTGAGAATTCCCTGGACGCGGGCGCAACGTCCGTCACGGTGGAAATCAGGGGCGGAGGCATCGACTACCTGCGCGTGACCGACAACGGCTGCGGCATCGAGCCGGGCCAGGTTCGCCTCGCCTTTGAAAACCACGCCACATCGAAGCTTCAGAGGGCAGAGCAGCTGGACGACATCCGCACGCTGGGCTTCCGGGGCGAGGCGCTTCCCTCCATCGCCGCCGTCTCCCGGGTGGAGATGACCACCCGCGCCCGGGGCCAGGAGGTGGGCACAAAGCTGAGCATGGAGGGCGGGGGAAACCTGCGGGTGCAGGAGGCCGGATGCCCCCAGGGCACGACCCTCGTGATGCGGGATCTGTTCTTCAACGTGCCGGTGCGCCGTGCCTTCCTGAAGAAGCCCGGCTACGAGGCGGGTCTGGTGAGCGACGCGGTGGCGCGCATGCTGCTGGGAAATCCGGGCGTATCCATGCGCTTTGTCAACGGCGGAAACACGCTCTTTCACAGCTTTGGAGACGGCAAGCTGCGCCACGCGGTGTTCGCCGTCTACGGGCGGGAGACCGCAGAGGGCATGGTGGAGCTGGACGCCTCCGAGGGCGGCACGCGCATCCACGGCCTCATCGGCGTGGGAGAGCTGGCCAAGGCCAGCCGCGCCCATCAGCTCTTCTACATCAACGGCCGCTCGGTGCGCTGCCCGCTGCTCTCGAAGGCGCTGGAGCAGGTGTGCCGCAGCCGCGTGACCATCGGCATGTATCCCATGTGCGTGCTGAATCTGGTGATTCCGCCCACAGGCGTGGATGTGAACGTGCACCCCAACAAGCTGGAGGTGCGCTTCCGGGACGAGGAAATGATGCGCGCCGCCTGCGAGCGCCTGCTGGCGCGGGCCTTTGAGGGAGAGCGCGTATTGCAGATTGAAAAGCTGACCGCCGAGCCGCCGAGGGTGGAGCGCCGCGCGGAGGTGCGCGAGATCTCTCGGGTGGATGTGGAGCCGCGCGCCGAAGGCGGGGAAGCGCCCAAAGCTGCGGGCAAGGGCGCGGCGGCCTTTGGGGAGGGCTTCAAGCCCCAGATGCCGCCCCTGCCCACGCACGCCGCAGCGGAGCAGCTCCGACTGGAGCTGGAGCGCGGTCAGGGGTCAGCTCTGCGGGAGGATCGGCTTGCGCCGCAGATGGGGCCGCTGAAGGTCATAGACGTCTCCGGGGCGGAGGCGCAGAGGCCAAAGGATCCTGCGCCCGGGGCCGGTGGAAGCCGGAGTGATTCCGCTGCCGCCGTGCGCGGAGCTTCCGGGAGCCAGCCGGGCGCCGCCAGTGGCATGGACGGGACTGCCGCGGAGCGCATCGGAGACCGGGGCGGGGCCGTGGCGGCGGGCGCTCCCGGCCAGGTTGCGCCTATGCCAGACGTACCCTCGCCTGCGCCGCAACCGCCGGAGGTGAAGCGGGAGCTGCCGTCCTGGCGGGTGATCGGCGTGGCCTTCAGGACCTACATACTGGTGGAGTCCGGCGATACACTGATGCTCATCGACCAGCACGCCGCCCACGAGCGACTGCAATACGAGCGCTACATGGCCCGGGCCCGGGAGGGCGCGGCGAGCCAGCAACTGCTCGCGCCGCTGGTGCTGCACCTCTCTGCCCGGGAGATGGCGGCGGTGACGGAGAACATGCCCCTTCTCGAGGAGGTGGGCTATGCCGTGGAACCCTTTGGCGACAGCGACGTGCGCGTCACGGCGGTACCCTTCATCATGGGCAAGGCGGAGCTGCGGCCCCTGTTTCTGGAGACGGCCCAGAGCCTGAGCCAGCTCAGGAGCGCCGCGCTGGACGCGCGCCGGGGAGAGATCATGCAGATGGCCTGCAAAAGCGCGGTGAAGGCCGGGGACGCGCTGACCGATTCGGAAATCGCAGCGCTGATCTCCGATATGCTGGAGACCGGCGCGCCGCCCACCTGCCCCCACGGCCGGCCCGTGGTCAAGACGCTCACCCGACGGGAGCTGGAAAAAATGTTCAAGCGCATTCAATGAGGAATATGAAGCCGAAACTGATCGTGATCGCCGGGCCAACAGCGTCCGGAAAGACCGCCTGCGCGGTGGAGATGTGCCATCGCGTGGGCGGAGAGGTGATCTCTGCGGATTCCATGCAGCTCTACCGGGGCATGGATATCCTGAGCGCGAAGCCCACCCGGGAGGAGATGGGCGGCGTGCTCCATCACATGCTGGGCGTGGCGGATCCGGCGGAGAAGTATTCCGCCGCGCGCTACCGGGACGAGGCGAAGGCCGCCATCGCGGACGTGCTCGCCCGGAGCAGGACGCCCGTGCTCTGCGGAGGCACGGGCCTTTACATCAATGCCGTCACGCGGCCCATGGAGTTTTCTGAAAAGTGCGACCCGGAGCTTCGCCGGGAGCTGCTCGAAATGGCCGAGGCCCCCGGCGGGCGGCGCAGGCTGCACGACATGCTCGCGCAGATCGACCCCGAGGCAGCGGCGCGGCTGCATGAAAACGACGTGCGCCGGGTGACGCGGGCGATCGAGGTCTACCGGCTCACGGGCAGAACCCAGACCGAGCAGGCACGGCTGGACGCGCAGCGGGAGGGGGACTACCGGGAGACGGTGTTTGCGCTGCGCTGGCCGCGGGAAGCGCTCTACGCGCGAATTGACCGCCGGGTGGACGATATGGTCGCGGCTGGACTGATCGACGAGGTGCGCGCGCTCACCCGGGACGCGCGCAGCCATCCAACGGCGCTTCAGGCCATCGGCTACAAGGAGATCGCCGCGGCGCTGGAGGGGCGGATGCCCATGGACGAGGCGGTGGCGCTGGTCAAGCAGCTCTCCCGCAACTACGCGAAGAAGCAGATGACCTGGTTTCAGCGGGACGCCCGCGCGCGCTGGATCGATGCGATGGGCAAAACCGTGGAGCAGATTGTGGATGAAATGATTGAGATTCTGGAGGCAGAAAGATGAAGATGAACATGCCCGTGCCCGGAGCGGAAGTGGAGGCGCTGATCGCGCGCGCCGAGGCGGATTGCGCCGGGGCCTTTGCCCGGATGGACGAAATTGAGCTTTGCAACACGCGGAAGGTGATCGCGACTTTCCAGAAGCATCGCGTCTCCGCGCGCCACTTTGCGCCCACGACCGGATACGGCTACGACGATATCGGCCGGGATACGCTGGGCGAGATGTTTGCGGACGTTCTGGGAACGGAGACCGCCCTGGTGCGGCCGCAGATCGTCTCCGGCACCCACGCGCTGGCGCTGTGCCTGTTCGGCGTGCTGCGCCCGGGAGACGTGCTGCTCTCCGGCGCGGGCAAGCCCTACGACACCATGGAGGAGGTCATTGGCATCGCCGGGGAGGCGGGCAACGGCTCCCTCCGGGACATGGGCGTGGACTACCGCCAGGTGGAGCTGAAGGACGGAAGGATTGACGTGGAGGGCATCCTCGCGGCGCTCACGCCGGAGGTGAAGCTGGTGCTTCTGCAGCGCAGCAGAGGCTACGACTGGCGACCCTCGCTGTCGGTGGAGGAGCTCAACGCTGCCATCGACGCCATTCATGCCCGCCAGCCGGAGACCTGCGTGATGGTGGACAACTGCTACGGCGAGTTTACCAACCCGGAGGAGCCCCGGGCCGATCTGATGGCGGGGTCGCTGATCAAGAACCCCGGCGGCGGCCTGGCGCCCACGGGCGGCTACATTGCGGGCAGGGCGCGCTTTGTGGAGCTGGTTTCCTACCGGCTCACCTCGCCGGGCATCGGCGCGGAGGTGGGCTCCTACGCGGGCAGCTACCAGCCCTTCTATCAGGGCCTGTTCCAGGCCCCGCACACGGTGGCACAGGCGGTCAAGAGCGCGATTCTGGCCGCGCGTGTATTCGAGCTGCTGGGCTTCGACGTGCATCCCCGCTACGACGCGCCCCGCAACGACATCATCGAGGCCATACGCTTCGGCTCTGACATGCGGCTGATCCGCTTCATTCAGTCGATTCAGCTCTGCTCGCCGGTGGACGCGGAGGCCGTGCCCGAGCCCTGGGCGATGCCGGGCTATCAGGATCCGGTGATCATGGCGGCGGGCACCTTCGTCTCCGGCGCCTCGGTGGAGCTGAGCGCGGACGCGCCGGTGCGCGCACCCTACATCGCCTATCTTCAGGGCGCGCTGACCTACGCGCACGGCCGCATCGCCGTGGCCGGTGCGGTGCAGCGGATGCTGGAGGAGGGACTCGTGCAGCTCTGAAGACGAAATGTAAAAAATTGAGCCGAAAATTTACGTTAAATAATATCGCACGGGCGAATGTGTGAAAAGATTTTACAAGTCCATGATATAATCAAGTTGAGGTTAAATGTGTATGAAGCAGACACGCCTCTGGTTGATCAATTTACCGAGGAAAGGCCGAGATTGATATGGACTTGTCATTTCAGTATTTCTGGTCGCAGATTACCCAAAACCCACTGCTGATGGTGGCGGCAGTGCTCACCCTGGGCGTGATCCTGGTCAACGGTTCGACGGATGCGCCCAACGCAATCGCTACCTGTGTCACAACCCGCTGCATGTCCGCGCAGTCCGCGCTGATCATGGCCGCAATCTTCAACTTTCTGGGCGTGTTCGTCATGAGTATGATCAACGCCACCGTTGCGCAGACCATCACCAACCTGGTGGATCTGGGCGAAAACTCCCACATCGCCATTGTTGCGCTCAGCGCGGCGCTGTTCTCCATCGTGGTCTTTTCCGCGGTCGCCTGGTTCTTCGGACTGCCCAGCAGCCAGAGCCACGCACTGGTGGCGGGACTTACCGGCAGCGCGGTCGCGATTCACGGCAACTTCTCCGGCGTGAACGGCGGTGAGTGGCTGAAGGTCATCTACGGCCTGGCGATTTCGGTCGTGCTGGGCTTCTGCGCAGGTTGGCTGGTGTGCAAGCTGGTGGAACTGCTGTTCCGCAAGGCGAACCGGCGGCGCACAGACGGAGCCTTCCGCTACGCGCAGATCTTCGCGGCGGCGGCCATGAGCTTCATGCACGGCGCACAGGATGGACAGAAGTTCATGGGCGCGATGCTTTTGAGCCTGTTCCTGGCCAACGGCCAGAGCACGAGCACGGTGGTGCAGGTGCCCATCTGGATGATGCTGATCTGCTCCCTGGTCATGGGCTTCGGAACGGCCATCAGCGGCAAGAAGATCATCAAGTCCGTGGGCATGGACATGGTGAAGGTGGAGAAGTATCAGGGCTTCTCGGCGGACATCGCCGCCTCCATCTGCCTGCTGTTCAGCTCCATCTTCGGCATCCCGGTGTCCTCCACCCACGCAAAGACCACGGCGATCATGGGCGTGGGCGCGGTGCACCGCATCTCTGCGATCAATTTCTCCGTGGTGAAGGAAATGGCCATGACCTGGCTGCTCACGTTTCCGGCCTGCGGCGTGATTGCATTTATTATCACCAAAATTTTCCTTATGATCTTCTGATTGAAGCACAGAGAGGGGACAGACAACCATGGCAAACAAGGCGGATCGTTTTTACTTTCAAAACTTTGTGCAGGCGGCGGAGTGCTGCTGCAAGGCCGCAGACTATCTGGTGGAGTGCCTGGTCAACTACGACCCGAAGCGCATTCGCTTCATGCTGGAATCCATGCACGCCTATGAGCACATGGCGGACATGAAGAAGCACGAAATGTCCTCCGCGCTGGCGAAGGCGTTCATCACCCCTCTGGATCGCGAGGATCTGGCCGAGCTGAGCCAGAACATCGACGAGGCGGTGGACTGCATCGAGGAAGTGCTGCAGCGCTTCTATGTGAACCAGATTCAGGTGGTGCTCCCCGAGGCGATTGAATTCGCAAAGAAGATCGCTGGATGCGCGCGCCTGATGAAGGATATGATGCTGGAATTTGAGAACTACAAGAAGTTTGACGCGCTCCAGAAGCTCATCATCGAGCTCAACCATACGGAGGAGGAGTGCGACGCATACTACCTGGAGGCGACGGTGAAGCTGCGCGGCGAGTGCGAGGACGTGCTGGACGTGATCTCCTGGCGGGAGATTTACGATTACATGGAGAACTGCGCCGACGCCTGCGAGCACGTCGCGGATTCCGTCGAAACCGTCGTGATGAAGAACACATAAGCATTTGTGCCCGCTTCGCGCTGCGGAGGAAACCGCCGAGGTGTGCGAAAGCGCCCGCCGGATCCCTGGATCCGACGGGCGCTTTCGCATGTTGCGCGCCTCAGAACTGGCGAAACAGAGCGACGACCTTGCCGAGCACCTGCGCACTGGGCGCGTAGATGGGCTCCATGTAGCGGTTTTCCGGCTGGAGGCGGACGCGGTTCTCCTCGTAAAAGATGCGCTTGACGGTGGCTTCGTCGTCGATCATGGCGACCACCACTTCGCCGTTCTCGGCGCTGTCCTGCTGGCGCACGACGATTACGTCGCCGTCGAGTATGCCGATTTCAATCATGCTTTCGCCCTGCACGCGCAGGCAGAAGAGCTCGTCGTGGCCGAGCATGCTCTGGGGCAGGGTCAGGTAGTCCTCGATGTTCTGGGTGGCGAGGATGGGCAGGCCCGCTGTCACTTTGCCCACCAGCGGCACGCTGCGGCCCCGGGGCACGCTGTTGTCCAGCACCTCGAGGGCGCGCGGCTTGGTGGAGTCCCGACGGATGAGGCCCTTCTTTTCCAGGTTGTTCAGATGGGCGTGCACCGTGGAGGTGGATTTGAGACCTACGGCGGCGCAGATCTCGCGCACCGACGGCGGATAGCCCTTCTCTTCAATTTCCCTGCGGATGAAGTCCAGAATCTTCTTCTGATTCTCCTCTGATGCGCGCATGCTGCTCTCCTCCGTTTTTCAAGGCGGCCCGGCGCTCGATTCTCGCGAGCGGCCCGCCGCGCTGACGCTGTTTTTCCGTACATTTTGATTATACGCGATTGCACGAAAATATGCAAACGTCTGTTCGGACTCCGAAAGGAAATTCGCGCTTTTTTAACAATAATCTGTGACGGAGTTCTTAAATACTGTGAAAAGAATGTCAAATATTGTCTGGTGTGGTGTGGGGTATGATATAATAAACCCACTCGAACATGGGCAAAATTTGCGTGCTGTGTTCGTATTTCACTGAGTTGTCCGGCATAGGAAATGGTGGCGGTCGCGCCGCCGCGCCTTCTCGGGCGGGAGCAAAGTGTTCCCGGAGAGTTCTTTGAAGAAAGGCAGGGGAATAGATATGAGCATGCAAGGTGTGCGCTCCCAAAGGGAGAGAAGAACAATTGCACGGAACCGGAGACTTCTGATTCTGGCGGCGCTGGTGCTCTTTGCGGGCCTGTTTCTCCAGATCACGATGCTCTCCCGCATTTCCCTGCAGACCAAGCGCGCCTCCGCAGTGGAGAAGGAGCTGGTGGAGCTCAATGCAAATGCGCAGAACCTGGAATTGAGCATCAACCAGTATCACAACCTCGAGGCCATCGCGGCCCGCGCGCAGCAGCTGGGCATGGAACAGCCCGACGAGACACAGATCCGCGTCGTGAACGTGGCGAAAATCAATCAGGAGGATACGTCCACCCAGACCGCCGGAAGCTTCGGCGGAGAGAAAGTTCTGAATTGACGCTTTCTGGCGGGGAGGGATGAAATTGGTTCTGACCGGGCCTGTCATCCGTCGCCGCCTTGCGCTATTGATGGCCGTGTTTTTTGCGCTCTTTCTCGTGCTCTGCGCCCGGCTGTTTCAGTTGCAGATACTCGAGGCGCAGAGCCTTCAGATGCGCGCGCAGGCCCAGTGGACCAGCGAGAGCACCATACAGCCCACCCGGGGCCGGATTCTGGACCGCAACGGCGCGGTGCTCGCCCAGAGCGCCACGGCCTATACGCTCTCCGTAAGCCCGCGGCAGGTGAAGGATCCGGGCCGCATGGCCCGCCTCCTCGCGCCCGTTCTGGATGTGCGGGAGGAGACGCTGGTTCAAAGGGCCTCGGACACCTCGAAGGGCGGCGTGACTCTGAAGCGCCAGCTTTCCCGGGATGTGGCGCAGGAGATCAAGGCGCTGATGGCATGGGATGCGGCGAGCGACGATCCCGTGCTGGGCGGGCTGTATCTGGAGGAGGAGAGCAAGAGATACTATCCCATGGGGGAGATGGCCTGCCAGGTCCTGGGGTTGACCACCATCGACGGCGTTGGGCAGGCGGGGCTGGAGCAGGCGCTGGACAGCTATCTTTCCGGAAAGGCCGGGCGCGTGCTGGAGGAGATTGACGGCAAGGGCCGGGAGCTGGACTATTCCGCCAGCGAGTACATCGCCGCCGTGGAGGGCGGCACGGTGGCGCTGACCATCGATGCCTCCATACAGAGCTTTGCAGAGCGTGCGGCCCGTGAGGCGCTGTCCATGAACAGCGCAAAGGCTGTGCGCGTGCTGGTGATGGATCCCAATACGGGCGAAATTCTGGCCATGGTGAACAAGCCGGACTACGACCTGAACGACCCGCCCCGGGACGATGTGGAGACCTTGACGGAGCGGATGCGCAACCGCTGCATCACCGACGCCTATGAGCCGGGCTCCACCTTCAAGATTCTCACCGCTGCGGCGGCGCTGGACAGCGCGCTGGTCTCTCCCGGCGAGGGTTTTTTCTGCACGGGCTCGATTCATGTGGACGGCGGGCGCATCCGCTGCTGGGGCCGTCCACACGGCGCGGAGACCTTCGCTCAGGCTCTGCAGAATTCCTGCAATCCCGTATTTGTGGAAATGGGACTGCGGCTGGGCGTGGAGCGCTTCTACGACTATCTGGAGGCCTTCGGACTGGGAAAGTCTACGGGTGTGGATCTTCCGGGCGAGGCGGGCGGCATACTCATCGCGGAAAAGAATGTCAAACGCGTGGATCTTGCGCGCATTGGCTTCGGCCAGTCCGTGGCGCTCACACCCCTGCAGCTGCTCTGCGCCACATGCAGCGTGGTCAACGGGGGGAACCTGATGACCCCCTACATCGTCAAAAGCATCGCGGACGGGAGCGGGGAGCTTCTTCAGACGGGTCGATCGACGGTTCGGAGCCATCCGATTTCGGCGGAGACCTCCGCGACCATGCGCGCGCTGCTGGAGGGCGTGGTGAAAGAGGGCGGCGGCAAGAACGCCGCCATACCGGGCTACCGCATCGGCGGCAAGACGGGGACGGCGCAGGTGTATGTGGACGGCGTCGTTTCCACGGATAAACACATCGGCTCGTTCGTGGGTTTTGCGCCCATAGACGATCCGCAGGTGGCCGTGCTGGTAATCGTCGAGGAGGCGGATGTGCCCATCGACTTCGGCAGCGTAACAGCGGCGCCCTTCGCGCGGGAGATCCTGGAGCAGACGCTGATGTATCTGGGCATTGCGCCCCAGAGCGACGCGCCGGAGCCGGAGCAGGTGCGCGTGCCCCAGGTGACGGGCATGAACCTGACGGAGGCCGCCGCCGCCGTGAAGGCGGCCGGGCTGGACTGCGTGTTCGACGGTGAGGGCGGCGTGGTGAAGGGCCAGCTCCCGGCGGCGGGCGCGGAGATGCCCGCGGGTTCGCTGATGATGCTCTATGTTGACAACTTAACAGAAATCAGCAATAATGATAAGGTTACCGTACCTGACGTTTCGGGGCTCTCCGTTCTGGAGGCCAACCGGATGCTCAGATCCTACGGTTTGAAGCTACAGATTGAGGGCGGCGGCCTGGCGTCAAAGCAGGAGCCGGCCGCCGGCAGCGAGGTCTTTCCCACGGCGACGGTGAAGGTCTGGTTTGAACCGCCGTGAGGGAGGAGCGCCTTGAGAAATTTACAGGGGGATGCCGAATGAAGCTGGATGTTTTAACCGGGACGATCCCAGGCCAGGTTCGTATCGTCGGAGATCGGAATACGGAAATTCAGGATATCTGCATTGATTCGCGGAAGGTAAAGCCGGGCGATCTGTTCATCTGCACGCCAGGTTTGCGCATGGATGCGCACAGCTTTGCGCCCCAGGCCGTGCAGAACGGCGCGGCGGCGCTGCTGGTGGAGCGCGTTCTGGATTTGGATGTGCCGCAGGTGGTGGTGGAGGACGTTCGCCTGGCCAGCTCCTATGTGGCGGCCCAGTTCCACGACAACCCCGCGAAGAAGATGAAGCTGATCGGCATCACGGGTACCAAGGGCAAGACCACCACGAGCTTTCTCATCAAGTCCATCCTGGAGGAAGGCGGGAAGAAGGTCGGCCTGATCGGAACGGTGTGTTCCATGATCGGCGACGAGGCCATTCCGGCGAAGCTGACCACGCCGGATCCGGTGGACACCCAGGCGATGCTCGCGCGCATGGCGGACGCGGGCGTGGAGTACGTCATCATGGAGGTGTCCGCCCATGCGCTCGCGCTGGACAGGCTCGCGGGCATGGAGTTTGAGGTGGGCGCGTTCTCCAATTTCTCCCAGGATCATCTGGACTTCTTCGAGACGATGGAGCGCTACTTCGAGTGCAAGATGCGCTTCTTTGCGCCGGATATGACGAAGCACATCGTCTACAATGCGGACGACGACAGCGTGGCCGCGGGCATGGAGCGGCTGGGCCGGGACGCCCTTCGCTTCGGCATCCGGGAGGGCAGCGATATCTATGCCAACGACATCGAGATCAACGAGTGCGGCACCAACTTTTTGATGACCTGGCACAAGCACTTCCGCGTGTCCATCGCGCTGAAGCTGGCGGGCATCTTCAACGTGTACAATGCGCTGATGGCAGCGGGCATCTGCATCTGCCTGGGCGCGACGCCGGAGGAGATCCGCAGGGGCCTGGAGGACGTGCGCGCGGTGCCGGGCCGCATTGAGCTGCTGGAAACCGGGACGCCCTACCGGGTGATTCTGGATTACGCCCACTCGCCGGACAGCCTGGAAAACATACTCAAGGCCGTGCGGCAGACCACGAAGGGGCGCATGATCGCGCTCTTTGGCTGCGGCGGCAACCGGGACCGCGCAAAGCGCCCGCTGATGGGCGAGATCGCCGGAGAACTGGCGGACTTCTGCATCCTCACCAGCGACAACCCCCGGGGAGAGGACCCCATGGAGATCCTCGACGCCATCGAAGAGGGCATCCGCGGAACGGGCTGCGAATATGTGGTGATTGAAAACCGCCGGGAGGCCATCAAGTATGCGCTGATGAACGCGGCGCCCTCGGATGTGGTGATTCTCGCGGGCAAGGGCCACGAGACCTACCAGGAGATCAAGGGCGTGCGCTATCCCTTCAACGAAAAGATCGTTGTCGCGGAGCTGCTCCGGGAGATTCGGAAATAAGGAAAGTACATTTGGAGGGAACAGAAGATGCAGAGGCTGATCTGGACGATCATCGCGGCTTTTGGAATGACCATCGTCTTCGGGCCGATCGTGATCCCGTGGCTCAAGAAGCTGAAATTCGGGCAGACGATCTATGACCTCGGCCCGCAGACGCACAAGAAGAAGCAGGGCACGCCCACCATGGGCGGTATCATCTTCGCCGTTCCGGCGCTGATTGCGGCCATCGCGTTTTCCTACAAGGACAGCTGCACCGGCTACCTGCTGATGATCGTCGTGTCCGCGCTGGGCTTTGGCCTGATCGGCTTTGTGGACGATTTCATCAAGGTCAAGATGAAGCGCAACCTGGGCCTCACGCCCAAACAGAAGCTCGCGCCGCAGATTCTGTTATCCATCGGGCTCGCGCTCTGGGCGTACTTCACGCCCTCCATCGGCTCCTCGCTGACGGTGCCGTTCTTCAACGTGGAGTGGAACCTGGGCTGGGTCTACATTCCGGTGATGGTGTTCGTGCTGGTGGGCACGGTCAACTCCGCGAATCTGCTGGATGGCCTGGACGGCCTGCTGGCAGGATGCTCGATGATCGACTTCATTGCGATGATGATCATCTGCATCACCATGGCTGCGGCGAACGGCGCGAACAGCTCGAACCTTCTGAACACTGCGATCTTCTCGGGCGCAATGTCGGGCGCGCTGATGTGCTTTTTGCGCTTCAACGGCTATCCCGCGCGCACGTTCATGGGCGACGTCGGCTCCTTCTTCATTGGCGGCGCGCTGGTGGGCGTGGCGATGGTCACGCGGCTGTCGCTGCTTCTGCCGATCATTGCGATCGCGATGTTCGTCTCCAGCCTGTCGGACATCATTCAGGTGGGCTACTTCAAGTACACCAAGCGCAAGACGGGCACGGGCAAGCGCGTGTTCAAGATGGCGCCGCTGCACCATCACTTTGAGCTCTCCGGCATCCCGGAGACCCGCGTGGTGACGGTCTACTACATCGTCACTGCCGCGCTGTGCCTCGTATCCCTGCTGGGCTTCGTGGCGTAATTCAAGAATACTTCGGGGGCGGACGGCGCGGCGAAGGATCGGCGGCCGTGCCGCCCCTTTACGAAATTTCCGAAGGGAGAGATTTCAAATGGCAAAGAGAGCGATGGTTCTGGGTCTGGCCAGGAGCGGCATTGCGGTCAGCCGCCTGCTGCTCCTGCGCGGCTATGAGGTGCTGGCCTGCGATTCCAGGAACCGGGAGGATTTCAAGGGCGCTCTGGATGAAATCGAGGCACAGGGCGCGCGCCTCTGTCTGGGTGAAAAGGAGCCTGAGCGGCTTCTGGAGGGCATTTCGCTGTTGGTGGTCAGCCCCGGAATCCCGCCGGAGCATCCCATCATGGCGCGGGCCAGGGAGATGGGTGTGGAGGTCGTGGGCGAAATCGAATATGCCTATCGGGAGTCCACGGGCATGCTGCTGGCCGTGACCGGAACCAACGGCAAGACCACGACCGTCACCCTTCTGGGCGAAATATTCAAAAACGCTGGCCGACGCACCCATGTGGTGGGCAACATTGGCACGCCCTATTCCGGCGCGGTGCCGGATATGAAACCGGGCGACGTGACGGTGTGCGAGATTTCCTCCTTCATGATGGAGACCTCCTCCAAGTTCCATCCCCATGTGAGCGCGGTGCTCAACATCTCCGAGGATCATCTCAACCGCCACAAGACGATGGAGAATTACATCGCGCTGAAGGAGCGCATCTTTGAAAACGAGGGCGCGGAGGACTTCGTGGTGCTCAACTGGGACGATCCCGTGACCCGGGAGATGGCGAAGCATACCCGCGCAAAGGCGGTGTGGTTCTCCAGCCGCGAGATGGTGGAGTACGGCGCGTTTGTGCAGGACGGCATGATCGTCTTTGGCGGGGGCGCGAACCTGAAGAACGTCTGCGCCGTGGACGAGGTTTACATTCCCGGTGAGCACAACCTGCGCAATGCGCTGGCGGCTACGGCCATGGCCATGGTTTCGGGCGTGCCCGCGCCGGTCGTGCGCCATACGCTGCGCACCTTCAAGGGCGTGGAGCACCGCATTGAGTTCGTGCGGGAGCTGGACGGCGTGCAGTTCATCAACGACTCCAAGGGCACGAACGTGGATTCCTCCATTCAGGCCGTGCGCGCCATGAAGCGGCCCACGGTGCTCATCCTGGGCGGCTATGACAAGCACACGGACTTCACGTCCCTGTGCGAGGAGATCGTGAAGTGCCCCATCGAATCGGTGGTGCTCATTGGCGCGACGGCAAAGCAGTGCGAGGAGACGCTGGAAAAGGTGGGCTTCCACGAATGGGAGCACGCGGGCTACGACTTCGAGCTGGCCGTGAAGCGCGCCTTTGACCGCGCGAAGGAGGGCGGAGCGGTGCTGCTCTCGCCCAGCTGCGCAAGCTTTGACATGTTCGACGATTACGAGGCCCGTGGGCGCATCTTCAAAGAGATCGTGGGCCGCCTGGAGAGCCGGAAGGCTTGATCCTCCGGCCCTCCATCGGGGCAAAGGCCGCGGCAAACCGGCCGCGGAAGCATTACGGGAAGCTGCGACAGGTGGACAGGGGACTGCTGGTCGCCTTTGTGGCGCTGATGCTCTGCGGGCTGGTCGTGCTCTACGCGGCGAGCTATTACAACGCGCAGGACAGGGGCAGCGCCCTCTCGGAGGTCTATTCCCAGCTGATGGGAATTGCGGCGGGCGCGCTGCTGATGCTGTTTCTGCTGCGTCTGGATTATCGGATTCTCGCAAGGGCGCAGATTTCCGGATCTCTGCTGGCGATCAGCGTCGCGCTTCTGATTCTGGTGGCAATTCCGGGCGTCGGAAGGCTGGTCAACGGTTCGCGGCGCTGGTTGCGCCTGGGACCGGTGAGCTTTCAGCCATCGGAGCTTGCGAAGTACGCGGTGATTCTGCATCTGGCGCGGCTCCTGAGCCGGAGGCGCTACGACGTGACCCGCTTCTTCCGGGGACTCGTACCGGCGCTGCTGTTTCCGGGAATCATGTTCCTGCTGATTCTGTTCCAGCCGAACCTTTCGACGGCCGGGAGCATACTGATCGTCTCCGCGGTGATGGTGATGGTGGCCGGCGCGCGGTGGTGGCATCTGGGCGTCGTGGCCGCCGGCGGAATTGCGCTTGGGACGTATTACGCCCTCTCGGAGGAGTACCGCCGCGCGCGGCTGATGTCCTTCCGGAATCCCTTCGCCTATCTGAGCAACGAGGGATATCAGCTCTCCCAGTCCCTGCTGGCCTTCGGCTCGGGCGGGCTGTTCGGCATGGGTCTGGGCAAGGGGAGGCAGAAGTACGCCTTTCTGCCCTATCCGGAGTCCGATTTCATCTTCGCCGTAGTGGGGGAGGATCTGGGGCTCGTGGGGTGCGTGGCGGTGCTCGCGCTGTTCGCGGCCTTCGTGTTCTTTGGCCTACGGGTGGCCATCCGCTGCCGGGATCGCTTCGGCAGCCTGCTGGCGGGCGGCATCACGGCGATGATCGGCGTGCAGACGGTGCTCAATGTGGCGGTGGTGATCGGCCTGATGCCCACCACGGGCCTTCCGCTGCCCTTCTTCAGTTCGGGCGGCACATCCATATCCATTCTGATGGGCGCTGCGGCGATTCTGATGAATATATCGGCGTCGGAGCAGAGAGACGGAGACTTCTGAGCAGAGGAGGCGAAGCGCATGGCCGGGCGGCGAAGGAAGAGAAAGTGGATCGCAATTCTTGTAATTCTGTTGCTGGCGCTGTTGGCTGCGTGGCTGCTTCGCAGCGTATTCGTGGTGCGCAGCTTGGAGGTGACGGGCAATGCGCGCACATCGGACGAGGAGATTGTGCGCGCCGCCCGCGTCCGATTCGGCGCGTCCATGCTTCTGGTGGACGGGGAAGAGATACGGAGGCAGGTGAACGCCACGGGCACGGTCTGCCTCGACCGCGTGGAGAAGCGCTATCCGGACACGCTGGTGCTGGAGGTGCATGAGCGTACGCGCGCGGCGATGCTGCTGCATATGGGCAAGATCCGGATTCTGGACGAGATGGGTTGCCTGATGGAGAGCGCGGAGGATGTGCCGGATACGGACCTGGTGTACGTCAGCGGCATGCGCGTGAGCAGCCTCGAGGTGGGCGAGCAGATGCGCGCGGCGGAGGGACAGACGCAGGCCTATTGCGCTGTGATGGGCGCGCTGCTGAGCCAGGGCGCAAACATCTACGTTTCGGAGCTGGATCTGAGCGACGTGAAGAATTTGCAGATCATTACCCGCACGGGCATCCGCGTGGAGCTGGGCGGCGTGGAGGACATGGAAAACAAGATCGCCTGGATGAAGAGCGCGGTGGCCGACCTGGAGCGCCGAGGAGAGGGCGGCGGCACGCTGGATGTGCGCAGCGGCAGCAAGGCTGATTATACGCGCCCCACGGCCGCAAGCTGAACCTTTCAGACAAAATTGTAAGAATCCGCCGTATTTTGCGTGACAGCATCTTGGTCAAAATTCGAAACAATTTTGACACTTGCGAAAAAGCGCGAAATTCGGCGGTTTCGTGTTTGCATGTAAAATCAAATCCATGTATAATATGATTATATAGTAGTACCCCAAAGGGATAACCGAACGGATAAGGTGGGCGAACGACAGATATGAGCAAGACGCAAATTGCTGCCATAGAATTTGGTACGTCCAAGATTGTGACGATCATTGCGCAGAACGGCGGCATCGACCGCCTGGAGTTCCTGGGCATGGGCACGGTTCCGTACGACGGCT
Organism: bacterium; assembly: GCA_004563405.1. Lineage (GTDB taxonomy): Bacteria > Bacillota > Clostridia > Christensenellales > Aristaeellaceae > SFTH01. Next base: position 56,842 of record SFTH01000003.1, read on the forward strand.
ATCAGGACGGCGACTGGAACACGCCCGGCCAGATGATTCAGCGCGTGCGCGACTCCATCGCGGCAGCCGAGCTCGAGGCAAATGAGAAGATCAGGGAGATCTATGTGGGCGTTCCGGGCGAGTACATTCATGTGTGCAGCACGGAGGCGGAGGTCGAACTGGGCGAGGAGGGCGTGACGGAAGCCGCGCTGGATCTCGTGCAGGATGCCGCCGCGGAGAAGCTGCAAATTGCCGATATGGGCGGCATGGTGCTGCACCGCTCTCCCGCGTGGTTCCAGGTGGACGACGGCAAAAAGACGATGGAGCCCAACGGTCATGGCGCGCGGCTGCGCGCGTGCACGTCCTTCATCGTGGCTGACCCGCAATTCATTGAGGACGTCAAGGAGATTCTGGGTGCGCTGGACATCACCATTCTGGGCTTCCTTTCGCCCACACTGGGCGAAAGCCTGCTGCTGCTCTCCATCGATGACCGCGACCGCGTGTCCGTGCTCATCGACTGCGGATATCTCAGCACCGAGCTGAGCGTCATCCGCGGCGAGGCGATCATCTATCACGCGATTCTGCAGATGGGCGGCGGACACATCACCTCCGATCTCGCGACCCAGCTGCGCATACCGATGCGCGCGGCGGAGCAGATTAAGCGCAACTATGTGTTCAATCCGGATGAATTCGATCAGGATACCTTCGCGGAGGTCTATGACGCCCGCGGACGGCGGCTCACCTTCCCCCGGGAGGTCGTGAGTCAGTGCGTGGAGAGATCCATGGACGAATTGTGCAACATGATTGACATGACGCTGAAAAACGACGCCCTGGAGCTCCTGGGCGCGCGTTCTCAGATATATCTGACCGGCGGCGGCATCGGCATGATGCGAAGCGCCCGGGACTATCTCGCGGAAAAGATCGGCCGCCCCGTGAAGGCCGCTGCACCCAAGACTGCGAAAATGAACAGCCCCGTCTATTCTTCGGCGCTTGGCCTGATGGATCTCACCTTTGATTCCATCGAGCGCCACGACGCTGCGGAGGAGGGCTTCGGCAGCAAACTCACCGGATTCCTGAAAAAGAGGAAGTAAAGCCGGATCGACAATCTATACGGACGAGGGGGATGCCTTGTGATTGAATTTGAAATGGATACTCAGGAAACCAACAACAACTTCGCAGCAATCAAGGTCGTTGGCGTCGGCGGCGCCGGTACCAACGCGGTTAACCGCATGGTGGATTCCGGCCTGCAGGGCGTGGAGTTCATCGCGGTGAATACCGATAATCAGGCGCTTGCGCTCTGCAAGGCCGAGAATAAGATTCAGATTGGCGAAAAGCTGACCAAGGGCCTCGGCGCGGGCGCGAACCCCGACGTGGGCCAGAAGGCCGCCGAGGAGAACCGCGAGGACATTGCGAACGCCATCAAGGGCAGCGACCTCGTGTTCGTGACCTGCGGCATGGGCGGCGGCACCGGCACCGGCGCGGCTCCCGTGATCGCCGAAATCGCCCGCGACATGGGTATTCTGACCATTGGCGTGGTCTCCAAGCCCTTCCTCTTTGAGGGCCGACAGCGCATGAAGAATGCTGATTCCGGCATTGAGCGCCTGAAGGCGCATGTGGACACCCTGGTCGTGGTTCCCAACGACCGGCTGCTCAGCGTCGTGACCAAGGGCACCACCATGACCGAGGCCTTCAAAATTGCCGACGATACCCTGCGCCAGGGCATTCAGGGCATCTCCGATCTGATCGCCGTGCCGTCCCTGATCAATCTGGACTTCGCGGACGTGCGCACCGTCATGCAGTCCCGCGGCCTGGCCCACATGGGCATCGGCGTGGGCAAGGGCGAAAACCGCATGGTCGAGGCCGCCAAGATGGCCATCTCCAGCCCGATGCTCGAGACCTCCATCGACGGCGCGCGCGCGGTGCTGATCAACATCACCGGCGGCCCGGACACCTCCATCATCGACATCAACGAGGCTGCCCAGCTCATCACTGCCGCTGCGGACGAAGAGGCCAACATCATCTTCGGCGCGGGCATTGACGAGAACATGAAGGACGAGGTGAAGATCACCGTCATCGCCACCGGCTTTGAAAAGACGCCCTTCGTCGCGGAGAAGCCCAAGACCAAGAGCATCCTCGATGACGAGGAGGAGGCTCCCCGTCGCGAGAGAGCGACCCGCAATTTCGACGACGAGGAGGTTTCCCCGATCTTCGAGCGCCGCCAGCGCCCCGCGAGCCGCGAGCGCCGGTACGAGGATCCCGATCGGGAGTACGCCACCGGTAGCGACGCGCCCCGTCCGCGTCGCACGCGGGTGTACAGCGATGATTCGCCGGAATCCCGCACCCAGAGCCGCCGCGGCTTTACGCCCGACGTGCCGAGCTTCATGAAGAAGAAGGACAACTGAGAAAAGCATTTCGAGGCTGCGTGGAAAGTGCGCGGCCTCGATTTTTACAATGAAAGAGCACAGGGCGATTGCCCCGCGCTGTGAATGTCGAAAAACCCCCGGGAGAGCGCGAGAGGACTTTAGCCCTTTCGCACTTTAATCGTACCCGGCGGCGTGTACGCCGGGGGCGGGCGATTTTTACGGCGGAAAATCTCATTTTCCAGAGAAAAAATCGGTTCCCTGCAGTCTCCGCGCTCGGAAATCCTTCAGGATTTCAGCGGAGGCTGGAGGGGGTGGCAGTGGCGGGGGAGAGACTCCCCCGTCCACCAGCCTGTCAAAAAGTCTTTTTTGACAGGCTGAGCGCGGGGCGATTGCCCCGCGCTCTTTGTGTTCATTCCTCGTCGTCCGCTTCGGCGATTTCGAGGTACTTTTCAAAGACCTCGTTGAGCTCCTCCTCGGACTCGATGGTGGCGTAGAAGTCGTTGCCCTCCTCGTCCTGCTGGATGCGCATGATGACCAGCTCGTCCTCCGCCACGTCCTCCATGGGTTCGGCGGGGGCCAGGCAGATGTAAACATTGCCCTTGTGCTCCAGGGTCATCAGGTGCTCAAAGCGCACCTCGTTGCCCTCGTCGTCCACCAGCTCCACGATGTTTTCCGGGTCGAGTTCCATGTCCTGTTCGTTGAAATCCTGCTCGCGCATATGCCAAACCTCGCTTTGAAATACTTTTTTATGTCCGTTTCCGGCGGGAACGTCCTTCCAGCCGCCCGCGTCCAGAAAGGATTGCAGAATGTAGGTGGCGGCCAGCTTGTCCACCACTTCCTTGCGCTTGGAGCGCCGCACGTCGGCCTCCAGCAGAACGCCCGTGGCTAGCCGGGTCGTCAGGCGCTCGTCCTGATAGCGCACCTCGAAGCCCATCTCCGTCAGCAGCGCCGCCAGCGCCTTGACCCGTTGGGCCTGAAAGCCCTCCGAGCCGTCCATGTTCAGGGGCAGGCCGCAGAGGATGTGGGTGGTTTCGTACTGCGCGCAGAGCTCGCGTACGCGCGCCGCGTCCCGCTGGGCGCCCTTGGTGAAGATGGTCTCCACGCCCTGGGCGGTGAAGTCCAGGGGATCGCTCACGGCCACGCCGATGCGGCGCTCGCCCACGTCCAGACAGATTGTGCGCATGTTCAAACCACCTTTATGCAGAATTGGGGGCATACGCGGGCGCAGTAGCCGCAGAATACGCATTTCTCGGGATCAACCGTCGCCCGGCCGTTTACGATGGAGATGGCCTTCTGTCCGCAGCGCGCGGCGCAGAGGCCGCAGCCCTCGCAGTAGTCGTGCACCATCATGCGCCTCTGCCGGTGGTGCAAGCGCTCCATGCGCTCCTGCGCGTCCGGCGCGCCCTCGGCGACGGCCACGTTCGCGTCGATCTCCTCAAAGCTCTGCATGCCCACGGCCACGCTGTCGATGAACGGGGAATTCAGCGCGTATGCCATGGCCTCGAAGCTGGACTGGATCAGGTGTCCGCCGCCCAGGGGCTTCATGGCGAAGATGCCCACGCCGCGTTCGCGCACATAGGCGATGGCGCTCTCCATGTCCTCGCGGGTGCCGTCCTGTATGCCCACGCCGCCCACGTTGATCAGAGGATGCACCACGCGGATCATCGGGAAGCGCGCGCAGGCGCGTACGCAGCCCGCGAAGTGGGAGCTGACGCCCACCGCGCCGATGTGGCCCCTCTGGCGCTGCTCCTCCAAAAACACAAGTGCCTCTTCATGGCCGCGCAACGTGTACAGGGATTCCTGTTCGTGCAGCATAAAGAGGTCCACATAATCTCTTCCGAGCCCGCGATACGCGCGCTCCAAGGCTGCCTGTGCCGTCTCACGATCATAGCAGTAGGCCTTCGTGCTGACGACGTAGTCCGGCGCATCCTTCAGCGCCAGGCGGATGTGGGGATAGGTTTCGTAGAGATCTGCTGTGTCCAGAAAGCGCACGCCGCGCTCATAGGCATGAACCAGCAGCCTTGCACCCGCCTCAGGGGTCATGTTCTGTTGCAGGGGCGACATGGTGAGCGTCCCAAAGCACAGCTTGGAGACGCTCAGCCCCGAAGAACCCAGTTGAACGCACCGCATTTATTTTTTGTCGTGCTCCTCCACATAGAAGCGCACGAATTCCTCCAGAAGTTCGTCCCGCTCCAGCCTGCGAATCAGCGATCTCGCATTGTTGTAGCTGGTTATGTAGGTCGGATCACCGGAGATGATGTAACCGACCAGCTGCAAAATGGGGTCGTGGCCCTTGGCCTTGAGCGCCTGATACACAACCTCGATGATTTCAGCAGCGGACTCGGGCGGATTTGCGGGCAGACGGAAATTCTGGGTTTCCCCCAAACGATTGTTCATAGCGCACCGCCTTTCCTTGCATGCATACACAGAGTATTATACCATAGGCGTTTCCAAAATTCAATTGTTTTCGCGGCGCTGAACAAAAACTCTATATAGTGTTCGAGCGGCCATCATTGCGGGCAGGGCAAGCAGCATGCCCCAGACGCCGTTCAGGCGTGCGCCCACATACAGCGTCAGCAGCACTACCGCCGGAGAAAAGCCGGTGACGTTGCCCATCACCCGCGGCGAGATGACCATGCCGTCGATCTGCTGCACCAGAAACAGTGCAAGAATAGCGAAAGCCGCCCTCTTCCAGCTGACGCTCAGCGCCAGGATCACCGCCGGCACGCCGCCGAGGATGGGGCCGAGGTAGGGGATGACGTTGAACGCCCCCACGAATACGCCCAGCAGCGGCGCACCCGGAACGCCCACGATCGAGAGCGCCGCGGCGGCAAGTATGCCCACGGCGAGGGCGATGGTGGCCTGCCCGCGAAGGTAGAGGCGAAGCTCGCGCACCAGCGCGTTTCCCGTCCGCACCAGCAGGCAGCGCCAGGCGGAGGGAATGAGCAATTCCATCCGCAGCAGTATCTGCTCCCGGTCGGCGAGCAGGAAGAAGCCGAGCACCGCCATCAGGGAGAAGCGATACAGACTGTTGCCCACACTTCCCGCATAATTCATTGCGCCCCTGGCGACGCTTCCGAATTCCCGCTCCGCGCCGGAGAAGTTGATCTTTGGCAGCGTCAGCTCGGGAATTCGATTCTGAAGGCGCTGCGCGAGATCCTCCGCGAGGTCGCGAAGGCGGCGAAAGGCTTCCGGTACAAGATCGACGAACCCGGAGAGCTGGCGGATGAGCGCAGGGAGGAGGAGGGCAAACAGGGAGAGCAGGCCGAGCGCAACGCAGACGATTGAGATGAGCGCGGCGGCCGTCCGCGGCAGCTTTTTTTCCAAAAGGCGCGAGAGGGGAGAAAGCAAAAAGGCGATCACCGCGCCGCCGAACACGATGCGTACCAATTCCAGCAGCGTGCCGCCCCAGAGCACACACGCCCCGACGATGGCGAGGACGGCCAGAGCGGCGCAGACGGCCCGGCCGGCCGCTTCGGGGCGGGAGGAATGAATCTGCATATCAACACCTCGCTTACCAGGATGCGTTTGATTCGGATGCGCTTCGAACGGCCGTCGCGCCGGAGGCAGACTGCCGCTGGACGGCGCGCGGGAATGTGTCGCCCCGCGCGGGGCGCGGGGCGTGGAATGCATCAGAGCATCCTGGCGATTTCGTCCGTCTTCCGGGAGAGCCAGCGGCCGCTGCGGCGAATCTGCTGATTCCAATGCCGCTCGGTCTGCCAGTTCATCACGCCGTACATCGTTGCAGCTGCGCCGCCGATGAGCATGCCCGTCATGAGCCCCTTGATCATGCCTCGCTTCATGGATCTTCCTCCTTTTCCATAGCCTGCGTCGAATCCAGAACAATGATCTCCGCGCCGCCCGCCTGGGCGTTGTAGTGCTCCACGCGGCTGCGCCCGCCGCGCAGATCGTCCCAGAAGCCCCTGGTGAGCTCCAGAGAGCTCACCAGAAAGCTCAGCTCGTCCACCTCCGCGCCGACGATTGCGCCCAGGCGCGCGCCGTCGGTGGAGACAGCGCGGCGCAGCATGGAGTGGACGTTACATTTTCTGCGTCTTCCGCGGCTGTCGCTGAGCACGGCTCTTTCGCCGATCATGCTCAGCTGCTCTGCGGGGATGTAGCGCGTCCCCCTCAGTCCGCAGTCGACCCAGACGCCCTCCATGCGCTTCAGATCCGGCGAGAGCTCCGCCTGCACCAGGCGACCGATCTTCCTTCTGTGGCAGATGACCGGCAAGCCGATCAGATTGCGCAATTTTCGCACATTCAGCCCCCGCTTTTTCGTGGAATTCGACGGCGTTATTTTGCGCCCGGGGCATTTGATTGTTGCAAGGCAAATTTTTGCTGGGAGCATTTGGCGCGAAAAAACCAGCCGTTTTGTGCAATGCTAAAGCTGGGGCGGAAAAGTGTTGAAACCTTGTCAAAACCTTTGACACAAATTAGACACATATTTCTGTTAATGTACTTGCGAACCAGGAAGGGAGGCGATCGCATGGAAAAGAATCACAGCGGATACAGAATACTTGTGGCGGATGACGACAACAGCGTGCACGAAGCGCTGCGCGTCCACTTCCGCAGGGAGGAATACCAGATGCTCTCCGCCTTTGACGGAGAGGAGGCGCTTGAAATGATGCGGCGGTCGCGCCCGGACATCGTGGTGCTGGACGTCATGATGCCCAAAAAGGACGGGCTCATGGTCTGCCGTGAGATTCGCAAAGAATCGAATATTCCCATCATCATGCTCAGTGCAAAGGCTGAGGAATTTGACCGTTTGCTGGGACTGGAATTGGGCGCGGACGACTATATCGCCAAGCCCTTCAGCCCCCGGGAAGTGGTGGCGCGCATCAAGGCCGTGCTTCGCCGTCTACACGACAGTGGAGAGGAGAGCCGCGCGACCCATCTGGTCGTGGACAATCTGGACATCGACATGAACGCTTATGTGGTAAAATTGAATGGAACCGTGGTGCCCTGCACCCCCAAGGAGATCGAAATCCTCTGGACGCTGGCCAGCAATCCGGGCATGGTGTTCAGCCGGGAGCATCTGTTGCAGAGCATCTGGGGATACGACTACCTGGGGGACACCCGGGCTGTGGACAGCCACATCAAGCGAATTCGTGCCAAATTGTGCATGGAGGGAAACGGTTGGGACATCCGCACCGTCTGGGGCGTGGGTTATCGCCTGGAAACGGACATCGACAGCTGAAAAAAGACAACGGGCCGCATCCAATGTTGGATGCGGCCCAAACGTTGCGCGGTGAGGGATCGGCTGCGCGGCGGCCTTCCGCTGCGCACGGCCCGCTTCAGCGGCGCGCGCCTTCCAGCAGAAAGGCCTGGAGCGCATCGACGCTGTCGAAGGCGCGGCGGATTTCGTACGCCTGCATTTCCTCGTGCCTGCGGAATCCCCAGGAAACCCATGCGCAGTCCGTGCCGGCGTTGCGTGCGGTCTCCAGATCCACGCCGCTGTCGCCGATGTAGATCGTCTCTTCGGGCGCGACGCCCAGACCTTCCATGATGCGCCGGGCGGCGGTGGGGTCCGGCTTCCGGGGGGTGATTTCAGACTCGCCCACGGCGCAATCATAGAGGCCGTCGAAGTGAATCCGGCAGAGGCTCTGAAGCGCCGCGTCGAATTTGTTGGAATTGATGCCCACCCGCACGCCGGCGCGCTTCAGCGCTGCAAGAAGCTCGGGTATGCCGTCGTAGGGGCGCGTATGTACGTTGACATGGTCGCGGTAGTACGCCTTGAAATCGGCGAGCACCCGGGCGCACTCCTCGTCGGACGTGCCCTCGGGTACGGCGCGGCGGATCAGCTTTGCAACGCCATTGCCGACAAAGCGGCGCACGTCCTCGACGCTGTGGCGGGGAAAGCCGTGCATCTCCAGCGCGGCGTTCGCGGCGGCGGCCAGATCGTCCAGCGTGTTCAGGACGGTGCCGTCCAGATCAAAGATGGCGAGCCTGTATTTCATGTTGCTTCATCTCCAGTTCGATGATGTACCGGGAATAAATATAGCAGAGGCGCAGGTTAAAAGCTACCGCGGGGGGTTAGAATTCTGTTATGTACAATTGTCACCGGAAAGTCGGATTGCGCGCCTTGTCAGGCAAGTTGGTTTATGATACAATGTAAAATGGTTAAATGGCAATAATAGGGAGCGTTCGATGGAAGCGTACAATGGTTTTGCAGTCGTCTACGATCAATTGATGGACGATTTCGACTATCCGGGCTGGGCCGGGTACTATCTCGACCTGCTCCGGGAGGCGGGCGTTGAGCCGGTTGAGCTGTGCGACTGCGCCTGTGGCACCGGCAGCATGACGTTGGAATTCGCCCGGCGGGGCATGCGCGTCACGGGTGTGGACATTTCCCGGGAAATGCTGGAACGCGCCGCGCAGAAGGCGCGTCAAAGCGGTGTCCGCGCGCAGTTTGCCTGCCAGGACATGAGCCGCCTGGCGCTTGCACATCCGGTGGACGCCATCGTCTGCGCCTGCGACGGCGTGAACTATCTGACCGGCGACCGGCGCGTGCGCGCGTTCTTTGAAGCGGCGCATGCCGCGCTGCGCCCCGGCGGCGCGCTGGCCTTCGACATTTCATCGCCCTACAAGCTCCGGCATGTGCTGGGAGACGGCTTCTTCGGAGAGGAGCGGGACGATGTGGCCTATCTGTGGCAGAACCGCCTGGAGGGCGACGTGCTCACGATGGATCTCACCTTCTTCATCCGCGAGGCGGATGGACGCTACCGGCGCGTCGCGGAGACCCACCGCCAGCGCGCCCACGAGCCGGAGCATCTCGCGCGCTTGCTCGAGGAGAGCGGCTTTTCCGGTGTGCGCATCTATGGCGACCGGAGCTTTGAAGCGCCGGGCCCGGAGGAAATGCGCGTGCACATATGTGCGCGGCGCGAATCGTAAGTTTTGAAGGAGTGCGACAATGGACATTCGAAATCAGGACGGAATTTATCATATCTCCCTGCTGAACGGGCAGGCGCGGGCGATTCTCATCGAGAGCACGGAGCTGGTGCAGCGGGCCATGGATACCCACCGCCTCTCCCGCATCGCCACGGCGGCTCTGGGCCGCACGCTGACCTGCACCGCCATGATGGCCAGCATGCTCAAGGGGGAAAAGGAATCCGTGAGCGTGCAGATCAAGGGCGGCGGCCCCATCGGCACGGTGCTGGCCGTGGCCCACGGGGATTTGAGCGTGAAGGGCTATGTGGACAATCCGGACATCGACCTGCCCCGCACCGGGAAAAAGCTGCCCGTGGGCGCGGCGGTGGGCAAGGATGGACGCATGACGGTCATCAAGGATCTGGGCATGCGCGAGCCCTACATCGGCCAGGTCAACCTGGTGTCCGGCGAGATTGCGGAGGACTTTGCCATGTACTTCACCGCCTCGGAGCAGACGCCCTCGCTGGTTTCCCTGGGCGTGCTGGTGGACGATGAACATGTGGAGGCTGCGGGCGGGCTGATCGTGCAGATGCTCCCCGGCGCGACGGAGGCGGCCATCGCTTCGGTCGAGGCCAGCGTCGGCATGTTTGCGGATATTTCCGGCACGATGAAGGAATACCATCTGGAGGGGGCGGTCAATCAGCTGCTGCTGCACCTGGAACCGAAGATTCTGGAAAAGCGCGCGCCCCGCTATCGCTGCGATTGCAGCCGGGAGCGCATTGAGCGCATGCTGGTCAGCCTTGGAGCTGAAGAGCTTCAGGATATGATCGAGACCCAGAAGGGTGCACAGGTGGATTGCCACTTCTGCCTCAAGCGCTACAAGTTCAACGCGGAGGAGCTCAGCACGCTGCTGGAGGCAGCGAGGATTCGGGAGGGTCAATGAAGCATAATTCCAAGGTGGTGCCCTTTGACAGGAGCGCGGCCTATGTGCGCCATCGGGCGTTGAAGAACATGCGCGAAAACAATCCGGTGGACGCGCTGGAGCTGATGCGCAGCGCGGTGGAACATTCTCCGGACAATCGGGAGTACCTGCTGGATCTGGCGGAGATGTACTGCGAGATGGGCCTGCACGAGCAATCGAACCGCATACTGCTGGACATGATCGCCCAGAAGGATGCGCCGGCGGAGTGCTATTACGGCCTCGCGCTGAATCAGCTCGGCAAAAACGAGCTGGAGTCCGCGCGCCAGGCGCTCAACCTGTACCGGCAACACGCCGGCGGGGAATATGAGCAGGATGTGGTGGGACTGGCCACGGAGATTGACTTCTGCGACGCAATGAAAAAGCCTCTGGACCGCAAGCTGCGCCGGGCCGTTCAGATTGCGGAGCATGCCTGCGAGGCGCTGCGTGCGGACGACCCGGAGCGGGCGAGGGCGCTGTTCGAGCGGAGCCTGGCGCTTCAGCCCGGACAGACGGAGATGCGCGCGCTGTACGCCATGGCACTCAAGCTGCTGGACGAGGAGGAAGCGGCGCTTCGCGAGGCGAAAGCAGCCGTGGAGGATGAGGAGGCCAGCGTGCGCACGCTGTGCGTGGCGGCGCAGGTGTTCTGGGTATGCGGCCGCATCGACGAGGGGCGTTTCCTCGCGCGGCGGGCCATCGACCTCAGGCCGGACGGCGTGGAGCTTCGGCTGTTGACGTTTGCGCTGTGCGAGCTGGAGATGTACGCGGAGGCCGCGGAGGCTGCCAAGGGCGTGCTCCGGGAGACGCCGCACGACAAGCATTTTCTGCACCTGCGGGCCGTGACGCTGCACCGTTCGGGCGCGGAAGATGCGCTCGCGGAGCCCTTCTGGCTGCGCATACTGCGCATTGACCCGGAGGACAGTGTGGCGCGCTACTATCATGAGATCGCGCTGCGCGGCGAGCTGCGCGACATCGAACCGGAGCTGGTGTACGAGGTTCCGGCGGAGGAGTATCGCAGGCGCATGACGGTGATCACGGATTGTCTGGAGCAGAGCTCGGAGCTTGCAACGAAGCGCTGGCGGGAGGATAAGGCGTTCCGCGAGCTGCTGCGCTGGGCGCTGAACACGCAGAACGAGTACTGCGGGCGCGCGGTCGCGATGCTGCTGGTAAATGTGGACGACGAGGTCGGGGACAGCGTGCTGCGGGAGATGTTCTACAATGCGGCGATTCCCATACCGGTGAAGCTGCATGCCGCGCTGCTGTTGCAGCTGCGCGGCGCGGATCTCTACAGGTTTCTGCCGCCCGGTACGGACATTCAGGATGGCCTGCTCCCGGAACCGAGCGAGTTGCTCGAGCGCATCCCCGTGGGAGACCGGCAGCTGGTGCGCCTCGCAGGGGACATACTGGACGTCAATTACGGCATCCGCAGCCTGTCGTCCCTCACGATGCTCTGGTACAGTTACCGGCGCGCGTACCGCGAGGGCGGCGTGGATCCGTTGATCTGCACTGGCGAGGCCGCTGCGGCGTTGACCTGGAACTATCTGCTCCGCCGGGGTGTGAAGGTTTCGCCCCGGAAGTTGAGCCTCCAGTTCCAGTGCAGCGAGCGGCGCATGGTGTTTTACGCGCGACGCATGGCCGCGATGCTGGAGCGGAGCGAGGGAGAAATGAGGGATGAGCTTGAATTACGTTGATTTTGACGCGAAATTCTTTGAGTTTGCCCGCAAGTGGGTCGCGGCGCATCCGGGGCTCACGGAGCAGCAGGTGGAGGACAGCTACAACCGCATTATGGAGGAGTGGGTGTCCAGTCCGGCGGAATGGCTGGATGGCGACTCTCCGGCGACATACTTTCAGAGGTACGAGTCGGCGCAGGAGCTGATTGCGCTGATGGAGGGCTACGCCGAGCGGGGAATCAACCTGCCGGAGCCCCTGTACGCGCGGATTGTGGAGCGCGGCGAGGATTGCGCGCCGCTGCTGGAGGGCATCCTCCGGGACGGGCAGCGGGACGAGGGCCTGCGCGCGGAGGCGCTGGGCATGCTGCGGGACATGGACGCGCGCTGTGCGGACGGGTATCTCGAGGCGCTGGTTTGCGGCGCGCAGGAGCGCAACGAGCTGAGCGACATGGCGGCGGAGGTCCTGGCCGGTCGGGACGCACAGACTGCGGCGCGACTGCTGGACGCATATCCCGGCGCGCCGGATTACGCGCAGGGGTTGATCCTGGACGTCTGTTGCAATTTTCCGGGAGACGAGCGCATATATCAGAATCTGGTGTACAAGCTGAAGAACGATCCTGAGCAGCGGGCGCTGTGGGCCTCCTGCCTCAACAAGCTGGGAGACGAACGCGCCATTGAGCCGCTGAAGGAGATGCTCGGCCTGTTTGATCTGAAGTACTTGGATTACATTGAACTGCGCGACGCTGTGGAGGCTCTGGGCGGCGACGCGGGCGAGGAGCGCAGCTTCTACGGGGATCCGGATTTTGAAGCCCTGCGGAATCTTTAAGGGAAGCGAACGAAGAAGAGGGAGGGAAAGCGGTGTTTTGTGGACAATGTGGCAAGAAGATAATGGAGAATATGCTGTTCTGCCCCTTCTGTGGTTCGCCGATCGTGATTCCCGATCAGGACGTCGAGCCCGCCGTCGCATCGAAGGAGGAGCGCGCTGCGGAAGTGCCCGCTGCTGGAAAGCCAGCGGAGGTGCGCCCGACTGAAGAGGCGCGCCCGACTGAGGAGGCGCGTCCGGCCGCGGAGGCGCGCCCGACCGAGGAGACGCGTCCGGCCGCGGAGGCGCGCCCGACCGAGGAGACGCGTCCGGCCATGGAGGCGTGCCCGGCCGCGGAGGTGCGTCCGGCCACGGAGGTGTGTTCGAACGCAAATGTATCTCCGGCTGAGGTGCCGCATCCGGCTGTGCAGGAGACGGCCGCACAGAAGGCGGTCATGACCGGGGCAGCGGAGGAGAGGAAACGGCCGGTGAGTCTGTTTGACAATCTTCCGCCCGAGGAGCCGCGCCGGGAGGAGCCGTACAAGGAGGAGGCGTTCGTTCCGCTGAGCTTTGACGAGAGTCCGTCTCCGGAGCGGGAGAAGGAGGAGGAAATCGAGATCGTTTCGGCCAAGGTGGAGATCGAGGAGAAGCATCCGCGCGGGCCCTCGCGCCGTCCCGAACCTCAGGAGCTTCGGCGGACGGAGAGCGCGCGCCGACGCGCGTCTCAGACCTTCATTCCCGTCCGGGATGTGGATCTGGACGACATCTTCATGGACGGCGGAAGCGATGAGGACGACTACGATGACTACGATCTGGACGACGACGGCGACTATCGGGACGATTTCGATTTCGAGGAGCCGGAGCATGGCGGCTTTTTTCAGAGGCACATTCGCGGTCTGGTGGGACTTGCCCTGCTGGTGATCCTCCTGGTGATCTGTACGGTGTGGGCGTTCTCGGCGAAGGGCCAGCGCACCCTCGCAAAGGCAAATCTCGCCTGGACGGCCCAGCCCTACGCGGATCTGGGCTACGAAGCCTACCGGCAGGATTCCGATCTTCTGGCTGCGCGCTACTATGAAAAGGCGTTGGCCCGGGACGAGACGAACTACGAATACGCCCACAGCGCGATGGTGGCCTATTATGAGGCGGAGGATATTCCTTCCGCTGCGGCCATGCTGAAGAAGTGCATCGCGATGAATCCCGACAGCCCCGAGCCCTATCAGGAGCTGATGATCCTCTACCCGGACGCTGAGACGCGTCCCTGGGAGGTCCAGGAGCTGCTGCGGCAGGGCTATGAGCGCACCGGAAGCGCGGCGCTCAAGCAGGACTGACGCGCATAGCCGCACCCTCCGGCGGGCAGACTTCGCCTGAGGGAGGGAAGAAGCATGCATGAGAATTCCTTGGAAGAGACGGAAAATGTGATCAGCGCCACTGAATGCACGGGCCTGCTGCCCGCACTGTCGGTGGAGAATCCGGAACCGGATGAAAACGCGGCGCGGCTCTATGCGATTCACGCGCCCGAACGGAGAAAGACAAAGAAATGGGAAGGAAAGGAAAGCGGGCGACGGTCGTGAGCGTCATCGTCGCAGGGACGCTGGTGATTGTGCTGTTGACGGCGGGGACGGTGCTGCGCATGCGCACCCGGGATGTGAGCCTCGCGGAGGCGTTCCGCACGTTCGTATACGATACGTTCCACCCGTGGCAGTAAACGACGCTGCCCGCGATTTCAAAGGACACAGGAGGTAGAGAGATGAGCAACATTCCCACGCCCCATATCAACGCGAAAGCGGGCGACTTTGCAAAGACGGTGCTGATGCCGGGCGATCCGCTGCGGGCCAGGTACATTGCGGAACACTATCTCACGGACGCGCGCCTGGTGAACAACGTGCGCGGCGTGCAGGGTTACACCGGAAGCTACAAGGGAAAGCAGGTTTCTGTGATGGCCAGCGGCATGGGCATGCCGTCCATAGGCATCTATTCCTACGAGCTGTACAACTACTACGGCGTGGAGAACATCATTCGCGTGGGCTCTGCCGGAGCCATGAGCGACAAGCTGAAGCTGCGGGACATCGTGGCGGGCATGAGCGCCTACACGACCTCCAACTACGGATACCAGTTCGGCTTTGACGGGACGCTCGCTCCCTGCTGCTCCTACGAGCTGTTGACGAAGGCAGTGGCCGCGGCGGAGCGCCTGGGACAGCCCATCGTGCCGGGCCCGGTGTTCTCCAGCGACTGCTTCTATGAACAAGGCGGCTACGAGACTGCCTCCGCAAAGCTGATGAAGTTGGGCGTCCTCTGTGTCGAGATGGAGGCCTACGCCCTCTATCTGAACGCTGCGGCGGCCGGGAAGAACGCGCTGGCGCTGCTGACCATCTCGGACAGCATCGTCACCGGAGAATCCCTGCCGGCGGAGGACCGGCAGAACACCTTCACGAAGATGATGGAAATTGCCCTGGAGATCGCCTGAAGAGGAACGAAAGCGGAGGGGGCGCAAAACTGCGCTCCCTCCGCTTTTTGTGAACTTCTGCCGGGAATTACATTTTTCGCTTGAGTTCGGTGATCACCAGGTCGCCCACTACGGTGCGATCCTCGGCGGAGAAGGCCTGGGGAAAGTTGTCCGAGAAGAGGATCTGGGCGTTGGGCGGGAATTCCTCGTCGCCCTCCCAGACGATCAGGCGGATCTCATAGCCCGGCAGCACCTCGATCTGATAGGAGGCGTCGCCGTGCTTCAGGGGAACGGCCGGCGTCTTTGCGGCGGCAGCGCGGAAGGCCTCCAGGCGCGTGCCGAAGGTGAAGGCAGCGCGGTTCAGACATCTTCCGGTGAAGGGCTTGAGATACACATCGCCCCAGGGCATCTCCCGGTAGGGCAGGAACGCGCCGCTGCCGCACGAGGCGCACCCCTCCAGCAGGTGGCGGATCAACAGAATCTGCGCCGGAATGTTTACGAGGGCCAGTGCGTCCGAATGGTCACATTCGATGCGGAATTCCGGCCAGAAGACGCGATAGTCCTCATAGAGCAGGCGCATGCAGAAGCACCCCTGGGCCGCGTCGTAGGCGCATGCCGTGCGCGCAGCGGCCTCCTCCGGGTCGAGCTTGTGAAAGAGCTCCACATAGTGCTCGAGGGGCACCATTTCCTTGTTGTTTTCAACGGCGGGCATGGTTGAGCCTCCTCACTCCGCCAGGCTCGGGAAGAGCTCGGCGTTGGTGTGGGGCAGGAAGCAGGCGGCCATGAATTCATCCATATAGCCCGGCGTGGTGCTCAGCTCCACATAGGTCATGGACTGAGCGAGTTCCTCCACCTTGTCCCGGGCCTGATCGGACATGACCATGGCGTAAGCGCCCGCGAGGGAGGAATTGCCGATGTAGGTGAAGCGGTCCAGCTCGATGTCCGGGAACATGCCGATGCGCACGCTGTTGCGCATGTTGATGCCGCTGCCGATGCCGCCGGCGACGTACATGTGCTCCACGCAGCTCACGTCCATATCCAGGGACTTGAGGAGTGTGCAGATGGCGGAGAAGATGGCGCCCTTGGCGCGGATGAAGTTGTCAATGTCCACGATGTTGATGGTCACATCGCGGCCGGACTCGGATTCCTCCGCGAAGGCCAGCACATAGCAGTCGAAGCCGTTGGCGTCCTGGGAGATGCGGCGGCCCTCGCGCACGAACTGCCCCTTGGCGCTGATGATGCCGGTGTGGAACAGCTCAGCGATCACGTCGATGATGCCGGAGCCGCACAGGCCAACGGGTTTCTGGCCCTCGGGGCCGATGATGCGGAAGCTGGGCTCCATGGTCTCCGGGTCGATGGTGCAGGCCTCGATGGCGCCGTCGGTGGCGCGCATGCCGCAGGAGATGTCGCCGCCCTCGAAGGCCGGGCCCGCGGAGCAGGCGCAGGACATCAGGAAGTCCCGGTTGCCGAAGACGATTTCGCCGTTGGTGCCCAGGTCGATGAACAGGGAGAGCTCGTCCCGGTTCCAGATCATGCTCATCAGCGTGCCGGCGGTGATGTCGCCGCCCACATAGCTGCCGATGTTCGGCGCGAGGATGATCTGCGCCTGCGCGTTGGCGGGCAGGTTCAGATCCCGGGCCATCAGGCCGTCCCAGCTGAAGAAGGCGGGAATGTAGGGCTCCGTGCGCACCGGGTCCGCGTCCGTGCCCACGAAGAGGTGGTTCATGGTGGTATTGGCGGCCACGCAGATGCTCAGCACGCGCTCCGGGGAGATGTTCGCCTGGGCATACATGGCGCGCATCAGCGGCTCCAGCGTCTCCTTGAGAATCGCGTCCTGCAGGCGCTTCTTTCCGCCGGGGCGGGTGGATTCAATGATGCGGTTGATGACGTCCGCACCGTAGCGAATCTGTCCGTTGCCCGTGGAGCCCTTGGCCAGCAGCGCGCCGGTTTCCAGATCGGTGAGCACCGCGGTGACGGTGGTGGTGCCGATGTCGATGGCCACGCCGCACATGGGCGCTTCGTCTGCGGCGGAGGATACGGTCATCAGTTCAAAGATATTTCCGTCCTGGCGGCCGCAGCAGCGCACGCTCCAGCCGCTCTCCCGCAGGGTGGAGGGCAGGTGAAGAAGAACGCTGTGGGGGATGCGCACCTCGTCCACGTCCAGCTCCGCGCAAAGCGCACGGGAGAGACGCTCGTTGTCGGGCATGGTATCGTCCAGACTGGGCGCGTCCAGGGAGACGGTGGCGCTCAGAAAGCTGTTGATGAAGTGAATGTCCGCAGCCTCGACGCTGGCCTTGGCCTCGTTAAAGATGCGCACTTCCTCGCCGGTGCTCAGATCGGCGGTCTTCATGCGGGATTTGTAGGCGGAGGCGATGTCCGGAACGGCGATGACCACGTCGCTCAGGATGCGGCTGTTGCAGGCCAGGCGCCAGCCCTGGGCGTATTCCTCATCAGAGATGTGGCGGGATTTCGGGGAGTCCAGCTCGCCCTCGACCAGGCGCACGCGGCACTTGCCGCAGGAGCCGTTGCCCGAGCAGGGCGCGTCGATTGCAACGTTTGCCTTGCGGGCGACCTCCAACAGGTTCTCCTGTTCGGCGGCAAAGATTTCCCGGTCATCGCCGTGCTCGAAGCGGAAGGTGACTTTCAGCATATCTCTACTCCTCATTCAATGGTTTTTCTTTGAATATTCTACATCAAAATGCAGCTTCTGACAAGTGGAAACCTGCGTGCGTTTCCCACCCCGTGGCGTGCGTATGCGCGGCTCAGTACAACGTGAAGCTGTACAGCTTGCCCTTGTTGCCCTCGCGGATGAAGTAAAGCGTGTAGGCGGTGGGATAGGTCTTGACGGTGCTCTTTGAAAAGCGCGCCACATAGTCAAACTCCACATGGCAGGAGAAGCAGGTCTCCGAATACAGGCGGTAGTCCGAGGTGACGATGTTTTCGTAGGTCGCGCCCTGATGGCGCGTGCCCCAGGTGTTGTCGAAGTCGTTGATGCTCTGATAGGCCGGCGAGTTCCGGGCGCAGTACTTCAGCACGCTGCCCTTCTCCATGTCCTTAGCCAGGTAACCGGCGATGTTTTTTGCGATTCTGATCACGCTCTCCTCGCATTGCGTCTTCAGCTCCGGATTTTCGGGCAGCGGACAGGACCAGCTTTGTTCGCCGTCCTGCACCGGCGTCTGCGCATTCCCGGCGGCGTCGGTCACGGTGATCTCGGGTGCATCCGTCTCCGAGAGGAAGGCGTAGCGGACTAGCGTCGGGCTGGGCACGCCCTCGGGCAGCTGGCCCGCGGAGGCGGTGGCGATGTCGGCGAGCGCAACGTCGTTGGCGCTCAGGAGCACTCCGTTCACCGTTACGTTGTAATCGGAGGGCACGGTGATGGTACAGGGAACGGTCTCAACCGCGGGGGCTTCGGTGGGCGCGGCCGCGGGCTCCGGCGCAGCCTGTACGGTTACGCAGGTGGACAGGGAGCCGAGCGTCCAGAGCCGGTTTCCGCGGGGCGTCTGCGCACCGCTGGGAACGAGGGTGAATTCGGCAAAGCGGTCGCCGTCGAGATAGACGTTGTAGTGACGCTCGTCCTCGCTGGGCGAGTAGGCCTCGCTCCAGGAGACAGTCTTCCCCTGCGCGAGGGCGCGCATGCTGTCGACGTAGAATTCGCGGTCGCCGCCGGAGATGGCCTCCATGGAGGCGTCCAGATTGCAGATGGTTTCAAAGTCGCCGGATTCGAACAGCTGCGCCGTCGTCTCCGCCGTGTAGATGGGCTGTGCGGATTCATAGTCCAGCAGCACGCCATCCAGCGCGCGGACGCCCACGACGATGGCAGCGATGCAGAGCAGCACCAGAAGGAAGTATACCTGATAGAAGCGGCTGCGGAGAATGCTCCGCCTTCTCTTGCGTTTCTTAGCCATGTTCTGCCTCCGTCAGCGCACGATGAAAGCCGTGGGCAGCCTGCGCGAGCCCGTCAGCGTGACGCCGTTGTTCAGATATTCGCCGTTGTAATACAGCATGGACGAGGAGCCGCCGTCCAGATTGACCGCGTTTACGGCACCGTAGTCCAGCATGATCTTGATCAGATCGGCGTAAGAGGCGCCGATGCTGTTGGCCTGGCGTCCGTCGATGACCAGCATGAGCACCGCGCCGTCCGCGCGCTGGCCGATGGCCGTGCGCGGGTTCAGGCCGGAGCTCGCGCCCTTCACCGGCGCGGGTTCTCCGTTGTAGACAAGCACCGGGCCGAAGGCGAGTGCGTCGCGCAATCCCTGCTCCTTGGCTTCGGCGGTGGAAAAGCGACCGAAGACGAGGATGTCGTCCTGGTTGAAGCCCACGGTGATGTCGTGAATGGAGGAGGTGTTGGCCTTGTGGAGCAGCTTGCCTTCGGAGACCACGAGGCCGGTGGGCGTGCCGCCGTTGCCCTGGCCGTTGGTATCCTCGAACGCGCCCCCGTTGATCGCCGCCACCGCGTCGTAGCGCTGCGCGATTTCGTGCAGCAGAAGCCCAGGCTTGGAATTGAAGCCGTCCCGACAGACGCCGACGCTTACGCGGGAGGGATCCTGCACGATCATCATGTAGCCGTTGTAGGTGCCGCCCTGTACGTCAAAAATGGAGATTCCGTCCTCTTCGTACAGCGGGGGTACGGTGGGTTCAGACGTAATCAGATCCGCTGCGTTCGGAGCCGGGGTGACTTCCGGCGCGGGCGCCTCGGGCGTGGGTTGCGCGATGACGATGAGGCTGGTGTCCGCCTCCTCCTGAACCTCGCCGAGCTGATTGCGCGCGACGATGGCTTCGATTTCGGGTTCGCTGTAATAGATGCGGGGCACGAACTTCAGCGCGCTGGTCTCCAGCATGGTCACGGTCAACAGGTCGGCCACCGTCCGGGAGGGGCCCAGGAAGGCCGAATGTCCCGCGCTCAGCAGCGCAGCCAGAAGAAGGACGATGACGGTGAGCAGGGAGAGCGTGCAGCGCCAGAGGACGCGGCGAATCTTGCGCCGCCGGCGCAGCTTTGCTCTGCGGGCCTTGCGTGCTGCGGCGCTTTTGTTCATTTTTTCGGGCATAGCAATCCATTCCTCCAAATAACTCTCCTTCTATTATACACATTTTTACACTATATGCCATAGAATTGTCATTATTTTAACCGAAGATCAAAGACGGGAGAAAAACAGAACGCAATTGCCTGCGCATGCCGCGGGTGCGCTCTGTGTTTCCGAATCGGCACGTCCAGAGCAAAATAAGCGGCCGCCCCTCGGGGCGGCCGCAGATGGAAGACTGTGTGTGCTCAGAGCAGCGGATCCATGCCGAGCACGGGATGGCCCTTCTCGGTCAGGAAGTTCAGGAGTTCCTCGCCGTCGGTGGTGATGGTCTCGTCGGCGATCATGTCGGAGAAGTTTTCCACGCCGTAGAGTTCGAAGGCGGCCTTGTTGAGCCTGGGCGCAACGTCGTCCTTCAGCTCCTTGGGCATCCAGACGATGCGCTCGATGCCGCCCTCAGCCTTGGCAAACTTCTTGCTGGCGATGAAGTGGCGGCCGTGGCCCATGAAGCCCGGAGTCTGCACGCCGCCGCCGGTCATGGAGGCCAGTTCGCCGAAGGTCATGCCCGTGGGGGTCATGCCGGCGTACTCGCGGTTGCAGATGATGAAGCCGTTGGACATGGGCTCGATGCCGCAGATGCACTCGAAGCAGCCGCAGCTGGTCATGGGATCCTCCAGGATGGAGTAGAGGGTCACAGTCTCCACCGCGCCCTGAGTGGCGGAGGCGACGGCCTCGTTGACGGTCTCATACGCGCCGGTGCGCTCGTCGGTGCAGCCGGTCTTGGCGATGGGACGGCAGGGTCCGGTGGGATTGAGCTGGTTGGTGGCCTTGGCGTCCAGCCAGGACACCGCGCCGCACAGGCCCAGGCGCTCCGGGGTGACCACGCAGCAGTGGGCGGGGGCGAAGCTCTGGCAGAGCGTGCAGGTGTAGAAGGTGTCCACGGATTCGTCGGTCATGGTGGCAAGGCGGTCATCGCGCTCGTTGTAGCGCGGCATGGCCTCCTCCTTTAGGATGCGCTCGGCCTCGGCGGGATCGGTGACCAGCGTGATCTGGCAGCGATCTACGACCGCGTCGAACTCGTCCATGATCATCGTGTAGAGCACCTCGCCGAAGTGGGTCAGGCGCAGACCCTTCTCATAGGCCTCCTTGCTCACGCGGATGCGGAACTGGTTGCGCTGGCCGGTGTGCATCACGCCCTCCATGTAGTTGAACCAGCTGTGGATGTGGCGCTCGATGACGGATTCAAAGTCCTTCTGCATCTTGGCGCCCGCGACCTCGATGTAGGTGGCCAGCGGGTAGTTGCCCTCGGCCGGTTCGGGGCCGGCGATGGTGATCTTATGATCCTCGATCTCGTCCATGCCGCGCATGGAAACCAGCTCGCAGGTCACGTTCTTGCCGCTGTAGAACTCCACCTGGACGTCCTTCTTGCGGATGATCTCGCCCTCAAAGGCGGAGGCGAAGGCGACCGGAATGGGCAGCTCCTTGACCTTGATCTTGATGCCGCGCAGCTCCAGGGATTTCTTCACGGTCAGGCTGTGGTCGGTGGAGACCTCCAGCGCGCCGGGAATGGCCAGATCGCCGATGTCCTGATCCACGATGACCGGGAAGCCCAGGGCGATGGCGCCCGCGCCGGCGGAGACCACGACCTTGTTCAGCGCCCCGAAGGTGTTTACAAAGGCAGGAACGCGCTCCTTGGTGTACTTGAGCAGAGCCGACAGGTCGCCCGCGGCCACGCCGCCGAAGATCAGCGCCGCGCGGATGGCGACGGTGACGACGTGGATGACAGCCGTCACGTCATGGCCCAGCGGCACCACGCGGAACTCCAGACCCATCTTCACGCCGCCCTCGACCGCCTGGTCGATCACGTCGCCCACCAGGAAGGTCAAAAGGCCCTTGGACTGATAGTCCTTGACGACGTTGCACACGTCGGCGGGATTCTCCGCCTTGCCCAGAACGACAGCGACGCCGGGAATGTCGCCGGTGACCAGCGGCACGCCCAGGGAGCGGATGACCGGATCGGGAACAAAGCCGATGCCGCCCTCGTTCTCATAGGGGTTCGCGCCACCCGCAAATTTCAGGCCCTCGATGATCTCCGCGCCCACGGCGGTGGCCAGGCCCGCGTTCAGCGCGTCGCCCAGCTCCGGCTTGTTGGAAATCAGGCTCTTGAGCACGCCCACGCAGGCGGGAAGGTCGCCCAGCTTGGTTACCTTCACGCCGGTGGCGGCGTAGATGGTCGGGAAGAAATAGGCGGTATCCGGGAAAGCGATGGGGGCGTCTGCACCGTACTTGGCGATGGCGTCGTTGACTGCGCCTTCGGTGAGTCCGGCGACTGCGTTGGAACCGGCGAAAATCAGATCGGTTAAAGCGCTCATTCTCATTATCTCCTTCGCATTGCAAATTGAACTCTGGATTGAAGTATCCCCCTCCGGGGCATATTTCACATTTAACATTATATTCCAATTGTGGCGAAATTTCAAGGCCTGAATCGCCCATAAATGCACAAATGGACGCATTTTATGCTTTTTTTCGCGGCAACGCCAACGCAATGCGCGGGCGGGAGAGGCGATGCGGTCGGGGCTCCCGCGCCCGCGCAAGCCCGGAGTGGATGGTGATTATGCGGAGGCGCGACCTTCTGCTGTGCTGCGGGCCGAGGCAGCGCCCTGCGAACCTCCAACGGGAAACGTCGTAGGAGGGGCGAGCGCTTCCGGGTCCGTGCGTCCTCCCGGAAGAAAATGGTCAAAGCGCAACAAAAAGTTCTTTCGCTTGTCAAAATCCGGGCGCGCAGACGTGATATAATGAGAAACGGCGTTTGCCAATCCCGAATGACGAGGTAAGCCATGAACAGACAGGATATTTCAGAAATTCGCCGCAGGCTCAATCCCGATAAAAACAGCATTGACTGCATCCGCGGCTGCTATGTGGATGAAAAGGGAGACATCATCTCTGCGTTCAGCCACTCACTTTTGACGCTGCCCCAGGAGGAGGCGGAGAAGTATCTTGCGATCTTCCGGCGCGCGCTCTCCGGGCTGCCGGGCAGAAACCTAGTGGAGATTCCCTTCCGCCCCGATCAGGTGATGGACGGGGAGGAGCACCGCCTGTTGACTGCGCTCAACAGGACCGCTCTGAAGGTAGATCAGGCGGTGGAGAGGTTCTTTCAGAAGATCATCGACGCGCTGGAGCTGGAGGGAAACTATCTCATTCTCCTGATGCACGACGCGTACGACGTGCCCTTCCGCGCGAAGGACGAATTCAAGGTGGACGACGCCTCGGAGGAGGTGTTTCAGTACATCGTCTGCGCGGTCTGTCCGGTGAAGCAGACGCGTCCGGCGTTGTGCTACTGTGCCGAGGATCGCGGCTTCCACGACCGGGATCTGGACTGGGTCGTCTCCGTGCCGGAGCTGGGGTTCATGTTCCCTGCCTATGAGGATCGCGCCGCAAACATCTACAGCGCCCTGTACTTCACCCGGGATGCGGCAGAGAGCCACGATGAGTTCGTGGACGCCGTCTTCGGCAGCAGCGCGCCCATGCCCGCGGCCGCCCAGAAGGAGGCCTTTGAGGCGCTTCTGGGGGACGCGCTGGAGGAGGATTGCAGCCTCGAGGTGGTGCAGACCGTGCACGAACAGCTCCGGGATCGGATTGAGGAGCGCAAGGGAGACCGCACCGCAGAACCGGCCACCGTCTCCAAGCGGGAGGTCAGATCCATACTGGAGTCCTGCGGCGTATCCGACGCGCACGTTGCCGCCTTCGAAGAGAAGTACGACGAGGAATTTGGCCCGGCGGTGGATCTCTCCGCCCAGAACATCGTGAATGTGAAGCAGTTTGAGCTGCGCACGCCGGACGTGATGATCCGCGTGAATCCCGAGCGCAGCGATCTGGTGCAGACCCGCATGATCGATGGCTCCCGCTACATCCTGATCCGTGCCGACGAGGGAGTGGAGGTCAACGGCGTGAACATCTCCATTGGCGACCTCGGCGAGGATATTTCCGAAGACGCAGCGCCATTCTGAGGCGAACCGGTGCAAGAATCCAAAGCGCCCAGGGGCAACGGACGCCTTGGGCTCTGCGACAACCGCACCCGCACCCATCAGACGGGCGCGGGTGCGGTTGCACATTTCCATATGCTGAAATTGACTCGAGGCGCAAAGCGCGCGCAGTGGAGACGGAATCCGTCTTTGGGCTGTGCGCGCTTTGCATTGAAACCGATAGCTCCTTCTGCGAGGGGGGAGAAGTGCCGGGAGGCGGGCTGCCGCCCGACGCAGCTTCACTTGGTGATGGTGCCGTCCAGATCCCAGAGATCCTCCCAGTGGGTCGCGCCCGGCCACAGGAACACCTGGCCCTTGACCAGGCGGCAGTTGCGGTCCAGCGTGGACATGACCTTCATCTCCGCATCGCTCAGGGGATCGGCGGTGACGCAGGCGAGATTGCTGACGTAATTCTTTTCCTTGACGGAGAACGGGATCACAATCTGGCCGCGCTGTACGCCCCACTTGAGGCATACGGCGGAGGGATGAATGCCGTGGGCCTGGGCAATCTGCACGACCTCGGGCATCTCCATATCCGCCACGTCGTCGGGCGTGCGGTCGCGCTCGGGGCGCTTGGGGGAGCCGAGGGGGCAGAAGCCGATCACCTGAATGCCCCGCTGCATGCAGTAATCGAAGAGCTCCTGCTGCTGGAAACTGGGATGCAGCTCCATTTCGATCATCGCCGGTTGGATGCGGCAGAGCGGCAGCACGGCCTCCAGCTTCGGAATGGTCATGTTCGACATGCCGATGCGCTTGGTCAGCCCCATATCCACCAGGCGCTCCAGCTGACGCCAGGTCGCCATGAAGCGCTCCACGGTGAAGGGCTTGGAGTCGGGATTGCGGCTGTCGCCGTCGCAGCCCGGCGCATGGTAGTTCGGGAAGGGCCAGTGCAGGAAGTAGATGTCAAGGCAGTCCAGGTTCAGATCCTTCAGCGTCCTGGCGCAGGAGAGCAGGACGTCGCCCCTGCCGTGCATGTCGTTCCAGACCTTGGAAGTGATGAACATTTCATCACGGGTGACGACGCCCTCCTCAAAGAGGCGGGTAAAGACTTCGCCGATTTCGGCTTCGTTTCCGTAGACGCTTGCGCAGTCGATGAAGCGGTAGCCGTTGCGGATGGCGCCCTCGACTGCGGCGCTTACGACGTCGCTCGTGTAGTTGTCAGAGGCGAACGTGCCGATTCCAACGGCGGGAACGAGCGCGCCGTCGGCCAGACGGACCTTTGGCACCAGATTCGGATCAACCATGGTGAACAGCTCCTTTATGCAATAATTGTCTTCGGATTCGTTCCACAGATCGGATTCCGATACAGAAGAACGGCTGCGCAATCAGCGCAGCCGTTTGAAAATCGACGCGGACGTCCGCGGTGTACCTCGTTATCCGCGCTCAAACTGTACCGTCTCGTCAGAGATTAGTTGTACAGGTTGACGGCGATATCCTCGTCGTTCATGTTCTCAGCGGTGTACCACTGGCAGCCGGTGTCAACGTCGGCAACGGTTTCACCGTTGGCAGCGGCAACGCACAGCTCGACGACGGCAGCGCCCATCGCGAAGGGAGCCTGAGTGATCGCGCCCAGCATCACGCCATCAGCAACAGCAGCCTTGATCACAGCGCCGGAGTCGAAGCCAGCAGCGATGACGTCGGTCTCGCCGGTGCCGCAAACCTGCAGGTTCTCGTTGGCGGAGATGATCGCCTCAGCAGAGTGCTGGTTGGAGCCGTAGATGGCGATGGTGTCTTCCTTGGACAGCAGGGTGTTGCAGTCGATCAGGGACAGCTCGGAGGTAACCTGAGCGGGAACCAGGGTCTCGATGACGACCTTCGCGGCATCGTCGGAGGTGCAGGTGGCATGCTCGCAGTAGAAGGTGTCGCCTTCCAGCTTCACGGAGCCGCACAGCTCGGCCATCTTGTCGATGAAGCCCAGGCCGCGCAGGGTCACGGACTCGGAAACGTTGTCCTGAGCGGACACGCCGATGCGGACGGTGCCTTCAGCAGCCTCGATGCGGCCAGCGATGGCTTCGTAGACCTTCTCAGCGGCCATGGCGCCAGCGGCGTAGTTGTCGGTGGCAGCATTGGCCAGGATGGAGCCTTCGGGAGCGCCCGGAACACCGGAGTCGAAGCCGATGATCGGGATGCCCTTGCTCTGAGCGTCAGCGATGGCGTCCAGGCAGGTCTCGGTGGACAGAGCGGCGAGGCCGATGGCGGACGGAGCGGCGTCGATGGCAGCCTTCAGCTGCTCCAGCTGCTCAGCATACTCGGACTCAGAAGCGGGGCCAACAAAGTTGACGGTCACGCCCAGTTCCTCAGCCTTGGCTTCGGCGCCCTTCTTAACGGCCTGCCAATACTCATGCTGGAAGCCCTTGGAAACGATTTCGATGTGCTCGCCTTCGGCGAAAGCAGCGGTCATGCCGACGACCATCAGCATAGCGAGTACGAGAGCCAGGATCTTCTTCATTGAGAGTTCCTCCTTGAAAAGTGATTTATGTTTACCGCGCCTTGCGGTAATCATTGTTTGGGTACGGTTAATATTATACGCGCAATCCTGTTTCGAGTCAACTATTTTTAGCGGGAAAACGTGCAAATCATCAACCGAATGTGTAACAAAATTACGATTTCTTGCGGTTCTTGATAACGTCGAACCAGATGGCCGCGATCAGGATCACGCCGGTGATGACGTGCTGCCAGTCGCCGGTGAGGCCGATCTTCGGCAGGCCGTTTTTCAGAAGCGCCAGGATCAGAACGCCGATCATCGAACCGATGATGCTGCCCGAGCCGCCTGTCATGGACGTGCCGCCGATGATTGCGCCGCCGATGGCGTCCAGTTCAAGGCCCAGACCGGACGAAGCCGTGATGGAGGAGGCGTTGCTCGCGGCAAAGGCGATGCCTGCAATGCCCGCGAACAGGCCGGAGATGACGTAGGCCAGCATCTGATACTTCACGACGTTCACGCCGGAGAGGCGCGCGGCCTCCTTATTGGAGCCGATGGCGATGATGTAGCGGCCCACGCGGGTCTTGTTCAGGATGATGGACATGATGATGATGGCGACCAGCACAACGATCAGACCGGTGGGTATGGGCGTTTTTTTGCCGAGGGCATTGGGCATCATGTACTTGAAGATGTTACGGAACCAGCCCTCCTCAGAGGCGCGGGCTGGCCAGGAGATGGACGCGCCGCCGCAGGCGACCGAGCTGAGACCACGGGTGATGAGCATGGTGCACAGGGTCGCGATGAAGGCGGGCAGGTTCATGATGGAGACCATCACGCCGTTGAGTGCGCCGAACAGCAGACCCAGTATGAGGGCGACGATCATGCCGACCCAGACCGGGCAGCCGAAGTCCTTGACCAGCATGCCGGCGATCATGGCGTAGCAGACCATGCCGGTACCGACGGACAGGTCGTTGCCGCCGGAGATCAGGCAGAAGGTGACGCCGATGGACATGAACGCGAAGTAATAGAAGGAGTCAAGCAGCGTGACTATGGTCGTATACTGACGGAATTCCTTGCTCGCGATGCTGAATACCGCAGCCAGCACGATTGCGACAGCCAGAACAACGATTCGCTGAAGATCAAACTTGCGGGTGCGCCCGCTCTTATTTAATGTTTGCATATTCTGTCCTCCTGTTCCTCTAGTTGTCACTTTTTGCGTGCGCGGCTGCGAATGTCCGCGAATACGCACAGCGCCACGATGACGCCGGTGATGATGTACTGCCAGTCGGGGCTGAACTTCATGGCGGTGATGCCGACGCGCAGCATGGAGATGATGAAGATGCCGATCAGGCTGCCGGCGATGGAGGCCGTGCCGCCCGCCATGGACGTGCCGCCCATGACGCAGGCCGCGATGGCGTTGTTGTTGAACACGTCGCCCTGACCGGCCGCGAACTTGGTGATCGCGCCCGCGTACATGATGGCGGCGACGCCGGCCAGCAGGCCGCAGAAGACATAGGCCAGCGCCTCCCACTTGCGGGTGTCCACGCCGGAGAGGCGAACCGCCTCGCGGTTGGAGCCGATGCAGAGGATGTAGCGGCCGATGCGGGTCTTGTTCAGCACGATGGAGCAGACGATGGCGGTGACCAGAAGAATGATCAGGCCGACCGGAACGCCGTTGCTCGTTACCAGATTGCGGTACCAGTCGTTTTCAGCGCCGCTGGAGGGCCAGCTGACGCCGGCGGAGTTGGTCGCCAACAGGCCGATGCCCTTGGCGATGCGCATGGAAGCCATGGAGGAGATGAAGGAGGGGAGCTTCATGTAGGCGACCATTACGCCGTTGGCAATGCCGAAGGCGAGGCCGACCAGAATGGTGATGAGCAGCGCCGTCCACAGCGGCCAGCCGTGAACCACAAGGAGCTGTCCACCGACCAGGCCCGAGCAGAACATCACCGGGCCGATGGAGAAGTCGATGCCGCCGGTGGCGATGACGAAGGTGACGCCCAGCGCCAGGAAGCCCATGAAGTCCACCGTGTTGAGTACGTTGCCCATGTCCAGAGGACGGCCGCTGACCACGGAGAACAGGAAGTACAATAGAACCATGATTACAACCAGCACGATGCGGTTGAATCCCAATTTCTTGACAATTGGTAAATTCTTGAATTTTTCCATAATTACCCTCCTGTCAACGCAGCGTCGCGGCGTGCATAATGTTTTCCTGGGTAGCGGCGGCAATGTCGATCTCAGCGGTCTTCTTGCCCTCGCACATGACCACGATGCGGTCGCTCATGCGCAGAATCTCCGTCATTTCGGAGGAGATCATGATGATGGATTTGCCCTGCGCGACCAGTTCGTTCATCAGATGGTAGATTTCGCTCTTCGCGCCGACGTCAATGCCGCGGGTGGGTTCGTCAAAGATCAGGATGTCGCAGTCCTTGACCAGCCACTTGGCCAGAACGACCTTCTGCTGGTTGCCGCCGGACAGGTTGACGACGAGCTGATCGGTGCTGGGCGTCTTTGTATTGAGGCGCTTGATGTAATCCTGCGTCGCGTTCTCTTCCTTCTTCTTGTCGATGAAGATGCCCTTGACGAAGTTCTTCAGGTGCGCCATGGTGGAGTTTTCTGCCACGCTCTTGTCCACGACGATGCCGTAGCGCTTTCTGTCCTCGGACAGATAGCCGATGCCCAGCGCGACCGCGTCCTTCGGGCTCCTGATGTCGACCTTCTTGCCGTTGACGTAGATGTCGCCGCTCTCCTTGGGATCCGCGCCGAAGAGCGCGCGGGCGGTCTCGGTGCGTCCCGCGCCCATCAGGCCGGAGAAGCCCAGAATCTCGCCCTTGTGCAGCTCGAAGCTCACGTCCTGCACCATCTTGCCCGCGTTCAGGTGTTCCACCTTCAGAACCACGGGTGCGTCCGGCGCAACCATGCTCTGGGTCTTGGGATCCTCGTAGATCACGCGGCCCACCATCATGTTGATGATGTCGTCCTTGGTGCAGTCCTTGGTGATCAGCGTGCCGACGTAGCCGCCGTCGCGCATGACGGTGACGCGGTCGGTGATGACCTTGATCTCATCCATGCGGTGAGAGATGTAAACGATGCCCAGCTGCTGGTCGCGCAGGTCGCGGATGATCTTGAACAGCTCGTCGATCTCGGCCTCCGTCAGGGCGGCGGAGGGCTCGTCGAAGATGATGACCTTCGCCTTGTGGGAAATGGCCTTGGCAATTTCGCACATCTGCTGCTTGCCGACGGTCAGATTGCCCATCTTCTCGGTGGGGTCGATGTTGATGCCCAGCTGATCAAAGAGCTTTTTGGATTCCGCGTTCATCTTGGCGTCGTCAATCATGGCGCCCTTCATGAACTCGCGGCCGATAAAGATGTTCTGCGCGACGGTGAGGTGGTTCATCATGTTCAACTCCTGGTGAACGATGACGATGCCCGCCTCCTGCGCCTCCTTGGGGTTGTGGAACTCGACTTCCTTGCCTTCGTAGGTGATGGTTCCGGAATCCTTGGTGTAGATGCCCGTGAGCACCTTCATCAACGTGGATTTTCCGGCGCCGTTTTCTCCCATCAGGGCATGAACTTCGCCCTTGCGAACCTCAAGGTCGACGTGATCGAGAGCGTGTACGCCGGGGAAGGACTTATCGATGCCCTTCATCGTCAGAATGGTTTCTCCCATACGGCTTACCTCTTTCAATATCTTTTCAGTTCGACACTTCCTGACAGCCGAAAGACCCATCACCAGTATTGTCAAACTATAACCATTATTCTATCTGTTGTTCGAGTTTTTGTCAACTGGACATTACGATTTTTCCCAAAAAACTAAATAATCGGGCATAATACTATGAATATAATACAATTTTTGAGCGACGATTCAAAAGCGTTTCAAAACATGCGTCCCCGTGGAAATGTGCGCCGGAAGAAGCAAAACACAAGGACAGGGCCGCCTCAGGCGGACGGAGCGTCCGCGCGGAAGCAGCCCTGAAATTGGCACCGGTGCTTATTCGTCTTCGTCGTCGTAGGTGATGGCGACCTTGCCGCACTTGCCGGAGGCCATCAGCGCGTAGGCCTCGCCCGCCTTTTCCAGCGGGAAGCGATGGGTGATGAGCTTGTCCGGATGGATGCCCCAGCGGACGAGGTGCTCCACCAGCTCCTCCATGCGCCACAGGGAGGTGACCCAGGAGCCGTAGATGGTCTTCTGTCCATGCATGATGTCGGGCGACGGATTGAAGGTGACGTCGTTGCCCTCGCCGACCATGACCATCTTACCCCATTCGCGGGTGCAGCGGATCGCCAGCGCGCGGGCGGAGTTGTTCGCGGAGCAGTCGATGGCGCGCTCGCAGCCGTAGCCGCCGGTCACTTCCATGATCTGCTTCTGGCAGGCTTCCGGATCCATGGAATTGAACACATAGTCCGCAAGGCCCAGATCCTTGGCCAGCTGCATGCGCTCCTCGTTGACGTCGCAGCCGATGGTGGTGTCGCAGCCCATGGCCTTGGCCAGCATCAGCGTGGCCAGACCCACCGGGCCGAGGCCGGTGACCAGCACGCGGTCGTTGCCGGAGATGCCCACCTTCATTAGCGCCTCATAGCAGGTGCCGAAGCCGCAGGCGACCTGTGCGCCGTCCTCGTAGGACAGCTCGTCCGGCAGGGCGATCAGATCCTTCTCATCGCAGAGGATGTAGGGGGACATGCCGCCGTTGCGCTGCCAGCCGTAGGCTGCACGCAGAGGGCTCTTGCAGGAGATGTAGTAACCGCGGCGGCAGTCGTAGCACACGCCGCAGCCGGAGATGTGGTAGACGATGACGCGGTCGCCCTTCTTGAAGCGCTTGAGGCCCTCGCCCTCCTCGACAATGATGCCGGCCGGCTCGTGTCCGGCCACCATGCCGGGCTGGTAGCCCTCGGGGCCCTTGCCGACGTGGGCGCGGTAGATGCAGCGGATATCGGAACCGCAGATGGTGGAAGCCTTCGTCTTGACCAGCACCTGTCCGTGTCCCGGCTTCGGAACGTCAAATTCCTTCAGTTCAACTGTGCTGTTTCCGGGCAGAATGGCGCCCAGAACTTTTTTATTCATGCAGTTTTCCTCCTTTGTCGATGGTGGGTTTTCACGGATGTGATTCACGAATGGAAATGTTTCGTAAATAACAGACACATTCATTATAAAACAGTTATGGATGTGTGTCAATGCAAAATATGCGCCCGCAGGGCGGCGATACGGGGGTAGGGAAGGCATTGTTCCCGATACGAACGCCGATTGACTTTGAAGCGCGGCACATATAAGAGGAAGCGTTTGCGCAGGCCTTCAAAAAGGGAACGAAATTCAAAAATACGCTTTTCAATGTTCGCATTTTTTACCTTTGTTACCTGATATCATAACCTTCGGTGTGTATGATGTACGCGTACCCAAAAGTAAAATGACACGGAGGGAAATTCAATGAAAAAGTTCGTTGCTCTGGTTCTGACTCTGGTTCTGTGCCTGAGTGTCTTCGCCTTCACCGCCAACGCGGAAGTTTCCGACGTCAAGCTGGGCGTCATCCTTCTGCACGATGAGGATTCCACCTATGACCTGAACTTCATCAACGGCGTGTACGAAGCGGTTGAAGCCCTGGGCCTGGAAGAGGATCAGGTGATCATCAAGCGCAGCATTCCCGAGTCCAACGAGTGCTATGAGGCCGCCCTGGATCTGGTGGACGAGGGTTGTACCATCATCTTCGCCGACAGCTTCGGCCATGAGACCTTCATGCTGCAGGCTGCCAAGGAGTGCCCCGAGGTGGAATTCTGCCACGCGACCGGCACCATGGCGCACACTGCGGGCCAGGAGAACTTCCACAACGCCTTCGCCGCGATCTACGAGGGCCGCTATCTGGCCGGCATCGCTGCGGGCATGAAGCTCAACGAGATGAAGGAGAACGGCGCGCTGAAGGGCGAAGTTCCCATGATGGGTTATGTCGGCGCCTTCACCTATGCTGAGGTGATCTCCGGCTACACCAGCTTCTACCTCGGCGCCAAGTCTGTCTGCCCCGATGTGCAGATGAAGGTTCAGTTCACCGGCTCCTGGTACGACGAGAAGGAAGAGAAGACCGCCGCTGAGGCCCTGATCAACGCCGGCTGCGACCTGATCTCCCAGCACGCGGACTCCATGGGCGCTCCCACGGCCTGCGAGAACGCCGGCGTGCCCAACGTTTCCTACAATGGCTCCACCATCGAGAGCTGCCCCAACACCTTCATTGTCTCCTCCCGCATCAACTGGGCGCCCTACTTCGAGTACATCGTGAACCAGAACGCCGCCGGTGAAGCCATCGACACCGACTGGACCGGCACCATCGCCACCGGTTCCGTCGTGCTGACCGACGTCAACACCGCTGCTGCGGCCGAAGGCACCGTCGAGGCCATTGAGGCCGCCAAGACGGCCCTGCTGAACGGCGAGATCAAGGTCTTCGACACCTCTGCCGACAACTTCATGCTCAAGGACGGCGCCAAGATCGAGTCCTACACCGCCGACGTCGATACCGACGAAGCCTTCACCCCCGACACCGAAGTGGTTCTGGACGGCTACTTCCACGAGAGCGAGTTCCGCTCCGCGCCCTACTTCGATGTTCAGCTTGACGGCATCGAGCTGCTCAACAGCAAGTTCTGATTTCACACAATCCGGCCCGGTCTGCTCCCTGAAAAGGGAGCAGACTGCCGTTTTCAGTATGGTGCGCTCCGGGAATCGCTTTCGCGAATGGAGAGCGGTTCCCGGAGGATGCCATACTCAATGATGATCATTCGGAGGCAAACCGTGCAGAAAAAGATCGCTCTGAGCATGCGCGGCATTACCAAGACCTTTGGCAGTGTCGTCGCGAACAATTCTGTTGACCTCGACGTCTACCAGGGAGAAATTCTGGCCGTACTTGGAGAAAACGGATGCGGCAAGACGACGCTGATGAACATGCTTGCCGGCATTTACTACCCCGACGAGGGCCATATTTACATGAATGGCCAGGAGGTCGTCATCCGTTCGCCCAAGGATGCGTACGCGCTGAAAATTGGCATGATTCATCAGCACTTCAAGCTGGTGGATTTGTTTACCGCGTCGGAGAACGTGGTGCTCGGCATACAGGAAAAGGGCCGTTACAACCTCAAGAGCGTCAACGAGCAGGTCTCGAAGATCGCGGAAAGGTACGGCTTTCACGTTGAGCCCCAGAAGAAGATCTACGATATGTCCGTGTCTGAAAAGCAGACCGTCGAGATCATCAAGATGCTCTACCGCGGCGCGGATATTCTGATTCTGGACGAGCCCACGGCCGTCCTCACGCCCCAGGAAATCGATCGCCTCTTTGACGTGCTCCGGAGGATGAAGGAGGATGGAAAGTCCATCATCATCATCACCCACAAGCTGCACGAGGTACTCAGCGTCTCCGACCGCGTCGCCATTCTGCGCAAGGGCGAGCATGTGGGCACGGTGGAAACCGCCAAGACCTCGGAGAGCGAGCTCACCGAGATGATGGTCGGCAAGAAGGTCAACCTGAACATCGAGCGCAAGGCGCCTGTGAACGCGGTTCCGCGCCTGCAGGTGCGGAACCTGACCTGCAAGAACGAAGAGGGCCGAAGCGTGGTCCGTGATGTGAGCTTCACGGTCAATGGCGGCGAAATCTTCGGCATTGCGGGAATTGCGGGCAGCGGCCAGAAGGAGCTGTTGGAAGCGATCACCGGCCTTCAGCCGGTTGAGAGCGGCGAGATCATCTTCATCAATCCCAAGAAGGACAAGCCCGTGACCTTCTTCCACAAGTCCCTGAAGCGCGTGCGCGAGCTGGCGGAGATGGACGCCTTTCACGACACAAGCGACCGGCCCGTCTCCTTCAAGGGGATGAAGCCTGCGGAGATACGCCGCCGGGTGAACAGCGGAGACGTGCTGTTCCGAGAGGATGAGGTGATTTCCCTCCGGGAAAAGACGCCCCTGCAGATCCGCTCCCTGGGAATTCATCTGTCCTTTGTCCCGGAGGATCG
This sequence comes from bacterium, assembly GCA_004563405.1. Lineage (GTDB taxonomy): Bacteria > Bacillota > Clostridia > Christensenellales > Aristaeellaceae > SFTH01. The sequence goes on from SFTH01000003.1 coordinate 91,366, forward strand.
CCTGGGCATGGGCCTGGTGGGCAGCATGGGCATTACGGACAACATGATGCTGCGCAGCTACCGGAAGGGCCGCGCCGGCTTTGTGGATCGCAAAAGACCCCTGGCACAGGCGGAGGAGATCATCCGGGAGCTGGAGGTCATCACGCCCAGCGTCAACGTTCCCGTGCGCAGACTCTCCGGCGGCAACATTCAGAAGGTGCTGCTGGGCCGCGAAATTGCATTCACCCCGAAGGTGCTGATGGCCGCCTACCCCGTGCGGGGCCTGGACATCAATTCTTCGTACACCATATATCATCTTCTGAACATGCAGAAGGAGAACGGCGTGGCCGTCATCTTCGTCGGCGAGGATCTGGACGTGCTTCTGGAGCTCTGTGACCGGATCATGGTGATCAATTCCGGCGCCGTGACCGGGATTGTGGATGCGCGCACAGCGACCAAAGAGGAGATCGGTCTGCTGATGACGAAGACGGACAACACTGCAAAGGAGAATGCGTGATGAACGAGAAGAAGAGTGCGCCCAACCATGAGCCGCTGATTCATCTTTCCAAGCGCGAAAGCATATCCACGTCAAAGTCCTGGATGATCCGGGTGGTTGCGGTTCTGCTGGGACTCGTGGTCTGTGGCCTTGTCGCGTTTGTCCTCAGCGACAAGCTCAGATCCGGGAACAAGAGCATTGTTGATTTTTATTCCAGCTTCCTCGTGAAGAGTTCCTTCAGCACGCCCCGGAAGATGTGGAAATTCTTCAAGAATATGGCCGTGTTGCAGTGCATTTCGCTGGCGGTCACGCCGGCGTTCCGCATGCGCTTCTGGAATATCGGCGCGGAGGGTCAGACGCTGATGGGCGTCTGGGGAGCGATTGCCGTGGCGTTCTATCTGGGCGGACGCATTCCCGAGTGGCTTCTGCTGATTCTGATGTTCGTTGCCGCGCTGCTCTGCGGAGCGGTCTGGGCCGTGTTCCCTGCCATCTTCAAGGCGCGCTGGAATACGAATGAGACGCTCTTTACGCTGATGATGAACTATGTGGCGATCAACGTCGTCAGCTACTTCCTGGTGGTCTGGGTTCCCAGCGGCTCGTCCTCTCTGGGCAAGCTGGACGCCGGAAAGCTGCCCTCGGTCGTACACGATTACTTCCTGATCATCCTGATTGCTTTGCTTCTGACGGTCGCCCTGCACATCTATCTGAATTACAGCAAGCAGGGCTATGAGATTTCCGTCGTCGGCGAGAGCGTCCGCACCGCCCAATACAGCGGCATGAACGTCAAGACCGTCATCATCCGCACGATGATCGTCAGCGGCCTGCTGTGCGGCCTGACCGGCTACCTGATCGCGGCCGGCCTCGACCAGAGCATCACCACAGAATCCATCGGCGGCCAGGGCTTTACCGCCATCATGGTCTCCTGGCTGGCCCACTTCAACCCGCTGGTCATGCTGCTGACCTCCAGCCTGATCACCCTACTGAACCAGGGCGCGGCGCAGATCTCCCAGGACTTCAACGTCAGCGGCGCGATTCCCGACGTGATCGTGGGCATCATACTGTTCTTCATCATCGGCTCCGAATTTTTCATCAACTACAAGGTGAAGCTTCGCCGCAGGACACACGCTGTGATCAAGGAGGGCGTCAAATGAGCATCTGGCTGAACTTTTTGATTGATTCCCTGGCCTTCGGTGCGACCTTCATGTACGGCTCCACCGGCGAGATCATTACCGAGAAGGCCGGACAGCTGAACCTGGGCATACCCGGCGTCATGTGCATGGGCGGCGCGGGCGGCTGCCTGGTGCTGAACCTGATCGGGAAGTCCTCCCTGCCCGCGTTTATGATCGTCGTTCTGGGCATTCTGGGATCGCTGGTCATGGGAATGTTGATGGGCTTCATCTACAGCTTCCTGACGGTCTCCCTGCGCGCCAATCAGAACGTGACGGGCCTCGCGCTGACCACGTTCGGCGTGGGTCTGATGAAGGTGATCATGAGCGAGATGGACGAAACCGTCTACCTCGTCGGCCCGAAGAAGCTGTACCGCTGGCCCTTTGCGGAGCGGACGGACGCGCTTCAGTACCTGGGCGTGATGTTCTTCCTGGCCGTGATCGTCGCGATTGCCGCTTCCTACATCCTGTACCGCACGAAGGTCGGTCTGCACCTGCGCGCGGTGGGCGAGAGCCCTGCGACGGCGGACGCGATGGGCATCAACGTGAGTAAGTACAAGTACTGCGCCTCCTGCATCGGCTGCGGCATTGCCGGCCTGGGCGGATTCTACTACATCATCGACTACATGGCCTCCGTCGAGGCCTACAAGAGCCTGGAGGGACTGGGCTGGCTCTCCGTCGCATTGGTCATCTTTGCGCTGTGGAGGCCGCACATGACCATCATTGGCTCCACGATCTTCGGCTTCCTGTTCAGCTGCAGCAGCTATATTTCCAACATCGGCTGGATCAAGGTGACGATGGCAACCAAGCCCCTGCTGAAAATGCTGCCCTACCTGTTCACTATCCTGGTGCTGATCATCACCAGCATCCGAAAGAAGCGTGAGGACCAGCCCCCGCAGAGCCTGGGCCTGCCCTACTTCCGCGAGGAAAGATAGCCGTTCTGCTCAATTGCAGGGAAAAGCGCCCGCCGGGGGTCTCTGTCGAGACCTGGCGGGCGCTTGCCTGTGCGGCTCACTTTTCCTTGTAGTAGAGGAAGCAGTGGCAGTAACCCTCAAAATCCGGATCCTTGATCTGATCGCGGAACTCCTTGCACATGCACTTGTTTTCCTCCGTGCGCTCCAGCCTGCAGGGGCAGTAGCCGCCGGTGCGCTTGAGTCCCTCCTGGACGGAGTTGACGATCTCCTGATCTTCATTGAAGCGAATTTTCATATCGGATCCTCCATGGGACAGAGAACCGGCCGCGGAGCGCGACCGGTCTTTCTGCTGCGATGCGATTTCAGAATCAATAGTTCTCTGCGCGGACCTCGAAATAAGCGCGGGGATGTGCGCAGACGGGGCAGACCTCGGGGGCTTCCACGCCCATCACCAGGTGACCGCAGTTGCGGCATTCCCACATCTTGATTTCGCTCTTCTTGAATACTTCCTGCATCTCGACGTTGCTCAGCAGCTTGCGATAGCGCTCCTCGTGAGACTTTTCAATTTCGGCCACCATGCGGAACTTCTCGGCGAGCTCAACAAAGCCCTCCTCCTCGGCGTCCTTGGCAAATCCGGCGTACATGTCGGTCCACTCGTAATTCTCGCCCTCGGCGGCAGCCAGCAGGTTCTTCGCGGTGTCGCCCAGGCCGCCCAGCGCCTTGAACCACATCTTGGCGTGTTCCTTCTCGTTGTCGGCGGTCTTCTGGAAGATGGCGCTGATCTGCTCGTAGCCTTCCTTCTTGGCGACGCTGGCAAAATAGGTATACTTGTTGCGCGCTTCAGACTCGCCCGCAAAGGCCGTCATGAGGTTTTTTTCCGTCTTGGTTCCCTTCAAATTCATTGTAAAACACCTCCTGAATCTATGTACCCGGAATTCCAGCTTGTGAAACTCAGACACTTCCATTATATTCCGATTTTCGATTTTGTCAATCTTGGCGCACACGATTGAAAACGCAACCTTCGGCAGCTATAATGGTAGGGTATGCAGGGGAGGGACACAGTATGCGCGGCGATTGTCACATTCACATGATTCTGGACGGCGTCTACTACCGCGCGGCCATCGACGCGCAGAAGGAGCGGCCGGACGAGGCGCTGGTGCGCGGGCGGCTCGCCGCCTATCGCGCAGCGGGCGTGGATTTTCTTCGGGACGGCGGCGACGCCTGGGGCGTCGGCGCGTTCGCGGCGAAGCTTGCGCCGGAGTACGGCCTGGACTACCGCACGCCGCTGTTTCCCATCCATCGCAGGGGCCGCTACGGCGGCTTCATCGGGCGCGGCTTTGACACGCCGGAGGAGTACCGGAAGCTGGTGTACGCCGCCCGTGACGGCGGCGCGGACTTCATCAAGATCATGATCTCCGGGCTGATGGACTTTGGATGCTTTGGAAGGATTACCTCCGCACCCCTGGAGGCGGCGGAGATTCGGGAGATGATCCGCGTGGCCCACGGCGAGGGCATGGCCGTCATGGCCCACGCCAATGGTGCGGACTGCGTGAAGGCCGCGCTGGAGGCGGGCGTGGATTCCGTGGAGCACGGCGCGTATCTGGACGGCGCGGCGGTGCGCATGCTCGCCCAGAGCGGCGCGGTGTGGGTGCCCACGATGGTGACCATCGCGAATCTGATCGGCGACGGGCGGTATCCCGACGCGGTGCTCTGTCCCCTTCTGGAGCTTCAGACGGAAAACGTGCGCGCGTGCGCGCACATGGGCGGAAAGATCGCTGTCGGAAGCGATGCGGGCGCCTATCGGGTTTTACATGTGCAGGGTGCGCGTGACGAGCGGGCGCTGCTTCTGCGGGTGCTGGGCGCGGAGGGCGAAGGGATACTTGAAGCGGGCGAGGCGGAGGTGCGCCGCCGCTTTCGGAGAAGATAGGCGCGCAGGCGGATGCGCCGGGCGCTTTGATCGGGACGGTGGCCGGGTCAGTATTCCCGCAGCACCAGCTCGGTGACGCCCCGGTTTGGCCCGGGGACGACGCGCAGTACCCGCGGATGGGCGGCGTAGCGCTCCTGCACGAAGTCCCGCAGGGACGTGCCGGAATTGCAGCCGTGAATGATCCGGATGCGGCAGGTGGCCGCGCCGGCGCGGCGCAGCGCCGCATCGACGGCTACGCCCGCCTGATAGCGGTTTTTGCCGTGCAGGTCGATTTCCACGATGGATTCGTACATGGGAACCTCCTCGGAATGGGAAAGGAGCGGATTGCTTGCCTCTGAAATGTCTGCTGGCCTCCATGGACGGCATGAGCAACGCGGCGTTTCGCAGCGTCTGCTTCGAATACGGCGCGGACGGCGCGACCACGGAGATGATTGGGGCAACGGGCTTTGCCCGTGCAAAGCGCAAGCGACGGCCCATCATGGACGCACTGGTGCTGCGAAGGCCCGAGGAGGGTCCTCTGGCGGCGCAGATCATCGGAAGCGATCCGCGCGTCATGGCCGCGGCCGCGGTGCGCCTGGAGGGGATGGAGCGCTTTGACGCCATCGAGATCAACATGGGCTGCCCGGCGCGGATTGTGGTGGGCAGCGGAAACGGCGCGGCGCTGTTGCAGCAGCCGGAGCGCGCGGGAGAAATCCTTTGCGCGGTGTGCGGAGCCGTCCGGCTACCGGTGCGGCTGAAACTGCGTCTGGGCTGGGACGAGGCGCACATCACCGCGCCGGAGATTGCCCGCATGGCTCAGGAGGCCGGCTGCCGGGAGATCATCCTCCACGGGCGCACGCGGAGTCAGCTCTATGGCGGCGGCGTGCTGCTCGGGGAGATGCGGCGGGTGCGCGCGGCGGTGGAGATTCCCCTGTACGCAAACGGCGCGGTGACCTGCGCCGGGGACGCGGCCGCCTTTGCGCGCAGCGTCGGCGCGGACGGCGTGTGCATCGGCCGCGCGGCGCTCAAGGCTCCCTGGATCTTCGACGACATTCGCGCCCTCGGGCGCGGCGAGCGGCCGCCGGAGCGCAATGCGCCGGAGCGGGTGGCACTGCTGCTTCGCCTGGCGGAGCGCCTCTGCCAGCAAAAGCCGGAAAAATTTGCCATCTGCGAGCTGCGCAAGTTTACGCTGTGGTATCTGGCGGGCTTCACCGGCGCGGAGGCGGTCGGCGAGGCCGTCAAGCGCGTGGAGACGCTAGAGGATTATCGCAGGCTCCACGGAGAATATCTGGAGCGCCTGCTCCGGACAAACGATGTGCACATTCATCCCGAGCGTGTGCCGGAGGCCACGTTGGATACGGTGCGGCGCTCAGTCTGATTTGCTCTCGGGGGCGTCGCTGTCGTCGCCCTTTTCTTTCTGGGGCTTGCGCTTCTGTGCGCCGGCGCCGAAGAGGTCGGGAACGGTCTTTTCGTAGGCCTCGGGATCGTCGTAGTATACCTTTTTGCCGCTGTTCTGGCCGAAGAGGCGGGTGAGCGTGAGGCAGACGTAGAGTATGAGCATCACGAGCCCGATGACCGCGATGTACTGAATGGTCGGGGGGAGCCCCTGGAGCAGGGATTTGAGACCCATAAATAACCTCCTGTGTCCGGAATAAAGTCCGCATTGTATGCTTGTTTCTGTTGGAATGTCGGGCATGGCGGCCCGGCCGCCCCTGCGGGCATGGGTCAATTATACAACAAAAACGGAAAAATGTACAACTATTGCGGGGAATCCGCGCCTTTTTTTGCAGACAGACGCGGAAAAATGGTGTATAATGTACGTAAAGCCCGCGCGGCGGGCGAGGTGTACATCATATCAGGAGGTCATACAACATGCTTAAAGGAATTCCGAAGATTCTGCCCCCCGAGCTTCTGAAGGTGCTCTGCGAGATGGGCCACGGCGACGAGCTGACCATCGGAGACGGCAACTTCCCCGGTCACACCAACGCGAAGGTTGAGATCCGCATGGACGGCCACAACGTGCCCGAGATTCTGGAGGCCATTCTCAAGGTGATGCCCCTGGATACCTATGTGGAGCATCCGGTGATGCTGATGGCGAAGGTTCCGGGCGACACCGTGGAGACGCCCATCTGGGACGTCTACAAGGACATCGTGTCGAAGTACGATTCCCGCGGCGCGGCCTGCTTCGGCGAGATCGAGCGCGGCGCGTTCTACGACCGCACCCGCGAGAAGTCCTGCGTGGTCATCATGTCCGGCGAATCTGCGCTGTATGCTAACATCATTCTGAAGAAGGGCGTCATTACGGACGCGGAATGAGGAGACTGGAAAAAAAGGCGCGCCGTCCTTCCCATGAGGGAGGGACGGCGTGCCCTTTGCGCGTTTGCTTCTGCGCCTTCGGTTATTTTACGGTTCCGCGCCGCAGCGGAAATCCGCGCTTTTTTTATTCCTCCTCAGTGCCGACGGGGGCGATGTTGGCGAGGATGAAGTCGTGGAAGGCGCTCTGTATGGGAGAGAGGTATTTCTTCTTGGAGACGAAGTAGAGATGGTGGGGCATGGTCCCCTCCAGGGGGAAGGAGAGCAGGCGGCCCGAGGAGACGAATTCGCCCACGGCCACCTCCGAGAGCACGGAGATGCCGATGCCGTCGGCCACCAGCTGCTTGATGGTTTCGGTATCGTCGATGGCTGCGGCCACCTGAAGCTTCACGCCCGGAAGGTTCTGCTTCACCCACCGCAAAAACTCCTGCTGGAGTGCGGAGCTGCTGCTCCGGGTGATGACCCGCTCCGTGCCGAAGAGCTCGACGGGAAAGGGCTTGCCCTGAAGCTCGCGGAAGCGCTGCGTGTTGGGCGTAATGATCACGAGGCTGGCGGAATTGTAGCGGCGGACGCTGTAATCCGAGTCCATGATCTTCATGTTGCAGAACGCGAACTGGAAGCCGCCAGCCCGGAGCTTGCCCAGAATTTCTGAATTGTAGCAGACGGTGATGTTGAAGCTCACGTCGGGGTGCTGCTTTTCAAATTCGGCGATGCGCTTTGCCAGATAGTAGCGGCTGGTGTAGGGCGTGGCGACGATGTTGATGGTGTGCTCGTCCTGATCCGCCCGGCTGAGGGCGAACATGCTGTCGCGGTTGAGCTTGAGCATCTGGCGGGCGTAGGAATAGAAGGTGCGTCCATCCGCGCTCAGCTCCATGCTGCGCGTGGTGCGGTTGAGAAGGCGCGTGCCCAGCTCCGATTCCAGATTGCGTATGTGAATGGTCACCATGGACTGAGAGAGCTGCAAACGCGCAGCGGCGTTGGAAAAGCTTCCCTCATCCACAACGGCCACAAATGATTCAAGCTGTTTGAAATCCATCGCTCCAACTCCCTTGTAGGATTATTGAAAATCTTAATCAATTATATATGAAATATGAAGTTTTGTCAATGCTGATGTGCGGGCAATCGAAGCGTCGGAGGGTGCGCCTCCGCCCGGCGTTTCGGGATGACTCCGCCTTCGGAGGCGCGAAAGCGGTTCGGAACGAAAGTGGGGCAAGCGAAGGCGGCGGGCCCGCTTCTGCCGGTCGACAGATTTCGACCTTCCATTTTCCGCCCCTTTCTGCTATAATGCACATACATGGAGGTGGATTCAATGGCGTCCAAAAAAGCAATGCTGCGGCGCAGGCGCAGGCGGCGCAGACGGATACTTGCGGCAGCGCTGACGCTCGCCGTCGTGGCGGCGGTGGCGGCGATCCTCCTGCTGCACGGGCCCGCGGCAGATGAAGCTGTGCCTGCGGCCTTTCCGGAGCCGACGCAGGCGGCGACCGCGGTTCCAACGCCCGAACCGACCCCGGAAGTCACGCCGGAGCCCACGCCCGAGCCCACACAGGAGGTGTACATACCGATTCACCTGTATGCGCCGGACGGAAGCGGTACGCGGTACCGACTGACGGAATATGTGTGCAACTGGAGGAAGGGCAAGGATATCGACTGCTTTGAGGCGCTCGTCTCCGACGCGGAAACGCTGACGGGAAAGAACTTCCTCTCCATATGCAAGGAGGCCTGGATGACCCTGCCCGACCCCTATGTCATGCGCATCGGCTATACCCTCCGCTACACCCTTTCGGATGGACAGACGGTGAATCTGGTGATCCGCTCGCCGGGCGACATCTCCCACACGGAGTATGTGGAGTGCTATCTGTACGACGATGTGCACCAGAAGGGAGGGTTCTACACCCATCTGAGCGAGAGCCAGATGAACGAGAATACGCTGATCACCTCCATCAAGATCACCTGCGGCGATCGGATCGGACAGGTCGAGGAAATGTGGCTCGGCGCGTTCCTGTACGACTCTGAGGAGCGGTTTGACGAAACGGGCCGCTACATCGGGCCCTGGTACAGCGAAATTCCCATCCGGCGCAAGGCCTGATCCGACGCCGGAGAACCGGGAATACAGGCGGACGCGGCAGCATGGATCTGAGCGTACGCCCATACAGACAGGGGCTGTCTCCGAAGCGGCAAACAGAGCCGCACGGGGCAGCCCCCTTCATTTTGCTGCTCCGGGACTTTGCACTTCCGTCCGTCCGCAGACCTGTTACACTGAGCCTGCGGGCCTTGCCGGGCGACTGCCTGCGCCGGCGAAAGCCGCGCCTGGGAATCCCCGCCGAACATGCGGTTGAGCAGGCCGCCCGGGGAGTAGGAGACGGAGGCGCTCTCCAGACCGGTGAGCAGGGAACCGCTCTCGTAGAGCAGGTGGTGGCGGGGGAGCACAGAGTAGGTGTAGGCGCGGTCGGTGCTGGCCTGGGTGTCCGACCAGACGATCACGTTGCCCGCGTCCGCCCGGAGCACGGCGGCGACCTCCGTGTCGCCGCCGCTCTTGCGCAGCACCAGATAATCCGCTGCACCGGAGCGGGAGGTGAAGGCCAAAGCGGGTGGATCGCCGCTCTCGGAGAGGAGCATCAGATCGTCCACCGGCTCCGGAGCGTTCCATAGTTCGGAGACGGCGGAGGGGGCCCTGTCCGGGGGAAACCATTCAACCTGCACGTATTCCTCCGGCGTGTTGGATGCGGCCAGGCGCACGACCTTTTCCTCGGAGAGGGCCGCGCGGTCGATCTTCAGCGGAACGAGGTTCTCCGGGGCGGCAAAGTCCCGCCCGCTCAGGGCGGAGGAGACGCGGGCGATGAGCGCCGCGCAGAGCCGGGCGGGGTAGCTGCTGCCGCCGGCGTAGTCCGGCAGGGCGTGGCGCGCGTCCGGCTCGTCGAAGCCCATCCACACCGCGACCGCGAGATCCGGCGTGCAGGCCACCGTCCAGATGTCCCGGTTGCCGCCGCCGGACTCGCCCACGGTGCCCGTCTTTCCCGCCACGGGAACGCCCGCTGTGGACAGGGCCTTTGCGCTGCCGGTGATGGCGGCGGTTTTGAGCATGTCTGTAACCAGAAAGGCGGTCTGGGGACTGACGGCTGCTTCGCTCGGCGCGGGCGCCTCGTAGAGCAGACGGCCCCGGTTGTCGGTGATGCGGCGGATGACGTGGGGCTCCACACGGGTTCCACCGTTGGCCAGGGCGCAGTAGGCCGCGCAGAGCCGCGCCGGGGATACGCCGTTGGTCATGGAGCCCAGGGAGAGGGAGAGGTTGACGTCCTGAGCGGCCAGAGGTATGCCGAACTTCGCCATGGCGTTGCGCACGCGCTGCATGCCGATCAGATCCGCGAGATCCACCGTCGCCACGTTCAGCGAGCGGGAGAGGGCCTCCCGCAGCGTCACCGTGCCGTAATACTTGCCGCCCACGTTCCCGGGAAGATACTTTCCGGGGAACTCCCGCTGCACGTCCTCGATCATGGAGCAGGGGAGAAAGCCCATGTCCTCGATGGCGGCGGCGTAGGTGGAGACGGGCTTGATGGCGGAGCCGGGCTGGCGCTGGGCCTGGGTGGCGCGGTTGAGTCCACGTCGCACGTCGTAGCTGCGGCCTCCGATCACGGCGGCAATCTCTCCGGTGGCGGGATCCAGGGCGATGAGCGCTGCCTGAACGGGCGTGCCATCGGCGGCAGGGTCGGGAAAGTTTGCGCCGCTATCAAAGAGCGCCTCGGCGACCTGCTGGAAGTCCGTACGCAGGCCGGTGTAGATGTGCAGCCCCGCGGAGAGGATCTCCTCCGCCTCCAGGCCGAGGGCGGCTTCCGCCTCCAGCAGCACCTGATCCATGTACCAGCCGTCCGCGCCCGCGTCCACGGCCTGGGCCTTCAGGCGCAGCGGCTCGGCGGCGGCGCTTTCGAGCGCTTCCGGGGCGATGAGGCCCTGCTCCGCCATGGCGGCGAGGATGTGGTCCCGGCGGGAGACGGCGTTCTCCGGATGCAGGTGGGGCGCGTACTTCGAGGGAGACTTGATGATGCCAGCCAGAAGCGCGCCCTCGGCGAGGGTGAGCTCCCCGGGGACCTTGCCAAAGTAAGCCTCGGCAGCCGCGCCGATGCCGTAGGCGCCGTTGCCAAAGTAGACGGTGTTCAGATAGGCCTCCAGGATTTCCTCCTTGGAGAGCACCTTTTCCAGTTGACAGGCGAGCACGATCTCCTGCGCCTTGCGGGAGATCGTCTTGTCGCTGGTCAGGTGGGTGAGCTTGATGAGCTGTTGGGTGATGGTCGAGGCGCCCTGCTCGAAGCTCCGGGTCTTCAGATCGTGCCAGAGCGCGCCGAAGATGCGCTTGAGGTCGAAGCCGTGATGGCTGTAGAAGCGCTGGTCCTCGGCGGCGATGAAGGCATTGACGACATCCCCGGGCACGTCCTTCAATTCCACATAGCGGCGGTTGGCGGCGGCGTAGAGCGCGCCGGCACTCTGGCCGTTCGCGTCGAAGACCACGGTGCTCTCGGGCGTGGCGCGGATGCGGTTGAGATCCAGCCGCTGCCAGTTGGGCAGATCCAGCTGCCAGAGCGCGAGACCCAGCGCCGTCACCAGCAGCGCGACGAGGGCAATGACGATCCATTTGCGCATGAGAAAACCCGCCTTTCCACAGGATGCCCCTTAGCATTGCCGGAAAACGGTGGAATTAGACATCTTTTCCTGCGGCGAAAGGGTCGAACGAAACCGCCGGTTCGCCCAAAGCGGTGCTTTTTCGCGGCAGGATGCGACAGGCGGCGCGGTGAATACCCTACGATCGAGGGGGTGAAAGCCATGTTGGACTATGAAAGGCGGCGGCAGACGCTGATCGTGCGCCTGACGGACGAGCTGGATCACCGGGCGGCCGGACAGATGCGCGAGGAGCTGGACGCGCTTTTGCGGGACGGCTCCATCCGGCGGCTGGTGCTGGATCTGAAGGATTTGCGCTTTATGGACAGCTCGGGCGTGGGCCTGATCATCGGGAGGTATAAGTTGATGGCGCGCCGGGGCGGCAGCGTCGCGGTGATGCACGCGGACAGGCGCATGGACCGGATCTTTGAGATGGCGGGGCTGTACGAGCTGGTGGAGCGGATGGCCTGAAGGAGGGAGAGAGGATGCGTATCATGAATGAAATCCGGCTGGATTTTCCGGCCCTGCCCGAGAATGAATCCCTCGCGCGAATGGTGGTCAGCGCGTTTCTGGTGCCGGTCAATCCGACGCTGGAGGAGCTGGCGGATGTAAAGACCGCCGTGTCCGAGGCCGTGACCAACGCCATCGTGCACGGCTATGCCCGGAGCATGGGTACGGTGCGCCTGCACGCCGTCTACCGGGAGGACGGGCTGCTCACGGTGGATGTGTCCGATCGGGGTTGCGGCATCGCAGATGTGGCCCGAGCCCGGGAGCCCTTCTACACCACGCTGGACGGTGAGGAGCGCAGCGGCATGGGCTTTACCGTGATGGAGAGCTTCATGGACGCGGTGGAGGTGGAGTCTGCGGTGGGCAAGGGCACCACCGTCCGGCTGAAGAAGCAGATGAACCGGCGCGAGGCGCTCCTCGCGCGGCGGGCCTGAGCGGGGAAAACTACGAAGGCACGCTTGATAAACTCGCGCGCGCCCGCGCCGGAGACGCCCGGGCGCGGGAGGAACTGGTGGAAGAGAACCTGCCCCTGGTGCACTTTGTGCTGCGCCGCTTCCGGGATCGGGGCGCGGAGTACGAGGATCTGTTTCAGTACGGCTGCATGGGACTGTTGAAGGCCATCAACCGTTTCGATCCGTCCTACAACGCGCGCTTTTCCACCTACGCCGTGCCCATCATACTGGGCGAGGTGCGCAGGTATCTCCGGGACGACGGCCCCGTGCACGTCTCCCGCACGATTCACGACAACGCGATCCGGGTGGAGCGCTTCCGGGAGGAATATGTAAAGGAGCGCGCCCGGGAGCCAACCGTGCAGGAAATCAGCGAGGGGACGGGGCTGGACGTGGAAAACGTGCTGCTGGCGCTGAACGCCCGCCAGAGGGTGCGCTCTCTGAGCGAGCCGGTGGGCGCGGAGGGCGGACTGCGGCTGATGGATGTGATCGGGGAGGAGAGCATGGCGGAGGTGGACGCGCGCCTGACGCTCAAAACGCTCCTGATGGAACTTAGTCCCGAGGAGCGCACGCTCATTCTGCGCCGCTACTTTCAGGCCCACACCCAGACCGCCATCGCCCGGGACATGGGCGTCTCCCAGGTGCAGATCTCCCGCATGGAGGGGCGCATCCTCAAGCGCATGCGCGCCCGCGCGGAGGGACAGCCCGGCTAGGACGCGCAGGGGAGATGTGCGTCCGGCATGCTTTACGTCTTTTTGGGTTGCGGCGTTCATACGCCGCTTTTTTCATATTTCCATTGGGATTGCGCCTTTGATTCCGTTCGGGTTTTGCGGATTTTTACGGCGTCGCTCTGTGAGATTTATACACTTGACATGATTTTGTCATTCGTCGTATAATAAAAGGAGTGGAAATACGGGAGGCGCACGATGGACAGCTTTTATCGCGAGTATCTGGACGCGGCGATGGATCGCAGCGGCACCAATTGTGAGAAGTGGGATCGCTGCGGGGAGCACTTTGGCCGGGATGGCCTGATCCCCATGTGGGTGGCGGACATGGATTTTCCCACCGTCCCCGCCGTGGTGGACGCGCTGGTGGCGCGGGCGAAGCATCCGATTTACGGCTACACGGAGAACGGTGCGGAGGAGAAGCAGGCGGAGATCGGCTGGCTGCGCCGCCGCTACGGCCTGGAGGTCGATCCGGAGTGGATCCTCTACAGTCCGGGCGTGGTGGACAGCATCTTCTTCTGCGTGCGCGCGCTCACGCAGCCGGGAGACCGCGTGCTGATTCAGCCGCCGGTCTACGGTCCCTTCTATCGCGCGGTGGAGCTCTTTGAGCGCACGCTGGTGGAAAACCCCCTGCGGCATACGGACGCGGGCTGGGAGATGGATTTCGAAGATCTGGAGCGGAAGCTGGCCGCAGGCGTGAAGCTGGTGATCCTCTGCAATCCCCACAACCCGGTGGGCCGCGTTTGGACGCGGGACGAATTGCAGCGGGTGGTGGACGTGGCCAACCACTATGGCGCGATCGTCGTCTGCGACGAGATCCACGCGGACTTCAACCTGAGCGGTTCGAAGCACACGCGCATCCTGAGCCTTGAAAACTCCGACCGCTGCGTGATGCTCACCTCGGCCACCAAGTCCTTCAACCTGGCGGGTCTGCGCCAGTCCTCCGTCATCATCCGGGACGCGGAGCTGCGCGCGCAGGTGCGCGCGGAGATCGGGCGCAGCCACGCGGATACGCCGAACATCTTCGGCGCGATCGCCCAGACGGCGGCCTACAACTCCGGCGACGCATGGATGGACGCGGTGGTGGAGTATGTGCGGGAGAACCGGGACTTCGCGGTGGAGTTCATTCGCGCGCGCATCCCTGAAATTTCCTGCGCACCCCAGGACGGCACCTATCTGATGTGGCTGGACTGCCGGGGTGCAGGCGTCTCCCACGAGGCGTTTTTCCGCGCGCTGGTGGAGGAGGCGGGCGTTGCCCTCAACAGCGGGCTGGACTACGGCGAGGCCGGTCGCGGCTTCTTCCGCTTCAATCTGGCCACCCAGCGCAGCCGCGTGGAGGAGGCGCTGGTCAATATCGAAAGAATGGTACGGGGTATGCATCGGTGATCAATTTCAAGAAACTGTTTCAAAAACCGGATAAGTGGATTGCCGTGGACGTGGAACTGGACGGCAATCATCCCAGCCGAATCATTCAGCTGTCCTATCTCGTGATTCAGGGGCGGCGGGTGCGCGGCAAGAACTTCTACTTTGCGGCCAAGAGCATCAACCGCTACGCCCGCAAGGTTCACGGCCTGGGCGTGTATCAGCTCAAAAAGCTCTCCGGCGGCGACGTGTTCGCCTATCACGCCGACGAGATCTATCGGGATTTTCAGGATTGCAAGCTGGTGATCGGCCATGACGTGGGCGGCGACCTGAGATACATCCGCAGCGAATTCAGCCGCATCGGCGTGAAGTTTCCGGATTATCCCATCTTCTGCACGCTGCGCCACTACACCGAGGAGGCGCACATTCCCCTCAAGCAGAATCCGAAGGTGCTCAAGCCCCCGAAGCTGGAGGAGCTCTGCCAGCACTTCGGCCTCTCCCAGGAATTCATCGCCGCGAAATGCCAGAAGTGGTACGGCGGCGGCGACCATGCCCACGACGCGAGATACGACGCTGCGGCCGCCTATCTCTGCATGCTGGTGGGAGAAAAGATGGCCTGAAAAGGTACAATTCAATGACATCGACGGTCAATTCATAGCACAGAAGCAATTCTGTGCTATAATTGTTGTACCACTATGGAGGTGAAGCAATGAAAACGAAGCGTTTGACGGCTCTGTGTCTGGCGCTGGCCGTGCTGTGCGCCGGCCTGGGCGTCTGGGCGGTGACCGGGCAGGTACGCGTCTCCAGATTGAGCGCACAGGTGCGCGCGCTGGAGGCCGCGCAGGAGGACGGCGCGATGTACGCGGCCGCTTCCGTGGAGAACCCGGACGCAATTGCCGCCGAATTTGACGGCGGCGTGGTGACGGCGGCGGAGGCCGCTGCGGAATACGCCACCATTTCGGCCTACTATCAGATGCTGGGCGTCTCCGAGGCGGATTACGCCGAGACCGCCAAGCTAACCGTGCTGGACGGCCTGGTGGAGGGCAAGGTTCTGGAGATGAAGGCGCGGGAGGCAGGCGTGTACGAGCTCAGCGACGGCCAGCGCGCGGAGCTGGAGAGCCGGGTGCAGCAGGAGTATGAGGACACCCTGCGCTACTACATGGAGTTCCGCTTTGACGACAGCAAGAGCGAGGAAGAGGTGCGCGCGGAGACCGTGGCGTATCTCGAAGCCAACGGCTACTCCTATGAGAGCATGCTGGAGGAGGCGGAAAAGAGCGCCTGGCAGGACCGGCTGTTCGACTATGTGACCCGGGACATGGAGATCTCCGACGAACAGATGCGCGAATTCTACCAGAGTCAGGTGGAGAGCGCGGAGCTGACCTATACGGCGGACTTTGCCGAATACGAGATGGACGCGGAAGCCGGACGCACGCTGGTGTGGAACCCGGAGGGCGTTCGCAGGATCGACACGATCCTGATCTCCTTCAGCGACGATCAGAGCGTGGAATATCTGACCCTTCAGGCGGCGCTGGAGAGCGGCGACAGCGCGAAGCTGAGCGAGCTGGACGCGCTGTATGCGGCGCTGGAGCCCCGCGCGCAGCAGGCGCTCGACCGCCTGAACGCGGGCGAGGATTTCGCGACCCTCGCCGGAGAGTACGGTACGGTGAGCGTCAACGGAAGCTATGTGTCCGATCGCAGCACGCTCTGTGGCGATGACTTCCGCAGCGCGGCGATGGCGCTGGAGAGCGTGGGCGACGTGAGCGGCCTGGTGCGCACCGACGGCGGACTGTGCATCCTTCGCTACGCGGCGGATGTGCCCGCCGGTGCGGTAGCCTATGAGGATGTGCGCGACGAGCTGCGCGCCACCTACGAGGAGGAACTCAAGACCAGCCAGTACAACGCGACCGTCGTTGCCTGGATCGAGGAAGCCAATCCACGGTATCACACCGACGTTTTCTGACCGCCGCGTCCGCGACGGCGGGCGTGCCTTTGAAAATGTGCGGCAGGAGAGTCGGGGGCTGGAGGAAGGGAGACCGAATTCAAATGGCAGGTTAGCCCCCTGTAAAGCCCGCAAATACAAAAACTCCAACCCGAGGCGGTTGGAGTTTTTGCTTGCCGCTGACTTCCTCCGAAGGGACGCGCAGGCGCTTCTTCAGTAGGTGCAGCCGGACTGGAGGATGATGTTCGGTGCGTGCAGGCCGTACTGACCGGTGCGGATGACCGCCTTTACATGCTTCATCTCCTCGTCAAATTCGCTGTGGGGAATGTAGGTCACCTTTGCCGCACTGGGCCAGCGCTCGGCGTAGGCGGCGTCCATTTCCGACGCTCACTCCTTGATTTCGGAGGCGAGAATCACGCCCTCCACAGCCATCTCGTCCAGAATTCCATCCAGCACCTGGAGAATGGTGGGAATGTTGGGCAGGAAGGCGAGATCGACGGTCTCGATGCCTGCAGGAATGTTGTACCCTGCATCCACGATGGCATAGCGGTCGCGATGTCCGATCCGGGCCAGAACCGAGCGAAGCTGCGCGTTGAGAATACCTCTCTTGAGCATGGGAATCCCTCCTTGTAAAAAACTGGCTGAAATCATTGTAAGCCCGCCGGGACGGGAAGGCAAGCTCTCAGTCAGCGCAGGAGGATCTTTGCGTGCAGATGCGCCTAATCCAGCCAGTCGATGGTCTGTTTCACATAGTTGCCGATGTTGAAGACCCAGTCGGTGAGAAATTTCTCCCAGTGGCCGCCGCTGGCTGCGTCGAGGGCGTCGACCAGATCCATCTCCGTGAGCACCGCGCCGTCGCTGCCCATCTCGTAGAAGCGCCTCAGTCCGGCGATCAGATCTTCCCGGCCCATGGCGGTGCGCAGCTCATGAAAGACCGCCGCGCCGCGGTCCTTCACGACGATTTCGTATTCCTTTGCGGTGAACAGCGATGCGTCGCTGGTGACGGTCAGCCCGCCGGGAATGGTCATTTGCAGCGCGTCCACGACGCCTGCGTTCAGCGCGGCGAGATAGGCGTCGTGCTCCGCGTCCTCCTCCAGCAAAAGATAGCTCAGGTATTCGCAGATGGAATCCGAGAGCCAGGCGTCCGAGACGGGCCGGGCGCTGGCACACAGGCCGAAGTACTGCTGGGCGACGAAGAAGCGGATCGTCTGCGCCAGCGCGTCTCCGTCGCCGCGCAGCACATCCTCCGGCAGCCACAGGCAGGCCGTCTGGCTCAGCGCGCCGGGCGCATATCCGGCCTGAACGATGTCCAGCTGCCGGAAGGGCAGCGGCCCGAACATGGATTCGCAGTCGTCGACCGCCTGCACGGCGACGGACAGCGCCTTGTCCGCCGCGCCGCGCACGTTAGTGAGCGCGCGGAGCTGCGCGCCGGATTCCGTTTCGGCGCGGTATTCCCGGAAGCGCTTGCCGAAGCAGAGGGAGAAATCGAACGCGTTCTCCGCGCGCACGGTCCACAGCAGCGTGTGTTCGCCCTGGACGGCGCTCTCCTCCGCTCCGGTTCCCGCCAACAGGTACACATCCGGCAGGGCGATCTGCGCCTCAAAGTCCATGGCGGGGCTGTCCACATAGCGGGTGTAGCTCTGAGCGGCATTGAGGATGAATTCTCCGCCTTCATCCAGGGAGGCTGGGGAGAAGTAGAAGCCGCTCAGCCGCCAGGCGGTGTCCGAGAGGCCGAGGAAGGCCGCGTTTTCCGTGAGGAGAAGGTAGTATTCAAAATCAAAGGCGCAGCTTTCCCCCGGCGCGAGCGCGCAGGCCACTCGGAGGTAGATTTCAGAATCGCCCTGGTAGCCCCAGTCCGCCGTTACGCCGTCAGCCCTCACGTTGATCAGATCCGCGCCGCCCGGAAGGTAGCCCGCCGGAAACGCCTGCAGGAGCGCATCTTCCTCGTAGGGCAGCGCGCTCTGCCGGCGCAGAAGGTTTGCGGGCATGTAAAAGACCACCCGGTCCAGGGAGAAATCCGAGTCGTTTGTATACACAAGGCGCTGCGATATACGCAGCGCTTGTTCGTCTTCCAGATATTCCATTGTAAGGGTGCAGCGGTTGCGCTCCGCCGCAATGGCCTCCTCAGCGTAGGCGAGGCTGATGACCGCCGAGATGATGGCGCTGAAAGCCATTAGCGCGACCAGCACAATGGCAATCAGGCGGACCATGCGTCTTTGCTGTTTGTTCATAGGCGCTCCCTCTCTCAGTCGACGGCCCGGATTTCGCTCAGCGGCCAGATGACCTGGCGCACGCGGCCCACGAGCATGTCGCTGGTGATGGGGCCGACGTCCCGGCTGGGGTCAGTGTCGTTCCAGTCGCGGGAGTCGTGGCTGTTGTAGCGGTTGTCGCCCACGACGAAGTATTCGTCTTCGCCCAGGGTGTAGGGGGCATAATCATCGGAAGAGCCGCCCAGGAAGTACAGCGCGTAGCGCTCGTCCAGCATTTCATCCACGACGTGCACTTCACCGTTTTCGTCCGCTTCCTCATAGACCACATGGGTCACGCCGTTCTCGCGGTACACCTGATCGCCCGGAACGGCCACGGCGCGCTTGACGAAGTTCGTGCGGCCGCGGTTGGGATAGTGGCAGATGACCACGTCGCCGCGGTCGACGCCACCCTGCAGGCGCACATCGAGCACCGATACGAACAGGCGCTCGCCGTCCAGCAGGGTCGTGTTCATGGAATCGCCGTCCACGCGGATGATCTGGAACAGGAAGGTGCGAATCACGAAGACCACCAACAGGGCCACGGCAATGGAGACGATCCATTCGCGGGCCTCCTTCTTCCAGTCCTTCTTCGGTTTTTCGGCGCCGCCCTGAACCGCCTGGCGGAGGGCCTCCGCAGCCGCGCTGTCCTCGGCTGCGACCGGTTCGGCAGGATTGGAATTCTGTTCGGGATTCAGGTTCTTGTTTTCCTCCATGACTGCGTACCTCGATTCTGTTTTATGATCACTTGATTTTCCGAAGGGGCCAGAGCACAAACCGCGCGCGGCCCAAAAAGTTTTCCCGGCGGAGGAAACCCATCTCCGCCGCGCGGCTGTCGTAGCTCTCCGCCCGGTTGTCGCCCAGCACCAGATATTCGTCTTCGCCCAGCTCCGCGCGGTAGTCCTCCGCGGGGCCGGTGGCGTAGGACTCGGACAGGGGAACGCCGTCGATCCAGGTTCGTCCCTCCCGGATTTCAACGGTCTCGCCGGGCAGGCCGATCACGCGCTTGATGTATACGCCGCTGCGCCCGGGAAAACTGCACTCCACCACGTCGCCCCGCTGCGGCGCGCGTCCGTTCCGATAGTCGAAGCGCGTCACGAGCACGAGGTCGCCGCTGCTCAGGCCGCTCTCCATGGATGTGCCCTCAATGCGCACCATATGAAAGACGAACAGATGCAGGCACAGGCAGAGCAGGGCAAAGCCCAGAAGCGCGCCCGCGAACAGGATGTTCTTGCGCAGGCGGGCGCTCATGTTCCATCTTCCGGGGCAGGCGCAACCAGCTTCTTGACCCGCTTTTCAAAGGTGGGGCGGTCGAGCATGACGATGCGGCCGCACTTTTCGCAGCGCATCTTGATGTCTGCGCCCACGAAGGTGATGGTCCACAGGTCGCTCCCGCAGGGATGCGCCTTGCGCATTTTTACCAGATCGCCCACATTGAGCAGCATGAAACCGCCTCCCGTTCTCTGACCCATTATATTTCCCGATTGTTAAGCGTATATCAACTTGCGCGGGCCCGCGTGTTAAAAGCGCCTCAGTCCACGTCCAGCGCGTAGCAGAAGCTGCGCCCGGTGACGTCCGAAACGCACAGCGCCAGCTGGCCGGAATAGACCGGCGCGTCCAGCGCGTCGGGCAGCTCGGGCGCGCGGCGGGTGCGCGCGGCCTCGGCCATGGCGAGGTATTCCCCGCCGCGAATGTAGCCCACCGACCAGTTGTCCACGCCGTCCAGAGCGTCGAAGGCGCGGCCGCCCACACCCGGCTCCAGCGCAAAGTGCTCCAGAGTCACATGGTAGAAGCCCACGCCCGGCGAGACGGAGGCCTCGCAGGCGGGTTCGCCCTCAAATGCGGGGTATTCCAGCGCGTACTGCGCGCCCCGGAGCCTGCGGCGCGCGATGTTCAGCGTCAGGGGACAGCGGTCGATGCCGATGAAGTTCCGTCCGCAGCGCTTTGCCGCCTCCAGGGTGGTGGAGCTGCCGCAGAAGGGATCGAGCACCGTTTCGCCCGCACGGGAGCCGCACTTGACGATGCGCTCCAGCAGGGACAGGGGCTTCTGCGTGTCGTAGCCCGTGCGCTCGGGATCCCGCTGCTGCAGGTGGGACAGGTCGTTCCACACGTCCGTGGGAGCGACGGGATCGTCGTCGTAATAGGTGTAGACACGCCCGTTGGCGCGAATGGAGCGGTAGACGCGGCCGTCGGGGTCCACATGCCGGCGCATGTGGTTGCTGCGAGGCTCGGTGGGCGGAGCCATGACCTCCTCCACGTTGAAATCGTACTGGGCGGATTTGCGGTAGAAGAGAATCACGTCGTGCTTGCGGCTGAAGTGGCGCAGGGAGCGCCCGCCGGACTGGTAGACCCAGATGATTTCGTTGAGGAAATTCTCCTCGCCGAAGATCTCGTCCATCATCAGGCGCAGATGGGGATGCGTGCGGTAGTCGATGTGCAGAAAGAGCATGCCATCGCTGCGAAGGAGGGCGTGGCAGCGCGTGAGCACGCCGCGCATCATCTCCAGAAACGCGTCGCGGCTCAAGCTGTCCGTGAAGGTGTCCAGCTCCAGGGAGCCCCGGCCGTTCTTCCAGTCCTCCGCGCCCACGCGCACGCGCATGACGAAGCGCTCGCCCGTCAGAAAGGGCGGATCGAGGTAGACGAGCTTGATCTTTCCGGCATATTCGTCCATCAGCGCGTCCAGCCCTGCGAACACGTCCGCCAGAAGGAGGCGTCCCTGAACCCCGCTACCCTCGTGCAGCTCCCGTGTGACGTTGATCCTCGTCGGCTTCATCCACATTCCTCCGAAATCCAGTCTGTGCTTATCGTTCTAATTATAGCATCCTTTGGGAAGGGCCGCAAGGGCGATTTGCGCGCCCGCGCGCGAAGGTGTCGCACCGCGCCCGCTATCAGCATGGGGATAGCCAGGGCAATTAGCGCGCCTGCGCGCGAAAGTGTCTGCACCTGCGCCGGGCAAAGCGCTTTGCCCGGGGCGTGCCCAGGTTCGCCGGAAGCGGCGTCGCGACCGTCCGGGCGATGGAGCGCGCCTCAGCCGGCGAAAATGCCCTCGTCCTCGAGCAGCTCCTCCACGTCCAGGGGATCGAGCCCGTTTACCTCGATCCGGAGATGCTTGCCCTCCATGTCCACTTCGGCGCGCTCTATGCCGTCCGCCGCGCACAGCGCCTCCTCCACCTCCACGCGACAGCGGGAGCAGTAGGCCCGGGCGGTGCAGGACTGGCAGCGCAAATAAGTAAAATCGTATTCCAGCAGCATGTGCGTTCCTCTCTTTCCGGGCGCGCCGGGGCGATCCGACGCGCCGACCGCGCTTCGGGCGGCCAAAATCCGAAAACAGTATAGCACACCGTGCGGCATGCCGCAACGGGGGAGATGGCGGCGCAACCTGTGCGCCTGCCGCGTACATGTCGGCCTCCGGCAATCGCCGCCACGGAAATGCCCGTGCGATTTAATCCGGTGTTCGATTGCAAAATCGAACATATGTGCTATAATGAGTATATCGAACGTATGTTCGCACAATGGAGCAGGAGGAGATGATCGTCGTGCGGACGGTGCTGCACAGCGACCTGAACAACTTTTACGCAAGCGTTGAGTGCGCATACAATCCGGAATTGAAGAAGGTGCCGCTGGCGGTGTGCGGAGATCCGGAGGCGCGCCACGGCATCGTGCTGGCGAAGAATCAGCTGGCGAAGGGCATGGGCGTAAAGACGGGGGAGGCGATCTGGCAGGCGCGGCAGAAGTGCCCGGGGCTGCGGGTGGTTCCGCCGGACTTTCGCAAGTACATGCATTTCTCCCGCCTCATGCGACAGATCTACGCCGAATACACCGATTTCATCGAACCCTTCGGGCTGGACGAGGCCTGGCTGGACGTGACGGGCCACCGGCGCAGCGGGGAGGAGATTGCCGACGAGCTGCGCCGCAGGGCGCGGGAGGAGCTGGGGCTCACGCTTTCGGTGGGCGTCTCCTTCAATAAGATCTTTGCCAAGCTGGGGAGCGACATGAAGAAGCCGGACGCGACCACGGTCATCACCCCGGAGAACTACCGGGAAAAGGTGTGGCCGCTGCCGGTGGAGGATCTTCTGTTTGTCGGCCCGGCCACCCGGCGCAAGCTCAACCGCCGCAACATCTTCACCATCGGCGATCTGGCCCGCTGCGACGCGGCCGCCCTGCGCTATGCCCTGGGCAAGAACGGAGAGATGATCTGGAACTTCGCCCGGGGAAACGACCACTCGCCGGTGCTGGCCGCGGGGGAGGCGGCGATGATCAAGTCCGTGGGCAACAGCACCACCACGCCCCGGGATCTGAAGTGCGACCGGGACGTGCGCCTGGTGCTGACGGTGCTCTCGGAGAGCGTGGCGGAGCGGCTTCGGGCCCAGGCGCTTCAGGGGAGCGTGGTGACGCTCTATGTGCGGGACTGTGAGCTCAACGCGCTGACCTGCCAGAGAAAGCTCTCCCGCGCCACCGCCCTGGCCGGAGAGATCGCTGCGCATGCCCAGGCGCTCTTCCGGGAACGCTATCATTGGGAGCGGCCCATACGCAGCCTGGGGGTCAGCGTTTCCGACCTGGAGGATCGGGACAGCTGCCAGCAGCTGAGCATGTTTTCCGACCGGAGCCGTGAGCGCCGGTACGAGCTCGAGGAGGCGGTGGAGGACATCCGCCGCCGCTTCGGGCACTACGCCATCTCCCGGGCGAGCCTGCTCGCGGATCCGGGTATCAATGCGATCAACCCGCGGGACGACCATGTGATCTTCCCCGTGGGATGGAGGGGATGAGGACGCATGGCCAGACGGGCCTACGTGAAGGTGGTCGTGGAGGTTTCGACGGAGGGAAGGGTGCGCCCGCTTTCGGTGGAGTGGGAGGATGGCAGATGCTTTGAGGTGAATCGCCTGCTGGACGTGCGCCGGGCCGCCGCCACAAAGGCCGGAGGCCAGGGCATGCGCTACACGGTGCGCATCCTGGGACGGGAGACCTATCTGTTCGAGGACGAGGGGCGCTGGTTCGTGGAGGCCCGCGCGTGAAGGCGCACGGATATGGCGACGCCGCCCGCGGAGGGCACCGCCCGGACTGCGGAGGCCGCGCGAAAGCGCAGCGCCCGCTTCATGTTCTCCTCCTCAGCCTCGGTTTCTTATCGCGGTGCCCTTCCGCCCGGCCTTGATCGTTTTTCGTCATCCCGGACAAATTTGTGTATGATAAAGGCGCAGCCTTCGCCGCGCCTCCGATACCATGTTCAACTCAAATCCGCATACGCATGCGCATTTCCATCTAAAAACCGCCTTGCTTTCGCTTGGCGGTTCATTCTACTTTTATGCCGTTTTTAAATGCACGCTTCGCTTCTTCCAGACTCATCCTGTTTGCTCCACCTCTTTTGTCCGGAAACACAAGCTGTACCGGATCATTCTCCCACATGCACACCTTACAGATTTCGTATTCATCAACGTATTCTTTCCCGCAGCACGGGCAAATTCTTTTTTTACTCCTTGTTTCTTTCAACTTCGTCCCTCCAATAATTTATACCCACATTCGTTTTAAACGCAGTCCTTAGCTTTCCGTCTTTCGTTCCTACCGCGAACTCATTCGTGGATACTCTGTACTTTGCTACGCTTCCGTCTGACCTTTTCAGCATCAATATATCATCTGACGGCTCGGATTGCAATAGTTTTCGGGCCATTTCAACGTATCTTGCATTGCTGATATTTCCTTTCCATATTTTGCAATGTGTTTTTCACATGGCGATCCATATTCTCCTTCGAATCAAATTCAGCATTTTTGAACCTGAGCCTGTCCGAAAGTGCGTCATTTGCCTTTACTGGCGCATATCCCTTGACGTACGTCCGCTCCCGGCGCTCGTGGATCTCGGCCCGCTCGCTGATCTTCTCGTATCGCGCCATCAGCGCGTCGATCTTGCCCTGCGCGTCCCGGCGCACGTCCACATTCCCGGCGTGCATGGCCAGCACGCCCCGGTCCTTCTGGTAGCGCATTGCCGTCTGTCCGGCGTGCGAGGTGATTTTGCGTGCGCACCCAAAGCATGAAGCGGCCCCCTTGTGCATAGGATATAGGACAAAACACAAACTGAATCGACCAGAGGTGATACGATGGAGAACCCCAATAACAGAATTGTGGCGGCAGGACGGCTGGAGGACAGCCTGACGCTGAGTCACGAGGTCATGAACGAGCCCTTCTATTCGGGCATGCTGCTGGTGAAGCGCCTGTCCGGAACGGTGGACCGGCTGCCGGTGACCATCCCCGGCAAGCTGCTGGCCGTGAGCGAGCCGGATTACGGGCATCTGATGCTCATGACCGGGCAGGTGCGCTCCTACAACAAGGTGGTGGAGGGCAGCGGCAGGCTGATGGTGACACTCTTTGTGCAGAGCATGGCGGAGACGCGGGAGAACGACACCATGAACAAGGTCAACCTGGTGGGCGTGCTCTGCAAGCCGCCGGTCTATCGCTCCACGCCCTTCGGGCGGGAGATCTGCGACATGATGCTGGCAGTGAACCGGGCCTTTGGAAAGAGCGACTACATTCCCTGCATCGCATGGGGACGCAACGCCCAGTACGCCTCCCGCTTTCACGTTGGGGACCGGGTGCGCCTGAGCGGGCGGCTGCAATCCAGAGAGTATCAGAAGCTTCTGGAAAACGGAGAGTACATGGTGCGCAACGCCTATGAGGTGTCGGCCTTTACGCTGGAGGCGGCGGGGCCGGAAGCGGAGGCTGCCTTCGCGCCGGAGGCGCTGCACGCCATCGAGCGGCGCGGACCGGCGGAGAGCGAGGCGCGACCCAACTGAATTTCCCGTAAAGAGGGCGGAGCTCCACGGATGTGGGGCTTCGCTTTTGCATGGTTAAATTTTCGCGTTATGGTAAAAATGGGAGGAAAAGGGAGGAGGAATTTCGAAATATTACGAAATAATCGCCAAGAATCTGCTAAGGGTTTGTGGCGCAAAAGGAAGTCGCGGGCGCGCAAAGGGCGCTTCGCGGCCGTCAAGTTTATTTGTTGGATGGAAGGAAAGCGTCTATGAAACCACAGGAGGCGGTTGTGCGCGAAACGAAGCACATCGCGCTGGGAACGCTGATTCTCGCGCTGGTGATGCTCGCCGTGTTTGCATTGACCGGAAACTTCAGCCTGGCGGTGCTGCTGGGCGCGCTGTACGGAAGCGCGGTGGCGGTGGGGAATTTCTTTTTGCTGGGCCTGACCGTTCAAAGGGTGGCGGAGTCCGCGGGCGGGGAGGATCCCGACCAGGTGAAGCTGGCGAAGCTGCGGATGCGCAAGAGCTACACCCTGCGCCTGTTGCTGGAGGCGGGGCTTCTGATTCTGGCCATCGCCGTGCTGAAGCTCAACTGGATCGCATGTTTTTGCCCGCTGATCTTTCCCCGGCTCACCATACTGGTTATGAACCTGCGCGGCAGTGTGCGCAGCGTCAAGGGAAGCGGTGATATGAAATGAATCTGGAAGTAACGGGCCCGAAAATCCTGTTTAAAATCCCGATCTTCGGGGGCATCCCCATCACGGAGACCATCGTCAACACCTGGATTGTGATGGCGCTGATCGTGGCCGTGTGCATTTTCCTCACCCGTGGGCTGGAGGTGCACGCGCGCACCCGGCGTCAGGTGGTGGCCGAATATCTGGTGAACATGGTCGACAAGATGGTGCGCGGCAACATGGGCGAGCGCTTTGTGGGCTACGCGCCCTTCATCGGCGCGCTGTTTTCGCTGGCGATGCTCTCCAGCCTGATCAGCATGGTGGGACTGTTTTCGCCCACGGGCGATCTCTCCACCTGCATTGGCTGGGCGGTGCTGGTGTTCGTGATGATCACCTACTACAAGATTCGCACCCAGCATCTGGGCGGCTATCTGAAGGGATTTACCCAGCCGGTGTTCATCATGACGCCTCTGAACATGATCAGCGAGGTGGCCACGCCCATCTCCATGGCTTTCCGTCTCTTCGGCAACATTGCCTCCGGCTCGGTGGTGACGCTGCTGATTTACGGCGGTCTGGCCGCGCTGTCCTCGGGTGTGCTGGGGCTGCTGCCCGGCGTGCTGGGCGACGTGCTCAGCCAGATTCCGATCTTCCAGGTGGGCATTCCGGCCATACTGTCCATCTATTTCGACGTGTTTACGAGTGTGCTTCAGGCATTCATATTCTGCATGCTGACCATGATGTATATCAAGCTGGCGTGCGAGGAATGACATACAAAAAAGGAAAAGATTTCAGGAGGGAACGAACATGACGGATAATGGATTCATTCTTGGTTGCAGCGCGATCGGCGCGGGTCTGGCGATGATTGCCGGTCTGGGCCCTGGTATCGGCGAAGGTATCGCCGTGAGCAAGGCGCTGGAGGCCATCGGCCGCCAGCCGGAGTGCAAGGGTGAGGTCACCTCCACGATGCTGCTGGGCTGCGCCGTTGCGGAGACCACGGGCATCTACTCCCTGATTATTGCGCTGATTCTGCTGTTCGTCAAGCCGCTCACCTGAGCCTTTGGCGCAGAGAAACGAACAGGGGAGGAAGCATTGACGTGGAGGTTCAGCAATTTGTATCGCTCGCGCCCTGGACGATCATTTTCCAGATCTGCAATCTGCTGATCCTGGTCGCTTTGATGAAGAAGTTCCTGTTTAAGCCGGTTCAGAACATACTGAACAAGCGCCAGCAGGAGATTGACGGCATCTATGCGGCGGCGGACGCAGACCGCAGCAGCGCGGCGGAAATGAAAGAGGAATACACCCGGAGAATGTCCTCCGCCCGCGAGGAGGCGGACCGCCTGGTGCGCACCGCCGTGGACGAGGCCAACCGCAAGGGCGATGAGATCGTGGATGTGGCGAACCAGCAGGCGGCCAACATCAAGCGCAAGGCCGAATCGGAGATCGCGCAGGAGCGCCTGAAGGCGTACACCGAGCTCAAGCGGGACATCTCCGGCATGGCCGTGGACATCGCGGAGAAGATGGTGGGCCGCGAGATCAACGAGGCCGACCAGGCCGGACTGGTGGACGACTTTATCCGGAATGCGGGGGATGAGCAGTGACGCATTTTGCCAGAGAGTATGGAAATGCGCTGTATGAGCTTGCCCGGGAAGAGAATATGGAGGAGACGATCCTCGAGCAGCTGGGGCTGGTAAAGGATTGCCTCGAAGCGCAGCGGGACTATGTGCGCCTGCTGTGCGCCCGGAACCTGGAGATTGATGAGCGCATCCGGCTTCTGGACGAAGCCTTTGGCGGCAGCCTGCATCCCTACCTGCTGAATTTTATGAAGCTGCTGACCGGACGCGGGGCGATGGATTACTTCTTTGAATGTGCGGAGGTTTACCGCACGCGCTTCAATGAGGATCACGGCATTGCGCGGGCGACGGCGGTTTCCGCCGCGCCGCTGACGCCGGAACAGAGACAGGCCCTCGTTCAGAAGCTCGAGGAGATTTCCGGCAAGCGGATTGAGCTCGACACCCGGGTGGATGCGGCGCTCATCGGCGGCATGCAGGTGGATCTTGAGGGCAGGAGATACGACAACAGTATCCGCACGCGCCTGGAGCGCATGCGGCGCACCCTTATCGAGAGCGAATAAAGGAAGGTCTGAATTTATGCAGTTGAGGCCGGAAGAGATTTCCAAGATCATCAAACAGCAGATCAAGCAGTATGAGCAGAAGATCGTGCAGGACGACGTCGGCACGGTGCTTCTGGTTGGCGACGGCATCGCCCGGGTCTCCGGACTCGAGAAGTGCATGGCCAACGAGCTGATCCGCTTTTCCACGGGCGTATACGGCATGGCGCTCAACCTGGAGGAGAACTCCGTTGCGGTGGTCATGCTGGGCAGCGACGAGGGCGTGAAGGAGGGCTCCACCGTCACCCGAACGGGCAAGGTGGTGTCCGTTCCGGTGGGAGAGAAGCTCATCGGCCGCGTCGTCGATGCGCTGGGCGCGCCCATCGACGGCAAGGGCCCCATCGAGGCGGCGGACTACCGCCGGATCGAGAGCCCTGCGCCGGGCATCATCGAGCGCAAAAAGGTGGCCGTGCCGCTGCAGACCGGCATCAAGGCCATTGACAGCATGATTCCCATCGGCCGCGGCCAGCGCGAATTGATCATCGGCGACCGCCAGACGGGCAAGACCACCGTGGCCACGGACACCATCATCAACCAGAAGGGGCAGAACGTGATCTGCATCTACGTCGCCATCGGCCAGAAGCGGTCGACGGTTGCGCAGGTGGTGGAGCAGCTAACCCGCGCGGGCGCGATGGATTACTCCATTGTGGTCTCCGCCTCCGCGTCGGAGCTGGCGCCGCTGCAGTACATCGCCCCCTATGCGGGCTGCGCCATGGGCGAATACTTCATGGGTCAGGGCAAGGACGTGCTGATTGTCTACGACGATCTGTCCAAGCACGCGGTGGCCTACCGCGCGCTGTCCCTGCTGATCCGCCGCCCGCCGGGACGAGAGGCCTATCCGGGCGACGTGTTCTATCTGCACAGCCGTCTGCTGGAGCGCGCCGCGCGCATCGCGCCGGAATTCGGCGGCGGTTCGCTGACGGCGCTCCCCATCATTGAGACCCAGGCGGGCGACGTTTCCGCCTACATTCCCACCAACGTCATCTCCATCACCGACGGCCAGATCTTCCTGGAGAGCGAGCTGTTCCACGCGGGCGTCATGCCTGCGGTGAACCCGGGCATTTCGGTCTCCCGCGTGGGCGGCGACGCCCAGATCAAGGCCATGAAGAAGGTGGCGGGTACGCTCAAGCTCCTGTACAGCCAGTACCGCGAGCTTCAGTCCTTCGCGCAGTTCGGCTCCGACCTCGACCCGGACACCCGCGCGCGCCTGGATCAGGGCGAGCGCATCGTGGCGGTGCTCAAGCAGGGCCACAGCTCCCCGGTGCCGGTGGAAAAGCAGGTGTGCATCCTCTATGCTGTCACCAACGGCTATCTGAAGAACGTGGAGGTCGAGTGGATACCGGAGTATGAGTCCGGCCTCTATGCCCGCATGGACGCACAGCACCGGGAGATTCTGGAGACCATCGCCTCCACCGGCAAGCTGGAAAAGGAAACCGAGGACGCGCTGAAGGCGGCGCTGGAGGATTATACGGCAGATTTCATTCGGGCCAGGGTCCCGGCGGAGGCATAAGCCATGGCCGGAACATCAATGAAGGACATTCGCCTGCGGATCAAGAGCGTCAGGAGCACGATGCAGATCACAAAGGCGATGCAGCTGGTGGCCTCCTCCAAGCTCCGGCAGGCCAGATCCCGCATGGAGGCGAGCCGGCCCTATCTGGAGATTGCCCGGGACACCATCGAGGACATCGCCGCCCACAATACCGGCTGCGACAGCCCCTACCTGAACGGAAGGCCGGTGCGCAAGCGCTGCCTGGTGGTGGTGGCGGGCGACCGCGGACTCGCCGGAAGCTACAATGCCAACGTGTTCAAGCTGATCCGGAGCGAGCTGAGCGAGACGGACTTCTGCGTGCTCTCTATCGGCCGCAAGGCAAGGGAGTACTTCGCCTATCAGGGCGCTGAGATTCTGGATTTCGGTGCGGAGAAGGCGGAGGGCCTCGCGATGGAGGCGTGCCGACGGATGGCGGACGGCCTCATCGCGCGCTTCGACGCGGGGGAGATCGACGAAGTGGATCTGGTATACACCCGCTTCGTGTCGGTGCTCAACCAGCAGGCTCAGTCCCAGCGGCTGCTCCCCGTCTCATTGGAGGCGCGCAAGTCCTCCGCACGGCAGATGATCTTTGAGCCGGGTCCGGAGGCGCTGATCCGTCGCGCCATGCCGGATTACCTGGCGGGCATGATTTACGCCGCCGTGTGCGATTCGGTGGCCAGCGAGCAGGCCGCGCGCCGCGTGGCCATGGACGCCGCCTCCAAGAACGCATCCGAGATGATCGACGATCTGAACCTTCGCTACAACCGCGCGCGCCAGGCCTCGATAACCCAGGAACTGACGGAGATCGTTGCGGGCGCGGAGAGCGAAAACGAGGAGATTTGACATGGCAGATAAAAACATTGGCAAGGTTGCGCAGGTCATCGGCCCGGTGTTGGACGTCCGCTTTGAGGGCGGAAACCTGCCGAACCTGCTGAACGCGATTGAAATTGACTGCGACGGCAGAAAGATCACTGCCGAGGTTGCCCAGCATGTGGGCGACAACGTGGTGCGCTGCATCGCCATGAGTTCCACGGACGGCCTGCGCCGCGGCGTCGACGCCGTGGACACCGGCGCGCCCATTGCGGTGCCGGTGGGTGAGAAGTGCCTGGGCAGGATGTTCAACCTCCTGGGCGATCCCATCGACAGCCTGCCCGCGCCCACGGACGTGGAGCGCTGGCCCATTCACCGCTCCGCCCCGGCCTACGACGAACAGGAGGGCACCACGGAGATTCTGGAGACGGGCATCAAGGTCGTTGACCTGATCGCGCCCTACGCCCGAGGCGGCAAGATTGGCCTGTTCGGCGGCGCGGGCGTCGGCAAGACCGTGCTCATCATGGAATTGATCAACAACATCGCCAAGGAGCACAGCGGACTTTCCGTGTTTGCCGGCGTCGGCGAGCGCTCCCGCGAGGGCAACGACTTCTACAACGAAATGAAGGAGAGCGGCGTGCTCTCCAAGACGGCGTTGGTCTACGGCCAGATGAACGAGCCGCCGGGAGCGCGCATGCGCGTGGCGCTGTCGGGACTGACCATGGCGGAGTATTTCCGCGACGTGGGCAAGCAGGACGTGCTGCTCTTCATTGACAACATCTTCCGCTTCACCCAGGCGGGCAGCGAGGTTTCCGCGCTGCTGGGCCGCATGCCCTCCGCCGTGGGCTATCAGCCCACCCTGGCCACCGAGATGGGCGCGCTGCAGGAGCGCATCACCTCCACCCATAGCGGCTCCATCACCTCGGTTCAGGCGGTCTACGTCCCTGCGGACGACCTGACCGACCCGGCCCCGGCCACGACCTTCGCCCATCTGGACGCGACTACGGTGCTCTCCCGCGCCATTTCCTCCCAGGGCATCTACCCCGCGGTGGATCCGCTGGACTCCACCAGCCGCATCCTGACGCCCGAGATCGTGGGCCAGGAGCACTACGACGTGGCCCGTCAGGTGCAGTCCATCCTTCAGCGCTACCGCGAGCTTCAGGACATCATCGCCATCATGGGCATGGACGAGCTCTCCGAAGAGGACAAGAAGATCGTCGCCCGCGCCCGCAAGGTGCAGCGCTTCCTGAGCCAGCCCTTCAGCGTGGCCGAGCAGTTCACCGGCATGGAGGGCCGCTATGTGCCTCTGAAGGAGACCATTCGCGGCTTCAAGGAGATCTGCGAGGGCAAGCACGACGATCTGCCCGAGAGCGCATTCCTGTTCGTCGGAACCATCGACGAGGCCGTGGAGAAGGCCGCGAAGGGTGAATGAGCCATGGACAAGCTGCAACTGACCATCGTCATGCCCACGGAAAAGGTGTTTGAGGGCGAGGCCGAGCGGGTAATGGTGCGCACCACGGAGGGCGAAGTCGCCATCCTGCCGCGCCACATCGACTATGCCGCGGCCCTGGGCAGCGGCGAGGCGCGCATCACTGCCGGCGGCGAGACCCGTCGCGCACGGATCAGCGGCGGCATGATGCATGTGTCGCAAAACCACGTGCGCATCCTGACCACGGACTTTTCCTGGACTGAGTGAACAAAAACCATGCAAACAGACCATTTTCGGTTTTAAGAACAAAACCGAAAATGGTCTGTTTTTTATATAAGCCGGCAAGTGTGCGCCGCGCGCGTGGAAGCGGAGATAAATAGAGAGGGCCGTCTGCCCTGCGTTGCGGCGCGCAGGAAAGGGGCGGATACGCCTTGCACTGCGAGATGCTGATGGAGGAGGCGCGACCGCCTTGCACTGCGGGGCGGGAGGCGCCTTCACTTGTACTTTGGCAGGCTGGCGAAAGAAGCGGAGGGTGATGCGCACTTCCTCCGTATGGGGCCGCGCGTGAGCGCGTAGCTGTCTGAGATGAGCGCAAGTATGTCCTCCTCCGCCATGCTTCCGTCCAGAATCACGCTGATCCAGTGGCGCTTGTTCATGTGGTAGGCGGGAACCACGCTGGCGTAGGCGTCCCGCCAGAAGTCCGCGCGCAGCGGTTCGGCCTTTAAATTGATCCAGATATTTCCATTTCGCTCATAGATGTAGGCGAAGCTCTTTTTGTTGCCTGCGTGGCGCATGACCGTCCAGTTCGGGTCATCGAAGGGATAGTCCTCGTAGACGCCGGAAAGGCGCAGACAGGCGGCGATTGCCTCGGCGCGCGTGCGCATATCAACCCCTCCTCCCATGCACTTCATTCTAGCGGAAATTCCCCTGAACGTCAATGAGTTCTTTTTTCCATATTTTGCCAATAAAACAACATATTGTTACGCCACAAACGGGCAACAAAATGCGATATAATGTCGTCTATACAGGTGCAATCCGCTGCGGATTGCGAAATTTGCGCGGAGGTATCTGAATGAAGAAGATTCGCATTTTGCTTGCGCTTCTCCTGACGGCGATGCTCCTGAGCTCCCTGGCCTTCTTTACGGAGGCGGAACAGGAGCAGGAGGGGGAGTGGCAGGCGGATTTGCTGAAGCTGATGGATCCTGCGGATGTTCCCGAGACGACGCAGATCGAATATAGAGACACCAACGAGGATGGCGCCGGGGTCGAGACCCACGACGTCGCATGCGAAATCACCGTAAACGGCGTCACCTACGGATGCGAATTTGTCTTTGAAGTCAGCGGCGGCGCCGAAGTTGAATGGGCTTACGTGCAGGAATGGCTGGGCGGGATTGTGACCGAAGCGGCGCGCGCTGCGGGCAGTGATTCCGAGTCCCTGGCCCGGGCCGTCGACAAGGCCATCTCATCGGCGCGAAAGAATGCGCAGCCGGATGAGAGCGGCGCGCTTCCCGCGTGGGCCGCGCCGGAGGTCGCTGTGAAGATCATTCGCGTGTCCACGCCCTTCTATCCGGAGCTCTCCGTGGGCAAGAACGGCGAAGCGACCAAGCGGCTTCAGCAGCGGCTGATCGAGCTGGGCTTCCTGAGTGGAAAGGCCGACGGCTACTTTGGAGAGCAGACCCGCGCGGCGGTCGTGGAGCTGGAGAACCATATCCGGGCGCTGGAGCAGGAGCTCATTGACGCGCGCCCCGCGGCGACGGCGGAGCCCGTGCTGACAGCTGCGCCGGTGGCGACGCAGCAGCCCCTTCCGGAGTCCACCCATGAGCTGACGCTCGTACCCCGCGGGACGCCGGTGGCGACGCAGGCGCCCTCTCCGGAGCCCACGTCCACGCCGATGGAGGTGGCCGAGGATGCGGTGAAGCTCGAGCCGGTGACCCAGGCGGACGGCGTGGCGGACGCGCTGTTGCAGGCCTATCTCTATTCCGATTCCTTCAAGTCCGTGACGCGGGAGCTCAGCCGGGAGGACAGCGGCAGCGACGTGCGCAGGCTCCAGCAGCGCCTGCTGGGGCTGGGCTGCACCGTGAGCGCGCCGGATGGCAGCTACGGCGGCGACACCGCGCGCGCCGTGCGCATCTTTCAGTACTACAACGGCCTCGAGCAGACCGGTGCGGCGGATCTGGAGACCCTGAGCCGCGCGTTTTCCGCGGAGGCGAAGGCACCGGATTACGCCATGCTCTCCGCCGGTTCCGGCGGCGACGCGGTGCGCACCCTTCAGACCCGCCTGCGGGAGCTGGGCTTTACCAACGTGGGCACTGATGGCGATTACGGCGCGGGCACCCAGCGCGCGGTGGAGACGCTGCAGAGCTACATGCGCGGCCTGGAGGAGGCGGCGCTGCTGGAGGCGGACCCGAGCCTTCCTGCGGATGCGGATCTCAGCGGCCAGCTCACCGTGGAGGTGAACGGCGTGGCGGATCCGCTGCTGCTGGACGCGTTCTACGCGGACAGCTTCCCGGCGGTGCCTGGGGCCCTGCGCAGCGGTTCCTCCGGAGACGATGTGGTGCGCCTGCAGCGCAGGCTCAACGGCCTCGAGTTCTTCTTCGGCGCGCTGGACGGCAGCTACGGCGGACAGACGGCCCAGGCGGTGAAGGACTTCCAGAAGCGCAACAGCCTGCCCCAGACCGGCGAGGCCGACCAGGCGACCCTGGCGCGACTGTTCTCCGGAGATGCGCTCAAGGCCCTCAAGCCCTATGTGGTGAAGGTCTCCACGGACGACCAGCGGGTCTATGTCTACGGGTTGGACGACAACAACGAATACACCGTGCTGGTGCGGACGATGAAGTGCTCCACCGGACGCAACTCTACGCCCACGCCGAAGGGAACCTTCCAGGCTACCACCGGCCCAGGCGCGCGCTGGCACTACTTCAAGAAGTACAACTGTTGGGCGCAGTACGCCTATTATATCGAGGGCGACATCATGTTCCACTCGGTGCTCTACAACCAGAAGGATGGTCCCGTGACCCAGAGCTCGGTGAACAACCTGGGCAGCAAGGCCTCCCACGGCTGCGTGCGTCTGAGCGTTGAGGACGCGAAGTGGCTGTATCAGAACTGCCCCAAGGGAACCAAGGTGGTCGTCTACTGAAGGACGCAGAGCGCCCCGCCGGTTTTTCCGGCGGGGCGCTTTGCGCGCTTTGGGTGGCGGCTGCACGCGCCGCTTCCGGTCGCCGGGAGAGGGCTTTGTTCAATCCTTTCCGCGGGCCTTGATTTTGCAGATCGTCTGGGTCATGGTTCCCATGGGACAGAAGGCGCACCAGGTTCTGGGCTTGTACAGCGCCATGACGATCAGGCCGATGAGGGTGGAGGTGAGCATCAGGCTGTAGAAACCGAAGCTGAACTGCGCGATCCAGTCCGGTACGGCGCCCGCGGCGTAGGTCCAGCCCCAGGGGATCCGAATGGTCCAGAACAGCTTGATGGCCTCCCGCAGGGAGGCGGCGCCGGAGGCCACCAGCCAGGTCTGGAACACGATGTTTCCGAACATGGTCAGGAAGAAGATCAGAAAGCCGTAGCGGAACCATTTGGAGGAGAGCCATCGCGGCGTGGGCCGGTTTCGCGAGCAGTGGCAGCGGTCGCCCAGTACGCGGAACAGCTGTCCCCGGCCGCAATAGCGGTTGCAAAAGCCCTTGTTGCCCGCGGCGATTGCAAAGCCCAGCGGCACCAGAAAGTCAATCATGCCCAGCCAGGCGAAAAGAATATTGAAGAACCCGAGGGCGAAATAGAGGATCGACCAGATCCAGAGATAATCGTACCACTTCTTACGCATCTTCCGTGTCTCCCCCTTCGCAAATGCGGATGCAGCCAGCAGGGCAGTTCCTCGCGCACAGCCCGCATCCGACGCAGGACTTGCTGTCCGCCTGTGCATAGCAACCGCGGACGATCTCCATTGCGCGCTTGCGGCAGCTATGAACGCACTCTCCGCAGGCGACGCACCGCGCTCTGTCGACGCGCGCGCATTTCTTTGTCTTCATTTCTCCGTCTCCTCTGCTTCATTTGTTCCGTAGAGCCCGGCGTAGGCCTCCTTCGCCTGCTGGAGCCGGGCCTGTCCCCTTCTGCAGCCCGGTTCCAGCAGGGAACAGCCCCGGCTGCAACCGTTGCAGTTCTGTCCGCCCAGGTATTCCTCGAGTGAGGGAACATCTTCAGTTTCCGCAAGGGGGAGGTCCGTGCCCGCCGCTGTGGGTTGTCCCGGCGCGCCCGCCCCGGTTGCGCCCGCCTGGAGCGGAATGTGCGCTCCGTCCTCCCGGCGGTCCAGCGCGAAGTACGCTGCGGAATAGAGCAAAACCAGCGCGAGCGCGCCAGCACCGAAGCGGCAGAGCGCGCGCCGGATCTCCCGACCCTGAATCTTTTTCAGCTTCCGGAGTGCGCCGGACAGGTATTTTGCGTGCAGAAGAGCGTGGGCCGCCAGCGCGTAGAGGCAGACATAGGCGCTTGCGTTGTGCAGGGAAGGGAGCAGAGCGCCGTGGGCGCGCATGCCGGTGTGAAAGAGCTCCCTCGAAATCAGAATCCCCGTGGCGATTGTGACCGGCATGCCCGCGCAGAGCAGGAGGTCCGACAGGAGGAGCAGCTTTCGGGCGGGGCGCGCCGCGCCGCGCTTCGCGGACGCAAGCAGTCCACGGGTCATCTTGCGGTTGAGCAGGAGGTGCGCCGCGAACAGGGCGACGACGCCGATCCCGACGGCTTCGTGAAAGAAGGCGCCGGATCTTCTGGAAAACATCAGCATGAGATAGAGGACGCTCATTGCGATGTCCAGAAGCAGTTTGAGAAAGGTTTTGTCCTTCATGCCGATCCTCCGCATGTGAACTGGTACGACTATTCTATCAACTGCGAAGAACCGTGTATGTGAGCGAATCACATTCAAAGGTTTTGAGATGGTTTTCAGAGATGCTTATTCAGAAGCGCCGGGTCGAGAACGGTGAACTTTCCCTGCCCCAGGGCGACGACGCCCTCCTGGGCGAGGTACTTCAGAACCTTGGTTACGACCTCCCGGGCGCTGCCGATGTACCGGGCGATTTCGTCGTGGGTCATGGACAGCGTCGCCTGCTGCGTCCTTGCGCACTCGTCCCGAAGGAAGAGCGCCACGCGCCTGTCCGCACTCAGAAACAGAATCTGCTGCATGGTCCAGAGCACATCCGAAAAGCGTTCGGTTGCCGTCCTGTAGATGTAGGCTTCAATTCTCGGGCATCGCTCCATCAGGGGGGAAAGGATGCGGGAGGGGATCATGATCGCCTGGGTGTCCTCCACCGCGTCGATCAGAACGTCGAAGGTGATGTTGTCCATCAGGCCGGTGGCCGAGAGCACGCAGATTTCGTCCTGATGCACGCGGAACAGGGTCACCTCCCGTCCCTCGTCCGAGACGATGTAAGTGCGCAGCTGGCCGGAGAGGATCAGCATGACGCCGGAGCAGTCCTGCTCGCAGCGGCGCATGAGCGTTCCCTTCGGATAGAAGGCGGAGGCGCAGTTCTCCAGCACATACGCCCTGTCCTGCGCAGTCAGGTCCTTCCAGAACGGGAGCAGGCGCTCGATTTGATTCTTATCCATGGCGTGGCCCCTCAAAGTGAAATCTCATGAATTGGCGCATTTTCCGAAGCTGCCGCGCGCTGTCTCCGCAGCGACTTGCGCGCGCTGTCCGGCGCTACTTCGCGCGCGCCGACCGGAGCGCTGCGCGCACCTCGTCCTCGTCCTCATCCGGGCGGAGCTGGCGGAGGGCGACCACGAAGCGGCCGTTGTTGTGGGTGTATTCGCAGGTGACCAGCAGCAGCAGCCGGTCGCCCGCTTCGACCTCGAGCGGAATGTCCCACATGGACAGGCGGCGCAGCTGACCGATGAACGCTTCGCAGTCGTCTCCATCGAGGGTGAACTGCCGGAGATTCAGATAGCGCGCGCTGTCCGGCTCCGCCGTGACCGTGAGCACGGCGAAGGGAGCGTAGAGGCGGTTTTCATAGATGGTATCGAAGCGAACCAGTGCGTTTTCCTTCAGAAAGGAGAACTCCGCGTAGCTGAGCAGGGAATGGAACATGGTTCCGTTGCGCATGTTGTGGCCGTAGACAATCAGGCAGTCGTCCTCGGGCACCAGCAGGTTGGCACCGTCCAGAAACAGCGTTCCGGCGATGCTCTCCTCCAGATTGAAGCTGTGATTGAGATAGGTTTCGTTATCATTTCTGCGCTGGACGACGGGCAGAGAGATCACGTCTCCGATGCGAAGAAAGCCCACGGTGTCCGGGTTGGTGGCCAAAAGATCGGCAAAGGACGGCTGGGCGGGCGGCGGCGTTTGAAGCGCATAGACGAGGGTGTCCCCGTCCGGCGTGGCCAGCGGCGCGCGGGTCGCGTCCAGTGCGATTTCCAGAGGCTCCGCTGTCGGCGCGGGGGATGGAGAAGGCGTGGGAGACGGGGAAGGCGTGGGTTCGCTGACGGACGGCGCTCCGGAGGGCGCTGCGGAGGCGGGCTGCGTCGCGGTGACAGTCGCGTTTTCCGGTTCCGGGAGGGCGTTCGCGGAGATTTCCCGCGCAGGCGCGCCCGCGCGCTCCGGCGCAGACTCTGCTCCGGCGGCGATCGCCGCCCCTTCGGGTGCGACGGATGCGGCGGCTGAACGGCCGTCGGCTTCGGGCGTTCCGGAGGGCCTTGCCGCGGAATCCTCTGCGGCGGCGGATAAGTCCGCCGGCTCCGTCCCGGACACTTCGGGGCGGTAGAGGGCGCTGAAGGCGGCATTGTCCCGCTCGATGGCCCGGCGGGAGAGCTCCCAGTGGAGCATGTAGATCAGGCTCAGAGCCATCGCCAGCGCGCACAGCGCGGCGGCCAGCAGCCGGCGCGCCTCCCGGCGGTCGGCGGCCCTCCGGCTGCGAAGCATGCCCGGCAGCGCCCGGTAGCGGCGCAGAAGGGAGGCGCGCTCCCGATGGTGTTTCCTTGCCTTTCCCATGTGTGCCTCCGACATTTTTTCTGGTTCAATTATAAACGCTGCGCCCGATGAATGCAAGGGGCGCTCCGTCATAAGCCGGTGGTGCGGTTCATAAGGTTGATGTGAAGAAGCATTGGGAGGCGTTGTTCCATGGATCAGACTGCACTTTACAGGGACATCGCGGGCCGGTGCGGCGGCGACATCTATATCGGCGTCGTGGGCCCCGTCCGCACGGGCAAATCGAGCTTCATCAAGCGGTTCATGGAGCTTATGGTCTTGCCGAATATGGAGGATGCGCACGATCGGGAGCGCGCCCGGGACGAATTGCCCCAGAGCGGCGCGGGAAGGACCGTGATGACGAACCAGCCCAAGTTCGTGCCCAACGAGGCGGTGGAGCTGCGCCTCAAGGACGCGGCCAACGCCCGCGTGCGGCTGGTGGACTGCGTGGGCTATCTGGTGCCCGGCGCGCTGGGCACCAGCGAGGAGGACGGGGCGCGCATGGTGCGCACGCCTTGGTTCGACCACGACATTCCCTTTGAGGAGGCTGCGGAGCTGGGCACGCGCAAGGTGATCTCCGACCATTCGACCATCGGCATCGTGGTGACCACGGACGGAAGCATCGTCGAACTTCCCCGGGAGGCCTACGAGGAGGCCGAGGAGCGGGCGGTGGGCGAGCTCAAGGCGCTGGGAAAGCCCTTCATCGTGCTGCTCAACAGCGCTCATCCCAGGGATGCAGCCGCACAGGAGCTTCTCAGACGGCTCGAGGAGAAGTACGGCGTTCCGGTGCTCGTCAGCGACATACTGAACATGCGCGAGGAGGACGTGGGCGCGCTGATGGAGAGCCTGCTGTTCGAATTCCCACTGCGGGAGATCCGCATCGGCGCGCCCTCGTGGCTGACCTCGCTGGACGGGGAGCACTGGTTGGGAAGGGCCATGCTGGATACGCTGCGTTCCGCCGCGGAGAAGATGCATCGTGTGCGCGACCACGCCGCGGTGGCGCAGGCCTTTGCGGAGAACGAATATGCCGAGGACGCCTCCCTCTATGCCATCGAGCTC
This sequence comes from bacterium, assembly GCA_004563405.1. GTDB lineage: Bacteria > Bacillota > Clostridia > Christensenellales > Aristaeellaceae > SFTH01. Next base: position 131,356 of record SFTH01000003.1, read on the forward strand.
AACCGCGGCAGGGCGGATTACCGGCTGAACATGAAGGACGGCCTATTTTACAGGATCCTGGGGGAGGCCTGCGGGCGGGAGATCGGGGACGAGGAGCACCTGTTCGATCTGATGAAGAAGTTGGTGGAGGACAGCCGCGCCTACGAGAAGGTGGCCGGCGCGCTCAGGAGCGTGCAGGACACGGGCTACGGCGTGGTGCTGCCTGCGGTGGAGGAGATGGAGCTCAGCGAGCCGGAGGTAGCCCGGGAGGGCGGACACTTTGGCGTGCGCCTGCGGGCCAACGCGCCCTCGCTGCATATGATCCGCGTGGATCTCAGGACCAACGTCAGCCCCATCGTGGGCACGGAGAAGCAGTCGCGGGAGCTGGTGGAGCATCTGGCGGCGGAATACAAAAAGGATCCCTCCGGCGTGTGGTCCACGGAGGTCTTCGGAAAGCCGCTGCGGGATCTGGTGCGGGACGAGATGGGCATGAAGCTTGCGCGCCTGCCGGAGGACGTGCGCATGAAGCTGCGGGAGTCCATGGGAAAGATTATCAACGAGGGCACCGGGGGCATGATCTGCATCCTTTTGTGAGGCGGCGCGAATTTCGTCTTGCGAAATGGGAAAAAGTCGTGTATAATACAGTCGGAAGTATAGATGAGGAGTGAGCGCCATGAAGTTGATTATCGCAATTGTGCAGGACGAAGATGCTTCCCGCCTGGTAAACAAGCTGATGAACGAAGGCTTTGGCGCGACGAAGCTGGCGACGACCGGCGGCTTCCTTCGCTCCGGAAACACGACGCTGCTCACGGGCGTGGACGACGACAAGCTGGACGCGGCCATGGAGATCATCGAAAAGACCTGCAAGAGCCGCAAGCAGATGGCGCCGGTGCATACGCCGATGCCGGGCTCCGCGGGCATGTATGTGCCGGCCTATCCGGTGCAGGTGACCGTCGGCGGCGCGACCGTGTTCGTGCTGGACGTGGAGCAGTTCCACAAATTCTGATCCGTCAGGAGGACGCGGCGAAGGCTTGAAATTATCGGATTTCGCGGGTTTGGACGCAAAAATGGAACAGTTGATGCGTTCGGCGCAAGCCGGGCGCATTGTTCATGCCCTGCTTTTCTCGGGCCCCCGGGGCACCGGAAAGCGCAGTATGGCCGCGCTGTTTGCCCGCTCGGCCCTCTGCCAGAGCGCTGGGGAGCGCCCCTGCGACAGCTGTCCGACCTGCAAAAAGTGCCTGAGCGGCGCGCACCCCGACGTGCATATCCTCGCCCCGGAGAAGAACATCATCAAAGTGGGCGAGATTCGGGAGCTGACGGCCCGGCTTTCGCTGAACGCCTATGAGGGTGGCAGGAAGATCGCCATCATCGAACGGGCGGATTGCATGAACGAGAATGCGCAGAACGCCCTGCTCAAGACGCTGGAGAGTCCCACGGGAGATACGCTCTTCTTTCTGCTGACGGAGAATCCGGGCGCGCTTTTGTCAACGGTGGTGTCCCGCTGCCTTCAGGTGCGCTTCCGCCTCCTCGAACCGGAGCTGTGCGCGAAGGTGCTGGCCGACAGGGGCGTGGAGCCCGGGCGGGCGCGGCTGCTGGCGGCGCTCTCTCAGGGAAGCGTGGGCCGTGCGCTGGAGATTGACGCGGACGCGGGGTATCTGGAGCTGCGGCAGCGCGTGACGGACGCGCTGGAGGGCATGAAGGGCCCCGGCGACGTGGCGCGCGCGACGGCGCAGATCGGCGAGGTGAAGGGGCGCGAGGGCGACGTGCTGGAGATCATGGAGCTCTGGGCGCGGGATCTGATGCGCGTGCAGAACGGTGCCGCACCGATGGACGCGCAGGAGGCGCAGCGGCTGCGCGCGTCCCGCTACTGTGGAAGCGCGCTTTTGCAGCGGGTCATGCGCGCCCGGCGGCAGCTCAATGCGAATGTTCCCTGGGTGAACGTGCTGGAGAGCATGGAATTTGAACTTGCCCGGGAGAAAGCCTGAGGATATACGGGAGGAAGAACCAGATGGCGACAGTAATCGGCGTCCGCTTCAAGAAGGCGGGCAAGGTATATTATTTTGATCCCTGCGACTTCTGGCCGAAGCCGGGCCAGAACGTGATCGTCGAGACGGCGCGGGGCATCGAGTTCGGCGAGGTTGTGACCAGCCCCCGGGCGGTGAGCGATTCTCAGATCGTCGCGCCGCTGAAGAAGGTGGTGCGCCTGGCCACACCGGAGGACGAGCAGCGCGCGGCCTTCAACGCCAGGCGCGAGGAGGAGGCCTTCCGCATCTGCCAGGAGAAGGTGGCCAAGCACAAGCTGGAGATGAAGCTGGTGAGCGTGGAGTACACCTTCGACAACTCCAAGATCATCTTTTACTTCACGGCCAACGGGCGCGTGGATTTCCGCGAACTGGTGAAGGATCTCGCGAGCGTGTTCAAGATGCGCATCGAGCTTCGCCAGATCGGCGTGCGGGACGAGGCAAAGATGCTGGGCGGCCTGGGCTCCTGCGGGCGGCCCATCTGCTGCGGCGCGTTTCTGGGGGATTTCAATCCGGTGTCCATCAAGATGGCAAAGGAGCAGAATCTCTCTCTGAATCCCTCGAAGATCTCCGGCCTGTGCGGGCGGCTGATGTGCTGTCTGAAGTTTGAGCAGGACACCTACGAGCAGACGCTCAAGCGCGTGCCCCGGGTGGGAAAGGACATCGTCACGCCCGACGGCGTGGGCGTGATCACCGAGATCAACGCCATCAAGGAGCGCGTGAAGGTGCGCATCCGCACCGGCGACGACGACAGCTTTGAGGTGCGCGAGTACTCCATGGACGAGGTGCGCAAGCCCGGCCCGGACGACGCGCCCGCGGCGCGGGAGACCCCCAAGCCCCAGGAGCGCAAGAGTCCCGCCAAGCGCACGCCCATTCCCCAGCAGAGCGAGGAGGAGGCGGCGGAGGAGGAGCCCAGGCGCAAGCGCTATCCTCACCAGAAGGCTCCGAAGAATCTCTCCACGGAGCAGTTCCTGGAGAAGCTCAAGGGAGACGCGGGCGAGGGCGGCGAGGGCGAGAGCCAGGAGGCGCCGAAGGAGCACCGCCGCAGCCGCCGCAGGGGCGGACGCGGCCGCCATCGCGGAGAGGGCGCGCGGGAAGGCGCCGAGGCTTCGAAGGTAGCGGCTCCGGCGGGAGAGCCGGGCCCGCAGCCCCCGGCGTCCGAGTGAGGCGAGGGCCGAAAAGGGCCGCAAACGCGTACATTCCGGGCAGAATCCGGCGAGAAAATTTGTGAAAGGGGCTGTACAAGTCGCCCCGCCTGTGTTATAATACTTTCAGCCCCGATTAGAGAACTTCGATACCGTATCCCTCCGGTGGAACCCCTACCGATGAGAATGGACTCGGCTCAAAGGGAACACATCGCTTGGGCACATACATTTAGGAGGGTATATTCATGTTCGAAGACAAGACTTTGGTTTGCCGTGAGTGCGGCGCGGAATTCGTTTTCACCGCTTCTGAGCAGCAGTTCTATGCTGACAAGGGCTTCCAGAATGAGCCCGGTCGTTGCCCGGCGTGCCGTGCGGCGCGTCGCGCCCAGAATGGCGGCGCGAACCGCGGCGAGCGTCAGATGTACGATGTGATCTGCGACGGTTGCGGCCAGCCCACTCAGGTGCCGTTCCAGCCCCGCGGAGACCGTCCGGTCTACTGCCGCGCCTGCTTCGAGGCCCAGCGCCAGAGCCGCTATTGATTGATAGATCGAGCGAAACCCCTTCGGAGGATTCCGAGGGGGTCTTTTTTATGCGCTTTTTTCGCTGCGGGAAATGCGCTTCAAAAAAAGTGCGCGGAGGTCTATCCAGCGGGCGTTCGCAAGCGTTATATAGGATGGAGCGCGCTTTGAATGGGAAAGGGGGGAGGAGCGGGCGTGGACGGAGATTTTTTGCTGATCCAGCGGATGCGGCTGGGCGACGAGGAGGCCGTGGAGCAAAAAGAAATTGCGGGCATACAGGCGTTTGGACGACGCGCCGGCCGGCGGGCTGGAGCGGGCGATCGAGGGCGCAAAGCGCGCCTATCGCGCGGGAGAGGCGGAGGAATGCATCGGCTTTGCGGAGTTTGTCTACCAGCAGGGACGCTACATTCGAAAGCGCTGGTGGGTTTTGCAGGGAGCGGTGCTCCTGCTGTTGTACCTGGTGGTGGGGGCTGCGGGCGGAAACGAATATGCGCAGCGCTGCATGGGCGTGCTTTCGCCGCTGTTCGCGCTGCTGATCCTGCCCGAGCTTTGGAAGAACCGAAGCGCCGGGGCGGTGGAGGTGGAATGCGCCGCGCTGTATTCCCTGCGGCGGGTGTACGCCGCGCGGATGATCCTCTTTGCCCTGGCGGACGTGCTGCTTCTGAGCGCGTTCTTCGCCGCGGCGGGGGGACGGCTGGGACTCAAGGGCGTGATGGTGGATTTCATGGTTCCCTTCAATGTGACCTGCTGCATCTGCTTTGGCACGCTGTGCCGTCGGAGAATCGGTTCCGCGTATCCGGCGATGCTGCTGGGCGTGGCGTGGATTGCCGTTTGGTCGCTGCTGTTGAGCCGCAGGGCGATCTACGACGCCATCGCCGCGCCGGTGTGGGGAAGACTTTTGCTGCTGTCCCTGAGCTATATGATCTATGCGCTGCGCAGGGCTGTGCGCGAATGTGAAAATGCCTGGGAGGTGAATCCAATATGGGATTGAAGCTGCAGGCGCTGACGCGCCAGTTCGGGGACAGGCGCGCTGTGGACGGCGTGACGCTTGAGATGGAGGGCGGCGTGTACGGTTTGTTGGGCGTGAACGGCGCGGGGAAGACCACGCTGATGCGCATGTTGTGCACGCTGCTGCGGCCCAGCTCCGGCAGCGTCGCCTGGAACGGCAGGGATATATTCGGGATGGACGGGGATTACCGGCGGCTGCTGGGGTATCTGCCCCAGGACTTCGGCTGTTACCCGGATTTCACCGTGGAGGACTATCTTCTGTACGTCTCCTCCATCAAGGGACTGCGGCCGGGCGTTGCCAGGCGGCGGACGGGAATGCTGCTGGAGCAGGTGGGGCTGGAGGCGGAGCGCAGGCGCAAGATGCGCAGGCTGTCCGGCGGCATGAAGCGCCGGGTGGGCATCGCCCAGGCCATGCTCAACGATCCGAGGATATTGATCCTGGACGAGCCCACCGCGGGTTTGGATCCCGGCGAGCGCATCCGCTTTCGCAAGCTCATCAGCGAGGTGGCCCAGGACAGGCTCGTGCTGCTGTCCACCCACATTGTGTCGGACGTGGAGTACATCGCAAGCCGGATTCTGATGATGAAGGATGGGCGCATCGTGCGCGACGGCACGGCGGAGGGGCTGATTCGCGCCATGCCGGAGGGGGTGTGGAGCATGATCGTGCCCCGCGAGCGGGCGGAGGAGACCATGCGCCGCTATCGGACGGTGAATCTGCGCGCCGTGCCCGGCGGCGTGGAGCTGCGGGTGCTCTCGGCGGAGCCCCCCGCGCAGGACGCACGGCGGGAGGCGGCGACGCTGGAGGATGTATTCTTCTACGACTTTGGAGAGAAGGCGGGCGGAGAGCATGATGCGCTATGAGATCAAAAAGGTGTTTGGACGGACGGGCAGCCGGATTGTGCTGGCGATTCTGGCCGCCGTGCTGCTGCTCAATTGTATCTTCGCGGTGAATGTGACCTATGTGGATCGCAACGGAGACTCCCAGAGCGGCGTCGCCGCGGCGCGGAAGCTGCGCGCGGAGAAGAAGGAATGGGCGGGCGTGCTGGATGAGGCGCGGATACGGGAAGTGATTGAGGAGAATTTGCGAAACTGGAATTCGCCGGAGGCCCGGTCCTCCGAGCTTAGGGACAATGAAATCGCTTACAGCCGGGGCCAGGGCTATTCGGATATCCGCATGCTCTGTTGCCGGGCCTTCAGCGGGGAATATCAGGAATTTGATTACTACCTTGCGGACCGGTTCTCCCCGGAGGTCGCCGGGCGCTTCGATGAAAACCGGGTGCGGCTACTGAAGAACTGGATGGCGGACGAGAGCACGGGCGCGGCGGAAATGCTGAGTTTGCCGGAGCAGCGCTTTCTGATCGCGCGCTACGAGGCGCTTGAAACGCCGCTTGCGTACGACTACTTCGGCGGCTGGAGCCAGTTGTTCGAATATGGCCCCGTGCTGATCGTGCTTCTGGCGATCCTTCTGGGGTATCTGGTGGGCGGAATCTTTTCCAACGAGTTCGCCTGGCGCACGGACGCGGTGTTTTTTTCCAGCCTTCACGGGCGCGGCAGGGCGGTGCGGGCGAAGCTCGCGGCGGGGGTGGCCATCGTCACGGCGCTCTACTGGGCCGCAACGCTGATCTTTTCGGCGCTGGTGCTTCTGGCCCTGGGCGCGGACGGCGCCGACTGCCCCATTCAGATCAGCAGCGGCTATTGGAAGAGCTTCTATAACCTCAGCTTCGCCCAGGCCTGGGGCGTGACCCTGATCGGCGGATACATCGGCTGTCTATTTCTGGCGCTGCTGGCGATGCTGATTTCGGCTGCGAGCCGCTCCACCGCGGCTGCGGTGCTCGTGCCCATGGTGCTGATCTTCGTGCCCGAGTTTTTGTCGGACGGAGGCGGACGCTTGCTTCAAAAGCTGCTGGGTCTGCTGCCCGAGAATCTGCTCACGCTCCCGATGATGCTCCGACAATTTGCGCTCTATGCGATCGGGGGGTGGATCGTCGGCTCGGTCGCTCTGCTGCCGGTCCTCTACGCGGCGCTGTCGCTGCCGATGCTGCTTCTGATCTACCGAAGCTATCGCAAAAAGGAGCTCATCTGAATGCCGGAGGCGTTCCCGGCCCGCAAGGGCGCGGACGCCTCCGGTTTTTTGGATAGACAGGCGCAAATTGATGCGCCCCCGGTCAAGGGATCGAGGGCGCATCAATTTGCGAAGTTTTTTTCGATTATTCGAATTCCTCGAGCAGACTGTGCTCCTCGCCGCCCTGCTTCCAGCCGTTCAGGCTGTCCAGCACGGCGTTGTGGGCGCTGCGGAAGATGTTGCGGCTCGCGTCGGGGTGCAGGCGGTCCAGCTGGCGGATCAGGTGCTTCATCTCCAGGCGCTTGGAATCGCTGGAGCCGTCCGGGCGGATGCAGGCCGCCTGGGCGCGCCGGCAGGAGCAGGCCAGAAAGGAGAGCGCGTTTTCGTCCTGCCACGCGATGATCTCCGACTCGCGCACCTTGTACAGCGGGCGGATGAGCTCCATGCCGGGTACGCTCTCGCTGCGCAGGCGGGGTCGCATGCCCCGCAGCTGCCCGGCGTAGAGCATGCTCATCAACAGGGTCTCCACCGCGTCGTCGAAGTGGTGGCCCAGCGCGATCTTGTTGCAGCCCAGCTTCTGCGCCCGGCGGTAGAGGTAGCCCCGGCGCATGCGGGCGCACATGAAGCAGGGGTTGCAGTCCATGGCCTCCACAGCCTCAAACACGTCCGTTTCAAAGAACTCCGCGTCGATTCCAAGGCGGCGGCAGTTTTCTTCAATCTGCGCGCGGTTTTCCGGGGCGTAACCCGGATCCATGCAGATGAACCGCAGTTCGAAATCGAAGGGACTTCGCCGCCGGAGCTCGCGCATGCACAGGGCGAGCAAGGCGGAATCCTTCCCGCCGGAGACGCACACGGCGATGCGGTCCCCCGCCGAGATCAGGCGGTACTCCTTGACGGCCGACATGAAGGGCCGCCAGATGCTCTTTCTGTAGCGGGCGAGGAGCGCCTCGCCCATGTCGTTTTTTCTATCCATTCAGCGCCTCCCGGTTCAATGGATTCCAGCGTCCGCGGACGTAGCGTGTGGCCAGCAGCGCGCCCAGGAGCAGGTTGTGGGCGATCATGCAGCCCCAGGCCGCGGTGAGTCCGCCGCCGAGGCGCCTGAGCGCAATCCAGGTGCCCAGGATGCGCACGCCCCACATGCCCAGAATGTTGAACACGAAGGTGGACTTCGTGTCGCCCACGCCCTGGAACACGCCCTCCAGTATGATCGCCACGCCGTAGACCGGCTCGGACAGCGCCACCATGCGCAGCACCCGCGCGCCCAGGGCGATGACCTCCCGGTCCCGTGTGAACACGCCCATCAGCGCCTCCGCCCCCAGAAACAGCGCCGCGCCGGAGAGCAGCATCAGCGCCGCCTCCAGGGCGATCATCATGCGGGTCAGGCGCTTCATGCGCAGCGGATCCCGCGCGCCGTAGCAGTTTCCGGCCAGCGTGGCCGCGGCGGTCTGCATGCCGTAGCCGGGGATGTAGAACGCGGACTCGGCGGTGTTGGCGATGGAGTGGGCGGCGATGGCCGTGGTGCCGAGGGAGTTGATCATGGAGGCGAAGGCCACATAGCCGAAGGAGGTTCCGAAGCGCTGCAGAAAGCAGGGCAGCGCGACCTTCAGGCAGGGGCGAAGGATCTCGCCGTCCGGGCGCAGGGACGCGCCTCGGGGAGAGATGCGCGGGTGCCGGAGCAGCATGACGGTCATGCCCGCGCCGCCAAAGGTGAAGGCCACGGCGCTGGCGAGCGCCGCGCCGGTCACGCCCAGTCCCGCGCCGGGCATGGTGAAGGAATGGGAGAACAGGCGCAGCGTCCGCGTGGGATAGATCAGCAGGAAGTTCAGGGCGATGTTGATGAGGTTGACCCCCACGTTGACGTAGAGGGGCGTGCGGGTGTCGCCCGCGGCCCGCAGACAGGTGGAGAACATGATCTCTGCCGTCCGGAACAGCATGGGCGCGTAGAGGATGAAGAAGTAGCGGGAGGCGTCCTCCAGAATGTCCGCCCCGGCGTGCATCCAGAGCGGCACCTGACGGCTCAACAGCAGGGCGAGGGCGGTAAAGAGCGCCCCCACGATCAGCGTCACCAGCGCGGCCTGCGCTGCGGCACGCCGGGCATTTTCAGCCCGTCGCGCGCCCAGCTCACGGGAGATGTACGCCAGAAAGCCGATGCTCAGAGAAGCCAGGGAGCTGTTCACCAGCCAGTTGACGGTGGTGGTCGCGCCGATGGCGGCAGTGGCGTGGGGGCCGATGCGGCCGACCATGGCGGAGTCCACATAGGAGACGGCCGTCTGAAGAATCTGTTCGAGAACGGTGGGCCACGCCAGCAGCACGATGGTCTTCAGCGCGGCGCGGCGGGAAAATTCATTTTGCATGCGTACCTCGGTATCCGGTTTCAGTTCGTAAAAGGCAATACAGATTATAGCATGCCTTCCCGGGGAGATTCAAGGGCGCGCGCGTGAAATCCGCGCTGTGCGCCAAAGGGATGGTAAAATTTGCGCGGCGGCGGGGAAAGCGCGGCCATCTTCTGTTCAAAGGGGCAACGGATGTGTTATAATGCAGGCAGAAACGGGGGGAAGGCGCATGAAGGATACGGGAAGAAGCGCGCGCGTGGATCGGCTGATGGAGCGGATGCTCTCCGAGCCCCGCTACGCGTCCATCGAGCAGGCACGCATCATCACCCGCTGCTATCGGGAGAACGAGGGTCAGCCGCGCATTCTCCAGCGGGCGCGCGCGCTGAAGGCGGCGCTCGAGGAGATCACAATTGCCATCGACCCGGAGGAGCGCATCGTGGGCAACCGGACGGCGGGCGTGCGCGCGGGCGTGGTGTTTCCGGAGAGCGGCAGCAACTGGGTGAACCGGGAGTTTGAAACCCTGCCCACCCGGGCGCAGGACCGCTTTGAGGTGCGGCCGGAGGATATCGAAATCTTCCGCCGGGAGATCTATCCCTACTGGCAGGGAAAGTCGCTGGAGGACGTGCTGCGCGCGCGCAACGGTGCGGAGTTCGACGCGCTGTCCATGGTGGTGAAGATCAACCAGAAGGACCATGCGCAGGGCCACATCTGCCCGGATTGCGCCGCATGGCTGAAGAAGGGGCCCGCGCAGCTCCGGTGCGAGGCCCGGACGCTTGGCGCTGCGGCGGAGGGCGAGCGGGCGCTGTTCTATCGCGCGGTGGAGCTCGCAATGGACGGCGCGATCGCCTTCATGGAGAGATACGCAAAGCTGGCGCGAGAGATGGCGGAGGAACAGACGGGCGAGGCGCGTTTGAGCCTGATCGAGGTGGCGCAGAACTGTTCTTCGCTCGCCGTTCGCCCCGCGCAGAGCTTTCACGAGGCGCTTCAGTCCCTTTGGTTCCTGTTCGTCATCCTTCAGATGGAGTCCAACGCCTCCTCCTTCTCGCCGGGACGCATGGATCGCTACCTCTGGCCCTACTATGCGGCGGACGTGCGGGCGGGGCGCATCGACGCGGACGGAGCGCTGGAACTGATCGAGTGCCTGTGGCTGAAGTTCAACCAGATCGTCTACATGCGCAACGCCCACAGCGCGAAATACTTCGCGGGCTTTCCCATCGGCTTCAACGTGGCGCTGGGCGGCGTGGACGAGTCGGGCAGGGATTTTTCCAATGCGCTCTCCTTCCTGATGCTGAGGGCCCAGAAGGACCTGGGCCTGCCCCAGCCGAACCTCTCCGTGCGCCTGCACGCGGGTACGGGCGACGCGCTGCTGAAGGAGGCCGTGCGCGTGGTGGCACGGGGAAGCGGCATGCCCCAGTTCTTCAACGATCAATCGGTGATCCCCGCGCTGGAGGCGCTGGGGATTTCGGAGGATGACGCGCGGAATTACGCCATCGTGGGCTGCGTGGAGCTGACGACCCAGGGCAACTGTCTGGGCTGGAGCGACGCGGCGATGTTCAACATGAACAAGGTGCTGGAACTGACGCTCAACGGCGGTCGCTGCCTGCTGACGGGGAAGCAGCTCGGCCTCAACCTGGGCGAGCTCACCGACTACGACAGCTACGAGGTTCTGGAGGAGGCCTTCCGGCGGCAACTGGACCACTTCATGGACCGCATGATGGCCGCGTGCGACGTGGTGGAGCGGGCCCATCAGGAGCTGTTGCCCTCGCCCTTCCTCTCGTCGGTCGTGCGCGACTGCATGGAGCGGGGCGTGGACGTGACCGCCGGCGGCGCGCATTACAACCTCTCCGGCATACAGATGATTCAGGTGGCGAATCTGGCCGACAGCCTTGCGGCGATCCGTTCGCTGGTCTATGA
>SFTH01000042.1 GCA_004563405.1 bacterium
TGGGGAGCTGCCGCACGCGCTCCGGAAGGGCCCGTGGCGCCTCCGCTTCCCGATCCGAGAGAAGTCGCATCTTCGCGGCTACGGGGCGAAATAGGTCTCGGAGCGTCTCCTTTCTGAAACTTCGCCGTGCCGTCGGACACCGGCACTGCGCTCACTCCCCCGCACGGCGCGCTCCGCGGCACCCTCGGACACGGAAACTCAACCAATAAAGTGACGCAGTCGGCTAGTACGGGAAACGCTCTTACTATTCGTGCTTCACTGCATCGGCTTCCCGCTGACTCGCGTTGCGCTCACGACCGCTAGGCGTCCGCGTCCCGCTTCTGCCGCATCATCGAGCCGGTCGCGTAAGGGGCGACCGGCGACGTCACGCGTCCGGGGAATGAGGGTTCGGCTCCGGAGAATGGGCACGAGAGACGGCCCATAGTTCTAAGGGAGGCAGCAGGTGCGCAAATTGCCCAATGCGCGGCAGCGCGAGGCAGTGACGAGGAGTTCGGGCGCGTTCGCGTGTCTCGAATGGCCGGGCTGTAGAACTGTCCGGGAACGCGATTAGTGGGAGAGCATGGTGCCAGCAGCCGCGGTAATTCCATCACTGACAGCCTTCTCTTACGTTGTTGCAGTTGAAACGCTCGTAGCCAGCGGTAGGAGACGTGCCACTGTGAGGAAAGCGGAGCGCTCACGGCAGGTTCGCTGCACAGGCCAGCGCAGGACGGCAGGCTTGGCTCCCTACGGGAGCTGAGACGAGACAGAGGGCGCCGCGGAGCGGGCGGTATTCGCCGGGGACGGGTGAAATAGGATGATCCGGCGAGGACCCCCGGCAGCGCAGGCGGCCCGCGAGCGGCGTCCCGTTGGTCAAGAGCGAAAGTGCGAGGATAGACGATGATTAGATACCGTTTTATTTCGCGCCCTAAACGATACCATCCCGGCGGCGGGCTTGCTCGCAACCCAAGGGAAACCGTGAGGCTTCGGGTTCTGGGGGGAGTATGGTCGCAAGACTGAAACTTGAAGGCATTGACGGAAAGATACCACCAGACGTGGAGTCTGCGGCTCAATTTGACTCAACACGCAAACCTTACCAGACCCAGATGCTTAGCGGAACGACAGATTGAGAGTTCTTTCGTGATCAGGCAGGTGGTGGTGCATGGCCGCTCCTAGTTCGTGGTGTAAACTGTCTGCCTTATCGCGTCAACGAGCGAGACCACCGCCGCAGCACGCTGCGGGAGCGCCGGCGACGAGCCGGACGAGCGCGGTCGCACTAGCAGGTCTGTGATGCCCTTCGACACTCTGGGCCGCACGCGTACTACACTGGCGGCGCGACTGCGTTGCCGCGCTCAGCGGCGCGGCCACCCGGCAGACGCCGCCGTGGTTGGGACCGGGGGTTGGAACTGTCCCCCGCGAACGAGGAATGTCTAGTAGGCGTCCGTGATCACCGCGCGCCGACTGCGTCCCTGTCTTTTGTACACACCGCCCGTCGCTCCTACCGACTTGGACGGACTGGCGAGCTGTCCGGAGTCTGCCGCTCGCGCGGCGGACGAAGTTCCGCGAGCCTGCCCGTCTGGAGGAAGGAGAAGTCGTAACAAGGCTGCCGTAGGGGAACCTGCGGCCGGATCATTCCTGTCTCACACGCGTATCACGAGGTGCAGAACAATCCCATTTCAAACGAAATGAATTCTACGGGCGACAGTGGACCACTGGGCTCGGGCGTCGACGAAGAACGTAGCACGGAGCGAGATTGGTGGCGGCGAGCCTCAGCCCTATGCGAATCGTCACTTTTCGAATGCTGGGGGGGAACCCCGCAGGATGCAAAGCGGCACAGCTCTGCTCGGCCGGACAGCGTCCGTCCTCGGAAGCGAACCGCCTGCCCTTTGCGTCCTGGGACGACGGGCCGAACTTAAGCATATCAGTAAGCCCAGGAGGAGAAAGCAAACGCGGTGCCCGGAGTAGCGGCGAGCGAAAGGGGCGGAGCCGGGCCCGAGGTTGAGGGCGTGCGAGGCGAGGGGGCGAGCGGCCCTGGAAAGGCCGGCGCGACGCGGTGAGAGCCCGGCGGCCCCCGGCGCGACGCTGGCGCAGTAGCGCTGCTTGAGCGTGCAGCGCGAACACGGGGGGTGCCACCCCCCCAAGGCTGGATACGGGCCCGAGTCCGATAGCGCAGCGAGTAGCGTGAGCGAAAGTTGAAAAGCAGCCCCGCGGGGGCGCTCAAAAGACGCGAGACTGTCGTCCAGAAGGGCCATTTGCGGCGGGCTTGCGCCGGCTCCTCCTCGGAGGCCGCAAATTGCCGCCCGTCTCGAAACACGGATCAAGGAGTTACGGTGCGCCGCGAGCCCCCGGCCGCAAAGCCGCGGACGCAGCGAAAGCGGAGCCCCACCCGGGCGGGCCCAGGCCCGCCGAGCGGCGCGACGTAGACCCGAAAGGTGGTGATCTTTGCGAGGCGAGGGCGAAGCCCGCCGAAAGGCTGGTGGAGGCCCGCAGCAGTGTTGACGTGCAAATCACTTGTCCCAGCTTCGTAAAGGGGCGAAAGACTCATCGAACCGCCAAGTAGCTGGTTGCGTCCGAAATTTCTCTCAGGATAGCGGCGGCGCGCTGGTTGCGGCGGGTAGAGACAATGACTGGGCGCAAGCGACAGCCCGCACTCTCAAACTCCGAACCGCCGCGCGGGCACTTTCTGCGGAGAAGTGGCCCGGCGAACAGGCGCCGCCAGTGGGCCCTTCTGGGTAAGCCGGACGGGCGAGGAGGATTCAGCCTTAAGCGGCGTTACGGGGCGCAAGCGGGGCGCACAGACCAAACGACGTGCGCCGATCCAGACAGCAGGAGGGTGGCCATAAAAGTCGGAAGCCCCCAAGGAGTGTGTTACAACTCACCTGCCGAATCGGCGCGCTCGGAAAATGGAGCGCGCTGCAGCCCCGCCCCCACACGCCGCTGCTTCGCATATCAGAAGCAGGTAGGACGCGGTGCGGCCAGTGTAGAAGACAGAGCGTGAGCTCTGTTGGAACTGGCCGTAGTCCAGATCTTGATTGGAGTAGCAACTAGGCACACGCCCGCTGAAGAGGAGCAGGATTCCGCGGCACGCCGCGGGTGACTCGGCCCTAAGCGCCTCGCCTCGGCCACGGCGCGAAAGGGAAGCCGGCCCAGACCCCGGCAGGCCCGGTCGCAGCGGCGACGGGACGCGCGGGCCCCCGGCCCCAGGCGCGCGCAGGCGGACCCTCGACCCGCCCTGAGGGGCGCGGCGGTGCGGAAGCGCTCGGCGCTCGGGACACCGCCGCTCCCCCCATAGGTTTGCTTACGCAGACCGGCGCCGCCCCTGGGGCCCCCGGAAGCGGGCCCGCGCGGCAGACCGGGCGCCGTACCGATGACCGCATCAGGTCTCCGAAGCACGCAACTTCTAGCGAGAAGAGAACGTCCCCAAGGGAAGTCGGCAAAACGGCTCTGTAACCTCGGGATAAAGGGTGGCTCTGGGCGTCTCCAGCACTCCCGGCGCCGGAGGCGCGGGGCCGTGGTCCGGGGCGACCTGGGCTGCGGCTCTGCGCGGACGGCGTCGGACCAGAGTGCTGGGAATAGACCGTTCAGAACTGCTACTGACCAGGAGAACCCGACTGTATAATTAAAACATAGCATCTCGGCGCCCCAGCGGGTCCGGACGAGATGTGAATCCTGCCCAGTGCTACGACTGTCAACGCGGCGCGGGCCGTCCAAGCTCTGGTAAACGGCGGGAGTAACTATGACTCTTTTAAGGTAGCCAAATGCCTCGTCCAGCAATTTTGGACGTGCATGAATGGATTAATGAGGTTCTCGCTGTCCCTGGGGGCATCTTCGCGAAACCACAGACTCGGGAACGGGCGAGTGGCACTCAGCGGGGCAAGAAGACCCTGTTGAGCTTGACTCCAGCTCGGGGCTGTAGAACGGTGATGGCGGTAGAGCGTGTACAGGGGAGCCCCGGCGCTTGTGTAAGACCCTGACGCCACTCACTGTTCTGCTCACCGCGTCGCTGCCAGCATTCTTGAATGCAGGTCGCGCGGGACACCCCCAGGCAGGGAGTTTGGCTGGGGCGGCGCGCCTGCTAAAGCGCAACGCAGGCGTCCCAAAGCAGGCTCAGGCCGGACGGAAACCCGCCGTGGAGCAAAAGAGCAAAGGCCTGTCTGACCCTCCGCGCCAGTGCCGCGGGGGGCCGCGAAAGCGCGGTCTATCGATCCTTTACCGTGCGGGCGCGCGCACGCAGAGGTGACAGAAAAGTTACCACAGGGATAACTGGCTTGTGGCCGCCAAGCGACCAAAGCGACGTGGCTTTTTGATTCTTCGATGTCGGCTCTTCCTATCACCCAGAAGCAGCATTCTGGAAGCGTTGGATTGTTCACCCATGCAAGGGAACGTGAGCTGGGTTTAGACCGTCGCGAGACAGGTTAGTTTTATCCTACTGCGTGCGGCGCCCCCAGCAGTTCGGACCAGTACGAGAGGAACATTCGCACCGGAGCTCTGGCTTGCGGCCTTGCGCGCCCGCGCAGTGGGCCCACGCCACCCTCCGGCTACGCACCGCTGACGGCCTCTAAGCGGGAATTTAGACCTGCGAGCGTCACCATTCCTCGTGAAGTGAGAAGGGGAAGGACCGTCTCGGCAGACCACCGAGGACCAGTGCGCTGTGCGAGGTGAGCTTCGTGCGAGTCTCTAAGGTGTCACTCTCCCGAAGCGACGAGCGACCGAGCGACCGAACGACCGAAGCGTTGAGCGTAGCGAGACGCTGAGGGAGTGAGGGAGTGAGGGAGTGAGGAGCGGAGGGCCTGCATTGAAGCACGTGCGGGAGCGAGCGCGGAGCCGTGTCCTCATTCTATTGGGGCGGGCTGTTTTGCGTGGCGATTCTCATGCAGTATGCGATAGGCGGAGCGCAGCGAGACGCTGAGGGAGTGAGGGAGTGAGG
>SFTH01000031.1 GCA_004563405.1 bacterium
ACACTCAAAAGGGCTTCCTTTGGCTGTCAGAACTTCTCCCGCTTCCGTAAGAGAGTTCTGTTATCCTTCTCTTTACACCCCAACATTTGACACAGAGCCATGAATTCGAGTATCCTTGCCCGCCCTACAACGAACCGCAAAATGCAATCCGGCTGGTCGCTGATGTTGTTGCTCTATTCGCTTTCTTGCAAGCAGGAGAAAGAATGTTGCAAATTATCCCGGTATTCTGACGCTTGATCCCTTCATAAACGCAAAAAGAATCACCCATGCCTTGTATCAAAACATGGGTGATTAGGTGGCGGAGAAGGAGGGATTTGAACCCTCGCGGCAGTTATCCCACCCTACTCCCTTAGCAGGGGAGCCCCTTCGGCCTCTTGGGTACTTCTCCACGGCCTACAAAGATATGGAATCTGGCGGAGAGAGAGGGATTCGAACCCCCGGTGCCTTGCGACATCACTGGTTTTCAAGACCAGCGCCTTCAACCACTCGGCCATCTCTCCTTGAACCAGCGTTTGTTATTATACCAGATCCGGAAGCGATTGTCAATAGAAATCTTTTTCTTTCCTGCGAGAATCCGCATTTTAATAGAAATGCGTCTCCACGCGCTTGCCCATCTTCTCCAGGCACTTTCCCAACTGGTCGATCAGCTGGAATTTTGCACCGAAGGCGATGGAGAGGCTGGGATTCTGGTGGGCTGGATTGATGGCGCAGCCCACGAAGAAGCGCACGTCCGACGCATAGTCAAACAACGCGTTCGCAATGCGGCTCGCGCCGTCATCTATGAGCTTCCATGCGGGATTGAGCTGCACGCCCTCCAGATACTCCTGCGCGTACTCCAGCACCTTTGAGATCGTTACGACGCCCTCCGTGGCCAGATCCACGCCCTCCAGGTGATAGATGGGCGGAAGGTCGCTCTCGCCGTAATCCAGAGACGCCTGCACCTCCTTACCCAGATAGCGGGCCGCGATGCGGTTGGTCGAACCGCCGCACACGATGTGCATGCCCGGTGCATCCAGAAAGCGCCGGACCATGGTTTCGTCCAAGTTCCGGGATGAGGGCGGGCCGATCATCAGGTTCACCGGCTTTCTCCGGCAGATGCGCATCACGGCAAAGGAAGTATCGTCCCCCGGCCGCCCCTCGTAGAGGCGATTGCACTCCCGCGCAAGCAGCGTCGCCACGCCCTTGGCCGTCATGTCGCTGGCGTAGTGGGCCTCCATGTATTCAATGATCTTGTCCCTGCCCCAACCGAAGGGATAGGCCCCGCCGAGACCGGCAAAGATCGCGCCGTCGGACATGACCACGATCACGTCGTTTTCCTTCGCCTCAAAGCTGGAAAAATAGATTTTCTTGTCCTCAATCATCCGGGAGTGATACTTGAACTCGTAGTTTTTTCCCTCCCGCAGCACCACCGTGTGCGGATTGTCAAAGCGGGTGAGTTCCACATACTTCTGATCCCGGATCTTGACGATGGTGAAGGTGGAGTAATTCACATGGCGCACGCTGCACTCCGGAAGCGTGCGCACGATGGTGTCCACGCAGTCCTCGATGGACATGCCGCCAACGCTCATCGTCGCCAAAATCTGGGAGGTGAGCGTCGCCAGGATATTCGCCTTTACCCCGCTGCCCAGGCCGTCCGCCAGCACGCAGATGGATACATGATCATCCATGCGAAACTCTACATGGTCGCCGCAGAGCTGTTCGCCGTGCTTGGTCAGGCTCATGGAGCCGGTGTCGGTATAGAGTTCAATCATCGCTCTGCACCGCTTCCTTCAGCTTGGTCAGAATCACCTTCGTCTCGGCCGTGGTTTCGCCGAGGATGGAGGCGATGTTCTGCACCACGCGCATCTGCTTGTCGATCAGCTGATCCGCCGCCTCCAGCGTGCTGTCGATGATCTCATGGGAGTGGGACTCCGCCTTCTCCCGCAGATAGGGCAGACACATGTCCATCTGCGCCATGTCCCGGCAGATGGCGATGGCCATTTTCCGACAGCTGGCATAGCCGCAGCAGCCGCAGTTCAGCGCCGTCTTGCGCGTATCCTTGCCCAGCTTCTTCAGCACCGCCTGAATCTCCTCCTCCGTCGGCCGGCTGCGCTGTACGGGCTCGGGGTTGTGATACATGCGAATCGGCAGATCGGTGGTCACGCCAAAGTCGTCGTTTCCGGAGTATTCGTTCACGGCAACCGTTCCTCGGATGCGGTTTTCATAGCGGTTTTTGCGGATGGCGGGTCCGTTTACACAGCTGCCCTCGCATGCCGTCATCTCCAGGAAGGTCTTTTGCACACCGCCGTGGCGAATCTCGCTCAACGCTGCGATGCAATCGTTCACGCCGTCGATGGCGACGCGATTCCAGCCCTCGATGGGCGTCATGGACTTCACCAGGCCGTCCTGGCGGGGATAGCGGCGCGCGCGCTTGCGGTCGCCCGGCGCACTTTCAATGAACACCGGCTGCACGCCCGCGCTGCGCATCCATTCCCGCAGTTCATAGAAGGTGATGGCGTAATCCACGTCCTCAGAGAGCTCCGCCTCGCCCTTCTTCGCGTAGCAGGGGCCGATGAAAACCGTCAACGCGTCCGGATACTGCTGCTTGAGCATCGCGCAATGAATCTGCATCGGGCTCTTGACCGGCGCGAGGTACGGAAGCACGTCCGGATAGTAGCGCTGAATCAGCATCACCACGGAGGTACAGCAGCTGGAGATCAGCAGATCCTTTTCGTTTTCGCGCATGATGCGCTCATACTCCCGGGAGACGATCTCGCCGCCCAGGGCGGTCTCCCCCGCGTCCGCAAAGCCCAGCAACCTGAGCGTCTCCCGCATGCCCTCCATGGAACCCACGGGAATGTCGGAGATGAACGAGGGCGCGACGCTGGCCACGAGCCGCCGTCCGCGCTCGATCATGCGGCGTATCGCATCCACCTGGCTCTCCAGAAAATCGCCGCGCTGCGGGCAGGTCACCACGCACTCGCCGCAGAGGATGCACTCGGAGTCAATGATCTCCGCACGGCCATCCGAATAGCGTATGGCCTTCACGGGGCAGTTGCGTATGCACTTGTAACAGTCGCGACACTCCACGTTGTTCAGCCTGATGATGCGATTCATTGCGCCCTCCGATTCTGCGCGCTCCTGCGCGGCTTAGAGCTTCTCCAGCACTTCTCTGCGGAAGAATTCATCCACTTCTTCGGGCTTGACGGAGAAGACATTTTCATCAATCATGACGCTCACGCCCTCGCCGCACTTGCCCATGCAGAATTTTCCGGCAAGCTCAACCTTGCCCTCCAGCTTGTTCTCCGCCACCAGCTCCTGGAAGCGGGTGACGACCTTCTTGGAACCGCAGAGATGGCAGGTACTGCCGACGCAAATCATAATCTTCATTCTGTTACCCTCCTCTATGTAGGTTCACTTCCGCTCAACCAAACAAAATCACGATAAACTGTGCGCACAATACTACCGATACCAGCGCGATGGGATAGGTCGCCGCATACGCGGACGCCACGTCGTCCGTCTCCGCGACGCTGATGAGCGTGCCCAGAGCGGGCGTGGAGGTCATGCCGCCGGTGATGGAGCCCAGATTGTTGAGCAGTCGCAGCTTGAGCACGTTCTTCGCCACAAAGAAACCCACGAACATGGGAACGATGGTCATCAGCGCGCCGTAGAGGAAGAGCACCACGCCCTCCTGCTTCAGCGTGTCCACAAAACCTGCGCCGCCGCTCACGCCCGCGCCGATGAGGAACAGCATCAGTCCCAGCTCACGGAAGGTCTTGAGCTCCTCCACGGGCACGGTCAGATCCAGATGGCCCACATGGGAGAAGTGCCCGAACAACAGACCCATGATCAGCGGACCGCCGGTCGTGCCAAGCGAGAAGCTGGCGCCGCCCGGAAGCGGAATGTGCACGTTGCCCAGCAGGATGCCCAGCGCCACCGCAAGCATGAACGCAAAGAAGCCCGCCGCGTCAAACTTGAACAGCCAACCATTGTAGCGCTTCACCTTGGCGGTGTGCGCCGCCTCGAAGTGGGCGCGCTCCTCGGCCATATCGACCTTCATGATGCGCGGCACCAGCTGCACGAACAGCACGACGCCGATCACGCCGAAGGGATAGGCGATCGCATAGCCGGTCGTAGCCAGATCCGCCAGCTCCCCCGCCGCCTCCTGCGCCGCAGCCAGGCCGGGCGTGCTGGTGAGTGCGCCGGTCAGAAGGCCCACGGACAGCTCGGCAGAGATGCCGCCCAGCTTCACCGCGAGCACGCTCGTCAGCGCGCCGGAGAGGATGATGACCAGTCCCAACAGCACATAACTCGCCGCATTTGCCTTGAAATCTCTGAAGAACTTCGGCCCGGCGATGAAGCCTACGGACCCCACGAAGCACGCGAGTCCGAAATTGCGAATGATGGATGGAATCTCCACCCCGAAGTGGCCAAACACAAGCGCCACAAGAAGTACGCCCGCAGTGCCCAGCTCAATTCCCTTGATCTTGATGCCGCCCACAAAGTAGCCCAGTGCAGCGATCACAAACAGTGCCAGTAGTGTATTCATGTGCCCTCGTCCTCCGGCAAGCGTTGGAATGGGAAAAGCGCAGACTCAGGTTCGGACCGCCACCGCAAGTCGCTTCTCCTGCGCGGCGGCGATTGCCCGGAGGATTTCATCCGCCACAAATGCGCGCGGATTCAGAATTCCTCCGGGCTTGCGCATGATTTCAGAACTTCCGGGTATAGTCCGGCAGGAGCTTCGGAGAAGCCGCCTGATGTTCCACGCCGATGGCCTCCAGCTCTGCCTCATACTTGTTCACATGCTCCAGGCTCAGCTTGCCCACCGTCACGCCCCTGGCCTTCTTCGCGGCCTGCTGTCCGGCGTTGCGGCCGAACACGATGATGTCCAGCAGGCTGTTGCCCATCAGGCGGTTGCGTCCGTGGATGCCGCCGACGGCCTCGCCCGCAACGAAGAGGTTCTCCACGCCGCTCTGGCCGTCCACGGTGATCTCGATGCCGCCGTTCTGATAGTGCAGCGTGGGATACACCAGAATCGGGGTCTTGCGCATGTCGATGCCGAACTTCAGATACATGCGCAGCATGGCCGGCAGGCGCTTCTCCAGCGTGCCCTCGCCGTGAATCATGTCGATCATCGGCGTGTCCAGCCACACGGCCCTGCCGCCGTCGGGCAGGGATACGCCCTTATTGTTAGTGGAGCACTCGCGGATCAGGGCCGCAGCGTTCACGTCGCGGGTCTCCAGCGGATGCACATAGACCTCGCCCTCGCTGTTGACCAGCTTCGCGCCCATGGAGCGCACCTTCTCCGTGACCAGCGCGCCATAAATCTGCTTCGGGAAGGCCACGCCGGTGGGATGGTACTGAAGCGTATCCTGATAGAGGAGCTTCGCGCCCGCGCGATAGGCCAGCACCAGGCCGTCCGCCGTCGCGCCGTAGTGGTTGGAGGTCGGGAAGCCCTGATAGTGCATGCGGCCCGCGCCGCCGGTGGCCAGGATCACGCACTTCGCGCGCGCGATGCGCACCTCGCCGGTCTCCATGTTCAGCAGCACCGCGCCCGCGGCATGGCCGTTCTCGTCCAGAATCAGCTCGATGGCTGCGGTGAAGTCCACCACCGGGATGCCCCGGTTGAGCACCTCGTCGCGCAGCGTGCGCATGATCTCCGCGCCGGAATAGTCCGCCGCCGCATGCATGCGCTTGCGGCTGGTGCCGCCGCCGTGGGTGGTAATCATGGTGCCGTCCTCGGCCTTGTCAAACTCCACGCCCAGCTCGTTGAGCCACTTGATGCAGGCAGGGCCGTCGCTGACCAGCTTCCTGACCAGCTCGGGGCGGTTGCAGTAGTGTCCGCCGCCCATCACGTCCAGATAGTGCTGGGCCGGGGAGTCGCCGGGCTTGTCTGCGGCCTGGATGCCGCCCTCTGCCATCATGGTGTTCGCGTCGCCGATGCGCAGCTTGGTGACGATCATGGTCTTTGCGCCGGCCTCGTCGGCCTCGATGGCTGCGGAGGAACCCGCGCCGCCGCCGCCGATGACCAGCACGTCCACGTCGTAATCGACCTTTTCGAGATCCAGTTTCATGTCCAGCACGCGGCTGCGGCCCTCGAGCATCTCGTTGAGCTCGATCGGGCACTTCTGGCCCTTGTTGCCGCCGATGCGGATGGTGGTGAAGCCGTCGTCCTTGTAGTCGGGATGATAGTCCGCCAGCAGCTTTTCCTTCTCCTCGGCGGTCATGCGGCGGGGCTCCAGCGCGATATTCGCTTCGCGGGCAGCCTCAACCTTTTTCATGGATGCAAGCATTTCCTCGGTGAAAATCATACTGCCGCCCTCCTCACTTCTCGATGTCGCGGTGGTTGTAGAGCTCCTTGAGTTCCTCGACGGGCTTGGCCATGATGGCCTCCAGCGCCTCGGCGCACAGGCCGTCCTGAATCTCCTTCACGCGCTCGGTGAGGTGCTTGGACTCCGGCGCGATGTACTTGCCGTTGATGCGCCGGGCCAGCATGGCTACCTGGGGATGGGAGATGCCCGCCGGGCAGCGGGAAGAGCAGATGCCGCACATCACGCAGTCGAAGGACAGCTCCGCGCACTTCTTGTAGTCGCCGCGCTGTGCATAGGCGATGTACTGCATCACGTTCAGCCCCTGAGAGCAGGCGTTTGTGCAGGCGTTACAGCCCACGCAGGAATAGATCTCCGGATAGAGCTGCATCATGATGGACGCATCCGTGGGGATCTTGTTGATGTCATAGCCCTCCTTGATCAGCGGGAAGAAGGGCAGCGTCGCGACATACATGTTGTCCTCCACCTTGGTAGAGCAGGCCAGGCAGGCCTTGAGCTCGCGGTCGCCCCTGATGCGGTAGACCGTGGCGCACGCGCCGCAGAAGCCGTTGCGGCAGCCGCAGCCACGCACCAGCTTGTATCCGGCGTATTCCATCGCCTCCATGATCGTCAGATCGGAGGGAACCTCATATTTCTTGCCGTAGAGAAAAACGTTGACCATATCTGCCATTGTGATCGCCTCCGAATCAATACTCGTTGGGCAGCTCGTCCAGCTGGTCGAAGCGGAACACCGGGCCGTCCTTGCAGACGTACTTGTCGCCGATGTTGCACCTTCCGCACTTTCCGATGCCGCACTTCATGCGCAGCTCCATCGTGGTGTAGATCTGGTCCTTCCTGAAGCCTAGCTCCGTCAGCGCCTGGAGCACGAACTTGATCATGATGGGAGGACCGCAGACCAGAACCGTCTTGTTGGGATCGAAGCCCAGCTCCTTGACGTAGGTGGGAACGAAGGCCACGTGGCCGTCCCAGCCCTCCTGGGGCCGGTCGATGGTCAGATGCACGTCCAGATTGTTCTCCGGCTTCATCCATACGTTCTGAATCTCCTCCAGATCGAGAAGATCGTCCTTGGAGCGGGAGCCGTAGACCACGTCGATCTTTCCGTAATTCTCGCGCTTGGCCAGGCAGTAGTTGATGACCGAGTGCAGCGGGGCCAGACCCACGCCGCCGGCGATGAACAGAAGATCCTTGCCCTTGAGCTCGGTGTCCACCGGGAAGGGGTGGCCATAGGGCCCGCGGATGGTGATCTGCTGGCCCACATCCATCAAATGCAGCCAGCTGGTGAGGCAGCCGCACTTTTTAATGGAAAACTCCTGGTATTCCTTCAGTGTCGGCGAGGAGGTGATGGAGAACATCGCCTCTCCCACGCCCGGAATGGACAGCATGGCGCACTGGCCGGGCTCGTGCTCAAAACACTTGCCGCCGCCCACCTTCTCCACGCGGAAGGTCTTGATGTCCGGAGTGTCCCTGCGGATGCTGGTCACCACGCCCAGCATGGGAATCAGATTGTTCGTCATTTGCCCTCACCTCCCAGCGCCTTAATGACCTTGACGATATTGAGATTCTGGGGACACTTCTCCACGCAGCGGCCGCAGCCCACGCAGGAGTAGAGTCCTTCGTTGTTCGCCGGGAAGTACACCAGCTTGTGCATGAAGCGCTGGCGGTAGCGCTGCAGTTGGGTGTGACGGCTGTTCTCGGCAGCCATCAGCGTGAAATCGGAATACATGCAGCTGTCCCAGCAGCGGTAGCGGGTGACAGACTTGCCGTTATCGAAGTCGCGAATGTCGTAGCACTGGCAGGTGGGGCACACGAAGGTGCAGGTGCCGCAGCCCAGGCAAGCCCGGGAGAGCCCCTCCCACCTGGGATCGTTGAACTTCTCCATCAGATGCTCGCCGTCGAAGCCATCCAGATTGAGGCCGTTCAGCGGCAGCTTCTGGGTGATTTCGGAGATGCGCGCCTGCTCGTCCTCGGCCGCCTTCGCATCCGCCTCGTCCAGCTCCGCGATCAGCTTTTCGCCCTTTTCGGTATTGGCCTGAAGGAGCATCTCCCCGCCCACGATCCAGGCGGTCACGTCGCCGCCGGGATTGGCGGGGTTCACGCCGAAGTTGGTACAGAAGCAGCTCTCCTCGGGCTCGCTGCAGGCCAGCGTGACCACGATGCCGTGCGCGCGGCGTGAGGCGTAGAATTCGTCGCGGGGATCCACCAGGAACACGCGATCCAGAATTTCGAAGCTCTTCGCGTCGCAGCCGCGCACGCCGAAGACCACGAAGTCGTCTTCGCACATCGGGGCCTGGTTGATCTCGATGGACTTGCCCTCCACGCGGAACTTCAGCAGATCCTCCACCTGCGGGAAGAACACGTCCTTGGCGGACCTCACGGTCTTGAGCGCGTCCAGGCGCACCTTTTCGCCCTCATTCCACTCGTAGAAGTCCACCTGACCCGCCTTCTCGATGGGCAGGTAGAGTTTCTTGTCCGCTGCAATCCTTTCAAACAGGGCGTTCAGGGATGCCATTGCGATCTTCTTCATCGGGCGCTCCCTCCCCTCTCGTGCACGATGCTGGGCTCGCAGTCGCCCTTGTCGAAGTTCTCCAGCGGGTGGCGCTGGCCGATTTCTTCTCCCGCGCGGTACTCGCCGTAGAGCTCGTCGATGTCCTTGATGAACTTGCGGTTTAGCAGGTGCAGCGGAATGCCCTGGGGGCACACGCGGCTGCACTCGCCGCAGTCGGTGCATCTTCCGGCCACATGGAAGGCGCGGATGATGTGGAACATGTTTTCCTCAAAGTCGTCCGCGGCGGCCTTGTTCTGCACGCCGGTATTGGGATTGTCGAATACGCACTTGATGCAGCTGCACGCCGGGCAGACGTTTCGGCAGGCGTTGCAGCGGATGCACTTGGAGAGCTCGCTTCTCCAGAAGGCGAAGCGCTCGTCCGGCGTCATGGCCTCGAGCTTTGCGACCAGCTCAAACTTGTCTCCCACGCTGGTCTCCTCGGATTCGCCGATGAATTCCGCTCCGGCCTTGTGCTCCTTGCCCTTGCAGCACAGGCACTTGTTCAAAAGCACCTCCCTGCGATTGACGGTGGCGTCCCCATAGAGGGTGTGCACGCGCAGCTCATCGCCGTCCTCCTCGATGTCGAGGATGCCCTTGATCCCCCTTGCGCGGATCTTCTCCACGTCGATCTTGCCCCGGCAGCCCACGCCGATCACGATTACCTTGTCGGGATTTACCCGGTGTTCGGTTGCCAGCTGGTTGTAGCTCCAGGTGTCGCAGGGCTTCAGAAAAGCCAGCACCGTTCCTTCCTTCGCAGCCTCCGCCACCAGATACTTGCTCACGTTGGGACCGCAGAAGCCGTCGTACTTCAGGTTCTCAATACTTCCGGCATCAAAGAACGCGGGCGTGCGATCCCAGCTCTGCTCGCCCTTTTCCCAGCCGAGAACCCGCTGGGCCTTGCCGGCGGCGAGGTATTCCTTCGCCTTTTCTATCATCATTCTTTGCATCTGAGATCCCCCAGTTTCTTGTTCTCGCCCAGCTCATGGATGGTCTTTGCAAAATCGTTCATCGTGGCGGCGAACTTCGCGCCTTCGGCGGCGGAAACCCACTCCACCCGCGTGCGCTGCCGCTCGATGCCCAAGTAGTCCAGCATGCTGAACAGGAGCGTCATGCGGCGGCGGGCGTAGTAGTTGCCGGTGGTGTAGTGGCAATCGCCGGGATGGCAACCGCAGAGAATCACGCCGTCCGCGCCCCGCTGAAAGGCCCGAAGAACAAACAGCGGATTCAGGCGGCAGGAACAGGGAATGCGGATGATCTTCACATTCGCCGGATAGCTCAGGCGGCTGGAGCCGGCCAGATCCGCTCCGGCGTAGGAGCACCAGTTGCAGCAGAACGCCACGATCAGGGGCGTCCATTCCTTCTTCTCGTTTACCGGCATATCGCGTCCACCTCCGACATGATCTGTTTGTTGGTGAAGCCCTTCAAATCCATCGCGGTGGACGGGCAGGTGACGGTGCACGCGCCGCAGCCCTGGCACACGGCTTCGTTGACGACGGCCACGCGCTTGGTTCCGCGGAATTCAGGCCCGCGAACCTCCTTCTCCACATAGCTGATGGCGCCGTAGGGGCACACGTTCTCGCACTGGGAGCAACCGTTGCACAGCAGTTCATCCGCGTGGGCCACGCAGGGATTGCAGCTCAGGCTGTCCTTGGCCAGCAGGCCGATCACCTTCGCGGCGGCGGCACTGGCCTGGGCCACGGTCTCGGGAATGTCCTTGGGGCCCTGGCACACGCCGGAGAGGAACACGCCCGCCGTGGGGCTCTCCACCGGGCGCAGCTTTGGATGGGCTTCGGTAAAGAAGTCGTTGGTGTCCATGCTGGCGGTCAGCATCGTCGCAATGGAGCGCGCCGTGGGATCCGGCTCGATGGCGGTGGCCAGCACGACCATATCGCAGTCGATGTGCACCTGCTCGTTGTCGATCAGGTTGCTGCCCTGCACATGCAGCCGTCCGTTCTGCACGCTCACCTTGCCGACCTGGCCCTTGATGTAGTCCACGTCGTACTGCTCCACAGCGCGGCGGTAGAACTCGTCGAAGTTCTTGCCCGGCGTGCGCACGTCGATGTAGAAAACGTGCACCTTCACATCCGGATACTTCTCGCGCACCAGCATGGCGTGCTTGGCGGTGTACATGCAGCAGATCTTGGAGCAGTACTGCTTGCCGCGCTTTGCATCGGCGGAGCAGCGGGAGCCCACGCACTGCACGAACACGATCTCCTTGGGATGACGGCCGTCGCTGGGGCACACCAGCGTGCCCTTGCTGGGGCCGGCGGCGTTCATCAGTCTCTCAAACTCCAGGCTCGTCACCACGTCCTTGGACTGGCAGTAGGCGTACTCGTCGAAGGCGGAGGCGTCGATGGGCTTGAAGCCGGTGGCAACGATGATCGCGCCGTACTGACGCTCCAGGATCTCCTCGGTCTGATCAAACTTGATCGCACCGGCGGAGCAGTTCTTCTCACACAGGCCGCACTTGCCGGTTTTGAAGTGCAGGCACTGGCTCTTGTCGATCACGGCCACGTTGGGAATCGCCTGGGCGAAGGGAATGTACACCGCGCCGCGGGTGTTCAGGCCCATGTTGAACTCATTCAGGCCCTTGCGGGAGGGGCACTTCTCGGTACACACGCCGCAGCCCGTACACTTGTCCTCGTCCACATAGCGCGCCTTCTTGCGGATCTTCGCGGTGAAGTTGCCCACAAAGCCGCTCACGCTCTCCAGTTCGGCATAGGTGATCAGGTTGATCTTTTCGTTCTGGGACGCGTCCACCATCTTGGGGGTCAGGATGCAGGCCGCGCAGTCCAGCGTCGGGAAGGTCTTGTCCAGCTGGGCCATGCGTCCGCCGATGGTGGGCGACTTTTCCACGATATCCACCTCGTAGCCCGCCTCAGCCACGTCCAGCGCGGTCTGAATTCCGGCGATGCCGCCGCCGATGACCAGCGCGCGCTTGGTCACGGGACTGGTTCCGGCGGTGAGGGGCGCGTTGCGCTGCACCTTGGCGATGGCCGCCCGGGCCAGGATGATGGCCTTCTCGGTGCCCTCGGGCATGTCCTTGTGAATCCAGGAGCACTGTTCGCGGATGTTGGCAATTTCCACCATGTAGGGGTTGAGGCCGGCCAGCATGGCCGTCTTGCGGAAGGTGGCCTCATGCATGCGCGGCGAACAGGAGCAGACCACGATGCCGTCGAGTCCGTACTCCTTGATGGCATTGCGGATCATGGCCTGTCCATTTTCAGAGCACATGTACTGGTAATCCGTGCTGAAGACAACGCCGGGTTCCGACTTCACCGCCTCCGCGACCGCCTTCACGTCCACGGTCGCCGCGATATTGCTTCCGCACCAGCATACAAAAACGCCGATCTTTTGCATTGTGTCGTCTCCTATCACTTGTTGTACTTGCGCATTGCGGATACGATGGCCTGCTGGGGAAGCTCACTGTCCCAGAGTGCGGGAACCGCGTCCGGCTTCATGTGGCTCATGCCCTGCTGGCGGACCACCGCCAGGCGCACGGCCTCAACCAGCTTCGCGGGTTCCACGCTGCGGGGGCAGCGGTCGATGCAGGCAAAGCAACTCAGGCACATGTAGATGGACTTCGAGTTCATCAGCTTCTCGATCTGTCCCTTCTGCACCATGGACACGAACTGATGGGGATGGTACTCCATCTCGTCGTAGGCCGGGCAGGTGGCGGAGCACTTGCCGCACTTCATGCACTTTTTGGGGTTCACGCCGCTGATGCGCAGAATCTGTTCGGAAAGGTACTTCTCTTCCATTGATTACGCCTCCTCTCCAAGCCCCAGCGCCTGATACAGAAGCTCGGTGAAGTACTTCACCGGAAGCTTCGTGCGCTCGGCGTTGTGCGCCAGATTGTACATGCACAGCGGGCAGGCGGTGATCACCATCTCCGCGCCGGCCTCCTGGGCGGAGGCGAGCACAGCGTCCACGCGCCTGCGGGCAAAGTCCCTGTCCTCCATGGCCATGTAGCCGCCGCAGCACTCGTTGCGCTGGCTGTAAATCACCGGCGTCGCGCCGATGGCGCGGATGAAGTCCTCAATGATCTGCGGGTTCTCCGGATCGTCGAAGGCCATCACGCCGCTGGGGCGCAGCAGGAGACAGCCGTAGTAGGCGGCGATCTTCACGCCCTTGAGCGGCTTCTTGACCGCGGCCTTCAGCGCGTCAAAGCCCACCGCATCCCGCAGCATCTCCAGATAGTGCACAACGCTGGTCTCGCCCGCGTAGGGCGCATCCAGCTTCAGGTAGTTGTTCGCGCGGGTGCGGATGTATTCGTTGTCCTTCATGTCCGCGTTCACGCGCTTGATCACATGGTGGCAGGCGGAACAGAGGGTCAACAGCGGATTTCCCGCCTCCTTCGCCGCATTCAGCGCGCGCACCGCAGAGAGCTTCGTGGCGATCTCATCCTCCACCTGGGGGTAGACCGCGCCGCAGCATTGCCAGTTCTCAATTTCCTTCAGCTCCACGCCCAGCGCCGCCGCCGCGAGGCGGCCGCAGCGGTCCAGTTCCTTCGCCTTCGTGCTCAGCGTGCAGCCGGGATAATAGCTATACGTCATAACACTGCGCTCCTTTGCCTTTCTCAGGCCTGTTCAAAGTCAATCTGGGAAATCACGCCCTTGAGCACGTCCGCGCTGTGACGCAGCTGCTCGGTCTCTTCATCGGTCAGCACCGGCAGGAGCGTGCCCTTGATGCCCTGGCCGTTGACGATGGTGGGAATGCTCAGGCAGACGTCCTCGATGCCGAATTCGCCGTGCATCATGCTGGAGACGCAGAGCACGGAGTCGCTGCCGTTGAGCAGGGTCTTGACGATGTCGCAAACGGAAACGGCGATGGCGTAGAAGGTCGCTCCCTTGCGCTGGATGATCTTGCCGCCGGAGGTGCGGATATAGTTCTCAATTTCGTCCAGGTTGAGCTCCGCGGAGAAATCTTCGCGGTAGTTCAGATGGCTGCGGTAGTCGTTGAGTCCCAGTGAGGAGATGCGCACGGTGCTCCACGGTACGAAGGAGCTGTCTCCGTGCTCGCCCAGCACGAAGGCGTGCACGTCCTTCTGGTTGATGGACAGGCACTCCGCGATGCGGGAGCGCAATCTCGCGGAATCCAGCAGGGTGCCCGAGCCGAGGATGCGCTTCTCCGGCAGCCCCGAGAAGCGGCAGAAGGCATAGGTCAGCACGTCCACGGGATTGCTGACGAAGAGATAGATGGCGTCGGGGGCGTATTTTACGATCTGCGGCGTGATGGATTTTAAAATATTGACGTTGATCTGGCAGAGCTCCAGTCGCGTCTGGCCCGGTTTGCGCGCAATGCCCGAGGTGATCACCACGATGTCCGACCCTGCGGCGTCCTCGTAGCTGCCCGCATAGATCTTGCAGGGCATCATAAACGGCGTGCCCTGGCGAATGTCCATGGCCTCGCCCAGCGCCTTTTTGGTGTTGACGTCGATCATCACGATCTCCGAGACCAGCCCCTGCACCGCCATGGTGTAGGCGATGGTGGAGCCAACGCTTCCCGCGCCGATGACCGTTACCTTGTTGCTCATATGCACACCTCCATAAGATGAAATAACTTATCTTCTACCGATACCACCATTGTATCAGAAATCCGCGCTTTGTGCGGTTAAGTTCTACGTGTTTATGTATTATGTTTTCATTATGTTTATCACTTCATCTTTTCATTATGTTTTTCGCCTTGTTCGAACTGTCACCTCTGATTCCCTGAATTTCAAACGTTTTGACAATTTAACGCTGAAATCCAAATGCTTTCGTGTAAAAAAGCAGAGCTCGGAAAGCGCTCCGAGCTCTGTTAAGATTTGTGTTTTTGCAGGTCGCATTTGGAAGCGGCGCGCACCTTCCGTCAGAAGATTGCGTCCACAAACTGCCGCGCGTCGAAGGGCTGCATGTCGTCCAGCTGCTCGCCCAGGCCGATGTAGCGCACGGGCAGACCCATCTCGCTGCGAATGGCGATAGCGATGCCGCCCTTCGCGGTGCCGTCCAGCTTGGTCAGGATGATGCCGTCCAGGTTCGCCACTTCGCCGAAGACCTGCGCCTGCGCAAGGCCGTTCTGGCCCGTGGTAGCGTCGATGACCAACAGGGCCTTCACCACCGCTTCGGGGTACTCCCGCTCCACCACGCGGCTGATCTTTTTCAGCTCCTCCATCAGGTGCGCCTTGTTGTGCAGGCGGCCTGCGGTGTCCACCAGCAGTACGTCCGCATGGCGGCCCCGGGCGGCCTGAATCCCGTCAAAGACCACGGCGGCCGGATCGGCGCCCTCCTTCTGCTTGATGATGGGCACGTTGGCGCGCTCCGCCCAGACGCTCAACTGCTCCGCTGCGGCCGCGCGGAAGGTGTCCGCCGCGCAGATGATGACCCTGCGCCCCATGACCTTCAGGCGGGAGGCCAGCTTGCCGATGGACGTGGTCTTGCCCACGCCGTTTACGCCGATGATCAAAAGCACCATCGGGCTCTCCAGCTTCATGGGCTCCGCCTGAAGGATCTCCACCAGAATTTCCTTCAGCGCGTCCCGCGCCTTCGCCGGATCGCCGATCTTCTCCGCCTTGCACTTTTCCTTCAGTCGGCTGACCGCCAGCTCCGTGGTCTTCATGCCCACGTCCGCCATGATCAATATATCGGACAGATCCTCATAGAAGTCGTCGTCGAGCTCCTGATAGTTTTCCACGAGCTCGTCCATGCGCCCGGAAAAGATCTCCCGGGTCTTGCGCATGCCCTGCTTAATCTTGTCAAACAGTCCCATCTCTTACGCTCCTCGCCTGTCTTGCTATGCGTTC
Organism: bacterium; assembly: GCA_004563405.1. Lineage (GTDB taxonomy): Bacteria > Bacillota > Clostridia > Christensenellales > Aristaeellaceae > SFTH01. The sequence continues at coordinate 15,635 of SFTH01000031.1, forward strand.
AGCAACGCGTCGTTGAGTTTTACGGATACGATTCTGGATACGCCCTTTTCCTGCATCGTCACGCCGTAGAGCGCGTCGCAGCGCTCCATGGTGCCCTTTCTGTGGGTGATGACGATGAACTGCGTATTCCGGGAATAGTCCTTGAGGTAATCCGCATAGGTGTCGATGTTCGCATCGTCCAGCGCCGCCTCGATCTCGTCCAGCACGCAGAAGGGCGTGGGCTTCAGATCGAGTATCGCAAAGAGGATGGCGATGGCCGTCAGCGCACGCTCGCCGCCGGAGAGCAGCGAGAGCATCTGCAGCTTCTTTCCCGGCGGCTGGGCCACCACGTCGATGCCGCAATTCAGTGCGTCCTTCGGGTCCGATAGCCGAAGCTCCGCCGTTCCGCCGCCGAACAGGCGGGTGAAGGTGCGCGTGAAGTTCTGATTGATCAGCGCAAACTGAGTGCGGAACTGCTGATCCATCTGCTTCTCCAGATCGGCAATGATGCCCTCCAGGTCAGTGCGCGCCCGAATCAGATCGTCCCGCTGGCCACTCATCTCGGTCACGCGCTCCACGGTGCGCCGGTACTCGTCCACCGCAGCCACGTTCACCGTGCCCATGGCCCGGATGCGCTGCCGGATGGCCGCGATGCGCTTCTCCGATTCCGTGAGCTTGAAGTCCGCCTGCCGGAAGGGCTCCGCGCTGGCGTAGGTCAGCTCATAGTCCTCCCAGATCCGATCCTGAATCTGCTTGTATTCGCCCTCCACGCGGGTCAATTGCAGCTCCGAGCGATGGTGCCGGTCGCTGAAATCGTCGAGGCGAGCGCGGATTCCGTCCATCCGCTCCGCAATCTCCTGAAGCCGGCGCTGCGCGCCCACGCGCCTTTCGTCCTCCGCGCCAAAGGCGCTTCGGGCCGCGTCCAGGAGCTGCTTCTGCTGGGTGAGCGCCGCCACGTCCCGCTCCAGCGCGGCGGCGTTTTCCTCCAGCTGCCGCTCGCAGCTCTTGAGCTGCTCCTCGGATTCCGTGAGCATGCGCTCGGTATCCTCGATCTGTTGGGAGAGCCGCTCCCGGTCGGCCTGCGCGGCCTCCAGATCGCGCCGCTTCTCTGCCAGCGCGACGCGGCGGTCGGAAACCTGACCGCGCAGCGCCTCCGTTGCGCTTCGGCGGGTGAAGATCTCCTCCTGAAGCTTTTTCACCTCAGCCTGGCGGTCTCCGGTGGACTGCTCCGCGTCCTCCTGCTGTCCGTCGAGGGCCTCAAGGGACGCGCTGACGTCCGCCAGCTGCGCCGCCAGTCTCTCCCGCTCCGCGGCCATGCGCTCCACGCGGGCGTTATTGCCCGCCTGCTCGTCCAGCGCGGCCTTGAGAATCGCGTCCGCGCGCCCGCAGAGCACCTCCTGCTGGTGCAGCGCGTCGAACAGCTCGCCGCGCTCCTTCTTCAGGGCGGCACGCTCCGCGTCCAGTTCGCCGTAGACCTCGCGAAGCTTGTCCAGTTCGCCGCTGATGGCGGCAAGCTTCTTCTCCGTCTCCTCGATTTCGCGGCTGCGGGAGAGCAGGCTCGTCATGCGGGACTGCACGCTGCCGCCGGTCATGGAGCCGCCGGAGTGCATCACATCGCCCTCCAGCGTCACCAGGCGCAGCTGGTAGCGGGACGCCCGCTGAATGGCGATTCCGCTGCCGAGGTCCTCTGCAATCACCGTGCGGCCCAGAAGATTGTCCGCCACGCCCTGATATTTGGGATCGAATTCGATCAGCTCCGAAGCCACGCCGATGCAGCCGGGCATGGAGAGCACCTGACGCTCCTGGGGCGTGAGTGTGCGCCCGCGCACCGAAGAGATGGGCAGAAAGGTCGCCCGCCCGAAGCGGTTGGCGCGCAGGTATTCGATCATGCGCTTCGCGTCCTCATCCCGATCCACCACGATGTTCTGCAGTGCGCCGCCGAGCACCATGTCGATGGCCCGCTCCAGCCGCGCCGGAACGCGGATCAGATCGGCCACCACGCCGTGCACGCCGGAATCCGGCGTGCGCCGCGCCTGCATAAGCACCTGCTTGACGGAATTGTTGTAGCCCTCGTAATCCCGCTGCATCTCCTTGAGCAGCTTCATGCGGGAATCCGCGCTCTGGCGCTGGTTCTGCAGCTCCGTCACCTGAGCGGAAAGCGCCTGCAGTCGATCGTTGAGCGCCTGCACGCGCAGATTGTGATCCCCGGTCTGCCGCTTGAGCTCGACCTTGCGCGCCTCCTCCGCCTCCAGATGCTCCCGGGCCTCGCGCACCTGCTCGTTCAGGGAATCCACGCCCGCCTGTTCCCGGACGCGATCCCCCTCCATGCTCTCGAGCTGATTGTCCAGCGCCGCCTTCATGGCGCTCAGGCGCGCCCGCTGGGAGCGCACGTCGCCTAGGCGGTTCATGGCCTGAATGATCTGCTGCTTCATGCGCTCGGAGGCGTCCTCGATCTCACGCAGTTCGCGCTCCGCAGCCTCCAGTTCGCCCTCCTTGCCGGAGAGCTCCGCGGCCTTCTCCTGAATCTCTGTCTGGCCTTCCGCAATCTGCTTCGTCAGGGCCTCGATGCGCTCGTACACGCCCTCCCGGCCCCGTCCGGCGGCGTCGCGCTGCTCCAGCAGCCGCCCCCGCTCCTTTTCGCCCGCAGCCATGCGTTCGCGCATCACGCGCACCGCGCCCTCCCGGGACTCCACCTCGCGGATGAGCTCCTGCACGCGCTCGCGCTTCTCTGCCGACTGCGCCTCCAGCGCCTCCAGCTCGGCCTGGCAGGCTTCGCGGCTCGCGCCCGCCTCCTCCAGCTCCCGGTTGGACTGGAGAATTGCCTCGCCCAGTTCCTCCACGGAGGCCTTCAGTTCCTTTATGCGCGCCTCGTACCGCTCCGTGCGCAGCAGAAACACGTTCAGATCCAGAACCTTCAGTTCGTCCCGCAGGGACAGGTATTCCCTGGCAGTCTCGCTCTGGGCCTTCAGCGGCTCCACGCGCTCCTCCAGGTCGTGCAGTATGTCCTCGACGCGATTGAGGTTCTGTGTGGTGTTTTCCATCCGGCGCTGGGCGTCCTGCTTGCGCGCCTTGAATTTCACGATGCCGGCGGCCTCCTCAAAGACCTGGCGGCGATCCTCTGATTTTACAGATAGGATCTCGTCAATACGGCCCTGGCCGATCATGGAGTAGCCGTCCTTGCCGATGCCGGTGTCCCGGAACAGATCCACGATGTCCCGTAGACGGCAGGCCGCGCCGTTGATCTTGTATTCGCCCTCGCCGCTGCGGTAGACGCGACGGGTCACGGAGACTTCGGTGAAGTCGATGGGCAGGGAGTGATCCTCGTTGTCAAAGATCAGCGTGACCTCGCAGAAGGAGAGGCGCTTGCGCTTCTCTGTTCCGCCGAAGATCACGTCCTCCATCTTCGAGCCGCGCAGGGATTTTGCACTCTGCTCGCCCAGCACCCACTTCATCGCGTCCGCGATGTTGCTCTTGCCGCAGCCGTTGGGGCCGACCACACCGGTAATTCCGTCCTCAAATACGATCTCCACATGATCCGCAAAGGATTTGAATCCGTGAAGTATCAGCTTCTTCAGTCTCAATTAAGCTTTCGCTCCATTCTTTTGAGTGCATCCCGCGCAGCGGCCTGCTGCGCATTCTGCTTGCTGGTGCCCTCTCCTGCGCCGAGTTCGCGCCCGCCCTCCAGCACGCGGTAGGAAAAGACCGGCGCATGGGGCGGCCCCTCCACGGACACAAATTCATAGACGGGCATCGTGCCCTCCCGCTGCATCATCTCCTGCAGGCGGGACTTCGCGTCCAGATGATCCTTCAGCACCTCCGGGCGCAGTTCATCCTTCAGGATGAGGGCGATGATGCGCACGGCCTCGTCAAAGCCGCCGTCCAGATACACCGCCGCCAGCACGGCCTCCACCACGTCGCAGAGGATGGACGGCTTCCTCCGCCCGCCGGAGCGCTCCTCGCCCACCGACAGGTTGATGTAACCGCCCAGGCCCAGGCGCTCCGCCGCGCGGCAGAGCGTCTCTTCCCGCACGAGATAGGCGCGGATGCGCGTCAGCTTCCCCTCGTCCACCTCCGGCAGCTCGAAGAAGAGATAGCGGCTCACCGCCAGCTCCAGAACCGCGTCGCCCAGAAACTCCAGCCTCTGGTAGTGGGGCACATGGTGGTCTCCCCCGAAGGAGGGATGGGTCAGCGCCGTCTCCAGCAGCTTTGGATCATTGAAGCGATAGCCAAGCTTGCCCTCAAGTTCCCTCGTGTTCATTGAAATGAACCTTCTCCTCAGCCGATTCTCTTTTCGATGTAGCTCACAATGTCGCCGACCGTCTTGATGCTGCCCAGGGCGTCGTCTTCAACGGTGGTGTCATACTCGTTCTCGAGATCCATGATCAGCATCATCAGATTTGCGCTGTCCGCGCCCAGATCCTCCACCAGACGGGCCTCGGGGGTCACCTTGTCCTCGCTCACCGGAAGCTGCATCAGAATATATTCCTTGACCTTGTCAAAAACCTTCATTTTTCTCTCTCCTTTTCTAAGTTTCCCGGATCATTCTTCGCACAGCGAGCTCAGCCCGCTGCGAATCTTGCCCACGACGTCGCCCTCCACCATGCGCCGCGCCTGGGCGATGGCGTTCTCGATGGCCTCCGCACCGGAGCTTCCGTGGGCCTTGACCACCGCGCCGTTCACGCCCAGCAGGGGCGCGCCGCCCACGGTGTTGTAGTCCATGCGCCGCTTGATCTTGCGGAAGGCAGGCTTTGCCAGCGCCGCGCCGATCTTCGTGCGCAGGGAGCCCATCATCTCCTCCCGGAGCATGCTGAAGAGCACGTTGGCCAGGCCCTCCGTGTGCTTGAGAATCACGTTGCCGTCAAAGCCGTCGGCCACCACGACGTCGTAATCTCCGGTGAACACATCCCGGGCCTCGCAGTTGCCCGCGAAGGCGTAGCCGGTCTGCTTTTCCATCAGCGCATAGGTCTCCTTGGTGAGCTTGTTGCCCTTCTCCGCCTCAGAGCCGATGTTCACGAGGCCCACACGGGGCTGCTCCACATCTAGCACATTCTTCATGTACACGGAACCCATCAGGCCGAACTGCAGCAGGTATTTCGGCTGACAATCCACATTTGCGCCGCTGTCGATGAGCATGAAGCGGTTTTTCAATCCCGGCAGCACCGGCGCCAACGCCGGCCGCTCCACACCCGGAATACGCCCCACGCGGAACATGCCACAGGCCAGCACCGCGCCCGTGGAGCCCGCGGACACCGCCGCGGCAGAGCGACCCTCCTTTACGGCGTTCATCGCCACCACCATGGAGGAATCCTTCTTCGTGCGCACCGCCAGCATGGGCGACTCGTCCATCTCAATGACCTGCGTCGCGTTCAAAATCCCGATGCGCTCCCGAACGTCCTGTGCTCCGGCAACCATCGCCTTCAGCCGCTCCTCCGGCCCCGCCAGGAGAATATCAATATCCGCATATTTGCGCAGCGCCCGCAGCGCGCCCTCCACAATGGCCTCCGGCGCGTGATCTCCGCCCATCGCGTCCAGCGCGATTACATACTGGCTCATCCGCATAAGCCCCCTATTCTCATATTCCGTATTATTGTAGCAGAAAAGCATAAGATTGGCAAGCACTTCCGGCCCCTGTGCGCCCCAGCCGCGGAGAAATTTAGCCTCCCACGCAAATTTCTGGCAAATTTCTGATTTCTTTCAAAAATCCACTTGCTTCCGAAGCGTTTTTGCGCTATAATACTTCTGTTCGTGTGCCATTAGCTCAGCTGGATAGAGTGTCAGACTCCGACTCTGAAGGCCGCGCGTTCGAATCGCGCATGGCACGCCACCATCAGAACCCCTGAAGACGCAACGTTTTCAGGGGTTCTCGTGTTTTCTGCCGAAACACAGCGTGAATCTGCCTTCCATACGCGCACAGAAAAAGAGCTCTTGCCCCGCAGCTATTGACAAACGGGGCGCGCGGAGGTATGTTTAGTAAAGATTGCGGGGAGAAACGCAGGATTGCCCGTGCATCGGCGCGCGCGTCATTCGCTGCACTTCACTTGATTCTCGAAATCTGAAAGGGAAAGAACATGCAGATTCAAAAGACATTCTGGGGAGAGGCGAACGGACGGGCTGTGTACCTCTTCGATCTTCAAGCCCAACCGGGCTTCCGCGCCCGCGTCTCCAATTTTGGCGGCGTATTGCAGTCTCTGGTGTTTGAAAAGAGCGACGGCGAGTCGCTGGATCTGGTGCTCGGCTATGATACGCTCGAAAAGTATCGGCAGAACGCCACCTTCTTCGGCGCCTGCATCGGTCCCATCGCAGACCGGCTGGCGGAGGGCGGCTGCGTCCTGAACGGTGCGCGCGTTCAGCTCGCCCGCAACGCGGGACCGGACAGCATGCACAGCGGGCCGACCGGCTTTCACAGCCAGGTCTGGGACTGGGAGGAGCTGCCCGACGGCATCGCCTTTGTGCAAAGCTTCACCCAGGCGCAGATCGGGTTTCCCGGGACGCTGCGCACGCGCATCGCCTATCGAATATCCAGTGAGCGCACGCTGCGTCTCGAATACAGCGCGAGCTGCGATTGCGAAACCGCGCTCAGCATGACCAACCACAGCTATTTCAACCTGGACGGCGGCCGCAGACATTGCCGGGATTACACGCTGACGCTCTTTGCCGACGCCTACGCCGAGACGACCCGCGAAACGGAACCCATCTTCACCGGGCGCGCGCTCCCGGTGGAGGGCACGCCCTTCGACCTGCGCAAGGGCGGCAGAATCGGTGATGTGATCGCCCGCCGGGACTTTCATGAGATTCTGACCGGCAACGGCATCGACCACTTCTTCCTGACGAGGGGATCGGGCATGCGCGCGCACGCCTATCTGTACAGCCCGACCAGCAATCTCTCCCTGCTGTGCCGTTCGGATGCGCCCGGCGTCCTCGTGTACTCCGGGAACGGGCTCGACGGCGAAGCGGGCAAGGGCGGCGCGGTCTACGGTCGGAACTACGCCGTCTGTCTGGAGACGGAGCGCTTTCCGAACGCAGTCAACTTTGAGAACCGCCGCGCGGGCGTGCTCCTGCAGCCGGGAGAAAGCTATCACAGTGCGACGGAGTTCAACTTTGCGGAGGGCTTTCCCGCTCCTTACCAGGGCCAGGACTGAGCGGCGGGTCATATGCCCCCGCTCCCGAACGCTCTGAAAGCAAAGTTCCGTTCTGAAGAGCGATCGCTGTCGTGACCGTTTGGTACACCCGCATATTCCGTTTCGTCCCAGCGGTTGCCGTCATGCCGAAATGCTATCCAGCCGGTTTGTCGCACCCGTCTGCGCCGTTCCATCCCGACACAATGCGCCCCGCCGGCTTTAGGGCGGTGTTCGTAAGACAGTAAAACAGGCAAAAGGCGTGACGAAAGTGGTCACGCCTTTTGTCATGCAAGGATAGCCGCATAGCGGCGCAAGGGGTACAGCCCCTTGTTCGGAACATAGTGACGCAAAGCACCCCGGAATTCAGGTGTCCGGGGTATTCGGTCTCACAGAGCGCACATACGGGGATTGACCCGTATAGAAGTGCGCCCTGTATTTTTTCAACAAACTGGAAGTTGTTTATTAAACCTTTGTACCCTTAACCAACAACATCATAGGTCTACGCATTTCATTACACATTCCCGGCATACCCATCATATCTGCCGGAGGCATTGCTTCCTCAATAGCCTCAATTT
>SFTH01000015.1 GCA_004563405.1 bacterium
AAACGGCGTGGTCACCGCGAAGAAGGCGGGCTCCGCCACCATCACCGTCTCCACCTACAACGGCAGGAAGGCCTCCGTCAAGATCAGCGTCAAGAAGGCTCCGACGAGCGTGAGCATCTACGGCGACCGGAAGGTGCTGGGCGTGGGCGAAACGATGCAGCTGGGCTATAAGCTCTCCAGCGGCAGCGCAGGCAAGGCCACCTTCACCTGCGCGGGCGAAGCGGCCACCGTGACCCCCGAGGGCCTGCTGACCGCCGTGCAGCCCGGAACCGCCACCGTCACCGTCACCACCTTCAACGGCAAGAAGAAGAGTGCAAACATCGAAATCAAGCCTGCGCCCACTTCCATTTCCGTGGGGACCACGCAACTCGCCCTGGGTGAGGGCGATCGGTGGACGCTTGTCGCCGCGCTCAACGAGGGCAGCGCGGGCCTGATCCGCTTCCGCAGCGAAAACCCCGAAGTCGCCACCGTCAACGAAAAGACCGGCGAGATCACCGCGCTCCACTGCGGCGTGGCGCAGATCGTGGCCTATACATACGTTCCCGGCGTGGAGGCAAAGGCGACGCTGGAGGTCGTTCCCGCGCCCTCCTCCGTCACCCTCCCCTACAAGACGCTGAATCTCGGCCTGGGCGATTCGCTGAAGCTCCAGCCGGAGATTGACCCGGGCAGCGCGACCACGTTCAGCTACTCCAGCAGCAGTTCCAAGTACGTCAAAGTGAGCGCCGACGGCACGGTCCGGGGCGCGCGCACGGGCAAGGCGACCGTCACCATCAGGACCCACAACGGCCGGAGCTTCAAGCTGAGCGTCTATGTAAAGAAGGCTCCCACTTCAGTCAAGGCCAACCCCGCCACCATGAAGCTGGGCGTGGGCGAAACCATGCTCCTGCGGGGCACCCTGTCGTCCGGCAGCGCGACCACGCTGAGATACGAGAGCAAGAGCCCCGACGTGGCCGTCGTAGACGAGACCGGCCTGGTGCGCGCCGTCGCTCCGGGCGAGGCCGTCATCGAGCTGACCACCCACAACGGCAAGAAGGCCCAGTGCAAGGTGACTGTCTGTCCCGCGCCGGAATCCATCTCTCTCTCCCTGCCCGACGTGATGGGCGTGGGCCAGAAGGCCGCGTCCACGATCAGCCTCTCCCCGGCGGAGAGCTATTCCAACGTGAAGCTGAGCGTGATCTCCGGCGATGCGGTGGAAATTGACAATTCGGGCAATGTGCGCGCCGTTCGCGCCGGCACGGCGGTGGTGCGCGCAGAGACCCACGTTCCGGGCGTGCACGCCGACCGGGAGATCCTGGTCAAGCCCGCGCCGAAGAGCGTCTCCTTCCCCCAGAACCGCTACACGGTCAACGTGGGCGAAACGCTTCAGCTCAACCCCACCGTGGATGCAGACGCCTACACGACGCTGACCTACACACTTCAGAAGTCCGGCTTCTTCACGGTGGATGCAAACGGGCTGGTGACGCCCATACGCCGCGGCTCCGCAGCGGTGAAGGTCACGACCCACAACGGCCTGTCCGCCACGGCGACCATCGTGGTGGTGGATCCCAACTATCCTGAGATGGTCGAGCTGGCGGAGACGCCGCCCCAGTATCTGGAGCCGGGCGAAACCTACACGCCCGTAGTCACCGTCTTCCCCGAGACGGCCATCTCCGGACTGGTGTGGAGCTCCTCCGACGCGGAAATCGCCAGCGTGAACGCGGAAACCGGCAAGGTGACCGCCCACTCCTTCGGCCGGGCAACCATCACCGGAAAGTCCAGCCGCAACCCGTCGCTTACGCTGAGCTACAAGCTGATCGTGCTGTCCAACGCGCGCTGCCTGCAGATGCCTGCGCGCCGCACGAGCATCAGTGAAATCAGCGCCACCCAGACCCAGATCAAGAACGTGCGCGCCTCCGCCTATCGGGAGCTGGAATCCCTGTGCGCCAAGGGCGTGATCAGCCAGAGCGAAGCGAACACGCGCCGCGGCTACATTGAACGGGCCTTCGACATGTATCTGATGCCCTGGATGACGGAGACGAAGGAGCTGTACTGGAAGGCGGCCAACTCCGAAAACGGCGCGAAGGACTTCAAGCCGGGCATCGTGTACCACGGCATGCCCTACACGCAGGCCAACCGCGTCAACAGCAAGACCTCCGCCGTCAGCAAGGGCTATTACAAAGACACCGGCAAGGGCTACTATCTGATGAACGGCGCCAAGTTCGCCAGCCGCAACTATCCCGGAAACGACTGCTCCTCCTTCGTGTCCATCGCAATCTGGGGCATCAATTCCAGCCGGGCGAGCAACAACACCAACTCCATTGGTTCGGCGAGCTACTACAAGACCAAGACCAACTGGAAGGATCTGCGCCCGGGCGACCTTCTGAACAAGCCTTCCAAGCATGTGGTCATGTTCCTCTACTACGCCAATGAGGAAAAGACCCAGATCGTCATCATCGAACAGGGCGGCGGCGAAGCCGGCACGAACACCGTGTCCTGCTCCATCCGCGACGTATCCTACTACACCAGCAGGGGATACAGCATCCGCCGCGTGAGCACCCTGGCCTGACCGGTGCGGGAGACGAAGGGCGACGGCCTGCATTTGCAGGCCGCCGCCCCATTTTGACCCATCGAAGGCAGGCGGGCTGCCGCCGGTCGAACCCACCCCCGGTTCCGCCTCACTCCGCCGCGTCCGGTTCATTCGAATATTTGTATACAGATAAGCGCCAGAGGCATTTCGCCTCCGGCAGTACGATTATTCCGCCGCATTCAGCATGTTCTCGATAAGAATCCCATACCCCCGCGTCGGATCATTCACCAGCACATGCGTCACTGCGCCGATGAGCCTGCCGCCCTGGACAATGGGGCTGCCGCTCATGCCCTGCACGATGCCGCCGGTGCGCGCGAGCAGTTCGGGATCCGTGATGTGCAGCACGATGGAGCGCAGGTTTGCGCTCTCCCCGCTCTCCAGGCGCTCGATTTCGCAGTCGTAGGCCTTCACCGCATCGTCCACAGTGGTGAGAATCTGCGCATCTCCGATGTGCAGCTGACTGCGGTCACCCACGATCAGGCCCTCGGGATAGAGGGCGCTCTGCGCATCGCCCGCATAGTTTTCGCCAAACACGCCATAATCACAATTGCGCGTCACACAGCCGATCTTCCGCTCCTCCGTCAGAAAATCGCCCACGATCTCGCCGGGCGCGCCGCGCTCGCTCCTGCGCACCTCCACAACCTCGCTCTCATACAGGCCGCCCTCCGCCACGGGCAACAGCACTCCCGTGTCCACATCCGAAATGGCGTGTCCCAATGCGCCGAAGGCGCCGGTTTCAGGATCCACAAACGTGAGTGTGCCCACGCCCGCAGTGCTGGAGCGCACCCAGGCGCCGATGCGCGTCTTGCCATCCCGCGGATCTGTTGCGGGTGTGAGCGTGAGTGAGCGCTCCTCGCCATCCCGCATCACAGTGACCGCCGCTTCCTCGCCGTCCCGGAGCAGAGCCTCAAGCTCCCGGGCCGTGCGCACCTCGCTTCCGTCCACCTTCGTGATTACATCCCCCGACTCCAGTCCCGCCAGCCGCGCCGGACTCGCACTCTGCCCGAGATCGGAGGTGCCCACCACCAGCAGGCCCTGCGTCTCGATGGCGATGCCCACCGACTGCCCGCCGGGAATCAGCCGTCGCGCCTCGGCCACCTCAACCTCCACCGTCTTGACCGGCACCACGCCCAGGAGCCGGAAGATCAGATTGGCCGTACCGCTCTCCGTGCCCGCGCTGAGCGCATAGCCCGCGCCGCTCGCCGCCAGCGAAGCCGAGGTATCCCCCGAGTCCAGCCGCGCGCTGACGGGCAGCGCCACCTCCAGCAGCGCGTTTGAGCCCGGCGCGAGCGAAAGCCTGTCCGGCAGCGCGTTCAGGCTCTGCACTCCCGGCGCGGACAGCGCGAGCGCCAGCGCCAGCGCGGCGGCCAGACAGCGGAACCGCCCCGCCGCCTTCCATTTCAACGCCTTCATTTGCTTCCATCATCCCCCATCCATTTTGCGATCCGTCCGGGACCGCATCGTCATTCTCCCCGGCGCGAAATGCGCCCATGCTGCCAAAACTCCGGTATGCTGGGAAAGCATGGCGCGGCGGGTGCAAAAGCTGCGTCCGCCCGGCGAAAAGCGCCAGATTTTTCCATCCGTCGCAGGATTTTAACCGCTTTCCCATCCCAATAAACCAATTTTCGCGGAAAAATGGTTGCGTTCCAACCGGGAAACGTCTATAATTAGAAAATAGTGTGGAGGAGTGTGCCATGGCTTCTGAGGGAATCGGGAACGTTCACTTTTCGGACGCGCGGGGGCGGTCTCTGCTGGTTGCGCTGTCCGGGGGCGCGGATTCCGTGGCCCTGCTTTGCCTGGCCCACCGGCGGCGCGCGCAGGACGGACTGCGCCTGGCCGCGGCCCACTTTCACCACGGCATCCGCGGCGCGGAGGCCGACAGCGACCTGGACTTCTGCAGATCGCTCTGCGCGCAGCTGGGCGTGGAGCTCATCGAGGGCCGCGCGGACGTGCCCGCCCTCGCCCGTGCGCGGGGAATTGGGCTGGAAACCGCCGCCCGCGAGGCGCGATACGCCTTTCTGGAGTCGGCGCGTGCGCGCTGTGGCGCGGACTGGATCGCCCTGGCCCACCACCGGGACGATCAGGCCGAGACGATTCTGATGCACCTGCTGCGCGGCGCCGGTCCCGAGGGCGCATGCGGCATGGCGCGCCGCGCGGGCAGGCTCTACCGTCCCCTGCTGGATGTGCCCAAGGCCGCGCTGGTGCAATTTTTGGAAGAGGCGGGCATCGGCTGGCGCGAGGACGCGACGAACGGCGCTTCCGACACACCGCGCAACGTGCTGCGCCTGAATGTGTTGCCCGAAATCGAGAGAAGCTATCCATCGGCGGCGTCCGCTCTGGCGCGCTACGGAAGGCTCGCGCGCATCGAGAGCGATTTTGTCGCCCGACTGGCCGAACGCTTTCTGGCGGAGCGCCTGGAGCGCGGTCCCTACGGACAGCGGCTTCGCATCGAGGGCGGCGAGGAGGAGGCACTCCTGCGCCGGGCGCTGCGGGCGCTCTGCGGGCGTTCCACAGGCGCGGAAAAGATGGACGCGCTGGTAGCGCTGGCGCGCAGGGAACGTGGGAAAATGGAAATCTGCGGCGGCCTGCGGGCGGAAAAGACGCCCGGCTGGCTGTATCTGCTCCGGGGAGAACCCGGGGAAACGCCGGAAGTTCCGCTGGCCCTCCCCGGCGAGACCATTCTCCCGGAGCTGTGCCGGGTGCGCGCGGAGGAGGGCTGCTTCCCGCTCAACCGAAGCGACCCCCGCACGGAGCTTCTGGATCCGGCCAGCCTGCGCGGCGCGGTGCTGCGGACGCGGCGGCCGGGAGACCGCTTTCACCCCCTGGGCGCGCCGGGAGACCGGCTGCTCTCGGATTACTTCACCGACCGGAAGGTCGACCGGCCCCTGCGGGACTGTTGGCCGCTGGTGGCCGCGGGCAATCGCGTGCTCTGGGTCTGCGGCCTGGGGCTGAGCGAGACCGCCCGGCTGCAAAACGAACGCCTGCGCTGTGTGCGCTTGACGATATATTCCATTACCGATGAAAAAGCGGAGGTAGAGTATGAATAACGACATTGCAAGAGTTCTGGTTTCGGAGGAACAGCTCCAGAAGCGCATTCGTGAGATGGGCGCGGAAATCGCCCGCGACTACGCCGGAAAGAACCCCACCATGGTGTGTATTCTCAAGGGCGCGGTGATGTTTTACACGGATCTTCTGCGCAACATTCCCGTTCCGCTGACGATGGACTTCATGGCCGTTTCCAGCTATGGCAATCGCACCAAGTCCTCCGGCGAGGTGGAAATCCGCAAGGATCTGTCCACCTCCATTGAAAACAAGCATGTGATCATCGTGGAGGACATCGTGGATTCGGGCTTCACCCTGAGCTACCTCACGCGCATGCTCGCCTCCCGCGGCGCCGCCAGCATCCGCCTGGCCACGCTGCTGGACAAGCCCTCCCGCCGCGCGCCGGGCATCACCCTGAAATCGGACTACTCCGGCTTTGTGGTGGGCGATGAATTCGTGGTGGGCTACGGTCTGGATTACGCGGAGCACTACCGCAATCTCCCCTACATCGGCGTGCTCAAGCCCGAAGTGTACCAGGGCAAGTGAAGCTGACGCGTTTATACTGCGTTTATATTCTTTTCATACAATAACGATCGAACCTTCGTCTATCGGAAAGAGAGGATTTCTGGTTTGAAGAAAAAGAGAAGCATGTTGCAGGGCCCGCTGATGTACCTGCTGCTGCTGGCAGTCATCCTCGGCGTCGTGTGGATGCTGGGCTCCGACAGTCCCACGCCCTCGATTACGCTGAGCTATTCTGATTTTCTGGAATGGGTGGAAGCCGACCTGAAGGCGGAACAGGGCATTGCGCTGACGGACGGAGAGAAGGAAATGTCCATTTCCCGCATCGTGATTCAGCAGAGTACCCTCTACGGCCTGAAGGAGGACAGCCTGATTCCCGAGTCGGGCTTCCCCTCCAGCTATGACTTCAAGGTCATCGTGCCCAGCGAGAAGCAGTTCTACGAGGATGTGAACCGCATCTACGAGAGTGTGCTGGGGCACAGCGTGAGCCCGACGGAATACGCCTTCCGCTTCGCCACGGAGCTGCCCGCGCAGACCTCCTGGCTGGCCGAATGGTTGCCGCTGATCGTCACGATGGTGCTGTTCGCGCTGCTGTGGTATTTCCTGATGCGCCAGCAGACCGGCGGCGGCAAGGGCGGCATGATGGGCTTCGGCAAGTCCCGGGCGCGGCAGATGGATCCCTCTGCCAACAAGGTCACCTTCCGGGACGTCGCCGGCGCGGACGAGGAGAAGGAGGAGCTGCAGGAGATCGTGCAGTTCCTGAAGAACCCCAAGAAGTTCACCCGCGTGGGCGCGAAGATCCCCACGGGCATCCTGCTCGTGGGCCCGCCCGGAACGGGCAAGACGCTGCTGGCCCGCGCTGTGGCCGGAGAGGCCGGCGTGCCCTTCTTCACCATCTCCGGTTCGGACTTTGTGGAGATGTTCGTCGGCGTGGGCGCGAGCCGTGTGCGCGACCTGTTTGCTGAGGCAAAGAAGAACGCGCCCGCCATCGTGTTCATCGACGAAATCGACGCCGTGGGCCGCCAGCGCGGCGCAGGACTGGGCGGCGGACACGACGAGCGCGAGCAGACGCTCAACCAGCTGCTGGTGGAAATGGACGGCTTCACCCACAACGAGGGCGTGATCATCATGGCCGCCACGAACCGCGCGGACGTGCTGGATCCCGCGCTGCTGCGCCCCGGCCGCTTCGACCGGCGCATCCTGGTCAACTACCCGGATGTGATCGGCCGCGAGGAGATTCTGAAGGTGCACGCGCGGAACAAGCCCCTGGCCAAGGACGTGGATCTGAAGGTGCTGGCGCGCCGCACGCCCTATTTCACCGGCGCGGATCTGATGAACGTGATGAACGAGGCGGCGCTGCTGACCGCGCGCAAGGACCTTCCGGAGATCACCATGGCCACCATCGAGGAGGCCATCACCCGCGTGATGGCAGGCCCGGAGAAGCGCTCCAAGCGCATCACGGACATGGACCGCAGGCTCGTGGCCTACCACGAGGGCGGCCACGCCATCGTGTCCTACTATATCCCCGAGTGCGACAAGGTGCATGAGATCACCACCATTCCCCGCGGACAGGCGGGCGGCTACACCATGTACCTTCCCCAGGAGGAGTTCAACTACATCACCACTGCGCGCCTGAAGGCGCAGATGGCGAGCCTGATGGGCGGCCGCGTGGCCGAGGCCATCGTGTTTGGCGACATCTCCACCGGCGCCTCCAGCGACATCAAGCGCGCCACGGAAATCGCGCGGGAGATGGTGACCGAATACGGCATGAGCGAAAAGCTCGGCCCCGTGTTCCTGGGCACCGAGCACGAGGTCTTCCTGGGCAAGAGCTTCTCCCAGCAGAATTCGGGCTTCTCTGAGCAGGTGAACGAGACCATCGACGCGGAGGTGCACGCGCTGATCGACGGCGCGTACAGGCGCGCCGAGGGCATTCTCACCGAGCACCGCGACCAACTGGACGCGCTGGCGGCGCTGCTGATTGAGCGCGAGAAGCTGGACGATCAGGAGTTCGAATGCTTCATGACCGGCCGCGAGCTTCCCGAGGCGAAGCAACCGGCTGCCGGTACTCCGCAGCCGCAGGCGGACGAAGCCTGCGCGCCGGTTGAAGAACCGGCCGCGAGCGACGCGGAGGAACCGTCTGAGAACGATCAGGAGTAAAGCGGCAAACTGTCGCCCCGGAGCAATCCGGCGGCGGCAGTTTTTTGCGCAGCCGCACTTTCAAATGGGCTGCAATTGGACCTCTGCTGTCGCCTGCGCTCCGGCGCAGCCAAACTCCCAAATGGGCTGCAATTGGGCCTCAGCCGTCGCCTGCGCTCCGGCGCAGTTCCTCCGGGACAATCCGGCGGCGGACGTTTTTTGCGCCCTTCCCTCCGCCCATCCGCGCGTGCGGTTCAGGCCCTGTGCACGCGCGTGAAGCAGACGCAGCGCAGGGAACTCCAACGGGCGGCACGCGGCCATTGCTCCGCGAAACGGCGCAATGGGACTTCCGGGGATGGACAAATGTCCGTCTCCATTCACTCCGTGCAAACAGGGATTTTACCCGAATGAACCTGAAACAACACGGGATTGCGCCTTTATTTTCAATCTTATAAAGTGAATTACCCTTTATCCTTCCCATACAATGTGGTATAATGGAATCAGCAAATGTGGAGAGGTATGTGAGAATGGAGCGCAAGCCTTATTCCGGTTCTTCGGAGCGCGCACGGGGCGCGTCGACGAACCGCCCGGGTTCTGCAGACAAGCGTACCTCTGCTTCTTATGCGCGCAATTCTGCCTCTACGCGCAGCGGCGCGGGCGAAGCGCCGCGCACCGCCCCGAACAGGCGTCCGGAGGCCGACCGCAGCGGCGCGACGCGCAGACCTGCGCCCCAGGGGCGCGCCTATCCGGAGGGCAACGCCCACGCCGGCTGCAGCGGATATGAGCCGCGAAGCGGAAGCGGCAGGGCGGATAACCGGAGCCGCAGCGCGCAACCCGTACGGCCTTCCAGACCGAGGCGCAGAAAGAAGGATCCCTTGGCGCGCCTGATTCCGCTGGGCATGCTGGTGGCCGCGCTGATCCTCGCGTTTCAGGTGGGTTCCGCCTGGCTGGTGGCCACGGCGAACCGGTCTACATATCTGGACAATATCTATGTGAACGGCATCAAGATCGACGCCTTCACCAGGGAGGCGGGCGCAGAATACGTGCGCCAGCAGATTGACGAGCGCCTCAACGCCACCTACACGCTCACTTGCGGTGAGAAGAGCTGGAGCATCTGCGCGGCGGACTTTGGCGCGAGCATCGAGACGGACGCGCTGATGGAACGGGCGTGGAACATTGGCCACGTCGGCACGATATTCGACCGGAAGAAGGCCGTCCAGTCCCTGAAGGAGAACCCCATCGAGCTGGAAGCGCCGCTGAATTATGACGAGAGCCGCGTCGATACGCTGGTGGACGAAATCTACAACGCGGTCTATGTGGCGCCGCAGGACGCGGCAGTCGCAATGAACGTGGATCAGCCCTATCTGATCTCCGAGTCCTCCCGTGGCGAGGAGCTGGACCGGGAGATCGCCCGGGAGCAGATCGTCTCCCTGATCGAGACGGGCGAGGGCGAGGGCGAGCTGCCGATGATCATGCTGGATCCGGCGCTGAGCACCGACTCTGCCATGGAATCCATGAACCTGATCGTCGAATACAAGACGGACACCTCCATGCGCGGCTACAACAGCCGCTACAACGTGCGCAAGGCCCTCTCCTACTTCAGTCCCATGGAGGTCAAGCCCGGCGAGGAAGTGGACTTCAACGCCATCGTGGGCCCCCGCACCGAGGAGCGCGGATGGATGCCCGCGACGGAATACATCGACAATCAGGCCAAGGAGGGCTACGGTGGCGGCGTGTGCCAGGCCAGCTCCACGCTCTACGGCGCGCTGCTGAAGGCGGGCATGACCATCATTGACCGCTACCCCCACTCCATGACGGTCGCCTATGTGGATCCGAGCCTGGACGCGGCGGTGACGGATACCAAGAAGAACCTGGTCTTCCGCAACGACACCGACAACTCCATCTTCATCTTCACGGAGGTCACCACGGAGTACGCTGCGGTGCGCATCTACGGCGAGCGCCCGGCCTACCGCTACGAGCTGGAATCCAAGATTGTCAGCCAGGACAACAACGCCGTGCGCGTCAGCTACATCCCCGACAGGGACGCCAAGTACTGCTACTACGAGACTGAGACGCAGCTCTACAAGAAGGGCCACTCCGCCTGCACCAGCGAGGGATGGATCGTTGCCTACGACTGGGACACCGGCGAGGAGGTCTCCCGCAAGCAGCTCTCCCTGGACATCTATGAGTCCGGCACCGACATCTACTGGCGTGGCATCCATTCCGTCAACGAGGTCGAAGTCGCAGATCCGACTTTGCAATAAAACAATAAAATACGCACCGGGAGTGTATGAAGAGATGAAGAAATGCTTTCTGACCCAGAGAGGCCCCAAGGCCATCGGGCCCTATTCAACGGCGAACATCGCCGGTTCCTGCTGCTATCTGTCCGGCATGCTGGGCGTAAACCCGGAGACCGGCAAGCTGGCGGAGGGCGGCGTGGAGGCCCAGGCCCGGCAGGCCATGAACAATGTGCGCACCGTGCTGGAGGAAATGGGACTGAGCACCGGCGCGGTGGTCAAGACCACCGTCTTCCTGGCGGATCTGGGCGACTTTGGCGCGGTGAACGCCATCTATGCGGATTTCTTCGGCCCGGACTATCCCGCGCGCAGCTGCGTGCAGGTGGCCCGCCTGCCGATGGACGCTCTGGTCGAGATCGAGGCCATTGCGACCCTGGAATAAGGGATCGGTTGTATCGGGATTGGGATTTCTGCAAAGGATAATAGAAGTGAGGGGTTATTATGTTTGAATCGGCGAACGTATCCATTTTCGCGGGCAGCGGCGGACAGGTCTTTGCGGAGCGCATGTGCAAGTACATGGGCAAGCGGCTCGGTTCTTCCGAAGTGATCACCTTCTCTGAGGGCAACACGTTTGTCCGCGTCAATGAATCCGTGCGCGACCGCGACGTGCTACTGGTGCAGCCCATCGGCCTGCACTCCAACGATGAATTCGTGGAAATTCTGTTCTGGATGGACGCCTTCAAGCGCGCCAACGCACACTCCTGCACGCTCATCATGCCCTACTTCGGCTACGGCAAGGGCGACAAGAAGGACGAGCCCCGCGTGTCCATCCGCGCCCGCGTCTGCGCGGAGTGCATGGAGCTGGCGGGCGCCGACCGCTTCGTGACCATGGATCTGCACGCGCAGCAGCTCCAGGGCTTCTTCAAGCGCCCGATGGACCATCTCTACGCCACGCCCATGCTGGCCGAGGTGGTCAAGCAGCTGGACACGAGCAACATGGTCATCGTCTCCCCCGACGCAGGCTACGCCAAGCAGGCGCGCAAGTTCGCCTCCATGCTGAACCTGCCCATCGCCATCGGCGACAAGGAGCGCGTGGATCACACCGAAAACGCCTCGATCCTCGAGGTCATCGGCGAGGTCAAGGGCAAGGATTGCCTGATCGTGGACGACTTCACCATCTCCGGCGGCACGCTGGTGAACCTGGCCGACAGCCTCGTGGCCCGCGGCGCAAGGAGCATCCGCGCCATGCTGAGCCACAACATCATCTCCGCCTCCGGCGTGCGAAAGATCAACGCCAGCCGCATCGAGGCCGTCTACTCCACCGACACCGTCTCCAACCCCAACATCGTCGGCGAGGAAAAGTTCAAGACGATCTCCGTGGCTCCCATGTTCGCCGAAACCATCATGCGCTACTACAACTACGAGTCCGTCAACGACATGTTCAACAAGCTGCCGGACAAGGTGGTACAGGCGGGCTTTGAGCTTGCCGGCCTGAAGCTCTGATTCAGAGGCGCAGCCGCCCGGCCCTCTTCGGAGCCGGGCGGTTCACAAGATCAACTTCAAAGCAATGTTTCAAAAAACCAGGAGTCGGAGCTTCGCGCCCCGGCCCCTGGTTTTTTCTCCATTCCCCGACGCATCGCCGGGAGCTGTCCGCATATCGCGCGTCCCCGCCGTACGCGCCGTCGGGGACAATGACTCCATTGCGAGAGGGTTGTGGCCCTCCCACACTCTCCTGACGCCTTCGACAGCCGAAAGCAGCGCTTCCGCCGGGTGATTCCGGCGGAAGCGCCGCCTGTCATGCATTTACTTTGCCACCTTGGCCCAGCTGTCCTTCAGACCTACGGTGCGGTTGAACACCGGCAGCGCGTCGGTGGAATCCCTGTCCTTGCAGAAGTAGCCCATGCGCAGGAACTGGAAGCTGTCTCCCACCTTTGAGGATGCGATGCAGGGCTCGCAGAAGCCCTTCACGACCTTCAGGCTGTCGGGGTTGATGCGATCCATGAAGTCGGCGGGCGCCGCTTCAGCGGCCTCCTCGTCCTCCACATCGACGGTCTCCGGCTCCTCGGGTTCCTCGTTCAGGATGGGCTCGTAGAGGCGGAACTCGCAGGGCGTGGCGTCGGCGTCGCTGAGCCAGTGGAGCGTACCCTTGACCTTGCGATTCGCGCCCTCGCTGCCGGAGCGGCTGGAGCGATCCACCGTGCATCTCAGCTCGACGATCTCGCCCGCCTCGTCCTTGACGACCTCCTCACAGCAGATGATGTACGCGCCCTTCAGGCGAACCTCCTTGCCGGGAGCGAGGCGGAAGAACTTCTTCACGGGCTCCTCCATGAAGTCCTCGCGCTCGATGTAGGCGTGGCGGGTGAAGCGCACGGTGCGCGTGCCCATCTCGGGATGGTCGGGGTGGTTTTCCACCGTCAATTCGTCGGTCTCGTCCTCGCCCCAGTTGGTGAAAGTGAGCTTCAGGGGATTGAGCACCGCCATGGCCCGGGGCGCGCTGTCCGCCAGCGCCTCGCGCACGCAATGGTCCAGCAGATTGCCCTCCACGGTGGAATCGGCCTTGGCCACGCCCACGCGGCCCATGAAGTCGATGACGGCGGAGGCGGGATAGCCGCGGCGGCGCATGGCGACGAGGGTGGGCATGCGGGGATCGTCCCAGCCGGACACCACGCCCTCCTCCACCATGCGGCGCAGGTATCTCTTGGACATGACGGTACGCTCGATATTCAGGCGGGCAAACTCGATCTGCCGGGGCGGCTGATCAGTGACCTCCGCGTGGGTGACGAACCAGTCGTACAGCGGGCGGTGAATCTCATACTCCAGGGAGCACAGGCTGTGGGTGATGCCCTCGATGGCGTCCTGCACGGGGTGCTGGAAGTCGTACATGGGATAGATGCACCACTTATCGCCCGCGCGGTGATGGTGCATGTGCTTGATGCGGTACATGGTGGGGTCGCGCAGCAGAACGTTGGGCGAGGCCATGTCGATCTTGGCGCGCAGCACGCGGCTGCCGTCCGGGAACTCGCCGTTCTTCATGCGCTCGAAGAGGTCCAGGTTCTCCTCCGGCGTGCGGTCGCGGTAGGGGCTGTTCACGCCCGGCTGGGTCAGCGTGCCGCGGTTTTTGCGCATCTCCTCCGGAGACTGGTCGTCCACATAGGCCAGGCCGCGGCGAATCATGCTGCACGCGATCTCATAGAGCCGGTCGAAGAAATCGGAGGCGAAATAGAGGTTGTCCCACTTGAAGCCCAGCCACTCGATATCTGCCTGGATGCCTTCCACGAAGGCCTTCTCCTCCTTGGCGGGATTGGTGTCGTCGAAGCGGAGGTTGCAGGAGCCGCCGTACTTCTTCGCGATGCCGAAATCCACGCACAGCGCCTTGGCGTGGCCGATGTGCAGGTAGCCGTTGGGCTCCGGCGGGAAGCGGGTCTTGACGTGGTCAAAGCGTCCGCTGGCCAGATCCTGGTTGATGTTTTCCTCGATAAAGTTTGTGGCGCGTCTCTCCTCGTTCTGCATGTTCAATCCCCCTACTCCTTATGCTTTTGAAGCCCGCTCAAAGGGCGACGTCCATGGCGATTTCCATGGTGGGCTCTGCGTCCGCGCCGCCGGGCGCGACGCTCGCTTCGACAGCCGGTGCAACGGTCTCCGCCGCCTGCGCGCCGGGCAGCAGCCCGTTGCGCAGCACATAGCTGTCCTCCAGCCAGAGCACATCCTCCTCGCCCAGCGTGGGCGAAATCTTTGCGATTCCCGCCAGCAGCGTCGCGCCCCGCTCGGGGTCGGAGATCCTGGGCTGGAAGTCGTTGTAGTCCTTGTTGGAGGAAATCAGCGCCGGAATGATGTCGATGCCCGCGTCCGTGGCCTCGCCGTCGCCGGTCAGGACGAACTTCTGGCGGAAGATCACGCAGTCCTGAATGTAGGGATCGTCGTTTCCACCGAAACAGAAGTTCCCCAGGCTGGTGATGATGTACTTTCCCTTGTAGCGCTCGATCTCCCCGTAGACGTGGGAGTGATTGCCGATGACGATGTCCGCGCCCGCGTCGATGAGCGCGCGGCCCATGCGGCGGCAGTAGCTGGACATTTCGTACTGGTGTTCCTTGCCCCAGTGCATGGACACGATGAGCATGTCGCACTTTTCGTTCGCAGCCTGCACCGCGGAGAGGATGTCCTTCGCCTCAAAGTTCCACTCCGTGAAGCCCAGGGAGCCCACGGTGTAGCCGTTGACCTCGGTGTAGTACTCCGGGCCGTAGCCGCTGGCGCCGATGCCGGCCTCGGTCAGCGCCTTATAGGTGTCCTTGAAGCCGTCCTCCAGATAGTCCAGCGCATGGTTGTTGGCCATGTTAGCAATCTCCACGCTCGAACCGGAGAGGATGTTCACATATTCGGGATAGCCCCGGAAGTTGAAGGCCCTGCGGGGGCGCTTGGTGTTGTGGCTGGTGAGCGGGCCCTCCAGATTGACGATGGTCAGATCGTCCTGGGAAAAGAGATCCCGCACGTTCTGGAAGAAGTAGTCGTAGCCGTATTTGTCCACATAGGACTTGAAATTGCTGCGCGCGCCGCTGCCCGTGGTGTAGGTGCCCAGCGTGCAGTCTCCAACGGCCGTGATGGTGATGGTCGCGGGCTCACGGGTGGGATCCGGCGTGGGCGGCGCAACCGCCTGGAAGCGTCCGGGCCGCTCCTCCTCCTGCTGGGGCGCCTGCGTCTCCGGCACGGCCGTGGGCAAGGCGGTCTCCTCCGGAAGAATCGAAACCGGATCCGGCGTGGGCGTGGCCTGCGCGGACGCGATTTCCACGCTGCCCTCGTCCACATACCAGATGTCGCCGGGCGTGGTGTAGGTCTGGCGGTTTCCCGCGGGCTGCGCGTTCAGCGCCGCCATCATCAGTATGCCGCAGCCGCACAGCGCGGACAGCACGATGATGCTCAGAGTCGCGCGGTGATTTCCGGCCCTGCGCCCCCGCCTGCGATTATTCTTGCTCCGATTGTTTTTCATAGGATTCAAACAGTCCCTTACTGTAAAATTCATTCATTTTATTATACACACTGCGGCGTTGATATTCCATGAAACGGCGGTTAATTTTGCTCTTAATCCATCTTTTTGTAACAGTTGTTCGCAGCTTCGTAAAGAATTTCGCGCGGCCGAACCGTCCCGCAGCTCTGCGGCCGACCCGGGATGGAAATCCCAAAAAGAGAGAGGCCCGGAGGTTTTCCTCCGGGCCCCGTCAGGACACTCAGATGGGCATGGCGTTGTTCTTCTCGTCGCGCACGGAGTTGTCCAGCTTGAGCTGGGACGCCTGACGGGCGATGAAGAACTTCTCCGCGACCTGCGGGAACAGGGCGTAGGAGAGCACGTCCTCCTCCTGGGTGATGTACTGGCCGATCTCCTTGCGGAACTCGTCCAGATGCTTTGCGCCATAGTTGGGATCGTCCACGGGGCGGCAGGTAATGACCTTGCGGTCGCCGATGACCTTCTTGCGAACTTCCTCGTTCACCGGCGCCGGCAGCGTGCCGTACTCGCCGGCCATCAGGCCCTGGGACTCCTTGGGATTCATCTTGTAGCGCTCGCCGGTGATGACGTTCATCACGGCCTGGGTGCCCACGATCTGAGAGGTGGGGGTGACCAGCGGCGGATAGCCGAAGTCCTTGCGCACCCGCGGAACCTCCGCCAGCACCTCGTAGAGCTTGTCGGACTTGCCGGCCTGCTTGAGCTGGTTGATGAGGTTGGAGAGCATGCCGCCCGGAACCTGATACTTCAGGGTGTTGACGTCCACCTTCAGAACCTTGGGGTCCAGGATGCCCTGCTCGGTCAGCTTCTGGGCGACGCCGCGGAAGTGATCGGTGGCCTTGGTCAGCAGATCCAGGTCAATGCCGGTGTCGTACTCGGTGCCGCGCAGGGTGGCGACCAGGGATTCGGTGGCGGGCTGAGCCGTGCCGTTGCCCATGGGGGACAGCGCGCAGTCCACGATGTCGCATCCCGCCTCGATGGCCTTCAGGTTGACCATGTCGCCGGTACCGGTGGTGTTGTGGGTGTGCAGGTGCACCAGCGTCTCGGGCTTGAGGGCCTGCTTGAGCTTCTTGACCAGGGAATATGCATCGTAGGGCAACAGCAGGTTCGCCATGTCCTTGATGCAGATGTTGTCCGCGCCCATCTTCTCCAGCTTCAGGGCCAGCTCAACGAAGTACTCCTCGGTGTGCACCGGGCTGATGGTGTAGGACAGCGCGACCTCGCAGATTCCGCCGTACTTCTTGGTGGCTTTGATGCAGGCCTCCAGGTTGCGGGGATCGTTCAGGGCGTCGAAAATGCGGATGACGTCGATGCCGTTCTTGATGGACAGGCGGACGAACTCGTCCACCACGTCGTCGGCATAGTGGCGGTAGCCCAGAATGTTCTGGCCGCGGAAGAGCATCTGCAGCTTGGTGTTCGGCAGGGCCGCCTTCAGCTTGCGCAGGCGCTCCCAGGGATCCTCGTTCAAAAAGCGCAGGCAGCTGTCGAAGGTCGCGCCGCCCCAGCACTCCAGAGAATAATAGCCAACCTTGTCCAGCACCTCGCACGCCGGCAGCATGTCCTCGGTGCGCATGCGGGTCGCAGCCTGGGACTGATGGGCGTCGCGAAGGATGGTCTCGGTAATCATGACTTTGCCCATAATGTTTTCCTCCTAGCGTTCAATCGCAAATCAAAAGCTTTCGCGCGGGGCGGGGCCTCCCGAAGGAAGCCCCCGTCCGACCTTACGCGAAGAGAGAGATGAACACGCCCGCCGCAACCGCAGAGCCAATGACGCCGGCCACGTTCGGGCCCATGGCGTTCATCAGCAGGAAGTTGCCGGGATCGTACTGCTGGCCGACCTTCTGGGACACGCGGGCCGCCATGGGAACGGCGGACACGCCTGCGGAGCCGATCAGCGGGTTGATCTTGCCGCCGGTGAGCTTGTTCATCAGCTTGGCCAGCAGCACGCCGCCGGCGGTGCCGCAACCGAAGGCGAACACGCCCAGGACGACGATCTTGATGGTATCCAGGGTCAGGAAGGTGGTGCCGTTGGTAGTGGCGCCGACCGTCAGACCCAGGAAGATGGTGACGATGTTGCACAGCTCGTTCTGGATGGTCTTGCTCAGACGCTCGACCACGCCGCACACGCGGCAGAGGTTGCCGAACATCAGGCAGCCGACCAGGGTGGCCGCGTCAGGCAGCAGCAGGGACACGATGATGGTGACCATGATCGGGAAGATGACCATCTCGGTGTGGGACACCGGGCGCAGCTGCGGCATGCGGATGACGCGCTCCTTCTGGGTGGTCAGCGCCTTCATGATGGGCGGCTGAATGACCGGAACCAGCGCCATGTAGGAGTAGGCCGCAACGGCGATCGCGCCCAGCAGGTGGGGCGCAAGCTTCGTAGTGACGAAGATGGCCGTCGGGCCGTCCGCGCCGCCGATGATGCCGATGGAGCCGGCCTCCGCGGCGGAGAAGCCCATCAGCTTCGCGCCGATGAAGGTGATGAAGATGCCCAGCTGCGCGGCAGCGCCCAGCAGCAGGCTCTTCGGGTTGGCGATCAGGGGACCGAAGTCGGTCATCGCGCCGACGCCCATGAAGATGATCGGCGGGAAGATGCCCAGCTTGACGCCCTGGTAGAGGTAGTACAGCAGGCCCGCGTTGGAGGTCTGGAGGCTGTACTGCATCATGCCCGCGGCCTCGTTGTAGCGCAGGATGATGTCGTTGGAATCCTTGCCCAGCGCCTCGGCGGCCACGGCCGCGTCGTGCAGGGTCTCGTAGAAGGTGTACTTCACATGATCCATCATGCCCGCCGCCGGCAAGTTCGCCAGCAGCATGCCGAAGGCGATGGGCAGCAGCAGCAGGGGCTCGAACTGCTTCACGATCGCCAGATACAGAAGCAGGCAGGCCACCGCGATCATGGCGTAGTTGCGCCATTCAAATCCGTTCTCGGTGAAGCTCTTGGCAAAACCGGTGGACTGGACGATGCGCTTCAGGCCCTGAAGCACATTGATTTCGGGATCCTTGGACGCCGTGCTGGCCTCCTCCACGGACGCCGCGACTTCCTCGGGATCGGTCACCTCGCGCACCATGTACTCGGTGGCGGGGGCCTCGCCCGCAGCCGTCTCCGCAAACGCCCATACGGTCAGCAGGGACATAAGGATCAGCAGGCACACAAAGGCGCGCGTGCCACGAACCTTTTTCAGTTTGAACATTCGTTAACCCTCCTTGCCG
This sequence comes from bacterium, assembly GCA_004563405.1. Lineage (GTDB taxonomy): Bacteria > Bacillota > Clostridia > Christensenellales > Aristaeellaceae > SFTH01. The sequence goes on from SFTH01000015.1 coordinate 18,707, forward strand.
TTTCCAGGCAATCAGTTCAGGGAAACGAGCAGGTCGCCGGTGTTCACGGAAGCGCCCTTGGTCACGTTCACGGAAGCCACGACGCCATCGCGGGGCGCCATGATTTCATTTTCCATCTTCATGGCCTCAAGAACGACGAGCACGTCGCCCTTCTTCACGGACTGGCCGTTCGCAACCTTCACGTCGTTGATGGTACCGGGCATCGGAGCCTTGACGGCCTCGGCGCCGGCGGGAGCGGCTGCGGCAGCGGGGGCAGGAGCGGCGGCCTTCGGCGCGGCGGCGGGAGCCGGAGCGGCGACAGAGGCGGGCGCGGCGACGGGAGCAGCGACGGGAGCGGCAGCAAACACGGGCGCGCCGCCGATTTCTTCAACTTCGACTTCGTAGGACTGGCCATTGACGGTAATCGCAAACTTGCGCATGATGTTTTCCTCCTAAATCTTCAATCAATTGAAAGCGAATGTCCGTCCGGCGCGCTTCACGCGCCGGAGCGCGGCTCAGAAGTGGTAAATCTGCTCGCTGCGGGCGGCCGAATTCCAGCCGTTCACGCGGCGAACCTTGCGAACCACGAGGTTCTTGCCGGAGTTGTCAAAGGCGGCGATGGCTGCGGCGATCACGGCGATCAGCTGCGCGTCGTCCACGGCGGGCGCTTCCTCGACAACGGGCGCTTCGACGACCGGCGCGGGCGCGGGCGCAGCGGCGGCAGCCGCGGCGGCCTTCTTCGCCTCCGCGCGTCCAACGAGCTTCTGAATCAGCTTGCCCAGAGCCCACACGAACGCGATCAGGATGGTCAGCATCACGAAGACGACCGCGATGCCGATGACCGCAACCATCAGGCCGTAGAGCACAGGATTGGTATTATTCATTCCCCTGCCTCCTTAAAGCGGCATGTTGCCGTGCTTCTTGGCGGGCTTGGCGTCGCGCTTGCCGGCGAGCATCTCCAGCGCGGCCGCGATCATCTGGCGGGTCTGCGCAGGCTCGATCACATCGTCCACATAGCCCTGCTTGGCGGCGTTCACGCCGTCCGCAACATCCTCAACATATCTCTGCTCCAGCTCCGCGCGCTTGGCGTAGGGATCCTCGGCAGCCTTCATCTCATCCGCGTAGTTCAGCTGCGCGGCGATCTTCGGAGTGACGGCGCTGATGCAGGCGCCCGGCCAGGCGTAGACCACATCCGCGGCGGCGCGGGAGGCCAGGGCGGCGTAGCCCATGCCCACGGCATTGCCGGCGATCAGGGCGACGCGGGGCGTGGTGGCCTCGGCGTAGGCGAACATCAGCTGCGCGCCCGCGCGGCTCAGCTCGCCCTGGGGAGCGGCGCTGATCTTCATGCCCATGGAATCCACAACGGTGATCACCGGAATGGAGAAGCAGTCGCAGAAGGTCACGAAGCGGGCAGCCTTCTTGGAGCCGTAGACCGTCAGACGGCCCTCGTCCTTGCCGGCCTGGTTTGCCACGAAGCCCACGGTGGTGCCGCCGACCTTGGCGATGGCGGTGACCATGGACGGGGCAAAATCGGCGCCCAGCTCGATGATTTCGTTCATGTCGGCCACGCGGGTCAGCAGATCGCGCACGTCCTCCAGGCCCTGGATGGCGTTCAGATCGCCCAGCTCGCGGTTGACGTCGTCGGCGCAGAAGCCCTCGGCGTCGGCCATGTTGTTCGCGGGGAGCATCGAGACGACCTTGCGGGCCAGGGCGATGGCTTCCTCGTCGGATTCGGCGGTCAGGTGCGCCATGCCGGACTTCACGCTGGCCTGCGCGCCCGCGAGCGCCTCCATGTCAACTTCCTTGCCGGCCACAGCGGAAACCACCATGGGGCCGTTGACGAACAGCGCGCCGTTCTTGCTCATGACGGTCACATCGCTCATGCCGGCGATGGCGGAGGCGATGCCGCCGCAGGGGCCCAGCACCAGGGCAATCTGCGGCACCACGCCGGAGATCGCGTTGGTCTTGGCGGCCATCTGCGCGTAGGCGTTCATGGCGTCAATGCCCTCGTCCAGGCGCGCGCCTGCGGTATCCAGAATGGCGACGACCGGGGCGCCGGTCTTCTCGGCCAGATCCATCACCTTGCAGACCTTGCGTGCATGGGCCGCGCCCACGGAGCCGCCGCGAACGGTGAAATCCTGCGCATATACATAAACAGGACTGCCGTTGATCAGGCCGTAGCCGGTGACAACGCCGGCCTCGGAGTTCAGCACATCCAGCTCGACAAAGCTTGCGGCGTCCAGCAGCAGGCCGATGCGCTCTCTCGCGATGAGCTTGCCGGCCTTCTTCTGCTGAGCGCAAAGCTCCGGGTCGCCCTTCAGGATCGCCAGCTTGCGCTCACGAACCACGGGCAGATTGCGTTCAACATTCATATTTTTCCCTCCATGCTGCAAAATGTATCGAAAAAAACCAATGGAACCCAAATTCAACATTCTATATTTAGTCCCGGATTCCTCCCATATATTGCGTTAAATTTAGGAACCCGCGTCAAGTGTGACCAAAGATGGGCGAATGCTTCCGGAAAAGCTCCTTCCGGGCGGGAATTCGTCACATTGTTGTCTTTGTGGTTTTCTGCCGCTTCTGATATAATAGATGTGTACAACCAGAATTCGACCTGTCTGAAAGGTGAAACACATGCAGGAAGTTCTTCATGCCAACGGCTTCAATCCCGCGTCCCGCATTCATTTTGCACACGGGCGCGACTATATGATGCGCTCCGAGAAGCGCGGCGGCTCGGGCTCCTCCCACCGCCCCTCCTCCGCGCCCGGCAGACGGCCGCCCCGGCGGCGCAAGCGCGCGGGCTTCTTCTACAAGCTCATGACGGTGTTGCTCCTGCTGGTGCTCTGGCCCGTGGGCCTGATGCTGCTCTGGCGGCGCAAGCTCCGCTGGGGCGTGGCCACGAAGCTGCTCGCCAGCATCGTAACCCTCGCAGCCTGCGTGGTGCTCATCGGCTTCGCGTTGACGGTCAACACCGGAAACGAGCGCTACACCGCCATGCAGGACAGCGTAAACAGCTTCCTGGACACCGCCGCGGACGCGCTGATTGACGCGGGCGGCGTGGTGGGCGAAAAGGCCGTCCAGGTCTGGGACGGTGCGAGCGACTTTGCCGAAGCGCTCTGGGACGGCGGCAAAATCCACCTGGCCAACGGCATTGACTGGGGCGTAACCCAGTCGCAGAAGCTGAAAATTGCCGTGAACTCCCTCCTTCATTCCGGAGATGAAGGCGCGCCGGAGGGCGGCGCCTCCCCCGCTCCGGATGCGGAAGAACCCAAAGCGCCGGATTCCTCCGACCAGCCCACGCAGGCGCCCACCAGCGCGCCGGTCGTGGAGGTTCACGTCGGCGCGGAGGATGAATCCCTGCCCATCTACATTCCCGAGGTCGCACCGGACGCGACTCTGGGCCGCCCCGTCGTCGAGGGCCTGCTCCTGAGAAGCGCCGTGCTGGAGGAGGGGGCGCTGCCCACGCCGGAGCCGACCCCCGAACCCACGCCCGAACCGCTGATCTTCTCCGTAAAGAGCGCCTCCCAGGCGACGGTCTACTGCTTCGACAGCAGCAAATTCTACCACATGGCCACAAATTGCGGCTCCATGAAGAGCGCGCCCGCCCATACTCTCGGAGAGGCCGTCGCAAGCGGCCACACCAGCTGCAACGGCTGCAAGTCCCCGGACGCGTCCCTCCTGGAGGAGGAATTCATCGTCTGGCTGGATGGAAGCGGAACCGCCCACCTCAGCGACGAGTGTCCGGCCTTCAGCGGATCCTGGAAGCTGAGCAGTGCCCGGGACGCCATTGACAGCGGTGCCGCCGCCTGCGCGGAGTGCGACGCGGAGCGCTACCTCGCCGCCATCGCCGCGGGCGGAGACGTGACGGTCACGGATCCCGACGCCGAACCCACGCCGGAGCCGACGGAGGAACCCACGCCGGAACCGACGGAAGAACCCACGCCGGAGCCGACCGATAAACCCACGCCGGAGCCGACCGGGACGCCCGAGGCCAAAGCCACGACGGTTCCAACTCTGAAACCCGCCGGAAAGGCCACGGCAAATCCGGCCGCATGACACAAAGCTGCATCCCCGCCTCCGGGCGGGGTTGTTTTCTGTCCATCGCGGCACGCCTGCGCGATATTTTGGGGACGAAAGTGCAAAAAATACTGTACCAACGGGCTACTTGTGTGTTATAATAGGCGAAGATATCCGTTTTGAAAGGAATGAACGCTCTATGTCCAAGAAAAGTGCAATGTCCAAGGGCTACCGCAAAACCGTAAAGAAGAAACCCTTCCTCTCGAAGAAGGAGATTCTCGCGCTGATCATCATCGTCGCGGTGATCGTGCTCGCGGTCGTCCTGTTCAACCTGTTCTATGACGACGGCTTCCTGGGCGCGAAGCAGGTTCAGTCCGGCGACGTCGTGTCCTACGCCTCCAGCAACATGCGCACCCGCTATGCGAAGATCGCCGAGATCAACGATCTGGAGGGCTTCACCTGCGAGGAGCAGGGCAACGACAGCAACGCGCTGCTGACCTACAACTTCACGCCCGACGAAGAGACGGATCACATCCGTTCCGTGACCGTGACCGGCAGCTTCGTGCCCGCCTCCGAGCTTGCGGACACCACCCTCTCCTACATGACCGGTTCCATGACCGACGAGAGCTCCCTTCAGGCCTCCGAAAAGATGGAGGCGGAGGTACAGGGCTATCCCGCCTACATCTTCAGCTACAGCAGCGATTATTACGATGAGACGCTGGACGGCGAGGCCGCAGACGGGGAAGCTGCCGACGAGACCGTGGATACTGAAGCTGCGGATGCTGAGGACGCCGACGCTGAGGCCGCGCCCGCATCGAACGTGTACAGCCAGAACCTGAGCTGCTACGTCCAGTTCGACGACACGCACACGCTGTGCCTGCATGTGTATCGCACGGGCGACGACGACTCCTTCTACCTGCCGGACGATCAGGTGGTGGATTACATCATGAACTACACCTCCGCCTTCACCATGGTGCAGCCGGAAGCGAAGTGATTGTCGCAATCCGCAGCGGTTCCGCGGACCGAGATGTCCGGCCCCGACTCGGGGCCGGGCATTTTTTGCCTCTCTGGGCCCCGCGCCGCAAATCCACGGGACCCAGGGGTTCTATTCGCCGCTTCCGACGCACAGAATAGAGCAAATGCGTCCGGGGAGGAATGGATTGTGAAGAGGATATGCGCCGCCCTTCTGGTGTTCTGCCTGATGAGCGCCCCCGCGCCCGGGGAGGAGATTGATCTGTTTTCCACGCCCGCGCCCGGGGAGGAGATTGATCTGTTTTCCACGCCCGCGCCGGAGGGCACGGACGCGACCTGCCCGATGGAGCCCCTTCCGGAGCTGTCGGTCGCCCCGCTGCTGGAGGCGCCGCCGATCGCGCTGAACTGCGCGTCCGCGCTGCTGCTGGAGCCGGAGAGCGGGCAGATTCTGTTTGAAATGAACGCGGACGTGCCGCGCCCCGTGGCCTCCGTGACCAAGGTCATGACCATACTGCTGACGCTGGAGGCCATCGAACAGGGTCGCATCGACGTAAATCAGACGCTGACCATATCGGAGCGTGCGGCGGGCATGGGCGGCTCCCAGGTGCTGCTGGACGTGGGCGAGACGCAGAGCGTGGACGTGCTGCTCAAGAGCATGATCGTGGGTTCGGCCAACGACGCATGCGTGGCGCTGGCGGAGCTGATGTACGGCTCAGAGGCGCTGTGCGTGGACAGGATGAACGAAAAGGCCGCGGAGCTGGGCATGGAGAACACCCAATTCGAAAACTGCACGGGCCTTCCCTCCCCCAACCAGCACACCACCGCCCGGGACGCGGCGCGCATGACCATGGCGATGCTGCGCCACGAGCTGTATTTCAACTATTCCTCCATCTGGCTGGACGAAGTGGACCACGGCGACGGGCGGGTGACGCAGCTGACCAACACCAACAAGCTCATCCGCCTCTACGACGGCTGCGACGGAGGCAAGACCGGCTCCACGAACGAGGCGGGCTACTGCATTGCCGCCACGGCCCGGCGGGGCGACATGCGGCTGATCGCCGTGGTGCTGGGCGCGGACAGCGGCGCGGAACGCTTCGACATCGCCGGTGAGATGTTCGACTATGGTTTCGCCAACTACCGGCTCTACCCCGTGGCGCGCAGGGGCACAAAGGTGCGCGGTACCCTGCCCGTGAAGGGCGGCCGCCCGGACGGCGTGCGCCTCGTACTGGACGGGGATCTGACGCTGCTGGTGAGCAAGGGACAGGAGCAGCAGGTGCAGCTCGTTCCGGAGTTGCCCGAGCAGCTGGACGCGCCGGTCTCGACCGGGCAGCTGATCGGCTGCGTCCGGGTGGAGCTGGAGGGGCGCGTCCTCGCCCGCCTGCCGGTGATCGCGGCCTCCGCATCGGAGATCAAGGGCATCGGCGGCAACTTCCGGAAGCTGCTGCAACGCTGGACGCTGGCGTAGCCCCGGAGTCGGGCGCAACCGGACAGACACCGAACGCCGGAGGCCGCGCCCGCACGAAGCGGCCCCTTCCGGCGCGCTGCACCATCCGGCAGGGCGCCGCGCGCAAAACCTGCGTCCTCCAAAAAAGGAACCCCCAACCGCAATACAGGTCGCGGTTGGGGGTTTCCGGGCGCTTCCGTCCGCTCCGGTCAGCGCATGCTGAATCCGTCCTTTTCGCAGACGTTCAGCCAGCCCTTGAGCTTCTGGAAGAACTCCAGATTCGTCCGGGTCTTTTCCATCAGGGAAATCAGCTGCTCGGCGGCCTCCTGCGGACTTCCCTTGGAGAGCATGCGGCGCACCTGGTACACGCCCTCCAGCTCCTCCTTCGTCAGAAGCAGCTCCTCCCGGCGGGTGCCGGAGCGGTAGAGGTCGATGGCCGGGAAGATGCGGCGGTCGGACAGGCTGCGGTCCAGATGCAGCTCCATGTTGCCGGTGCCCTTGAATTCCTCAAAGATGATGTCGTCCATGCGGCTGCCGGTGTCCACGAGGGCCGTGGCGATGATGGTGAGGCTGCCGCCGTTTTCAATGTTGCGGGCCGCGCCGAAGAAGCGCTTGGGCCGGAACAGCGCCCCCGGATCCAATCCGCCGGACAGGGACCGCCCCGTGGGCGGGATGACCAGATTGTAGGCCCGTGCCAGGCGCGTAATGGAATCCAGCAGCACCACCACGTCCTTGCCCAGCTCCACCAGGCGCTGGGCACGCTCCAACACCATCTCAGAGACCCGGGTGTGGTTCTCCGGGGCCTCGTCGAAGGTGGAGTACACCACCTCGCCCTGGATGGAACGCTTCATGTCCGTCACTTCCTCCGGGCGCTCGTCGATGAGCAGCACGATCAGGTGCACATCCGGGTTGTTGGCTGTGATGGCGTTGGCGATCTTCTTCAGGAGCGTGGTCTTGCCCGCCTTGGGCTGGGAAACGATCATGCCGCGCTGGCCCTTTCCAATGGGCGCGATCATGTCGATAAGCCGCAGGGAGATGTCGCTCGACTCCGCCCGCTCCATGCGCAGGCGGGTGTCGGGATAGACGGGAACCAGCGAGTCGAAGGGCCTGCGGCGGCGGGCCATGTCCGGCGTCTGTCCGTTGACCTCGTTGATGTAGATCAGTCCCACCGAGCGGTCGTCCATCTGCTGAGCGCGGGTCTTGCCCACGACGTAGTCACCCGTGCGCAGGTTGAAGCGGCGAATCTGCGCGGCGGAGACGTACACGTCCCGGTTCCCGGGCAGGTAGTTTTCCGCGCGCAGGAAGCCATAGCCGTCGGGATGAATCTCCAGTATGCCCGCTCCGTCCCCGCAATCGCCGTTGGAGAGCAGCTCCGGCACGCCGGCGTTGAGTCCCTCGGTGACATTCTGTGCACCCTCTTCGGGCACGAGGGGTCTGCGCGCAGGCGCGCCCTCTCCAATGGAACGCGCCGCGGCGTCGCCCGCCTGTACCTCGGGCGGCGGCAACGGGCGGCGATACGCACCCTGGGGCACATCCTCCCCCGCGCGCCGGTATCCGCTCCTGATCTGCGCGCCCTCCCCGGCCGCCGGACGGCGATAGCCCGGCGCGTTCTCAAAATTCCGGGGGCGCGCCTGCGTCGTCTCCGCATTGAAGCGCCCCGGGGCCGAATTCCGCGCCTGCGTGCGATAGGGTCCCGATACGGGCTGCGTGCGCGCCCCCATGCGCTGCTGGGTGCTCATCGGACGCTGGTAGGCCGGCCGTTGCTGCACTTCCGCAGGGGCAACCTGCGCCTCCGGCAGCGCCGCCGCAGCGCCGCGCGCCGCGCCCTGCGAATCCGGGGCCGCCACATTCGTTCGCGTTGCGTAAGCCTGGTCCGAAGTCCGGCGGCCGTCCTCGCGCGAAGCGGTCGATCGGTCCTCCATCCGTACACGCGCACCGGCGCTCTCAGCTTCCGCGCTCCTGCGCTCCACAGGCGCGCTCGCCTCCGCCGGAACGGCTTCTGCCTGCTCCGCCTCGGCGGCGCGTTTGGGCGCTTCCGCGCCCTTTGCCTCCACAGAATCCTCTCCGCCAGGCGCGGCTTCCGCGCGCGCGGCCGGTTTCGCCGGATCGGCTTCCGCTTGCTCCGCCTTCCGGTCAGGCGTCTTCCGGGGCGCTCCCCTGCGCCGCACGGGCGCTTCCGCGCGCTTTGCCTCCGCCCGATCCTCTACTCCGGGCGCAGCTTCCGCGCGCGCGGCCGGTTCCGCCGGATCGGCTTCCGCTTGCTCCGCCTTCCGGTCAGGCGTCTTCCGGGGCGCTCCCCTGCGCCGCGCGGGCGCTTCCGCGCGCTTTGCCTCTGCGGGATCCTCCCCGACGGGCGCGGCTTCCGCGCGCGCGGCCGGTTCCGCCGGATCGGCTTCCGCTTGCTCCGCCTTCCGATCAGGCGTCTTCTGGGGCGCTCCCCTGCGCCGCGCGGGCGCTTCCGCGCGCTTTGCCTCTGCGGGATCCTCCCCGACGGGCGCGGCTTCCGCGGTTTTTTCCGTGTCGGACGACGTCTCCGCCAGGCCAGCCTGCTTTGCAGGAATTTCCTGAGCCGCAGTCTGCGGTGCGGATTTTGCGACCGCATCCGCATCTGTGCGCTGTTTTTCCAGAATTAGCTCCACGAGGATTGCCTTCGTCGTTCCGCTGGGCACCTTTACGCCCGCTTCCCGCGCGATCCTTCGCAGATCCGCAACCGTCTTCGAATGAAGCGATCGATAATCCATTCTACCCTCCTAATTCGTTCTGCGGCCGACGGCGATATCGCGCGTGACGGCCTGTTCCACCCAGTGGCTGAAGCCGTCCGCCGCGCCGCCGCGCCGGACCTCCAGCCCCGCCTCTTCCATCAGCTCCCGTACCTTCTCCGTCCTCATCGTCTGCGCGTTGAAGGAGAGGGCGACCGTGCCGCCCTTCTTCAGCGCCTCCCGCCAGGTGGGCAGCGCCCGCGCGAGCAGCTTTTCCAGGCTTCCGCCCACCGAGGCATGCTGCACGCCGTAGGGCAGGTCGCAGACGATCATATGAAACTTCTCCCGGCCAAAGATTTCCCGTGCGCGGCCAGCGTCCGCGTTGGCCATGCGCAGCGTGCGCCTGTCCTCCGCGCGGAAGCGCTCCGGCGCGTTCGCAAAGCTGAATTGCGCCACCTGCACGCCCTTTCCTCCCGGTACGGTTCGGGACTCCCGGGCGAAGCTGTGCTTCATGCGGTGATATTCCAGATAGCGTTTGAGAAACTTTTCGGCTTCTGAAAGGTCGTTTTTGTCCACGTCCAGGCCTGTGGCGTTCCAGCCGCGGTTCACGCCCACGAAGAGCGCGGTTCCACGCCCACACATGGGATCCAGCAGCTCCAGCGGCTCCTGCGCCCTGCGGGCGAAGCCGCCGGAGTACAGCGCGACATTGGTCAACAGCTGCAAAAACAGTTCGTTCGTCTTCCCCTTGTATTTGAGGATGCCCGGCAAGTCCGCGCCCACATAGGCCGGCGCGCGCCCGGCGGCGAAGCGGAGCGCGCCGTCGCCCTGCGCCTCAAAGAGACCATACATCAGCGAATGGCTGCGCACGGCGGACAACAGGGCCGCATCCATCTCTTCCGCAGTCTCAATCTCCAGCGCGGGCAGTTCCATCCCTTCGCAGCGCGAAATGCACCCTTCCGGTGCAAAGACATCCAGCATCAGCCGGAGCTCGCTCTCCGCCAGCTTCAGCGTCTCGTTCTGGTATCGCACATTCGCGTGCGGCCACAGGAGCATGACATATTTCATTGTGCACCTACAATTATCTTATGTTGTAAATCGGACAAACATACATGGTTCGGCGGCCAAACCATTCGATCATGGATCCGGGAATACCGAAAGGACAAATAGATAGAAAATCAGCCCCTTTGTAATCCAAAGGGGCTTTCATTGGCAATCAATACTTGCGCTTGCGAGCGGCCTCAGCCTTCTTTTTACGCTTCACACTGGGCTTCTCGTAATGCTCACGTTTCCTTGCTTCGGCAAGAATGCCATCACGAGCGGTCTTGCGCTTGAAACGACGCAGTGCGCTTTCCAATGATTCATTTTCGCGAATCCGTACCTCGGACATGTGTTTTCCCTCCCCTCGCGTTTGGACTGGCATACGCCAATGTAGCATGGGGTGCGCCACAAAGAATATTATAGCGCATAAAATATGTACCGTCAAGCGCTTCCCGGACAAATTTCAATAATTTCACAAATTTTCCAGGCGCGCCACCGGCCCCCATCAATCCATCTTCTCAGAAAGCTGCTTGCCGCCCAGCAGATGGATGTGCAAATGCTCCACAGACTGGCAGCCGTGCTTGCCGCAGTTGGACACGATCCGGAAGCCGTCTTCCTTCACGCCCTCCAGCTTCGCCACCTCACCGATGGCCTTCGTGAGCGCCGCGGCGGTCTCGCCGTCGCATTCCAGAATGTTCCTCATGTGCTTCTTCGGCACCAGCAGCACATGTACCGGCGCCTGGGGGTTGATGTCGCGGAACGCGAACACCCCGTCGTCCTCGTAAACCTTCGTGCAGGGAATCTCCCCCGCGATGATCTTGCAAAACAGGCAGTCCACTTGATTCTTCACCTCCCGTTTCAATCCATTCTCTCTCCGAGCGCCAGCGCGCCCTCCGCGCCGGTGATGCGCACTGCATGGATGCTGCCCGGCTGCGCCTGCGCGCGCACGCGCACATATTGGTCCGTGTAGCCCTCGGCCAGGCCTTCGCCCGCCTCCGTCTCAAACAGCACGGACTGCACGCTGCCAATCAATCCTTTGACGAATCTTTCCTCCAGTTTGTTGCCAAGAGAAATCAATTGATTGGTGCGCATGTGCTTCACGCCCTCGTCCACCTGATCCGGCATGCGATCCGCCACCGTTCCAGCCCGGCGGGAATAGGGGAACGCATGGATGCGGGCAAAGCCCACCTTCTCCACGAAGGCGAGGGTTTCGGCAAACTCCGCTTCGGTCTCGCCGGGAAAGCCCGCAATCACGTCGGTCGTGATCGCACAGTCCGGCATGAACGAGCGCAGAATCCCGCAGGCGTGGAAATACTCCTCCGGCGTGTAGCGGCGGCGCATGCGCTCCAGCACGCCCGCGCTGCCGGACTGCATGGACAGATGGAACTGCCGCATGACGCCCGGCATTTCAGACAGCGCCCGGGCGAAGTCCTCCGTGACGGTCATGGGCTCCAGCGAGCCCAGGCGCACCCGCGCCACGCCCGGCGCGTCGTGCACAGCGCGTATGGCGTCCAGCAGGGTATCCTGCGTGCCCCTGCCGTAGCTGGCCAGGTGGATGCCCGTGACCACGATCTCCCGGTAGCCCGCCTCCGCCAGCCGCGCAGCCTCCCGGCGCACGTCCTCCAGCGGCATGGAGCGCACCGGCCCGCGCACGGCGGGAATGATGCAATAGGCGCACCAGCGGTCGCAGCCCTCCTGGATCTTCATGGTGGCGCGGGTCTTGCCCTCGTGGCGGGAGACACACAGCGCCTCAAAGTCCGCGTTCTTCAGGGAAGAGACCGCGTCGATGCGCGTATCCTCCGCAAGCGCCTTCTCCAGGAGCTCCACCACCTGGCCGCGGCGCTGCACGCCCACCACCAGGCGCACATTGTCCATCTCCAGCAGGCGCTGCGCGGCCCGCTGGGCGAGGCATCCCGCCACGACGATGGCGCAGTTCGGGTGCAGCCGCGCACAGCGGCGGATGAGCTTTTCGGACTTCTGATCCCCGGTGCCGGTGACGGTACAGGTGTTGATCAGGTAGACGTCCGCCGCCTCTCCCATGGGAACGGCGCGGTAGCCGGCGCGCTCAAAGGACTCGAGCATGGCCTCCGTATCGTACTGATTCACCTTACAGCCGAGGGTGTGAACGGCGATTGTCTTCATCCCAAATCTCCCCAAAGTAGCATTGCCAGCGCGCAGGCGGTCACCGCAGCGGTTTCCGTGCGCAGTATTCTGGGCCCGAGGCGCAGCGGCTTCGCGCCCAGCGCGGCCAGCGCCTCCACCTCGGCGGCGCTCATGCCGCCCTCCGGGCCGATCACCACGCCGATGTCCCGGGCCCCGGGGTTCATTTCCCGAACGGCCTTCATGCCGAGGCCCGACGCGTCCTCCCAGGGAACCAGGAGCAGATCGTGGCTGGAGAGTGCGTCCTGAAGCTGCTTCCAGCCTGCGGGGGCGCAGATCTCCGGCGCGATTGCGCGCTTGCACTGCTTCGCGGCCTCCCGGGCGATCTTCTGCAGGCGCTCCCGGCGCTTTTCGCCGTCGCGGCCGTCCAGTTTCACCACGCACCGCTCCATCTTCACCGGCACGATGCGCGCCGCGCCCAGCTCCGTGAGCTTCTGCGCAATGAAGTCCAGCTTATCCGCCTTCGGCAAGCCCTGATAGAGGGTGACGCGCACCGGCGGCTCGTTGTCCGGGAGCGCTTCTCCCAGCCGGACGGCGCAGTCCTCCCGGGAGACCTGCTCCAGCACGGCGGAAAAGCGCCTTCCCCGCGCGTCCACCACACAGACCTCCTCGCCGGGGCGGAGGCGCAGCACCTGCGCGGCGTGGCGGGCCTCCTCGCTCAGCAGCCGGGCGGTTTCGCCCGTTGCGCCGCAGCCCTCGATGTAAAACGAATTCATGCCCTGCGGGCGGCCATGGCGCACCAGCCGCCGCGGTCGCACACATCCAGCACCGCATAGCCCGCCGCATCCAGCGCATCCAGCACGTCCTGCCGGCGCTCGGCGGAGATGCCGGAGCAGATGAACACGCCGCCCGCGCGGATGTGGGCCTTCACCGGCGCGGCGATCGCAATGATGACGTCCGCGATGATGTTGGCGATCACCACGTCCGCCACCTCGTCCACGTTCTCGAGGAGGTCGCCCGCCTGGCAGCGGATGATCCCCTCAAAGCCGTTGATGCGCACGTTCTCCTTCGCCACGCGCACGGCCACCCGGTCGATGTCGATGGCCAGCACGTCCCTTGCGCCCATGTGGGCCGCGGCGATGGCCAGGATGCCCGTGCCCGTGCCCACGTCGATGGCAGTCGCACCCGGAGACACATATTTCTCCACCAGCTCCACGCACATACCGGTGGTCTCGTGGGTTCCCGTGCCGAAGGCCATGCCGGGGTCGATCTCGATCACCTTGTCGCCGGGCAGGACCTCGCAGTCCGCCCAGCCGGGCTTGACGAGCATGTGGCTGCCCAGGCGCAGGGGCTTGAAGGCCTTCTTCCAGTTCTCCGCCCAGTCTTCCTCGGCAAAGGTCTGCTGGAGGATCTCCAGCTTGCCCGCGTCGAAGCCCAGGTCCATGCCCTTGATCCGGCGGATCTCCCCCTCCACGAAGCGCACGCGGTCATTGAGGCCCGCGTCCACCTCATAGTAGCCGGTGACCTTCACATCGTCCCCGATGCGCCGGGCGATCTCCTCGTCGATGATGTCCCACTGGCCCTCGGGCCGCTGGTTGGCGGCCACGTCGTTCTTGTCCTCGATCATCGTGCCGCTGCTGCCCGCGTCCATGAGAATCTGAGAAACCATGTCCGCGCCCGCGGTGCTGGTGAGCACCGTTATCTCCATCCAGTCCATTTCAAACCTCTCATAGCACAAATGCGGCAAGGCGCAAGCTTTACCGCATTCATTATAGTATCTTCCTCCCGAAAATGCAAGCCGGGATCAGGAGAAGGCGTCCTTCACGCGATCGAAGAAGCCCTTCTTCTTTTCATACTGGTTGCCGGAGGCCGTGCCGTCAAACTGGCGCAGCAGCTCCTTCTGCTTCTCCGTGAGCTTCTTGGGAATTTCCACGGCGGCGGTGACGTAGAGGTCGCCCTTGCCGTTGCCCCGCAGATGCTGCACGCCCTCGCCCTTGAGGCAGAACACCTGTCCGGGCTGGGTGCCCTCCGGGAAGCGATACTTCACCGGCTTCTTCAGCGTGGGCACGTCCAGCTCCGCGCCGAGGGCCGCCTGGGTGAAGGTGATGGGCATTTCGATGTAGAGATTGTCGCCGTCGCGCTGGAAGAGCTTGTGGCGCTTGACGCTGATGACGATCAGCAGATCGCCCGGCTCGCCGCCGCGCTCGCCCAGGCCGCCCTGTCCGCGGATGGTGAGAATCTGGCCGTCATTGATGCCGGCGGGAATCTTGACCGTCTTGCGCCGGCTGACGCGGATCTTGCCGCGCCCGTGACACTTCGTGCAGGGCTCGGAGATGATCTGTCCGCTGCCGCGGCATCTGGAACAGGTGCGCACGTTCTGGATGCGCCCGAAGGGCGTGTTCTGGGTCACGCGCTCCTGGCCGCTGCCGCCGCAGGTGGGACACTTCTCCACCTTGCTGCCGGGCTTGGCGCCGCTGCCGTTACATTCGGGGCACTCCTCGTCGCGCACGAGGTTGACTTCCTTTTCGCAACCGAAGGCCGCTTCGTCGAGGGTGATGCTCAGGTCGTAGCGCAGATCGTCGCCCGGCACCGGGCCATTCCTGCGCGCGCCGCCACCGCCGCCGAAGATGGTGGAGAAGATGTCGTCAAAGCCGCCGAAGCCGCCGCCAAAGCCGTTGAAGTCGCTGTACGCGCCGCCACCGCCGAAGCCCTGGGGACCGTCGTGGCCGAACTGGTCGTACTGGGCGCGCTTCTGGGGATTTGAGAGCACCTGATAGGCCTCGTTGATCTCCTTAAACCTTTCCTCTGCTTCCTTGTCGCCGGGGTTGACATCGGGATGGTTCTTCTTTGCGAGCGTGCGGTAGGCCTTCTTGATTGTGGCTTCATCCGCCCCCTTGTCCACGCCAAGAACCTCATAATAGTCTCTCTTTGCCATATGTCTCCCCTCTTTATTTCAGTTTCACGGCCGCCCGGAGGCGCCGTGAATCGGCGTCACATGGGGGCAAGGGACATGCCCCTGCCCCCATGTGCACATCGCCGGTTTTATTCGGTGAACTCTGCGTCCACGGTGCCGTCGTCGTTCACATTCGCGCCGCCGTTTGCGCCGTTGTTCGCGTCGTTGGCCTGCTGCTGGGCCGCCTGAGCCTGGTAGATCTTGCCGAACACGTCGTAGGTCTTCTTGGAGAACTCCTCCATGGCGGGCTTGATCTGATCGGCGTCGCCGGTCTCGCGCACCTTCTTGAAGGCCTCGATCTCGCCCTCGAGCAGCGCCTTGTCGGCGGGATCCATCTTGTCCTCGAGCTCCTTGATGGTCTTCTCGGTCTGATAGATCAGGCTGTCGGCCTGGTTCAGGGTCTCGACCTTCTCCTTGTTGGCCTTGTCCTCTGCGGCGTACTTCTCAGCTTCATCCACGGCCTTCTTGATCTCCTCCTCGCTCATGTTGGAGGAGGCGGTGATGGCGATGGACTGCTCCTTACCGGTGCCCAGATCCTTGGCGGAAACGTGCACGATGCCGTTGGCGTCGATGTCGAAGGTGACCTCGATCTGCGGCACGCCGCGGGGCGCCGGAGCGATGCCGGTCAGCTGGAAGCGGCCCAGGGTCTTGTTGTAGGCGGCCATCTCGCGCTCGCCCTGCAGAACGTGCACGTCCACGCTGGTCTGGCCGTCGGCCGCGGTGGAGAACACCTGGGTCTGCTTGACCGGGATGGTGGTGTTGCGCTCGATCAGGCGGGTGAACACGCCGCCCAGGGTCTCAATGCCCAGGGACAGGGGGGTGACGTCCAGAAGGACGATGTCCTTCACGTCGCCGCCGAGCACGCCGCCCTGAATGGCTGCGCCGACCGCCACGCACTCGTCGGGGTTGATGCCCTTGTAGGGCTCCTTGCCGGTGATGCGCTGCACGGCCTCCTGCACGGCCGGGATGCGGGTGGAGCCGCCCACCAGGATGACCTTGTCGATCTCGCTGGCGGAGACGCCGGCGTCGCGCATGGCCTGGTTCATCGGGCCGATGGTCTTGTCGACCAGATCCGCAGTCAGCTCGTTGAACTTCGCGCGGGTGATGGTCACGTCCAGATGCTTGGGGCCGGTAGCGTCTGCGGTAATGAAGGGCAGGTTGACGTTGACGCTCATCAGGCCGGAGAGCTCGATCTTGGCCTTCTCAGCAGCCTCCTTCAGGCGCTGCAGGGCCATGCGGTCCTGGCGCAGGTCGATGCTGTTCTCCTTCTTGAACTCGTCCGCGATGTAGTCGATCAGGCGCTGGTCGAAGTCGTCGCCGCCCAGGTGGGTGTCGCCGCCGGTGGCCAGAACCTCGAAGATGCCGTCGCCGACTTCCATCAGGGACACGTCGAAGGTGCCGCCGCCCAGGTCGTAGACCAGAATCTTGTGGGCGTCGCCCTTGTCCAGACCGTAGGCCAGAGCCGCCGCGGTGGGCTCGTTGATGATGCGCTTGACGTCCAGACCGGCGATGCGGCCGGCGTCCTTGGTGGCCTGGCGCTGGGAGTCGGAGAAGTAGGCCGGCACGGTGATGACGGCTTCGGTCACGGTTTCGCCCAGATAGCTCTCGGCGTCCGCCTTCAGCTTCTGCAGGATCATCGCGCTGATTTCCGGCGCGGTATAGCCCTTTTCGTCGATGTTGACCTTATAATCAGTGCCCATGTGGCGCTTAATGGAGATGATGGTGCGCTCCGGGTTGGTGACGGCCTGACGCTTTGCGACCTGGCCGACCAGGCGCTCGCCGTTCTTGGCGAAGGCCACGACAGAGGGCGTGGTGCGGGCGCCTTCAGCGTTCGCGATGACAACGGGTTCGCCGCCTTCCATGACAGCGACGCAGGAATTGGTGGTACCGAGGTCAATGCCGATAATCTTACTCATAATTATATCCTCCTGATCTTAGAGTTGGGGAAAGCTTCCGAAATATATGTGAACTTCTCTCATTGGAAGAAGTTGTCGCTGCGTCCGCGCTATTCGGCGCAGACCTTGACCATCGCGTAGCGGATGATCTTGTCCTTGACGCGGTAGCCCTTCTGGAAGACCTCCAGAATCTTGCCGGGCTCCTCGCCGGCCTCGCGCATCACCGCGTTGTGCTTTTCCGGATCGAAGGTCTCGCCCAGGGCGGGAACCTCCTCGAAGCCGAAGCGCTTGAGACCATCCATCAGCGTGGAGAGGGTCATCTTTACGCCCTCGGTGAGGCTGTCGCTCACGCCGGCCTTGTCGGCGGCGTCCAGCGCGCGCTCCAGATTGTCAATGGCGGGCAACATGGCCGTGAGGGCCTCGCACACGCCGTCTGCATAGCCGTCGGAGCGGGCGGTCTGGTTGCGGCGCTTGAAGTTCTGGAAGTCCGCCTGCGTGCGGCGCAGGGAGTCCAGATATTCGTCGCGCTGTCTGACCGCAGTCTCCAGGGCGGCCTGCCACTGCTCGACGGTGGCCTCGGCCTGCTCCGCGCCTTCGGCGTCTGCCTGGACCTGCGCCTCGACGTCCGCCTGCTCGACGGGATCCTGAACGGCCTCTTCCGGGGCCGTGTTGACCTGCTGATTGTCCTTTTTCTTCATTTCTCTTCCTTTCCACCGGGCGATGGGTTTCCGGCCGGATTTTTATGCCTTGCGATTGGAGAGCAACTCGCTGACGGCGCGGCTCATGAACTCCAGCACCGGAATGACCCGGTTGTAATTCATGCGCGTGGGGCCGATGATGCCCAGCGTGCCCGTCGCCTGGTCGCCCACCCGATAGCGGGCGGTGACGACCGAGCAATCCGCCATCTCCGGCGCGTCGTTTTCCGCGCCGATGCGAATGGTGACCTCCATGCCGCCCCCGCGGTTCATCACCCGTCGCAGCTTGTCCTTGGATTCCAGCACCGCGAGGAAGTTCTTCGCCTTCTCCACGTCGCTGTACTCGGGATAATTCAGCAGCTTCGAGCTGCCGCCGACGATGACGTCCGAGGAATCCTCCGTCTCCAGCTTCTTTTCGATCACCCGCAGCGTTTCACCCATGAGCCTGCGGTTGTTTTCCGTCTCCCGCAGCAGCTCCGAGAAGGTCTGGCGCACGGCCTCCAGCGGCTTTTCCGCCAGCCTCTGGGTGAGCATGCGGGAGATGCTGTACAGATCGTCCGCGTCCAGGCCGTCCGGAATGCGGATCACCGCGTCCTTGACGATGCCGAGGTTGGTGACGATGATCATCAGCGCCGTGCACTCGGCCACCGGCACCAGCTGGATGTGGCGGATGCGCAGCGAACCCAGCTTGGGCGCCACGATCACCGAGGTGTACTGGGTCGCGTCGGCCAGCACCGTCGCGGCGCTTCGGATCACGCCGTCCACCTGGGCGCTGCGGGCCTGCATGTAGTCGTGCATGCGCTCCCGCTCGTCGCTGGAGAGCTTGCCAACCTTCAGAAGCCGATCCACATACAGGCGGTAGGCCTTGTCCGAGGGCACGCGGCCCGCGGAGGTGTGCGGCTGGTCGAGGTAGCCAAGCTCCTCAAGGTCGCTCATTTCGTTGCGGATGGTCGCCGGTGAAAAACCGACGCCGGACTTGCGCGAAATGGTTCTCGAACCCACCGGCATCGCCGTGGTGATGTAGTCGTCGATGATGGCCTGGAGAATCAGAAACTTTCGATCGTCCATTTGCATCGCCGCTCCCCCCTCCCTTCCGCTCGTCTCCTGGACTGTTAGCACTCAACATGCTCGAGTGCTAACGTCTGGGTATAATTTAGCACCAGCCCGGGATTTTGTCAATAGTCCGCCCAGAAAAACATTGTTAATTGTTTTTTTCGCCCTGCGCGCGCCCCGTAACTTCCTATTATATAGCATTGTCTCCTCCGCCGCGTCCGATGCGCCGGGGCAAATGGGAAATCCTATGTAAAAACATGCGAAAACAGTTGAATTGCCGCTTTCTTTGTGCTATAATCCTTGTTGTGTGATCAATCGGATGCCAGATACGCCGGAGATCTGACAGTCCGGTTCGAGTGAGGTGAAATCCATGAAAGAGAATATCCATCCGAATTACGGCAAGGCAATCGTTCGCTGCGTTTGCGGCGAGACCTTTGAGACGGGCTCCGTGAAGAAGGAACTGCGCGTAGATATTTGCTCGAAGTGCCATCCTTTCTACACCGGTAAGCAGAAGCTGGTTGACACCGGCGGACGCGTGGACCGCTTCAAGAAGCGCTACGGCATGTAGTCAGTCGAAAGCACCGGGACGCTCCGTCCTTCCGGTGCTTTAGCTGTCTTTGCGCGCCTCGTCACCCCAGAACAGACCGGCGAATGCGCGCCGGTCTGTTCTATTTTGCATTTTGGGAGGGACGAACATGGCAAAGCACAGGCGCATCAGCGGCATGCCCGTATCCGAGGGCGTGCGCCTGGAGTCGGGCGCATACACGGCCTTTGCGGTACGCAATGCGGACCGGGACATCTCCGTGCGTCTGCGCCGGGAACCCCGCGGTCTGACGCGCGCCTGCATGCGCACTCCCTTTCTTCGGGGCGTGGCGCGGCTGATCCGCTCCGTCACGCGCTTTTTTGACGGGCTGAGCGAATCCGCGGAGCTGGAGCCCCAGCGCCCCGTTCGGGGCACGGCGGTGGAACGCGCGCTGGCGAAGCTGTTGCGCGTGCATCCCCAGACCATCGCAGTCTGGACCAGCGCGATTCTGATTCCCATCCTCGTCTTTCTGGGCCTGTACGCCGCGCCGGAGGGCATTGAATTTCTGCTCCGCCGGTATCTCACCCTGTCCCGGGCCGGTCTGAACGCCGCCGTCTGCGCGATGCGCGCCTGCGGCTTTCTGGCGTGCGTCGCCCTCATCGGCCGCCTGCGGGTATGCCGGCGGCTGCTGATGTACAGGGGCGCCATCAACAAGGTCGTCAACTGCTACGAATGTGCAGACGCGCTGAGCGCGGAGAGCGCGGCGGCGTACCCCATCATCGCCCGGCGCAGCGACAGCGCGTTCGTGCTGGGCGTGCTGTTTCTGGCCCTGGTCGCCTTTCCCTGGCTGCCGCTTCAGCGCCTGGCTCTGGCGGCGCTGACCCGAATTTTTGTGCTGCTGCTCATCGCCGCCCTGCTGGGCGAAATCAACTTCGCGCTGGAGCGGGCGAAGCTGACCCCCCTGGTGCGCGTGCTGCGCGCGCCGATGGATTTTTTGCAGCATCTGACCGCTCTGGAGCCGCATCCGCAGATGCTTGAGGTGGCGCTGTGCGCCATCGAAGCGGTTCTGGGAGAGCACGTCGAAGAGGTGAAACCGAGTTGACCATATCTGAATGGATGAAATCCGCCCAGGAGGCGCTGGAGCAGTCCGGATGTCCGGACCCCGCAGTGGACGCGCGCTGGATTGCGGAGGATGTCCTGCACATGTCCGTGGCAGAGCTGCGCTTCGAGGGACAGAACGCCCCGGAGGGAACGCAGCTCGCGCGGATGAACGAATGTCTCCGGCGCAGGCTGGAGGGCGAGCCCGTGCAGTATATACTCAGGCGCGCGGACTTCATGGGGCTTAAGCTCTATGTGGACAACCGGGTGCTCATTCCCCGGCAGGATACCGAGACGCTGGTCGAGGCGGCGGTGATCGCCCTTCAGGCGAGGAAGCATCCCCGGGTGCTGGATCTGTGCACCGGCAGCGGCGCCATCGGCCTGTCCATCGGCACGCTGGTGCCCGGCGCGGAGATCACGCTGAGCGACGTGAGCGTTGGCGCGCTCGAGGTCGCCCGCCGCAACGCCCACGATCTCAACGTGGACGCAACCCTTCGCCACGGCGACCTGTTCAAGGCCGTGGGGCGGGAGAAATTCGACCTGATCGCCTCCAATCCCCCTTACATCCGCACCTCGGAGATGGAAGGCCTCCAGCGGGAGGTGCGCTTTGAGCCCGCCATCGCCCTCGACGGCGGCCTGGACGGCCTCCTCTTTTACCGGCGCATCGCCGAGGAGGCGGCCCGCCACCTGCTGCCCGGCGGCAGCCTCTATCTGGAGGTGGGCCAGGGCGAATCCCGGGACGTGACGGACATGCTGCGGGACAACCCGGAGTTCGGCGAGACCGGCATATTGAAAGATTTGTGCGGCGTGGAACGCGTCGTATGGGCCAGGATGAAACAGGAGTGAAAGCATGGCTGAACTGACCTTCAACGAACAGGAGCGCATCGCCCGCCAGCTGGAGAGCGTGGAGGGGAGATTTGAGGAGCTTTCCATACGCATCACGCTGCCCGAGGTCATTTCGGACAGCGCGCTCTTCACCTCCCTGATGCGCCAGCATGCGGAGCTGGAGCCCCTGAACGCCATCGCCGCCGCCCATCGCCGCCTGCGCGAGGAGCTGGACGCCGCCCGCGAACTGCTGGAGGATCCCGACATGCGGGAGATGGCGCGGGAGGAAGTGGACGCGCTGAGCGCGCAGCTGGCGGAAAAGACCCAGGAAGCGCGCATCGCCCTGCTGCCCCGCGACCCGGATGACAATAAAAACGCCGTACTGGAGGTGCGCGCGGGCGCGGGCGGCGACGAAGCCGGCCTGTTCGCCGCGGAGCTTCTGCGCATGTACATGCACTACGCCGACGCCCACGGCTGGAAGGCCGAGCTCATCGAAGACGGCTCCACGGAGCTGGGCGGCGTGAAGGAGAGCGTACTGCTGATACAGGGCAGAAACGTGTTCCAGAAGCTCAAGTACGAATCCGGCGTGCACCGGGTGCAGCGCGTGCCCGTGACCGAATCCTCCGGCCGCATCCACACCTCCACCGCCACGGTGGCGGTGCTGCCCGAGGCGGACGACGTGGAGGTCGAGATCAACATGAACGATCTGCGCATCGACACCTACCGCGCCTCCGGCGCGGGCGGCCAGCACGTCAACCGCACGGATTCCGCCGTGCGCATCACCCACATTCCCACCGGCCTGGTGGTCACCAGTCAGGACCAGCGCAGCCAGATTCAGAACCGCGAGCAGGCCATGCGCGTGCTCAAGTCCCGGCTGTATGACATGCAGCGCCAGAAGCAGCAGAGCGAATACGCCGACAAGCGCAAGGGCCAGATCGGCACCGGCGACCGCAGCGAGCGCATCCGCACCTACAACTTCCCCCAGGGCCGGGTGACCGATCACCGCATTGGACTGACGCTGTACAAGATCGACAGCATCATCAACGGCGAGCTGGACGAAATCATCGACGCGCTGACCCTCGCGGAGCAGACGGCGATGCTGAAGGATCAGGACTGAGGACAACCGCAAGGAAGGTAGAGATTTTGATTACCCGCGTAATGAAGCCGGACGCCGCTGCAATTGAGGAAGCGGCGTCCCATATTCGGGAAGGAAGGCTGGTGGGCATCCCCACCGAAACGGTGTACGGTCTGGGCGCGGATGCGCTGAACCCCGACGCGGTACGCGCCATCTTCGAGGCCAAGGGCCGCCCGGGGGACAACCCGCTGATCGTACACATCGCCCGCATGGAGGAAATCGCCGACCTGATCTCCGGGGAGATTCCCCCCGCCGCGCGTCGGCTCGCACAGGCCTTCTGGCCCGGGCCGCTGACGATGATCTTTCCCCGGGGCGAACGGGTGCCCCTGCGCACCACCGGCGGCCTGGAGACCGTGGCCGTGCGCATGCCCGCCCACCCCGTCGCCCGGACGCTGATCGAGCGCTCCGGTCGCCCCATCGCCGCCCCCAGCGGCAACCGCTCGGGCAGGCCCAGCCCCACCACGGCGGCGCACATGCTTCAGGACATGGACGGGCGCATCCCGCTGATTCTGGACGGCGGCCCCTGCGAGGTCGGCGTGGAATCCACCGTGCTGGACATGACCGGCCCCGTGCCCCGCATTTTGCGCCCCGGCGGCGTGACCCGGGAGCAGATCGCGGCGGTCTGCGGCGCGTGCGAAGTGGATTCCGCCGTCATGCGCCCCCTGCGGGAGGACGAACGGCCCCGCTCCCCGGGCATGAAATACCGCCACTACGCCCCCGCCGGAGCGCTGACCATCTATCGCGGCGCGCGCATGCGGGTGGCGGAGGCGATCTGCGCAGCCTACGACGCGGCGCTCTCTGAAGGGAAGCGGCCGCTGATCCTCGCGCTGGAGGGCAACCGTCCCCTCTACGGCGGACGCAATTGCGAATCTCTGGGCGCAGACGCCCGGGCCATGGCCCAGACGGTGTTCTCCGCGCTGCGGGACGCGGACGAAAAGCGCGCCGATGTGATCTTCTCCGAATCCGTGGAGGCCGAGGGAATCGGACTCGCGGTGATGAATCGACTGGGCCGGGCGGCGGCGTTTCACATCGAGGAGGTCTAGCCCCGGCATCTTCCCCATCCCGGCCCGCGCCGGAAGGGCAGAGCCCTGCCGCTTGCAGAGGCGTCCAAACATACAGGGAGCGTTGACACAGCCTGAATTGCGCTGTGGCAACGCTCCCTTGTTTTGATGAAGAGGCGCACTACGCCTGCCCGATCTGCGCGCCGCTCTGCGCCGCGTCGCGCCCGAGCTTGGCCAGCTGGGTAAAGCGGGTGATGAAGGCCGTCTTTCCCTCGGTGTAGGCGTCCCGGTCGTGCTCATACTGCTTCCAGAGGGAGAGCTTCAATTCCTCGTACTCCTGGGCGAGCTCCGGAGCCTTTTGGAGCAGATTGCGGAAATAGACCTCGTCGCAATCCCCGGCGTAGCGCAGGTGCAGGTGAAACACCCGCTCCGCATAGCCCTGCTCGGTGTAGCCCAGGTTCAGGGAGATGCGCCCTGGCTCCCGGTTCATGATGCGATAGCCGCCGCTCACGGCCGCCTGCGCCGCCGCCTCCATGTCGCTCCCCGGCTCCAATTCCACGAGGATGTCCACGATGGGCTTGGCCCAGATGCCCTCGACGGCGGTACTGCCGATGTGGTGCATCTCCCGGACCGGCTGGCCGGAGAGGAGTCCGCGCAGGCGCTGCGCCTCCTCCCGATACCATTGCGCCCAGCACGCCCTGTGCTCGGTGAGCTGAATGGGGAAGATCTGCCAGAGCTCCCTGCGCGTCATTTCCTCCAGTTTTTTTCCCATGTCGTCGCCTCCCTTGACGCCGCGTCAGTTGAGTTCCTTCATGCCGGTGTAGAGTTCGTAGTAGCGTCCCTTCATCCGGAGCAGGTCATCGTGGTCGCCGCGCTCGATGATCTCGCCGTTCTCCAGCACCATGATGGCATTGGCGTTGCGCACGGTGGAGAGCCGGTGGGCGATGACGAAAGTCGTGCGGTTTTCCATCAGTTTGTCCATGCCGCGCTCGATCATGCGCTCGGTGCGGGTATCGACGGAGCTGGTCGCCTCGTCCAGCACCAGGATCGGCGCCTTACTCAGCGCCGCCCGGGCGATGTTCAGAAGCTGGCGCTGACCCTGGGACAGGTTGGCGCCGTCGCCCTCGATGTGCGTATCGTAGCCGTGCTCCAGGCGCTTGATGAAGCTGTGGGCGCTAGCGGTCTTCGCCGCGGCGATGACTTCCTCGTCCGTGGCGTCCAGCCGACCGTAGCGGATGTTCTCCATGATCGTTCCGGTGAAGAGGTGGGTGTCCTGAAGCACCATGGCGATGTTCCGGCGCAGAACGTCCCGGCGGATGTCGCGGATGTCCATGCCGTCGATGGTGATGCGCCCGGAGTCGATGTCGTAAAAGCGGTTGAGCAGGTTCGTCACCGTGGTCTTGCCCGCGCCGGTGGAGCCCACGAAGGCGATCTTCTGGCCCGGATGGGCGTAGAGAGAGATGTGCTTGAGGATGGTCTTCTCCGGCGTGTAGCCAAAGCTCACATCCTCCAGCGCCACGTCGCCGCGAAGCTCGCCGGCGAAGGCGTCGGGCGCGTCCCCGGACTCGGGAATCTCATCCATCACCTGGAACACCCGCTCCGCGCCCGCCAGGGCGGAGAACACCGTGCTCACCTGCTGGGAGAGCTCGTTGATGGGGCGGGCAAACTGGCTGGCGTAGTTGACGAAGATCGCCAGACCGCCCACGTCGAAGCCGGTGGTGACGCAGAGCACGCCGCCCACGCCGGCGGTGAGCGCATAGCTGAGCTTGGAAATATTACCCATCACCGGGCCCATGATGCCGCCGAAGAACATGGCGCCGATCTGCTTCTGCCGCAAATCGTCGTTCAGGCGGCCAAACTCCTCCTCGCAGATCTGCTCGTGACAGAACACCTTGACCACCTTCTGCCCGGCGACGGTCTCCTCGATGTAGCCGTTCACCGCGCCCAGGGCGGCCTGCTGCGCCGAATAGTAGCGGCGGCTGCGCTTCATGATGAACATGCTCGCGCGGAACATCAGGGGGATGAACACCACCGTGATCAGCGTCAGCCACACGTTGGTCACCAGCATCATCACGAAGGTTCCCACCAGCGTCGCCGCGCCGGAGATCATCGCAATCACGGAATTGTCCAGCATGGTGCCGATGTTGTCCACGTCGTTGGTGAAGCGGCTCATGAGCTCGCCGTTGCTGTGGCCGTCGAAGTACTTCAGCGGCAGCCGCTGAAGCCTTGAGAACAGATCGTGGCGGATCTTTTCCACCGCGTTCTGGGACACGGCGATCATCAGCCGGTACTGGAGGAAGGCCGCGACCACCGAAACCATGTAGGCCAGCATCAGCACGATGAGCATCGAGATCAGATAGCTGACGCGCTCCGCCGCGGGAATGCCAGCCTCCGCGACGTGGTTCAGGATGGGCCGGAGCATGTAGCCGCCCACCAGCGCCGCGCCCGTGTTCAGAATCAGGCACAGCGCCACGACCACCAGGCGAAGCTTGTACTCGCCCAGATAGCTGAAGATGCGGGCGATGGTCTTGCGCATCTCCTTCGGCTTTCCCGAAACGGACGGATCGCCCTGCTTTTTGTGCGGGCCGATGGGCATGCGCCTTCCGGAAGCCGGAAGCGCCTCCGTATTGTAGCGCGCCCTCAGATTTTCAAGACTGCGACCGGACATTATGCTCCCTCCCTTCCCGCTTCCGCGCTGCCGGACATCTGGGATTCATAGATCTCGCGGTATTCGCGGTTGGACTGCATGAGCTCCTCGTGGGTGCCGATGCCGGTGATGCGGCCGTCGTCCAGCACGAGTATGCGGTCGGCCTCCATGACGGAGGTGATGCGCTGGGCGATGATGATCTTGGTGGAATCCTTCAGCTCCTCTGCGAAGGCGCGGCGGATCTCCGCCTCGGTCGCGGTGTCCACGGCGCTGGTGGAGTCGTCCAGAATGAGGATCTTTGGCTTGCGCAACAGGGCCCGGGCGATGCACAGGCGCTGCTTCTGCCCGCCGGACACGTTCGAGCCGCCCTGCTCCAGGTTGCTCTCGTAGCCTTCGGGCAGGTTGCGGATGAAGCCGTCCGCCTGGGCGCACCGCGCGGCGGTGGCCAACTCGTCCATGTCCGCGTCTTCATCGCCCCAGCGCAGGTTTTCCGCGACGGTGCCGGAGAAGAGCACGTTCTTCTGGAGCACCATGCCTACGCCCCGGCGCAGATTCTCCAACTTGTAGTCCCTGACGTTCACGCCGTCCACCAGCACCTCGCCCGCGTCCACGTCGTACAGGCGGGGAATCATGGACACCAGCGTGCTCTTTCCGGAGCCGGTGGAGCCGATGATGCCCAGCGTCTCGCCGTGGTGCACGCGGAAACTCACGTCGCTGAGCACGTTTTCTTCATTGTCCTTGTAGTAGCGGAAGGAGACGTTTTTGAATTCCACGTCGCCCCGCTCCACCAGTCGCTCGCCCTGCGCCGCGTCCGCGTCGCTCAGGTCGATCTTCTCGTCCAGCACCTCGGAAATACGCCGCGCGGACGCAATGGAGCGGGAGGAGATCACGAAGAGCATGGAGACCATCATCATGGACATGAGAATCTGGTTGATGTAAGTGATGAACGCACTCAGATCGCCCACCAGCATGGTTCCGGCAATGACCCGATTGCCGCCCATCCACACCACCGCGACGCTGGTCAGGTTCATGATCAGCATCATCACCGGCATCATGGCCATCATGACTCGCATGGCGGACAGGCCGGCCTCCTTGAGTTCGCCGTTGGCCCGGTTGAACTTCTGCTGCTCATGATCCTCGCGCACGAAGGACTTCACCACGCGCACATTGGTCAGATTTTCCTGTACGTCCGTATTCAGCGCGTCAATCTTTCCCTGCATCCTGGTGAAGCGGGGCAGGCCCACCCGAATGATGAGCACCTGGGCCACGATCAGCACCGGTATGGTAACCGCCAACACCCGTGCCAGCCCAGGATTCATAACCACGGTCATAATCAGCGCGCCAATGAGCATGCCCGGAGCGCGCAGGCACATGCGCAGCAGCATGTTGACAAAGTTCATCAGCTGGGTCACGTCGTTGGTCATGCGGGTGACCAGCGAACCGCTGGAAAAGCGGTCAATGTTCGCGAAGGAGAACTTCTGCACCTTGGAAAACACGTCCCTGCGCAGGTCCGCCGCGAAGTTCGCCGCTGCCTTTGCACCGAAGTAGGCGCCGCCCATGCCGCTGGCCATCATGATCAGGGCGCTGAGCACCATCAGCGCGCAAACACCCACGATGTGGCTCACGCTCGCGCCGGCTACGCCCGTATTGATGATGGATGCGAAGAATTTCGGCATCACAACCTCGCCGATCACCTCGATGATCATGCACAGCGGCCCGAGAATGAAGTATTTTTTATAGGGCCGCACATAGCCAAGCCATCGCTTCAAATCAAATCAACTCCCCTTTGTCGCTTCCTCAATGTGCGTCAGATTCTCCAGCACCCGGTCGAGCAGGGCGGAAAACTGCGCAAGCTCCGCGTCGCTGAAGCCCGCGAAGCTGGCGGCCTCCATCCGCTGAAAGAAGGCATGGCCCCGGCGCACCAGGCGTTCGCCCTTCTCCGTGATGCTGATTGCGTTCATGCGCCCGTCCGCGCCGCCGCTGTGGCGGCGAATGTAGCCCTGCGCATCCAGATTCTTGACGGTGCGGGCCACGCTGGCGGGAGAGACGTGGCGCATCCGCGCAATCTCCACCTGGGACGGCACGCTCCCCTCCCGGCTCAGCTGCATCAGCACATAGTGCTGGCTGGGCATCAACCCCAGTTCCTCTACGCTGTTGTCGACAATCTGACGACGCAGCCTGCCGATGCGCATCATCTTTGAACTGAGCTGAAAATAACGATCCTCCATGGACGCTCTCTCCTCAAATTCATTAACGCGTTAATCATTAACGTGTGAACGATTATAGCATGCCTTTGTATCAATACAAGGATGTTCCCATTTTCTGTTTGTTAATTCCCGGCCGCGTCTGCCGTGAAGGAATTTAACATATACATGCTATGATAGGATAAAAGGAGGGAAAACGATGAAACGCACACTCTGCGCCCTGCTGGCGCTGATCTGCCTCGCCTGCCCCGCATGGGCGGAGGTCACGCTGGAGTCCGTCTCCCCCACGCCCAGCGCTGCGCCCGCGGGCGTCGCCTTCAGCGGCGATGGGATCTCGCTCACCCTTCCCTCGGGCCTCGAGCCGCTGTCCCAGGAAGCGCTGGAGGGCTACGCCGCCGCCGTGGAGCACGACTTCCCCGGCGCCGCGCAGATCTCCCTGGCCGCCGCCGATGAAGCGCGCGGCGCATTCGTTGCCCTGCTGCGGACGGAATCGGAACTCTCCGCCACAGAGGCCGCCCGCGAAGCGGCGGAGCGCATCCTCGGCGGAAGCGAGAGCGTGGCGGAGGTTCAGTACGGCGAAAACGCCTGCGCCGCCCTGGCCTGCGCCATCGAGGCGCGCACCTACACCCTCTACTTCCTCTCCGACGGCGCGCAGCTGCTCGTGCTGGCCGTGAGCGGCCTGGAGGAAAAGGAGGTCTCCGGAATTCTGACCGGGCTTCAATTCTGAGCCCGGTTCTTTTCTTGCAAGTTTACCTTTTATTTTGGTAAATTTCTTTCATTACCTTTACGACTGTGCTATAATATAGGCAACAAAATTTGTTGAAAGAGAGCTGGTTTCCATGAAAAAGGCAATTATGTACGGCGGCGGCAACATCGGCCGCGGCTTTATCGGCAAGGTCTTCGCCGACTCCGGCTACGAGGTCGTGTTCCTGGACATCATGCAGGGGCTGATCGACGAGATGAACCGTCGCGGCGAATACACCGTGCGCATCGTCTCCAACGCGGAGACCGTGAACACCACCGTCAAGCCCGTGCGTGCGGTGAACTCCACCACCGAGCAGGCCATCGACGAAATCGTGACCTGCGACATCATGGCCACGGCCGTGGGCGTGAACATCCTGCCGAAGATCGCGCCGGTGATCGCCAGGGGCGTGGTGGCGCGCATGGAGCGGAGCGGCAAGCCCCTGGACATCATCCTCTGCGAAAACCAGCTGGAGGCGGACGTATTGATGCGCGGCTGGATCAACGCGTGTCTGACCGACGAGCAGAAGGCCTGGGCGGACAAGAATCTCGGCCTGATCGAGGCCTCCATCGGCCGCATGGTGCCTCCACTGACCCCCGAAATGCGCGCGCAGGATCCGCTGCTGATCTGTGTGGAGCCCTACTGCGAGCTGCCGGTGGACAAAGACGCCTTCAAGGGCGAAATCCCCGATCTGGTAGGTCTGATTCCCTACTCTCCCTTCGAGTTCTACATCAAGCGCAAGCTCTTTTTGCACAACGGCGGCCACGCGGTCTGCGCGTACCTGGGCAATCTGAAGGGCTATGAGTACATTTGGCAGGCCATCGCCGATCCGGAGATCTACGAGGCGGCCAAGGCAGCAATGAGCGCCAGCGCCAACGCGCTGATTCACAAGTTCGGAAGCGGCGTGCGCGAAAACGTGGAAAACAACGTGGTCGACCTGCTCTTCCGCTTCCAGAACCGCGCGCTGAAGGACACGGTGGCCCGCGTGGGCGCGGATCCCGTGCGCAAGCTGCGCCGCAACGACCGCATCGTGGGCGCGGCCCTGTTCGCCATGGAGGAGGGCGTGGATCCCAGCCCCATCATCCGCGGCATCGTGGCGGGCCTGAAGTTCGATCGCGAGGGCGATCCCACCGCGCCGGAGATTCAGGGCGCGCTGAAGGAGCACGGCGTGGACTATGTGATCGAGAACTACATGGGCCTCAAGCCTGAGGAACCGCTCTTCGGCATGATCAAGGACACATACGAAGCATGAAGAAATACACGAATTTTTCCATTGAAAAGACCTGCGCTCTGCTGAACATCGACAGCCCCAGCGGTTTTGCGGAGGACGCCGTCTCCTGGCTGGAGGCGGAGTTCTCCGCCCTGGGCTTTGCGTCCCGGCGCACCCGCAAGGACGGCCTGATCGTGGATCTGGGCGGCGCGGACGGCGAAAACGCCCTGCTGCTGGAGGCCCACTGCGACACGCTCGGCGCGATGGTGGCGGAGATCAAGGCAAACGGCCGCCTGCGGCTGACGAACATCGGCGGCATGAACGCCAACAATGCCGAGGCCGAGAACGCCCGGGTGGCGACCCGGGACGGTAAAAGATACGAGGGCACGCTTCAGCTGATCGACGCCTCCATTCACGTCAACGGCCAATACGACGAAACCCGGCGCGGCTGGGACAAGATGGAGCTGGTTCTGGACGAGGACGTCTCCTCCGGGGAGGACGTGCGCGCACTGGGCATCCATGTGGGCGACTATGTGCTCTTCGACCCCCGCACCCGCGTGACCCAAAGCGGCTACATCAAGAGCCGCTTCCTGGACGACAAGCTCTCGGCGGGCCTGCTGCTGGGGCTGGCAAAGTACCTGCGGGACGAGGAGAAGACCCCGAAGCGCAGGGTGTATCTGCACTTTACCGTATTTGAGGAGGTGGGGCACGGCGGCGCGTCCTCCGTCCCCGAAGGTGTGACCGAGGCCATCTCCGTGGACATGGGCTGTGTGGGCGAGGGACTGGAGTGCACGGAGCGCATGGTCTCCATCTGCGCCAAGGACAGCCGCGGTCCCTACAACCGCAAAACGGTCTGCGCGCTGATCGACGCGGCGGAGCGCTCCGGCGCGAAGTACGCGGTGGACGTGTACCCCCATTACAGCTCCGACGTGGACGTGACCCTCGCCGCCGGGCACGATTTGCGCCACGGGCTGATCGGCCCCGGCGTGTATGCCTCCCACGGCTACGAGCGCGGCCACCGCGAGGGCGTGGAAAACACGCTGAAGCTGCTCGTGGCCTACATTCTCTGAAAGTGAGGAAGAAGACATGGTGAATGTCCGCCCCGCCGAAGCGCGGGATCGGGAGGCGCTGGACGCGCTCTTCCGCCATGCGCGCGCCGCCATCGCCCGCCTGGGCATCGACCAGTGGCAGGACGGCTATCCCGAGCCGGAGCTCATCGCCGGAGACATTGCGCGGGGGGACGCCTACGTCTTTGAATCGGGCGGCGCGCTCGCGGGATACATGACCGCCATGCTCGATCCCGAGCCGCTCTACGACGCGATCGACGGACGCTGGCACTGCGAGGGCCCCTACCTCACCGTGCACCGCATGGCCATCGACGACGGCTTTCGCGGCAGAGGGCTGAGCGTGCGCATGCTGGACTTCGCCCGGGACTTCGCCCGGAGCCACGGCTGCGCATCCGTGCGCGCGGACACCCACCGGGGCAACTGCGCCATGCGGGGCCTGCTGGAAAAATGCGGCTACCTCCTCTGCGGGGAGGTGCGCTATCCGGTCGCCGCGGGCGACCCCGTGCGCGTGGCCTACGAGCTTCCGCTGGAGGAAAAATGAAAATTCTGCGGATACTGATCGCCCTGGCGGCGCTTTGCGCGCTGCCGGGTATCGTTTTTTGTGAAATCGCCCTGCGGCGCAGATGCAGGAAAAAGCGCCGCCGTCCCGGCAGCAGAGGCGGCCCGGCCAGCTTCCGCATGGAGCGGGACTGGCTGAAGGCGCAGGCGCAGGAGGATGTGTGGATTGTGTCCCGGGACGGCCTGCATCTGCACGCCCGGCTGATTCCCCGGGGAGACTGCCGGCGCTTCGCCGTCGTCTGCCACGGCTACCGGGCCCACTCCGCCTCCGTGGCCCCCTTCGCCCGGGGACTCTGGGAGCGGGGCTACGCCCTGCTGCTGCCGGACGCGCGCGCCCACGGCGAGAGCGGGGGCCGATGGATCGGCATGGGCTGGCCCGACCGGCTGGATCTTCTGGACTGGACCAGCGAGCTCAACCGCCGCTATGGCGCGCCGGAGATCGTGCTGATGGGCGTTTCCATGGGCGGCGCGACGGTGCTCAACGCTGCGGGCAAGGCGCTGCCGGCGAACGTGCGCTGCATCATTTCGGACTGTGGCTTCTGTTCCCTGCGGGATGAATTCATCTGGCAGCTGCGCCGCTACCATCACCTTCCCGCCCTGCCCTTCCTCCTCAGCGCCGATCCCCTCTGCCGCCTGCTGGCGCGCTACTCTCCCCTGCGGGACGGCGACGGCTGCGCCCAGCTGGCGAAGTGCCGCCTGCCGGTGCTGCTGATTCACGGCGCGGCGGACCGCTTCGTGCCGCCGGAGATGATGGAGCGCGCCTGCGCAGCTGCGGCCGGTCCCGTCGAGGCGCATCTCATTCCCGGCGCGGCCCACGCCGAGAGCATTTCAACCGCACCCGAACGCTACTGGGCGCACATCGACGCGTTTCTTGCAAAATATGCACATTCTTAATTTGACTTGGCGCGGCGCATGTGCTAAAGTAGACTTCGTTATGAGGGAGTAGTTGGCACGATGAGTGCGGCAAGCCAACAGTCCCGGCCGCTTCGGCCTGGCTTGCCTGGATCCTCTCCGAGCGATCGTATGACGAGACTCACAACACAGTTTTTCTGTGTTGGGGGGTCTTTTCGTTTTTATACGGTCATAAGTATTATGCATGGAGGAAGATACCATGAGTGCGATTTGGATTGTGGCCCTGTTTGCGCTGGGCCTGCTGTTGACCATCAAGGGCGGCGACTTCTTCGTGGACGCGGCCAGCTGGATTGCGGAGGTTTCGGGCATTCCCAAGTTCATCGTGGGCGCGACCATCGTGTCCCTCGCCACGACGCTGCCGGAGCTGCTGGTCTCCATGATGGCTGCGGCGAAGGGCAGCATCGGCATCTCCGTGGGCAACGCCGTGGGCTCCGTGACGGCCAACGTGGGCCTGATCATGGCGCTCTCGCTGCTGTTCATGCCTGCGGTCATCCGTAGGAAGGAATATGCCTTCAAGTTCGTCATGCTGCTGGCGAGCATCCTCCTGCTCTACATCTTCTCCTTCTCCGGGGAGCTCAAGCTCTACGGCGCGGTGATTCTGCTGGTTTTGTTCGTCGTGTTCATGGCGGAAAACGTGCTCACCGCGAAGCGGAAGATGGGCGCGTCGGACGGCGACGTTCGCCCCGCCCGGGACAGGCGCAGCGTGACGGTCAACGTTCTCAAGTTCGTGCTCGGCGCGGCGGGCATCGTAGCCGGCGCGCAGCTGATGGTGAACAACGGAACGGCGCTGGCGCGGCTGCTGGGCATCCCGGAAGCCATCATCGGCGCGACCCTGGTGGCCATCGGAACGTCGCTGCCGGAGCTGGTGACCACGCTGACGGCCATCGCAAAGAAGCAATCCTCCCTGTCCATCGGCAACATCGTGGGTGCGAACATCATCGACCTCACGGTCATCCTGCCCCTGTGCGCGGTGGTCTCCGGCAAGAGCCTGCCCATGCTGGCCCAGAACATCCAGCTGGACATGCCCTTCTGTCTGGCGCTGTGCCTGCTGGCCGTGGTGCCCACGATGATCAGTGGGAAGTTCAGGCGCCCCCAGGGCGCGCTCCTGCTGGCGGTGTACGCCGCCTACATCGTCCTTCTGGTGGTTTCCACCGCCGCCTGAGGCGCCTTTTGGCCCAAAGCGCTTGACGCAGGCGCGGTTCCGGCGATATAATAGCAGTACAGACGTCCGGTCAATCCGGCGCACCCGACTTCAAAAGAAACCAGGGAAGGAAGAACATGCCATGAAGATACGTTTCTCCGCAGACAGTACCTGCGACATGACCCCTGAATTCATAGCGCGCTACCAGGTCAAGGTCATTCCGCTGAGCGTCGAGCTGGACGGTAAGTTCTACAAGGACGGCCTGGACATCACCCCTGACGACATCATCTCCCGGGTGAACCAGAGCGCGGCGCTGCCCAAAACCTCCGCAATCAACGTGGACGAATACCGCCAGGCCTTCGACGAGCTGCTCAAGGATGCGGACGCGGTGCTGCACTTTGACATCAGCTCCGAGTTCTCCTCCTGCTGGCAGAACGCCTGCATCGCCGCCGAGGGACTTCCCGTATACTGCATCGACTCCCGCAACCTCTCCACCGGCATCGCCATGCTCCTGGCCGAGGCGGCGGACCGGGCGGAGGCGGGCATGGCCCCCGAGGCCATCGTCTCTGAGCTCAAGGAGCTCTACGACAAGGTGGACGTCTCCTTCATCGTGGACCGGCTGGACTACCTCTACAAGGGCGGCCGCTGCTCCATGGTGGCCATGCTGGGCGCAAACGTGCTGCACCTGCGGCCCTGCATCGAGGTCACGGACGGCAAGATGGTGGTGGGCAAGAAGTATCGCGGCACCTATGAGCGCTGCCTGCGCCAGTATCTGACCGACCGGTTGAAGGACAGGGAAGCGCTGTCCGAAAAGCGGGTGTTCCTGACCCACACGGGCCTCGCCCCGTCCGCGCTGGAGACCATACGCGCAATCGTCGCGGAGGCGATTCCCTTCGCCGAGGTCTACGAGGTGCGCGCAGGCTGCTCCATCACCAGCCACTGCGGCGAAAACACCTTCGGCATCATCCTGCTGCGCAAATAGGCGCGCGGAACCGCAGGGCGCCGCAGCGGAATTCGACAAACAGCAAAGCTCCCGGCCAGCTTGTCTGGCCGGGAGCTTTCAATGCGTTGAAAAACCCTGTTTTTCAACGCGAAGGGGCCGGTTGCCTGAAATTCTGAGGAATTTCCGGGCGGCAACCGGAACGGGTATGCATTTTTCTCCGTGAATGTAAGCATTCACTCCCACGCACCGAAACCGAAGCGCGTGCGCGCAGGTTTCGGCAGCGCCGGACTGGAATCCGAAGGATTCGTCCGGGCTGGTCGCGCTTGCCAAAGGCAATTGCGCGACTGCTGTTGAAAAATGCCGGAAGTGACGTACACGCCGTCACTTCCGATTGAACTGGCTGTCCTGCGTGGCTTTGCGCCGCTCATCGCGTGAGCTTGCGCACCCATTTGTAGCTGTTGACCCGGAAGAAGGCCGGGAAGCACTTGAGGAACTGGTCGATGTTGACGCAGATGATAACCGCGATGGCGGGCCAATGCCACACCAGGCCGCCCAGCCAGGCCAGCGGAATGAAGGTGGAGATCGCCACCGTGTCCAGAATCAACACGAAGCGGGTGTCGCCGCCGCCACGGATGATGCCCGTGTTCACCGGCATCTGGTAGGACATCACCACCAGCACCACCGCCTGAATCAGCATGTAGGCGTTGGCCAGGTCGTAGGTCTCCCGGGCGATGGTTCCCGCGTACACGCCCAGCAGCGGGATGCGGATGAGCAGCATGATCGCGCCCTCCGCAATTCCGATGCCGATGAAGATCAGCTGCAACGTGCGGCTGTACTGCTTCAGGCGATCCATGTCGCCCTCGCCCACGGTCTTGCCGATGAGCACCGAAGCCGCCGAGGCCGCGCCCACCGACGTGACCTTCAACAGCAGAAACACCGTGTTGGAGATGGACTGGGCGGCGATGGCGTATTCGTCCATGTGGCCCAGGATGACCGTCTGCATGGCGTTGGCGATGCCCCACAGAAAGGCCGCGCCCAGCGTGGGCAGCGAAACGCGGATGAAGTCGCGCGCAAGGCCGGCGTTCCGGCCCAGCATATCCCGCAGCCGCAGGCCGAGCTTTTTGTCCCGCAGAACGTAGGCGACCACCACGATGAATTCCACCACGCGGGCGGTCAGCGTGCCGATGGCCGCGCCCCGCGCACCCATCTCCGGCGCGCCCAGATGGCCTCCGATGAGCAGGTAATTGATGCCCACGTTGATGATCAGCGACAGCACCGATACCCGCAGCGCAATCTTGACCGATTCCACCACGCGCATCGTGCTCAGGAGCACCGCCGTGAGCGCGAAGAACAGATAGCTGAAGCGGATGATCTTCAGATAGGCCACGCCCTCGGCGACATATTCGGGCTGATTGGTAAAGATGCGCAGCGCGCCCTCGGGAAAGATGCTCACCAGCGTCAGCAGAATCAGCGCCAGCGTAATTTCCAGCCGCACGCCGATGGCTGCAATGGAGCGAATCTCCCCCAACCGCCGCTGGCCCCAATACTGACTGCCCAGCACGATCAGCGCGTTGCCGATGCCGTACACCAGCTGCTGGTAGACGAACTGAATCTGGTTCACCGCCGCCACGCCGGACAGCGCCGCCTGGGAATAGGTGCCCAGCATCATGTTGTCCGCCAGATTCACGCTCAGAATCACGGCCTGCTCCAGCATCAGCGCCAGGCAGAGCCTGAGAAAGGTCTTGTAAAACGCTTTATCCCTGGTAAACATGTCTATCCTTCCCTTTCGTATTCACCAATGCGTATTGTAGCACAATTTCGCCGTATCGGGCAAGCATCTTGATGTTTTTTTCCCGTTCCGCTATAATAGAAGCGGCGCAGCAGATATCCTGCGAGATCAGCCCGCCCGAAGGAGCGCATGCACATGAATACACTTCCCAAACTGATCGTCATCGAGGGCACCAACGCCTCCGGCAAGAGCGGACTCGGCGTGGAACTGGCCCTTCGCTTCGGCGGAGAAATCATCTCCGCCGACTCCCGGCAGGTGTTCCGGGGCTTCGACCTGGGCAGCGGCAAGATCACCCCCGAGGAGATGCGGGGCGTGCCCCACCACCTCATCGACATCTGCGCGCCCGGGGAATTTTTCTCCATGCACGACTTTCAACGCCTGGCCTACGCGGCTATCGACGGCGTGCGCGCCCGGGGACGCATCCCCTTCCTGGTGGGCGGCACCGGCCTCTACGTCGCCTCCGTGACCGACGGTTACGTCATGAGCGACCGCGCGCCGGATCTGGCCTACCGGGACGAGCTGGAGAAGAAAACCACGCCCGAGCTCTACGACATGCTGCGCGCGCTGGTTCC
Source organism: bacterium (assembly GCA_004563405.1). Classification (GTDB taxonomy): domain Bacteria; phylum Bacillota; class Clostridia; order Christensenellales; family Aristaeellaceae; genus SFTH01. The sequence continues at coordinate 55,919 of SFTH01000015.1, forward strand.
CGACGTGGAGGTGGACGCGAAGAACCGCAATCGCGTCATGCGCATGCTGGAGAAGATCCACGACGGCGACGACCACCGGCCCCACAGCTGTCCCCGCTACCAGTGCCTGAAGCTGGGCGTGACCTGGGAGCGGGAAATCCTGAAGGAGCGCATCGACGAGCGTCTGGAAAAACGCATGCGCGCGGGCATGGTGGACGAGGTGCGCCGGCTGCTGGAGGGCGGCGCGAGCGTGGAGTTCATGTACAAGCTGGGGCTGGAGTACCGCTTCATCACCCAGTATCTCACCGGCGAAATCGCCACGGAGGAGGAGATGTGCGCACAGCTCTCCGCCGCCATCAAGCGCTTCGCCAAGCGGCAGATGACCTGGTTCCGCAGGGACAGGGAGATCCACTGGCTGGACATGCACGGCGATCCCGCCGCGGAAGCCGAGGCACTCATCCGCACATTTATGAATCAATAGTCTTCAATCCGCACATTTTTGTGCGGGTTTTCATCCTTTCTGCATTGAATCTTCACCTTTTTCAGGTTATAATAGTATTTATCAAAACGCAGGAACGGAGGCCGGTACATGATGAAGTACAGAGTCGGCATCGACGTGGGTGCGACCAACATGAAAATCGGACTGTTTGACGGAGATATGAATCTGCTGGATATGATGCAGACGCTCACCGATCAGGAAGCCGATCTGAACCGACTGATGGACTTCATCGAGGGCAGCGTGCGCCTGCTGCTGACCCGCAACGATCTGAACACCGGCGATCTGGAGGGCGTGGGCGCGGCCCTTCCCTCTTACATCGACTATGAAAAGGGCGTGGCGCTGGAGACCAGCAACATCATGTCCCTGTCCAACGCGCCGGTGCGGGAGCTGCTGCGCGCGCGCCTGGGCGTAAAGGTGATGCTGGAAAACGACGCGAACGCCGCAGCCCTGGCGGAACACACGATGGGCGCGGGCGTGAATTACGACAACATGATCTACACCGCGCTCTCCACCGGCATCGGCGGCGGCCTGATTCTCAACGGCAGGCTCTACCGGGGCATGCACGGCATGGCGGGCGAAATCGGCCACATGTTCGTCTCCGATTCCACGGGCTATCCCTGCTCCTGCGGCGTGACCGGCTGCGTACAGTCCATCTCCTCGGGCGCGAACATGGCCAAGTACGCCACCGACCGCATCAAGGAGGGCTACGACAGCAGCATCCTCAACTATGCGGGCACCCTGTCCAACATCGACATGGAGGCCGTTGGCAAGGCGCTGCAGAGCAACGACTCCCTGGCGCTGGAGGTTGTGAACCGGGGCGCGGAGTATCTGGGCCGCATGTTCCATTCCCTGAATCAGATCTTCGACATCAACATCTTCATTTATGGCGGCGGCGTGGCCAAGCTGGGCAGCCGCTTCATTGACCGCATGATCGCCGCCTACCGCCACCATTCGCTCATCGACCAGCACTACCCCGCCCAGTTCATCCCCGCAAAATTCGGCGACCGCGCGGGCATGTACGGTGCGGCCCTGCTGCTGGCCCAGGAGAACTGACGTGCGTACGGCTCCGGATCACAATCTGCACATCGGCTTCTTCCCCCAGCCCCGGCTGGTGCGGGTCGCCATTGGCGGCGCGCCGGCGCACATGCGTCCGCTGCGCGCCCTTTTTTTGAGCGACGTCCACCTCCGGCGCTGCGTGGGGGACGCGCAGCTGGAGGCGCTGATCGAACAGCTGGCCGCACAGAACGCCTCCCTGCTGCTCCTGGGCGGGGATTACGCGGAGGCGCCGGAGCAATGCCTGCGCTTCTTCCGCGCCCTCGGCCGTGTCCGGCCGCCGCTGGGCTCCTACGCCGCAGTGGGCAACAACGACCGCATGCCGGTGGACGCGCTGCGGGAGGCGATGGCCGCGGCGGGCGTCGTCCTTCTGAAGAACGAATGTCGCCGGCTTGCGCTCCCCGGCGGCGCGCTGGAAATCGCCGGCTGCGACGATCACAAGTACGGCGCTCCCCGCACGCGGGGCCTGTTCTCCGATTCGGACGCCTACCGCATTCTCCTGTCTCACTTTCCCTGCGCGCCGGACTGCGCCTGCGATTTGATGCTCTCCGGCCACACCCACGCGGGACAGTGCAATCTCCTGGGCCTCACGCCCTACTCCCTGGGCTTTGAGCATCGCTATCACCTGCTGGCGCTGCGGGGGCTGCACCGGCGGGACGGCATGCGCCTGCTGGTGGGCAACGGGATCGGCGTGAGCCGCGCGCCCCTGCGCGTCGGTGCGGAGGCGCAGATCTATCTGCTGGAGTTCGGCGCAGGTGCAGCGGACGCGCTCCAGCCGGAAGCTCTGCCCACATCCTCCATTTCTGGAAAATAAGTTTTCTTTTGAAAGTTGCCCGCACATCTTGACATCCGGGCCTCCCGCGCATATAATGAAATTGTCGGCAGCCAAGCGCGCCGAAGCAAGCGTCCATATCCTGGGGTGTGCGTTAGTCTGTGCTTTTACCCACAGATTCATAAAAGGATTCCGGGTCGATATGCGGATGTCAGGCCCCCGTTTCGTCAGGGGAAGGCAGTAAGCAGTCGCAGGTCTCCGCCCTGCCTGAGCGGCGGGTGAAAAAGCAGAGACAGACGGCACTCATGGGATATATGAGCATCTACGGATGCTCATTTTTTATGCCCGGAATCGGATATTTCCCCCCGGTTCGAATATATATATTCTGCGTAAGCTGCTCGAGGAGGAACGCTCATGGCCGCATTTTCCATTCGTCCCGGCGCCCCGGAGCGGCGCATCACCCGCATTGAGCTCAACCGAATCGCGCCCAACCCCTATCAGCCCCGCCGCGCGGCCGACGAAGAAGCGCTGCGCGAGCTGGCGGAATCCATCCGCCGCTTCGGCCTGCTCTCTCCTCTGCTGGTGCGCCGTACCAGCGGCAGCGGCTATGAGCTCATCGCCGGAGAGCGCCGCCTGCGGGCGATGGAGCTGCTGGGCTGGAGCAGCGCGGACGCAATCGTGCTGGGCGCGGGCGACCGGGACAGCGCGCTGATCGCGCTCATCGAAAATCTCCAGCGGGAGGAGCTGCACTTTCTGGACGAGGCGGAGGCCTGCCGGCGCATCCTGCGGGAGCAGGGGCTGACCCAGGAGGAGCTCTCCGCCGCGCTGGGCCGAAGCCCCTCCGCGCTGGCAAACCGCCTGCGCCTGCTGCACCTCGGTCGCAGCGTGAAAAATTACATCCGGGAGGAACAGCTCAGCGAGCGCCATGCCCGCGCCCTGCTGCGCCTGGAGCGCGAGGCCGACCAGTTGCGCCTCGCCCGCTGCGCGGCCCAGCAGAAGCTGAGCGTGCGCCAGCTGGAGGCGCAGATCGACGCATTGCTTCGGGAAAAGCGCGGTGCGACGCCCAGCCCCGCCGCAGGGCTCGTCCGCGACAGCCGCCTGGTCATCAATGCCCTGAAGGATACCGTGCGGCAGCTCAAGCGCATCGGCGTGCCCGCCAGCAGCCGCGTGGAGGCCCACGAGGATTACTACGACGTGATCGTCACCGTCCGCACGCCCGGCCCCGCGGAGGGCGCACGGAGCGCGCCGTGAAACCGCCCCCGCACCGGCCGTGTGCATCTATCAGTCACGCCTTAACGTCACGCGCTGCGAATCAGGGAACCTTCTGCACCGGCCGTGTGCATCTTATATCCGACAGACCCTATCTGGGAACCGTCCTGTGCCAACCGCGCAAATCTTCGCCCGGATAACCGCTCCGCGACCGGTTCCGCGTTCCGTTCCATCCGTGCGCCCAATGTCTCCGCTCGTCCAGCTTCATACCGTCCTCGACATGCCGCCCCAGGGCGGTTTTTCTGTTATCTTTGGCCGCTGCGCCTTGACAAAGCGGAGCACGCAGGTATAATGTTATAGGGTAAAATAGTTCTAAAGAAAACAGTCATGAACAGGAGTCGATTCAGATGCAGCGCTGTGGAGAACTACTGTTGTCCGTTCGAAGGATGATCAAGCTCTACGACCGGTACATGGAGGAGACGCGCAGCCGTCATGGGCTCTCCCATCTGGAGATCACCATCATCAGCTTTCTGCACAACAACCCCGGCCGGGATACGGCGAAGGACATCTGCGAGACGCGCATGCTTCCCAAGGGAAATGTCTCCCAGGGCGTGGAGTCGCTGATTCAAAAGGGGCTGCTCACCCGCGCCGTGGACAGCGCGGACCGGCGGCGCATCCACCTCTCCCTCACGGAGCGGACCGCGCCCATCGTGGAGGACGTGGAGCGGGCGAAGGAGACCTTCTACCAGCGCAATCTGAGCTGCTTCACCCCGGAGGAGCTGCACTTCTACGCGGACATGAGCGCGCGCATCATGGAAAACATACGCAAGGATTTGGAAGGGAAGTCGGAAACATGAGCGAAGACCGTGCATTTCTGGGCCGGGAGCCCGTGGGCAAGCTGCTGTTGAAGCTCGCGCTGCCCACCGTGACGGCGCAAATCATCAACATGCTCTACAACATCGTAGACCGCATCTACATCGGCCACATTCCGGACGTGGGCGCGCTGGCCCTGACCGGCGTGGGCGTGTGCCTGCCGCTGATCATGATCGTCTCGGCCTTCGCGGCGCTGGTGAGCAACGGCGGCGCGCCCCGCGCCTCCATCTTCATGGGACAGCAGGACGCGGATTCTGCGGAAAAGACACTGGGCAACTGCCTGTGCCTCCAGATCATCGTCTCCCTCGCGCTCACCGCCATCCTTCTGTTGTTCAACCGGCAGCTGCTGCTGGCCTTCGGCGCGAGCGAAAACACCATTGAATACGGCGTGCGCTACATGAATATCTACGCCGCGGGCACCCTCTTCGTCCAACTGACGCTGGGCATGAACGCCTTCATCACCGCTCAGGGCTTCGCCCGCACGGGCATGCTCTCCGTGCTCATTGGCGCGGCGGCCAACATCGTCCTCGACCCCATTTTCATCTTCGCACTGCACATGGGCGTGCAGGGCGCGGCGCTGGCCACCGTGCTCTCCCAGATGCTCTCCTGCATCTGGGTGCTCTCCTTTCTGCTGGGCAAGCGGAGCTTTCTGAAGATCCGCTCCCGGAACCTGCGGCTCAAGCCCAAAATCATCCTCCCCTGCCTGGCCCTGGGGCTCTCCGGCTTCATCATGCAGTCCAGCGAGAGCATCATCTCCGTGTGCTTCAATTCCAACCTGCTGCGCTACGGCGGCGACCTGGCCGTGGGCGCGATGACCATCCTCACCAGCGTGATGCAGTTCGCCATGCTGCCCCTGCAGGGGCTCGGCCAGGGCGCGCAGCCCATCATCAGCTACAACTACGGCGCGCGCAACGCCGATCGCGTCCGCGCCGCCTTCCGCCTGCTGGTAAAGGTGAGCCTGTGCTATTCGCTGCTGCTGTGGGCCTGCGTCATGCTCTTCCCCCAAATCTTCGTCTCCCTCTTCACCAACGACGCCACCCTTGCAGCGTTCGCCCGCAGGGCGCTGCGGGTGTACATCGCCGCCGCCGGCATCTTCGGCTTCCAGATCGCCTGCCAGATGACCTTCCTGGCCCTGGGCAACGCGAAGGCCTCCATCTCCGTGGCGGTGATGCGCAAGTTCATCCTGCTGCTGCCCCTCATCTACATCCTGCCCGCGCTGCTGCCCTCCGACCCGGCAATGGCCGTCTATCTTGCGGAGCCCATTGCGGACTTTATCTCCGTGTGCTTTACGGCGGTGCTGTTCTTCTTCCAGTTCCGAAAATCCATGGCGCGCATCTCCGCGCCGCTCCCCTCTGCTGGAGAATAACCGCCTTCAGGAAATGAGCCTTTGCAGCTCACCTGCACAGGGCAAGCTCCGGTCCGCTCCGGAACACAGTGAAGGGGCCGCCCCACTTATGCGGGGCGGCCCCTTCGGCGCGCCTGGAATCTCATTCTCCGCGGCTCAGCAGCGCGCAGATGCTCGCCGCCGCGTCGCTCTCGTCCGCGCCCTCCGCGCGAACGGTCACGCGCATTCCCCGGCGCAGATCCAGCGCCAGTATGCCGATCAGCGAGTCCACGCAGAGCCGGGTGCTCCCGCTCTCCAGATAGACCTCCGCGGCAAAGCGCGAGGCGCGCTGGGCCAGCCGCGCCGCGAAATCCGGCGTGACCACCGGGCATGCGCCAAACACAACTTCCATCTTCTGCATCGTTTCCTGTCCTCTCACAATTCCAGATTCTCTCCGCTGCGCAGCTTGTCCGCGATTTCGGCGAGCTTGCGCAGGCGGGCGTTTACGCCCGATTTTCCGATCGGCGGCGTGAGCATCTCCCCGAGCCCCGCCAGGGAAGTCGCCGCGTTGTTCAAGCGCGCCTCAGCGATTTCCCGCAGCGGCGCGGGCAGCTTGTCCAGCCCCAGCTCGCCGTCTATGATGCGAATGTCTTCAATCTGTTTCAGCGCCGTCTCCATCACGCGGTTGATGTTGGAGCTGTCACAGTTCAGCTGACGGTTGACGCGGTTGCTCACATCCTTTTTGATGCGCACATTTTGCAGCGTCAGAACGGACTGTGAGGCGCCCATCAGCGTCAACATATCGGATACATCGTCGCTCTTTTTTAAGTATACCACAAACCGCGACTTTCTGCACGCTTTTTTTGCGGAAATTTCATAATAATTGAGGATTTTTATAACGTAATCCGCAAATTCTTCGCTGGGCGCAGCGATTTCAATGTGATACTCGATCTCCGGGTTCGCCAGCCCGCCGCTGACCATGAAGGCGCTCTTCAGAAAGGTCTTCTTGCAGCAGGCGTAGCCGACGATGCGCTCCGGCGGCGCCTGCCGCACGCCAAAGAGGGCCTCCGGATCGTAGAGGCCCGTCTCCTGCATCAGCATTTCCGACGCCTCCTCAGGAATCACCAGCTGATAGCGGGTCATGCCGCTCAAGGAGTTGCTGCGCAGCGTGCGTATCTGCGCCGTGACGTCGAAGTGGCGCTTGAGCAGCTGAAAGTAGTGGCGCACCACCGCCGCCTCCGCCGTGGTCACCGACAGCGCGTAGCGGGGCGTCGGGCCAAAGCGATAGGAGACGCCGCCCGAGGCCAGCAGCGCCGCCGCCAGCTCCGCCCGGGAGCAGCAGCGCTCTGAACAAAGCTCGCGCGCCATTTCGGCGCGCGCATTCGATGCAAAGGACATTCAGCCCTCCCCCAGTATTCTCACTTCCGGCTCCAGCTGCACGCCGGTCTCCTCCAGCACCACGCGCTGGACGTGCTCGATCAGCGCGAGGAGCTCCGACGCGGTGGCGCCGCCGGTGTTGACGATGAAGCCCGCATGCTTGGCGCTCACCTGCGCGCCGCCGATGGCATATCCCTTCAGGCCGCACTGCTCGATCAGCGCGCCCGCAAAGTGCCCCTCCGGCCGCTTGAAGGTGGAGCCCGCGCTGGGCAGGTTCAGCGGCTGCTTCTCCCGCCTGCGGGCGTTCAGATCCTGCATGCGTGCGAGGATCGCCGCCGGATCCCCCGCTTCCAGCGCAAAGCAGGCGGAGAGCACCACGCCGCCCTCCCGCAGGGGGCGCGTCGCGCGATAGCCCATCTCCATCTCCGAAAGACTCAGCGTGCGCACTTCGCCGTCCAACAGCACCCGCGCGGAAACGAGCGCGTCGGAGAGCTGTCCGCCGTACGCACCCGCGTTCATGGCGCAGCCGCCGCCCAGCGTGCCCGGAATGCCGCTGGCAAATTCCAGTCCGGCGAGTCCCGCCGCCTGGGCGGCCGCCGCCACCCGGGAGAGCAGCGCACCCGCCTGGGCGCAGAGGCGCGCGCCGTCGATGCGAATCTCCGAAAACGACTCGCCGAGCACGATGGTCAGTCCCTTCAGGCCGCCGTCCCGCACCAGCAGGTTGGAGCCATTGCCCACCAGCTGCACGGGGACGTCCTCCTCCCGGGCCAGGCGCACGGCCGCGCACAACTCCTCCTCGCTGGAGGGGAAGAACATCCGCTCCGCGGGGCCTCCCACGCGGAACGTGGTGTGCCGCGCCATCGGCTCGTTTTCCAGCAGGCGGTCCGGGGCCAGGGCGCACAGCGCCGCCGTCAGTCTCTCAATGCTCATAGCCCACCTCAGAAGTTAAAGTAAATGAAGGGATTGTAGCCGTTGACGGCGATGTAGCTGATGGACAGCGCCGTCAGCGCCACCAGCGCCACCGCGCCCACCACGCGCACGAGATTTTCATTCACATGCATCTTTTCCACGATGAAGCCGCGCACCGGCAGGCCGCAGATCACTGCCGCCAGGAAGAACCAGCCGTACTCCCTGACCATCACGCCGGTGACACTGTTCCAGAGCGCCGCGCCGTTCACGCCCAGCAGCGTTCCATACATCGTCCACGCATGGGGCAGGTTGTCGCAGCGAATCATCACCGTGAAGAACACCACCATCAGCATGGCGTAGAGGTGGCCGATGGGATGCTTCTCCATCCACTTGCCCAGTCCGGTGAAGCGCTCGATCATCAGCATGAGGCAGAAGCCGCAGCCCCAGAGCACATAGGTCCAGGCCGCGCCATGCCAAAGGCCCGTGCAGAACCAGACCATGAACATGTTGAACAGCAGCCTCGGCGTCTTGACCCGGCTTCCGCCCAGCGGTATGTAGAGGTAATCCTGAAACCAGCTGGTCATGGAGATGTGCCAGCGCTTCCAGAAGCCCGCCACCGACTTGGCGATGAAGGGGAAGCGGAAATTCTCCAGGAAGTGGAAGCCGAACATCCGGCCTAGGCCGATGGCCATGTCCGAATAGCCGGAGAAATCGTAGTACACCTGCATCAGATAGGCGCACGCCGCAATCCACGCGCCGCCGACGGACAGGTTCGCGTGATCCAGCCCGAAGAGTGTATCCACCATCAGGCCCAGATTGTTTGCCAGCAGCGTCTTTTTGCAGAAGCCCAGCATGAAGCGGTGCACGCCCTCCACAAAGTCCGGCAGGTTCTCCCGCCGGTTCTCGATCTCGTCCGCGACGGTCTGGTAGCGCACGATGGGACCGGCAATCAACTGCGGGAAGAAGGAGATGTACAGGCAGACGTTGACAAAGCTGCGCTGCACCTTGCCGTCGCCCCGGTAGACGTCGATCACATAGCTCATCGCCTGGAAGGTGAAGAAGGAGATGCCAATGGGCAGCGCGATCTCCGGCACCGGGAAGGACAGGTTGAACCAGGCGTTTACGTTGTCCAGCAGCCAGCTCAGGTACTTGAACACGCCCAGAAGACCCAGGTTCATCACGAGGGCGATCACCAGCGCCAGCTTCGCATGGCCGCGCTCCGGCTTCTGTTTCTCCCGGTCAATCCACAGCGCCAGCAGCCAGTTGGCCACGATGGAGGCAAACATGACCACGACGAACTTGGGCTGGCCCCAGGCGTAGAAGCCCAGGGAGGCCAGGGTCAGGAACAGGTTGCTCCACTTGCGCCAGCGATACAGGATGGCATAGCCCACGAGCACCACCGTGAGGAAGAAATACAAAAACACGTTGCTGGAAAAAACCATGGAAGCGTCTCCTTCTGTATTGTATGCAAAGGCGGCGTAAATCCGCACAACAAGTCAGTATATATTATACCACTGTTTTTCTCCTCTGGCAAGGGAGCACAGCGCCCCGCTGAAACGATTGAAACGCGAAAGCGCCGCCGCTCTCTCGCACTCTCCCGGTGGTTTCGACAGCCGGAGCGCCCCGCCGGAAAACCGGCGGGGCGCTCCTTCCCAATGGTCACTGCCTTTACCAGTTCAGATACTCCGGCCTGGTGTAGCCCGCGCCGCTGGGTTCGCTGTCGATCATCGTGAGCAGCGCATCCCTGCAGCCCTGCACCATGGTGCTCTGATCCTCGGGGGCGCGATCCACCATCTGCGCAGCGGCGCTGGTGTAGAACCACAGCCCCTCGCCTGCCTGCAGGCCCTCGCCCGATTCGTCCATCAGGGAGGCTACGTCCAGGCCGAGCTCCGCGAGCTGATCCTGATCGTAGAACACCCACTTCTCCTCCGGCAGCGCGTTCTCCCACTTGCAGGCTTCAACGCTTCCGTCCGCGGACTTGCCGCCGTTGTAGACCTCGATGGTGTAGGCGTGGATGTTCAGGCGGCCGTAGGCGTAGTCGATGAGCTCGGCGTTGGTGGGATAATCCTCGTAGGAGGACATGGAGTAGAATCCGCGGCCGGTGGTCTCCTGGAAGGCCGCCGCCATCTTCGCCGCCACTTCCCGCATGAAGGGAATCTCCTCGGAGTCCACGCTCTCGTCGTAGGCGCGATAGCACCAGGGATAGAGCACGCACTGAATACCGGTGTGCAGCGTGGCCAGCGCGTCGATCTCGTTGTTGAGCAGGAAGTTCTGCACGGCCCGAACCTCGGGTTCGCTGGCCGGTGCGCTGCCCGCGCGGCTCCACGCATTGGTGCCGACCACGCCCGTCTCCACAGTCTCGACGTCGAAGCGGTTCCACTGGTAGTCGAAGGTGCGGTTCATGTCGATGCCACTGTTGCGGGGATCGTCGCCCAGAACGCCGTTTTTGTCCCAGTCCGGGCTCTCCATGCCAAAGGCGGCCTGCGCTCTGCGGTCCGGCTGTGCGTCCGCCGTGCCGCGATAGAGGGTGGCGATGTAGCCGTCGCCGTCGATATCGGTGTAGGGATCGGAAAAGGGCGTGCCGTCGCCATTGAGATCCCGGGGCCGCAGATTCTGGCGGGTATTGTAGACGAAGGACTGCTCATAGCCGTCCGGATTGATGACAGGAACCACATACACGGTATAGTTATCCAGAATCTCCTGCACGCGCGCGCTTCCGGATTCGGTCGCCAGCCACCAGGCGAAGTACATCGCGCTGGATGCAGATTCCCGCTCGCCGCCGTGGATGTTGGCCAGCACCGCAATGCCCGTCTTTTCCTCCCCGGGAACCTCCGGATTGGTCAGCTCCATGCACCAGAGCTTGCGCTCCTGATAGCTGGTTCCGATGGGATAGAGCCGCGCAATTTCGGGGTAGGCCGCCGCGATGGCCTCCAGCTGGCCCTCCAGCTCCGCATAGGTGTAGCGCGCGTCCCAGTCGATTTCAGGTGCCGCGCCGGTCTCCGCAGCCGCCGCGCCCAGCAGAAGGATCAGCGTCAACGCCAGGGAGAGGATGCGCCATGCAGGTTTCTTCATTACAATCGCCTCACATTTCTTTATCGATTTATCACTTTACTCCATTGTCGTGATGATGCGATTTTAATCCCATCCACCCGCGCCGTCAAGAGGTTCTGCAAAACTTAATCCTCCCCGTTGCGCGCGGTGCGGCGTGCAGATGTGCGGTTCGCGACGCAGACGGCGCGCTTCCGCAGAATGATGCACCCCGCCTGCAGCGTGGCACTTCCGGCGGTCTGCGAATGAGATGGAATTGGCCTGCGCCTCTCCCCTTCGCGCGCCGCAATCCCGCAGGACGTTCACTTTTTCGCTTCCCAGGCCCGCGCGCTGGAACTTCCAGAGATTTCCTGCGTCTAATCCTACGAAAGAAAGGGTGATACCAATGAAACAATTGAAAATTCTGTTGGCAGCTCTGCTCTGCCTGTCCATGCTCTGCTCCTTCGGCCTCTGCGAAAGCGCCGCTGACGGCAACTGGTACGAGCTCTCCGGCGACGATACGGTGCTCACGGTGCGGCTGCCCGTCGAAGAGAATTCCGGCACAGGCTGGGACTACGAGATTTCCAACCCCGAGGCCTTTGATCTGCTCACCATGGAGACGGTGGACGGCGCCTGGGTCGCCAGCTTCGCCGGAACCTTTGAGGCGTTCGGGAATGTGACGCTCTACCTCCGCCAGACCAGCTCCCGCACGGCCGCCTATGAAATTGATCTCTTCGTGATCGAGAACAACCAGCTCGAAATCGTCTATGCGGGCGACGCGGTTGACATGCAGGTGCGCACCACCGGAGACGCGAATATCCGCTCCAATCCCCAGCTGGATGCCGACATTCTGGGCAGCGTAGACAAGGACACCATCTGTGCCTATCTGGACGAATTCAGCACCGACAGCCGCGGCGTGGACTGGTACTGGATTTACATCGACGGCATCAGCGGCTGGATCTCCTCCCGCTACGCAACGCTTGAAACCGCAGAATACGAAACGACTGTGGAGAATCCCACTGCCCGGATCGTCGAGGTCACCGGGGACAAGATCAATCTTCGGAGCGAACCCAGCCTGAAGGGTGCGATTCTGGACATTCTCTCCAACGGCGACACCCTCACCTATCTCAACGACACCGCGACGGACGAGCGCGGCGTGAACTGGTATTACGTCCGTGCCGACGGCGGCGCAGGCTGGGTCTCCTCCCGCTACGCGCAGCTGCGCTGAACCTTCCGTTCATAGACAGCATCTGTCAAATGAGAAGCGCCATGCATCCGTGTGAAATGCATGGCGCTTCTCTTGCTTCAACGACAGAGGCGCGCTCCGTCGCCGGTCGGCCTCAGGCTCTGTACCGCGCAAGAATACGATGATACGCGAGCGCGAGCACCGGGACTCCGACCAGTCAGTTGCCGGCAACCAGGGCGGTTGCAAGCGCTTCGCTCCAGAAACCAAGGATCGCCGACGCCCAAAAGGGCAGCGAAAATGCGAGCCACATTCGCCCGTTGGCGCGGTTATAGGCGGGAACGTCCGCAATTTGCGCCTCTTCAACGGTCGAGCCCGACCAAAACCACATGGGCTTTTTGCGTCTCCACGCATAGACGCCCAGCAGGGTAAAACCTGCGCCGCACCTGCCCGCAATGGCAAACCAAATCACATTCTCCGCCGTCCTTCCTTCTGCGTCCCGACTCCGATCAGCGCGCAATTGCAAAAGGGCGCGAACCCAAACGGATTCGCGCCCCGTGCATCTGGAATTATTCGCAGATCTTGGTGACAACGCCAGAACCAACCGTGCGGCCGCCTTCACGGATAGCGAAGCGCAGACCTTCCTCGCACGCGATGGGCGTGATCAGGGTGATCTCCATGTCGATGTTGTCGCCA
>SFTH01000032.1 GCA_004563405.1 bacterium
GCAGGTGCCGGACTTTCCGTTGTAGGTGGTGACGGTCACGTCCGCCTCGCCCTGCTTCAGGGCGGAGATCCGGCCATTCGCGTCCACGGAGGCGACCTCAGGGTTGGAGGAGGCGAAGGACACTGCGCCCGCAGAGCCCTCGCTCAGGGCGTAGCCCAGCGTATAGGAATCCTCTGCGCCGATGGAGAGCCGTTCCGCAGCGGGCTGAACGCCCTCGGGCGCGGGCTTGATTTCGATGTTTGCGCTCTTCTTCTTGCCGTTGAAGGTGGTGACGGTGACGGTGGCGACGCCGGGCTGTACGGCGGTCAGCAGGCCCTCGGGGGTCACGGTGGCCGCTTCGCCCGCGCAGGTGAAGGTGGCCTTGCCTGCGCTGCCTCTGGAGAGCTTGTAGCCCAGCTGCATCGTCTCGCCCACGCCCAGCACCTTCCGGTCGCCGTAGATGCTCACGCTTGTCGGAGCCTTCTTGACCGTCACCTTGACCACGCAGCTCGCGCCGGAGGCGGTTCGAATGGTGATGGTGGTGCTGCCCGCCGCCTTGGCGGTCACCACGCCCTCCGCGCTCACCGTCGCGATGCGCGTGGACTTGCTGGAGTAGCTCACGCTGTCCTGCGCGCCCTCGGGCAGCAGCGTCCAGTCCGCGACGGACGCCTTTTCCTTGACGCCCAGCGTCAGGCTCTCCGCAGCGGGAACGATGGACTCGGGCAGAACCGTCGCAATTTCGGGCGCGGATGCCACGAGGACCTCCGACACCGCGTAGTGAATCTGTATCGTGGCCAGGAAGCCGTCCTGTTCGACCGTCGCGGTCGCCGGGGCCAGCTCCGCCAGCAAAGTGTTGATCTTTTCTTCCAGGGATTCAATCGCCGCGCCGGCGTTGTAGAGCTTCAGCGCGTCGGTCTGGGAATCCACGGCGGCGGACAGCAGCGCCCGCAGCGCCTCCAGGCCGTCATAGGCCAGATAACCCTGGCTGCGCACATAGTAGTTGGCCGCCGTGCCCGTGCAGGCGGGGAGCTCTGGATCCGTCAGGCTGTGGTCCCGCGCCATCGCGGCGTCGGTCAGCGCAAAGTGCCGGCCGAAGCCGCCCTCGCAGTCGTCCATGAACGCGTCGATGTGCGTCCATTCGCCGTCGAGCAGGGCCACGTTCCACGCGCCGTCCTCCGCCGCAACGACCCGACATTCCAGCCCGGCGGCAGTCATCAGCGCCTCGAGGGCCTGCGCGTAGCCCGTCGCATCCGCGCTGCCCATCACGAGGGCCGCGTGGGCCGTGCTGTCCGCGCCGGGGGCCACGTTGGCCATGAGCCGGTCGTAGAGCCAGAGCGCGCGGGCGTAATCCCCGCTCAGGCCCTGGCCGTTCAGGGCGGAGACCCACTGAAGTACGGCCTCCTCCAGCTGCGCCGCCTGCTGGGCCACGAGGGCATCCTCTGCGGACGCTTCGCCATTGCCCTCCGCGGGCGTGTCCGCGGGCGCTTCGCCGCTGCCCTCCGCGGGCGTGTCTGCGGGTGCTTCGCCGCTGCCCTCCGCGGGCGTGTCTGCGGGTGCTTCGCCGCTGCCCTCCGCGGGCGTGTCTGCGGGTGCCTCCGCCGGACTCTGCCGCGCCGGATTCCGCAGGCGCTTCCGCCGGAGACTGAACCTCGATGCTTGCCTCCGCGCCGGTTGCTGCGGCCGATGTGACCTGCGTGGTCTCGTCTGCAAACGTGGGCGCGCCGCCCAGCAGCAGCGCCAGGCAGAGCAACGCGGACAGTATGCGCAGCTTCATCTTGTTTTTCATTCTATTTTATACCTCCGAATCGTGGCATAATTCACCATACTACGCCCATTATAACATCATGCCAGGATTTTCACAAGCGCACAGTTGGACATGATTCTGAAGTTTAGACGCTGAAAGTCCGGAAAATGTTGGTATAAATGAAAAATTTAATATATTTCCGCTTTTGAAGTGCAAAAAATGGACAAATGCTGTATAATGGAACCATAAATTCGGAAGGGGAGATTGACCATGCTGGAGCAACTGAAGAAGGAAGTCTATGAAGCGAATATGGAACTGCCGCGCCGCGGGCTGATTACCTACACCTGGGGCAACGTGAGCGGACGCGACGCGGAGACGGGCTATTTCGTCATCAAGCCCAGCGGCGTGGATTATGACAAGCTCGCGCCCGAGGACATGGTGGTGGTGGATCTCGAGGGCAACGTGATCGAGGGCAAGTACCGCCCGTCTTCCGACACGCCCACCCACATCGAGCTCTACAAGAAGTATCCCGAGATCGGTGGCATCGTGCACACCCACTCCCCGGAGGCCACCTCCTGGGCCCAGGCCGGGCGCAGCATTCCGCTCTACGGCACCACCCACGCGGATTACTTCTACGGCCCGATTCCCTGCGCCCGCAGCCTCACCCGGGCGGAAATCGAGGGCGAATACGAGAAGAACACCGGCCTGGTGATCATTGAGACCTTCGAGGAGAACGGCATCAATCCCGTCTATACCCCCGGCGTGCTCTGCTGCAACCACGGCCCCTTCACCTGGGGCAAGGACGCGGCCGAGGCCGTGCACAACGCCGTGGTGCTGGAGGAGGTCGCCAAGATGGCCACCAAGACCGAGCTGATCAACCCCAGAGTTACCACCGCGCCCGACACCATCCGCGACAAGCACTTCTTCCGCAAGCACGGCGCGAACGCCTACTACGGACAGAAGTAAACCCTGCGCGCCGTGCGCTGCTGCGGTTCAACGGAACACCCCCCGGCCAGCATCCATCGGGCCGGGGGGTTGTATTTGTATGGGGGAAGGAGCGAAGGTCGCGCAAGCGCCGCTCTTCGCGGGCCGGGGACGACTCCGGCTGCGCTCAGCGCTTTTCCAGGTATTCCTTCAGCCACAGGATCGCCTGGCGGTAGCCGTCGAGGCCCTGACCCATGATGGTCTTGACGCAGGCCTTTCCGGCGTAGGAGATCTGGCGGAAGTCCTCGCGCTGGGAGACGTCGGAGATGTGTACCTCCACGGCGGGCAGACCCACGGCCTTCAGCGCGTCCAGAATCGCCACGCTGGTGTGGGTGTAGGCGGCGGGGTTGATCACGATGCCGTCCGCGTCGCCGTAGGCCGCCTGAATGCGGTCGACGATCGCACCCTCGTGGTTGGACTGGAACAGATTCACTTCGATGTTCTCCGCCGCACAGGTGTCGCGCACCAGCTTTTCCAGCGCGGCGTAATCCTGCCGGCCGTAGATGTTCGGCTCCCGAATGCCCAGCATGTTCAGATTGGGCCCGTTAACAACCAGAAATTTCATCGTATGCCTCCAGTATCTGCGCGACGGCATCCTCCGGCGCGCCCATGTTTTCGACTTCGCAATCCGCAAAGCGGCGGTAGAGGGGCAGCCGCTGCGCGTACAGCGCCTCCGGGGAGTTGCGCTGAGAGAGGGGCCTGCCCGAAATGGGGAGCAGGGAGAGATCCCGCATCAGGAAGAAGATCGCGCCGTTCTGGTGCAGGGAGGGATAGTTCTCCTCCTGGGTCACGCAGCCGCCGCCGGTGGAGATCACCAGGCCGGACTGCATGCCCGCGTCGGCGATGGCCCGGGCCTCCACGGCGCGGAATTCCGCTTCGGAGTGCCCGGCGAAGTACTCCGGGATGGAGCAGCCGATCCGCTCCACGATGAGATCGTCCGTGTCCACGAAGCGCCGGCCGGTTTTCTCCGCCAGCAGCCGGCCGACGGTGGTCTTTCCGCAGCCGGGCATGCCGACGAGCACGATGTTCTGGGTTTCCCGCTGGAGGGTGGAGAGTACGGCATCGGCGCGCGCGGCGGGAATGGACGCGCCCGTGAAGCGCTCCGAGGCCGCCCGGGCCTGCTCCACCAGCATCGTCAGTCCGCCCAGACAGGGGATGCCCCGCGCCTGCGCGTCCTGGAGCAGCCGGGTGCGCGCGGGGTTGTAGATCACGTCCAGCACCGCCTCGAGCTTCGGAAAGTGCCCGAGGGACAGGGGCGCTTCCCCGCAGCGGGGATACATGCCCACCGGCGTGGTGTTCACCAGTATGCGCGCGTCGGCGTGGCGGTCGAGGTTTTCATAGTTGTCCGCGCCGCTGCGGGAGACGACGATCACGGGATCCGCCCCCGCCGCGCGCAGGACGTGCTGCACCGTGAGCGAAGCGCCGCCGCTGCCCAGCACCAGCGCCTTCTTGCCCGCGGCGGAGACGTTCAGCCGTTGGAGCATGGCGGAGAAGCCCGCCGCGTCGGTGTTGTCACCGAAGAGCGTGCCGTCGGCGCGGCGCACCAGCGTGTTCACGCTGCCGATGCCCCGGGCGGATTCGCTCAGCTCCGCGCAGTAGGGAATGACGGACTTTTTGTAGGGGATGGTCACGTTCAGCGCGTCAAACGCGCCCTCCTTCATGAACGCGTCCAGCGCCTCGGGCTCCACCTCGAACAGGTCGTAGGCGTAGTCTCCGAAGAAGGCGTGGATGCGGGGCGAGAAGCTGTGTCCCAGCTTGCGCCCGAGCAGGCCTGCGCGCACGTCAGATCACCTCCGAGTAGCTGCCGAGATAGCGGAATTCCTCGCTGATGTTGTTCAGGTCGTCGATCATGCGCCCGAATTCGCCGGAGTAGACCGAGGTCTCCAGATCGAAATAGAACATGAACTGGAAATCCCGCTCGGGGATGGGGCGGCTCTCCAGCTTGGTGATGTTGATGCCCAGGGAATAGAAGCGGCTCAGCGCGCGGCACAGGGAGCCGGGGCGGTGGGGCAGGGTCATCATCACGCTCGTGCGGTCCGCGCCGGGATAGATCTCCAGATTCTTGGAGATGCAGATGAAGCGGGTGTAGTTGTTGCCCCGGTCCTGAATGTCGCTCTCAAGGCACTTGAGGCCGTAGAGGGACGCGCAGTCGTAGGAGGCGATGGCGGCGATGTCCGTCCGCCCGGACTTGGCCACGGCCTCGGCGGCCAGGGCGGTGTTCTCGCAGCGGGTGATTTTGACGTTCGGGCCCAGCTTCTCCAGGTAGCCCGCGCACTGGTTGAGCGCCTGCTCGTGGGAGAAGATTTCGGTGATGTTTTCCTTCTTCGCGCCCGGCAGGGCCAGCAGGTTGTGGTCGATCTTCAGCCGTGCGCTGCGCACGATGCTGAAGTTGTGGCGCAGCATCAGGTCGTACACCTGCTTGACCGAGCCCGCGCTGCTGTTCTCAATGGGCAGTATGCCGTACTGGCAGAAGCCGCTCTCGATGGCGGAGAACACGCTCTCGAAGCTCTTGAAGTAGAGAATCTGCGGGTTTTTGAACATGCGCCCGCAGGCGATCTGGGAGTACGCGCCCTCGGTTCCCTGGCAGGCGATCATGGCGGAGGCGGGGAACAGGCGGGGCGTGTCCTCGATGGCGCGCTCCACCTCGTCCCGCAGGCCGGTCTTCTCCCGGTTCAGATCGCTCTGGTAGCTGCGGCTGAGCTCAAAGATCATGGAATAGAGCATCTGCACATAGGTCTGCATGTCGGGACGGGCCATCTCCGCCAGCGCGGCCTGCTTCTCCCGTTCCCGCGCCATGTCCAGCACGGGCAGATGGTTTTGGCGCTTGTAGACGGCCACGTCGGCGGCCACGTCCATGCGCTGCTGGAACAGCTTCACAAGTTCGCTGTCGATTTCATCAATTTTCATGCGCAGTTCCTGGAGCTCCATGTCAAATCACCTTATTCCTTTCCAAAAGTGCGTCTGTAATTGCGATGGCCAGCGCTGCTTCCATGCAGGGCACGGCCCGGGGGACGATGCAGGGGTCGTGTCGGCCCCGCACCGCGAGAATGGCGTCCTCGCCCCGGCTGAGGGAGACGCTGTTCTGCTCCCGGGCGATGGAGGGCGTGGGTTTGACGGCCGCCCGGAAGATCAGCGGCATGCCGTTGGTGATGCCGCCCAGAATGCCGCCTGCGTGGTTCGTGCGGGTGCGCACCGCGCCGCCGTCCATGTAGAAGGGATCGTTGTCTTCGCTGCCCCGCATGCGGCCGGCCTCGAAGCCTGCGCCGAATTCCACGCCCTTCACCGCGGGAATGGCGAAGACGATGCGCGCGATCCGGTTCTCCATGCCGTCAAACATGGGATCGCCCAGCCCCGCGGGCAGGCCCACGGCTGCGCACTCGATCACGCCGCCCACGGAGTCGAGCGCCTCCTTCGCGGCGCGGATTTCATCCTGCATCTGCGCGGCGGCCCCGTCGTCCAGAACGGGGAAGGGCTTTGCTGCGGCGCGCTGCAGGGCTTCGGGAGTGAGGCCGGTCACGGAGAAGCCCGCTTCAGATGCGCCGCCGACGCGCAGGATGTGCGCGCCCACGAATATGCCGCGCTTCTCCAGCAGCTGCTTGCAGATACCGCCCGCGACGCACAGCGGCGCGGTGAGGCGGCCGGAGAAGTGTCCGCCGCCGGAGACGTCCTGAAAGCCGCCGTACTTTACATGGGCGGTGTAATCCGCGTGGCCGGGACGGGGAACATCCCGCAGGTTTTCGTAGTCCCCGGAGCGGGTGTTGGTGTTGCGGATCACGGCGCACAGGGGCGCGCCGCAGGTCGTGTCGTTCACCAGGCCCGAGAGGAATTCCGGCGCGTCCGCCTCCTTCCGGGGCGTGGACCAGGCGTTTCCCCCCGGCGCGCGCCGGGCGAGGAAGGCCTGAAGCGCCTCCATGTCAATCCGCTCCCCGGCGGGCAGACCGTCGATCACCACGCCGATGCCGCCCGAATGGGACTGGCCGAAGATGGAGATCCGAAGGTTTCCGTCAAAGCTGCTGCTCATGTGCATCCTCCTCGCTGAGCTCCACGCAGCCGCCCAGGGCTGCGAAATCCCGCCAGAAGCCGGGATAGGACTTGTTTACGGACTCCGCGCCCCGCAGAACCACTTCCTCCGCGCAGGCAATGGAGGCCAGGGCCACCATCATGGCGATGCGGTGGTCGCCGAAGGCGTCTACGCTTCCGCCCCGCAGGCGGCGCGCATGTACGATCAGCCCATCCGCCGTCTCCTCCGCCGCGCCGCCCAGGGCGTTGAGCGTCCGGGTGACGGCGGCGAGCCGGTCGGATTCCTTGATGCGCAGGCGTTCGGCGTGAACGACCCGCAGGGATTGTCCCCGGGCGCAGGCGCAGGCCGCCATCGCCGGAACCATGTCGGGCGTGTCCGCCGCGTCCAGCACACATTCGTCCGCTCCGGCGCGGGCGAGGGCCCGCAGCGCGTCCACGATCTTCCGGTCGCCCTGGGCGGAATCCGCGTCCAGCCCGGTCATCTTCACCGCGCAGTCCGGCAGTGCGTCCGCGCACAGCCAGAACGCCGCGTTCGACCAGTCGCCGCCCACCCGGACCGCGCCCGGGGAGCAGAAGCGGGGCCGTCCCGTCACGATAAAGCCGTCCGCCGTGCGACGGGGCGTTGCGCCGAAGCGGCCGAGGGCCTGAAGGGTCATCTCCACATAGCTCGCGGACTCCATCTCCCCCTCGATGCGCAGCACGCTCTCCCCCTCCAGCAGGGACAGGGCAAAGAGCATGCCCGAGATATACTGAGAGGACACGTTGCCCGGAAGTTCATATTTGCCGGGGCGCAGCTGTCCGCAGATGCGCAGCGCGTTTTTCTCCGGGCGGGAGAGGGCGCAGCCGCCCCGCTCCAGCTCCCGGTCCAGCGGCGCGATGGGCCGCTGCGGCAGCCGCCCGTGCAGGATGAAGCGCGCATCGACGCCCAGCGCCGCTGCCACAGGCAGCAGGAAGCGCAGCGTGCTTCCGCTCTCGCCGCAGTCCGCCTCGCAGCGCGCTGCGGGCGTGCGGATGGGATGGACCCGGATGCAGTCCGCCTCCCGGGCGATCTGCGCGCCGAAGGCCGTCAGACAGCGCAGCGTTGCGTCGATGTCCTGGGAGCCGGGGCCCATGCGGATCTGCGTGGGCGCGTCCGCCAATGCCGCGCAGATGAGCATGCGGTGCGCCTCGGACTTCGAGGGGATGGCCGCCACCTCGCCCCGCAGGGAGCGGGGCCGGATCCGGGCGATCACGGCATGAGGCCCGCGCGGGCCCAGTCCGTCAGCGCCTCCACGGGCACGGGGTGCAGGCGGCTCTCGCCGTAGCCGCAGGGCACGGCCAGAGTCAGCGTGCCGCCCGCACGCTTCTTGTCCGAGAGCGCGCCCCGGGCGAGGGATTCCGCGTCCATGTCCGTATGCAGGGGGAGTCCGTGCTTCTCCAGCAGCGCCTCCAGCACCTCCAGACACTTCGGCGGGCAGAAGCCCTTCTCCACCGCCGCGCGGGTGATCAGGCGCATGCCCATGGCCACCGCCCGACCGTGTGGCACGGCGTAGCCGCTCGCGGCCTCGATGGAGTGGGCGAAGGTATGGCCGAGGTTCAGAAGCTGCCGCCGCCCGGTGTCGAACTCGTCGCCCTCCACCACGTCGCGCTTCATCTCCACGCACTTGGCGGCCACATACTCCAGCTGCTCCCCGGCGGGGGCTCCGAGCAGGCGATCCAGCAGCTCCGCGCTGCCCAGCATGCCGTACTTGATTACCTCGGCGCAGCCGTCAGAGAACACCTGCGGCGGCAGGCTTTCCAGCAGCTGCGTGTCGCAGAGCACCAGATCGGGCTGGTAGAACGCGCCCACCAGATTCTTGCCCGCGGGAAGGTCGATGGCCGTCTTACCGCCCACGGAGGAATCCACGCAGGCCAGCAGCGTCGTGGGCACCTGCACGCAGGCCACGCCCCGCAGGTAGGTGGCGGCGGCGAAGCCCGTCAGGTCGCCCACCACGCCGCCGCCCAGGGCGACGAGCGCGTCGGCGCGGGTCAACTGTTTTTCAGCGAGAAAATTCAGAAGGGAGAGGTAGGTCTGGCCGCACTTGCTGGCCTCGCCCGCGGGAAAGACGTAGGAATCGGCCGCGAAGCCCGCCCCGCGCAGGCGCGCAAGGGCGCGCTCCAGATACAGGGGGGCGACGTTGGAATCGCTCACCACCACGACGCGGCGGCTCCTGAGCGCCTCTGCGGCGCGCGCACCCAATTCTTCAAACAGGCCGCGGCCGATCAGCACGTCGTATTTTTTGGATGCTGAAATGGAGATGCGCTTCAATGTCCGTCCACCTCCTCCTTGATGCGCCGGCCCTCGTCCAGCAGGGCGCGCAGCGCGTCGAAATCATTGTCCGCCAGCGCGTCGCGGTACTTCTTCAGCGAGGCGGTGAGGGTGTCCAGCTCGAACAGGAGCGCCTCGCGGTTTTCCAGGAAGAGCTCCGCCCACATGTCCGGGTTCAGCCAGGCCACGCGGGTCAGATCCCGGTAACTGCCGGCGGAGAAGCCGTCGTGGGAGCGGGCCGTGGGGCTCTTGATGTAGGCGTTGGAGACGATGTGGGCCAGCTGGGAGGTGAAGGCGATGCGCTTGTCGTGCTCCTGCGCCGTGATGGCCGAGATGCGGCCGAAGCGTGCGGGCTGGAGCAGCGCCTTCACGCGGTCCAGCAGTTCGATGTCGTCGAAGGTCGGGGGCACGATGACCATCGGCGCGCCGTCGAACATGTCCGCGCGGCTGTACTTGAAGCCGGAGTTGTGGGTGCCCGCCATGGGGTGGCCGCCCACGAAGGTGAAGCCGTACTCCCGGGCGATGGGGAAGCAGGCGTCGCAGACCTTCTCCTTGATACCGGAGAGGTCGATCACTACGCAGTCCCGGGAGAGCATCGGGGCGATCCGGCGAAGCTGGTCGATCACGCCCTGGGGAAAGGAGGCCAGAAACAGCAGATCCAACGTGGGAAGGATCTCATCCGTCAGCTCCCCGTCGATGGCCTGGGCGAGTATGGCAAAGTCCACGATGGACCGGCTGCGGTTCGCGCCGTAGACCTCCCAGCGGGGGTCGCGCTTGTACGCCTTGGCCATGGAGCCGCCGATCAGACCCAGGCCGATGATTCCGACGCGCATCAGACCAGCACCTCCCGGATTTTGAGTATGCGCTTCGCCAGATCGTCAAAGGCCTCCGGCGTGAGGGACTGCGCGCCGTCGCTCAGGGCGTGCAGGGGATCGTTGTGCACCTCGATCATCAGTCCGTCCGCGCCCGCGGCCACTGCCGCCAGCGCCATGGAGCCCACCAGAGAGGCCTTGCCGGTCGCGTGGCTGGGATCCACCACCACGGGCAGGTGGGTCAGCTCCTTGAGCACCGGCACGGCGGAGAGATCCAGCGTGTTGCGGGTGTAGGTGCTCTCGTAGGTGCGGATGCCGCGCTCGCAGAGGATGACGTTTTCGTTGCCGTTGGCTATGATGTATTCCGCGCTCATCAGCAGCTCCTTGATGGTGCCGGCCAGGCCGCGCTTGAGCAGGATGGGCTTGCGGGTCTTGCCAAGCTCCTTGAGCAGGTCGAAGTTCTGGGTGTTGCGCGCGCCCACCTGAATCACGTCCACATCCTCGAACAGATCCAGGGTGCGGATGTCCATGATTTCGGTCACGATGGGCAGGCCCGTGGCCTTCTTGGCCTCGGTGAGCAGCCGGATGCCCCCGCCGCCCAGGCCCTGGAAATCGTAGGGGGAGGTGCGGGGCTTGAAGGAGCCGCCGCGCAGCATGTTTGCGCCTGCGGCCTTCACCCGCTGCGCCACATAGGTGATCTGTTCGCAGCACTCCACGGAACAGGGGCCGGCGATCAGCCCGAAGTGTCCGCCGCCCACGGCCACGTCTTCGCTCACGCGCACCACGCTGTTCTCCGGATGAAACTTCCGGTTGACCGCCTTGAAGGGGTCGGACACGCGGGTCACGGTGTCCACGATGTCCAGACTGCGCAGCATGTCCATGTCCACCTTCTCGGTGTTGCCGATCAGGCCCAGCACGGTCTTGAATTCGCCCTGGGAGACGTGTACGTCCAGGCCCTGGCGCTTGAGCCAGTCGATGAGCATCTGGGTGCGTTCGGGGGAAGCGTTCTGCTTGAGTACTGCAATCATGACTCTCTACCTCTCTTTTCTTCTCCAATAAAAAGGCCACACAGGCTGGTAGCTGTGTGGCGGGATGTTACCTTGGCTTTCCTGAAACCGGAGGTTCTTCGGAATGCGCAGCACAATTACCATTACCTTTGACCGCTTGCGGTGCAAAAAAAGTAATAGTAATAGGCGTATGCAAACTCGAAGGCGCGACGCTGCATGGCTCGTTTTACCTCTCAGACCGGATTTTTCTGCATTTTAGCACGATTTTTCCCCGATGTCAAGCGTACCGGGCGCAAAACTTTGGGAAAAACGCAAGTGTTTTGGAGTCTGCGGGATGGTTTCGGATATATTTTACATTTCATGCTGGCAAGCGGCACAAAATGTGTTATAATGGTTCCGTCGGTATCTTCGGAACCGAACAGGTATTCCCCGGCTCCTCAATTTCGTAGGGTATCTCAACAAGAACTCGAACGGAGGAAACACAATGAAGAAGATGTCAATTCGGGATTTCGTCATTCTCGCGCTTCTGGTCGGCGTGCTCATCCTGATGAGCACCACGCCGCTGGGCTATCTGAACATCGGCTTGCTGGCGATCACGCTGAACGTCATCCCCGTGGCCATCGCGGCGATTGCGCTGGGCCCGGTGGGCGGTCTGATCATCGGCTGCGTGTTCGGAATCACCAGCTTTTTGCAGTGCATCGGCATCGGCGGAAGCAGCGCCATGGGCGTGGCCCTGTTTGCGATCAATCCCTTCCTCGCCTTCGTGCAGCGCTTCGTGCCCCGGGCCCTGGACGGACTGCTGCTGGGCTATATCTACCGCTTTCTGAAGAAGCGTACCCACACCTCTGTGGCCTGCGCGGTGACGGGCTTCGCCTCCGCGTTCCTCAACACGCTGTTTTTCATGGCTGCGCTTGTGCTGCTCTTCGGAAATACCGAGTACATGCAGGAGCTGATTGCGGGCCGGAACATCATCGCATTCGTCTGCGGCTTTGTCGGCATCAACGCCGTGGCGGAGATGGCCGCTTCCACGATTCTGACGGGCGCCATCGGCACCGCGCTGAACAAGGCCGGTCTCATCGGCGAGCGCAAGCGCAAGTAAGCTGGATTCGGAGGGGTATCATGATTCTCACGCTGGACATCGGGAATACCAACATCAAGACTGCGCTGTTTGAGGGCATGGAGATGGTGCAGTACTGGCGCGTCTCGACCGATCGGAACATGTCATCCGACGAGTACGGCATCCTTCTGATGAATCTCTTCGCCCATCGCCACATTCAGCCCAGCCAGGTGGAGGGAATCATGATCTCCTCGGTCGTTCCCCAGATCAATTTTACGATCGAACACATGTGCCGCACCTACTTTGAGATGGAGCCGCGCATCATCGGCCCCGGCATCAAGACGGGCATCAACATCAAATATGAAAATCCCCGGGAGCTGGGCTCCGACCGCATTGCCAACGCGGTGGCGGCCTACGAGCTCTACGGCGGTCCCTGCATCACCATCGACTTCGGCACGGCCACCAGCTTCGGCGCGATTTCCGCAAAGGGCGAGTTCCTGGGCGGCGCCATCTGCCCGGGCCTGAAGCTGGCCGCGGAGGCGCTGACGGAACGGGCGGCAAAGCTGCCCCGCTTCGAACTGGCCAAGCCGGAGAGCGTCATCGGACGCAACACCGTCAGCAACATGCAGGCGGGCATCGTGTACGGCTACATCGGCCAGATCAACTATCTGGTGGAGCGCATGAAAAAGGAGCTGGGCGCGCCGGACGCGAAGGTCATCGCCACGGGCGGCCTGGCGGTGCTGGTTGCCGGAGAGTCCAACGTCATCGACGTGATGGACGGGTTGCTCACCCTCAAGGGCCTGTGCCTCATCCATCAGAAGAACGTGAACTGAGCGCGCTGCGCGACTGCGCGGGAAGCGCCTTGCGGGGCGGAGAAGCGAATCTTCTCCGGCCCCCTTTCCATACCTGGGTACATTTGCCCGCACAGCAGAACTGCGGCCGCCTGCGCGGCCGGAACCGGGGGAAGAGATGCCAAAGTTTGAGGGCACGGTCGAGGAGATCGTCTATCGGAACGAAACAAACGGCTGGACGGTGCTGTCCTTCCGTCTGGACGGCTCGGGGCGCACCAGCGCCGTGGGCGTGCTGCCGTTCCTCGCCCCGGGCGAGCATGTGATTCTCGACGGCGAGCTGGTGGAGCACCGGGACTACGGCGAGCAGATTCGCGTCTCCGGCTACGAGCTCTCCCGGCCGGAGACCCGCAGCGGCGTGGAGAAGTATCTCGGCTCCGGACTGATCAAGGGCGTGGGCCCGGCCACGGCCAAGCTCATCGTGAAGCACTTCGGCGCGGAGACCCTGGACGTGCTGGAATCCGAGCCCGGAAGGCTCACGGAGATTCCCGGCATCGGCCCCAAGAAGGCGGCGATGATTGCTGAATCCTTCGCCCTGCAGAACGGCATGCGCGCGTCGCTGATCTTTTTGCAGGGAGCCGGGCTCACGCCGTCCATGGCTCTGAAGGTCTACCGCGCCTTTGGCGACCAGTCCGAGGCAGTGCTGAAGCGCAATCCCTACCGGCTTGCGGACGAGATCGACGGCGTGGGCTTTCAGACCGCCGACCGGATCGCCCGGAGTATGGGCTTCACGCCGGAGACGCCGGCGCGGCTGAAGAGCGGCGTGCGGTATGTGCTCTCCGAGTCCATGAGCCGCATGGGGCACATGTTCCTTCCGATGCAGGAGCTGCTTGTGCAGGCGGGAGAGGTGCTGGGCGTCGCGCCGGAGCTGGTGGAGCACACCGTGCGGGCGCTGATCGTGGAGGACGGACTGATTCAGGACGACGTGGACGGCGTGCAGGCCGTCTATCTGCCCCATCTCTACCAGGTGGAGTGCGAGGTGGCGAACCTGCTGCTGGAGCGCCGCGCCGCGCGGTGCAGCATGCGCATCGGGGCGGAGGACGCACGGCGGGAGATCGCCGGTTACGAGCGCAGCGCGGGCGTGGCGCTCAGCCCGAGACAGCGGGAGGCCGTGACGGCCGCCGCAGCGGGCGGGCTCACGGTGATCACCGGTGGCCCCGGCACGGGCAAGACCACATCCATCAACTGCATCCTGCACCTGCTGGAGGGGCGGGGCGCGGTGGAGCTGTGCGCTCCCACGGGCCGCGCCGCCAAGCGCATGTCCGAGGCCACGGGCCGCCCCGCGCGCACCCTGCACCGGCTGCTGGAGTACAGCGGCGAGATCGGCGATTTCCAGAAGGATGAGGACGATCCTATTCGCGCCGACGCGGTGGTGGTGGACGAGATGTCCATGGTGGACGTGTTTCTCATGCGGGCGCTGCTGCGGGCGCTGCGCCCGGATACGAAGCTGATTCTGGTGGGCGACGCGGACCAGCTGCCCTCGGTGGGCGCGGGAAACGTGCTGCGGGACCTCATCGAATCCGGCGCGGTGGAGGTGGTCCGCCTGGACCAGATCTTCCGCCAGGGTGAGCAGAGCTGCATCGTGGTCAACGCCCACCGCATCAATCGTGGCGAGTATCCCGTCATCCGCAACCGGGATACCGACTTCTTCCTCGAAAAGCGGGAGAGCGCCGTCGTCGTCGCCCAGTCCGTGGTGGCGCTGGTGGAGAAGCGTCTGCCGAAGTTTCTGAATGTGGATTCCCTGAAGGGCATACAGGTGATGGCCCCCATGAAGAAGGGCGCGCTGGGCGTGTTTCAGATGAACGCAATGCTCCAGGGCGCGCTCAATCCCCCCGGTCGGGACAAGGGCGAAATCAAGCGGGGCGACTGCGTGTTTCGCCTGGGGGACAAGGTGATGCAGGTGCGCAACAACTACGACCTGGAGTGGACCCGGGGCAGCGAGCGCGGCGAGGGCGTGTTCAACGGCGACATCGGCTACATCGCCGCCCTCAGCCGCGCCGACCGGGAGCTCACGGTGGAATTCGACGACGGCCGCCGGGCGGAGTACGACGATTCCACGCTGGACGAGCTGGAACTCTCCTACTGCATTTCGGTGCACAAGAGCCAGGGCAGCGAGTTTGACGCGGTGGTGCTGCCGCTGCTCTCCGGGCCGCCCATGCTCATGACCCGGAACCTCCTCTACACGGCGGTCACCCGCGCGCGCCGCCTGGTGGTGATCGTGGGCCGGGAGGCCTGCGTGCGCCAGATGGTGGACAACAACCGCATCCTGCGCCGGTACAGCGCGCTGTGCATGCGGCTGCGGAGCAGAAGGCTGTGAGCGGCTGGTTGAAGCGGCTGGGCGGGTGGCTGCTCGATCTGATCTATCCCCGCCGGGCGGTGTGCATGGGCTGCGGAAGTTGCCTCGGCTGCGACCGGGACGATCTCTGCGAGGACTGCCGCGCACAGCTGGCGCGCAACTGGGTGGGCGTGCGGACGATGGACAAAAAGCGGATGCTGGACGGCGCGGCCTTTGCCCACAGCTACGCCGGGCCCGCGGGCGGCATGGTGCGCAGGCTCAAGTACCGCGGCGTGTGGGTGCTGGCGGAGGAGATGGGCGCGGACGTGGCCCGGGCGGCCGCGATGCTCCGCCTGAAGGACGTGCGCTACGTCACGGCGGTGCCCATGCATCCCCGGCGGCTGCGGCTTCGCGGGCGCAATCACGCGGAGCTGATTGCACGGGAGGTCGCCGCGCGCATGAACGTTCCCTATGCGGAGCTGCTGATGCGCACGCGCAACGCGCCCCAGCAGGCACGGCTCGGCGGGCGGGCCCGGCGAAACAACCTCAAGGGCGGCTTCGCCCTGCGCCCGGAGTGGCGGGACGCAGTTGCGGGCGCGGAGGTGCTGCTCATTGACGATGTGTTCACCACGGGGGCCACGGCCGCGGGCTGTGCAGATCCTCTGCGCGCGGCGGGCGCGCGCCGCGTGTGGTTTGCGGCCTATGCCGTTGGAGAAAGGAGTTCCCATGGATAAGATTACGAGCGCGAAGAACCCCAGGGTTCAGCGCCTGCGGGATTTGAAGAGCGCCCGGGTGCGCCGGGAGGAAAAGCGCATACTGGTGGAGGGCGAGGTCATGATCCGGGAGGCCCTCTCCTGCGGCCTGCGCCTCGAGGACGCGGCGGCGGACGAGGGCTGCGCGGCCTTCGCCCGGGAGCTGGAGGCCCGGGGGCTGCCGGTGATGCAGGTGAACCGCAGCCTTCTGGAGAGCATCTGCGAGACCCGCACGCCCCAGGGCGTGTGCGCCGCCTTTGAAGCGCCCCGGCCGCTGGCGGTGGCGGAGCTGCCGGAGCGCATTGTGGCGCTGGACGGCGTGCAGGATCCGGGCAACGTGGGCACCATCTGGCGCACGGCGGACGCGGCGGGCTTTCAGGCGCTGCTGCTGGGCGCGGGCAGCGCGGACGCCCTCTCTCCCAAGGTGCTGCGCGCGGCCATGGGCTCCGGCTTCCGGCTGGGCTTTGCCCTCGCGGATCCGCTGAGCGAGGCGCTGGACGCGCTCAGAGGCCGGGGCTACCGCATCCTGGTGTCCGACCTTGCGGGCGCGGACTTCTACGCCCGGGGGGAGATCGGCGAGCGCTTTGTGCTGGTCATTGGCAACGAGGCCCGGGGCGTCTCCGACGCGGTGCGGGAGGCTGCGGACTGCCGGGTGAAGCTGCCCATGCGCGGCGGCGCGGAATCCCTGAACGCCGCCGTGGCCGCAGGCATCATGATGTACGAACTGATGCGGGGGCGCTGAGGACGCGGATTCAAGGCGCGGACGATTCAGGCGGAAAAGCGCGGTTTTCGTGCGCGTTTGCTTGAGCGAAGCGCGAACGGGTGGTATACTGGCGGCACAAGGGAGGAATGAAATGTGCGCAGGTTTATAATTTGGATTTTGGCGCTGCTGACGGCGCTGCTGCCAGTCTGCGCCGGGGCGGAGGCTCCGGAGGCAGATGTGCAGGCGCGGGCAGAGGCCGTGTGCGACGCGCTTCTGGCGGGGGACTACGCGTCCGCCGTGGACGCCTTTGACGAAAACATGGCCGCGCAGGTGAGCGCGGAGGCGTTGGAGCAGGGCTTTGCGTCCGTGCTGCCGCTCATGGGGCAGTATCGGGGACGGGGCGCGGTGTCTCAGACGGCGCAGGACGGCTACGACGTTTTGCTGGTCGTGGAGCGCTTTGAAAACGGAAATCTTGAGATTCAGATGGCCTTCGACGGCGACGGGCGCGTCGCGGGCTTGCAGATGCGCCCCGCAGCGGAGGATACGGAAGGCGACGCGGAGGACGGACCCTGGACGGAGATCGAGCTGACCGTTCAGGCCGATCCCGCCTACCCGCTGGGCGCGACTCTGTGTTTGCCCGAGGGCGGGGACGCGGATCTTCCGCCGGTGGTGCTGCTGGTGCAGGGCTCCGGCTCCTCCGACCGGGACGAGGCGGTTTTCCAGAACCGGCCCTTCCGGGATCTGGCCCACGGCCTGGCGGAAATGGGCGTGGCGAGCCTGAGATACGACAAGCGGACCTTTGCCTATCCCGACGCGGCGGGGGAGAGCGGCACGGACATCGACCTGCGGGGCGAGCTGCTGGACGACGTGAACGCCTGCCTCGATCTGTTGCGCGCGGATTCGCGGGTGGACGCGCAGCGCATCTTCGTGCTGGGCCACTCGCTGGGCGGCATGATGGTTCCCGCCATCGCGGCGGAGAATCCCGACCTCGCGGGCGCGATTTCCATGGCCGGTTCGCTGCGGCCCCTGTGGGAGATTGTGTATGACCAGAACCAGGAGATCATCGAAGCTGCCCGCGCGGGCGAGCTCAGCGAGGCGGGCCGCGCCGCGCTGGAGACCCAGGTGGAGCAGCTCGAAGCGGATATGGTCGTGCTTCGGGGCGATTTTTCCGGCCTGAGCGACGATGCGCCGCTGCTGGGCATCAGCGCCCGCTACTGGAAGTCCCTGCGGGACTTCTGCGGCATGAACTTCCTCGACCAGATCGACCTTCCCCTGCTCATTCTCCAGGGTGGCGCGGACTTCCAGGTCAGCCCCGAGAAGGACTTCCCCCTCTGGCAGGAGGCGCTGGCAGATCGGGAGAATGTGCAGTTCTGCCTCTATCCCAATCTCAACCACCTGATGATGCCCACCACGGGCCAACGCAACACCGCCGATTACGTCCAGCCCGCGCACGTCGCGGAGGAGGTGATCGCGGACGTCGCGGCCTTCGTGCACGAAGGCTGACGCGCGGATGCGCTGAAGGCAAGCGACGCATCGCAGTTGAACCGCCCACAGGGAACGCCTGAACTGGCGTGCCCTGCGGGCGGTCTTTTGTGCCCGGAAAGCCCGATGCCGGGCGTGGGGTTCGGTAGAGCTTCTGCGATGGGAAGGAGAGAGAAGCTCCTGTTTCTGTCAATCCTTGGCGTGGGGCTTGAAGATCAGGGCGTTGAGCAGGCCGAAGAGGATCGCGGCGGCGATGCCGGCGGCGGTCTTCTGGATTCCGCCCACGAACGCGCCCCACAGGCCGTACTTCTGTACGCCCTCGATGGCGCCCATGGCCAGCGAGTAGCCAAAGCCCGTGAGGGGCACGGTGGCCCCCGCGCCCGCGAAGTCCACCAGCGGGTTGTACGCGCCCACGGCTGTCAGAATCACGCCCGCCACCACGAACAGCACCAGAATCCGCGCGCTGGTGAGCTTCGTGAGCTGCATCAGGATCTGTCCGATCACGCAGATCAGCCCGCCCACGCAGAACGCCTTGACAAACATCCAGAATATGCTCATGCGTCGCCTCCTTCGATGCACACGGCGTAGGAGATGGAGGGGATGCTCTCTCCCTGTTGGGTGCTGGTGGGGCTGAGCATCGCGCCCGAGCCCGCGATCAGCACGCGGCGCAGCTCGCCGCTCTCGATGCGCTTCATCAGCCAGCCGCAGCTCACCGCCGCCACGCAGCCGCAGCCGCTGCCGCCGGCGTGGGCGTCCTGCTCCTGATAGAACAGGCTGTTGCCGCAGTCGATCAGCCGCGCGTCGGGCATGTCCACGCCGCCCCGCCGGAACAGCTCGACCAGCAGGTTCCGGCCGATCCAGCCCAGGTCGCCGGTGGCGATCAGGTCGTAGTCGGCGGGGGTGCGTCCCATGTCCGCGAGGTGGGCGGCGATGGTGTCGTACACCGCCGGGGCCATCGCCGCGCCCATGTGGTTTGCATCCTTGATCTGCAGATCCACCACCCGCCCCACCGTGCCGGAGGTGACCCGCAGGCCGTGGCCGCTTCCGCCCCGGGCCAGCAGCGCGCAGCCGCAGGCCGTGGCCGTCCAGGAGGCCTGGGGCGGGCGCTGGGTGCCCATCTCCAGGGGAAAGCGAAACTGGCGCTCCGCCGTGCAGAAGTGGCTGGAGGCGCAG
Organism: bacterium; assembly: GCA_004563405.1. Classification (GTDB taxonomy): domain Bacteria; phylum Bacillota; class Clostridia; order Christensenellales; family Aristaeellaceae; genus SFTH01. Next base: position 19,124 of record SFTH01000032.1, read on the forward strand.
CAGATTGCGTTTTCCAAAAAGCCGCCGCAGATCAGCGCCGCGCCCAGCACCAGGGACTGCACGAAGGTGGAGCACGCGCCGTACTGGCCGAAGAAGGGCACGCCCAGCGCGCGGGCGGCGAAGCTGGAGGCGATGATCTGATTGTTCAGATCGCCGGAGATCATCAATTGCAGCTGATCGAGGGAGAGGTTTGCCCGCTGGGCGGTCAGCTCCACCGCCCGGCGCACCATTTCGCCCTCAGCCAGCTCCCAGCTCTTCATGCCCAGCAGATCGTCCTCCAGAACAACGTCAAATTCGTCGCCCAGCGGGCCCTTGCCCTCCTTGGGGCCCGCGATGCTCGCGCGCGCGGCGATGACGGGCGCGCAGTCGTAGGCGAAGGTCTGGCTTCCGCGTCGGCTCATAGCAGCCACCCCCGGATCACAAAATAGATGAAGCCCACCGCCATCGAGGCCGTGATGCCGTAGGTGAGCACCGGGCCCGCGAGCTGAAAGATGCGCGCGCCGATGCCCAGCACGATGCCCTCCCGGCGGTATTCGATGGCCGGCGCGGCCACGGAGTTGGCAAAGCCGGTGATGGGGACGATGGAGCCCGCGCCCGCGTAGCGGCCGATCTTGTCGTAGACGCCGATGCCGGTCAGCGTGGTGCCCAGAAAGATCAGCACCACGGTGGTGAACATCGGCGCGGTGAGCTCCGAGAGCTCCAGCTTCTCGGCCAGAAGGTTCAGCGCCTGGCCGATGCAGCAGATCAGTCCACCCACCCAGAAGGCGCGCAGACAGCCCCGCACATGGCGCGAGGGCGGCGTGAGCTCGGATACCAGCCTGGAATAGTCGTCAGGCGAGATGATTTGTCGGTTCATGGGTCTCCTCCTCGTTGCGAATCCGCGCCTGCCCGCCCCGGAAGCGGGCCTCGTCCAGGACGTAGCGCGTGGGAAATTCGATCTGCGCCGGAGCCGGGCGGTGGACGCGCTCAGACGGCCGCACAGCGCAGCGCCTCCTTCACAAAGCGCGCGTCCGGATAGACGGCCGCCCCCGGCTGCCGCAGCAGCAGGAGGGCGAGCGCGACCAGACAGGCCAGTATGCCCGCAACCAGCGCGACGCAGATCCAGGCGTAGAGATGCAGATGCTTCATCATGGCGCGAACCTCCCTTTGAATCCATTTCGCCCCCTATTTTGCGCCGCGCCGCCGCGCATTATGAGGCGCGCGCAAAAAAAGAATGCACCGCATTGCTGCGGGCATTCTTCACAGAGGCTTCCGCTGTCCCGGCGCGGGGAGCGGCGAGCGGGGCGGCGCCTGCGTGAGCTGGGGAAGCAGTCGGCTTCAGGGTTCGATTCCGGAAATGACCTCCCGGAGCCTGCGGACGAGCATTTCGCAGTCCACGCGCTGCAAATCCGTCGCGTCCACCTCGATCAGCGGGCCGTTTGCGCAGAAGCGTGCGTAGCCGCGATTTTCAATGTCGCTGAGGAATTGTTCACAGGTCTTGCGCGTGGGGTTTTCCCGGGGCGCGCCCTCCAGCTCGGGGTAGCGGTCGTTGACGATGTGCCCGCGGTGGCGGTCGCCGGACAGATCCCGCGCGGCGAAGCGCCGGTACACGGCCTCCGGGTCCCCCGTCAGCCGCAGTGTGACGCCCACATAGCGGTAGCGCTCCAGCAGCGCGGAAATGCCCGCCACGGAGGCGTCCTCAAAGTTGTTCTCCAGCAGAAACGGCTTTCCGGCGCGCATCAGCTGCTCCGCGGCGTAGTACATCATGTGCATCGCGGCGACGCCGAGGCGCACCTTTTCCTCCCGGCTGGAAAAGCCCAGGTCGTCAAACAGGATCTCCTTGATGGAATCCTTGGACAGCATGGGCAGGTTCAGTCCGGCGGAGATTTTTCCGGCGACGGTGCTCTTTCCGCTGGCGGGCATGCCGGATACGAGTATGCAATACATGCTTTTCCTCCTTGGCGCAGGGCCAGCCGTTTTTTTCGCCCGATTCTGCCCTGCGTGCCTCCGGGCGGAGAAAACCGGCGGCTCAGCCCTTCATGAGGTCGGGATAATCCGAGATCACGCCGTCCACGCCGATTTCAATGGCCCGCTGTATCTCCTCGATGCTGTTGAGCGTCCAGGCCAGGACGCGCTTGCCGCTCAGATGCAGGGAACAGATGGCATCCTCCGTCAGCAGGCCCAGCGCCACGGACGCGGCGTCAAAGGAGAGTCGGGAGGGATTCTTGACGATGTCGTTGAAGACGGTCGGGTTGGAGATGATGTAGATGGTCTCCGATTCGGGGCGCAGCTTTTTGATGGTCTGAATCACGCTCGAGGAGAAGGAACCGTAGGTCGTGCGCTCCTGCATGCCGTTCTGCTCGGCACATTCCAGCACGGCGCGCTCCACGCCGGAGACCTTCAGCTCAACCATGGCCTCCATGTCCGTTTCGGAGAGGTACGCCATGACCTCATCCAGCGTGGGGATGTTGGGATTGAGCTTCAGCAGCTGATTTAGCGTCAGGTCGGCCACCTTTTTCGTGGTCTTGCCGCTGGGAATGGTGGCGTTGTGATAGACCACCAGCTGGCCGTCTTTCGTCTTGCGCACGTCCAGCTCCACGGATTTCACGCCCATCTCCGCCGCGTTCCGGAAGGCGTCCATCGTGTTCTCTTCGCTGTATCCGGCGCCGCCCCGGTGCGCGGTGACGGACACGTCCCTTTCGCTGTTATAGCCGATCACCGAAACCTGCATGCTGGCACACACGCCGTTCTGCGCGCGGATGGTGACCGTCGCTGTGCCCCGCTTCATGCCGATGATGTCGCCGTCCGGGGTCGCCCTGACCACGCCGGAATTGCTGCTCTCATAGCTGAAGGACGAATAGATCAGGTCGGGCACGGTGGCGAAGGTGACGGCCATGCGCTCGCCCACCCGGAGGGTCAGATCGCTGAAATCCGGCAGGATTTCGCTGGGCGGGGGCAGCACGGACACCGAAACGTCCGCCTGCAGGCCGTTCTGTGTGGTGGCGGTGATGACGGCGCGGCCTTCCGATACGCCGCGCACCGTGCCGCTCTCGCTCACGCTTGCAATCTCCGGGTTGCTGCTCGCATAGCAGAGCGTCGCGTAGCTGCCGGGGTTGACGTGGAAGGCGGCCTGCGCGTCCACGCCCACGCCGATGTATATCCCGGGCACGTCCGCTTCGAGGGCGCTGGGGGCAGGCGCGACCGTCAGATCACAGCTGGCCCGCTTGCCGTTGAAGGTCGTCACGGTGATTTTCGCGCTCCCCTCGCGCAGCGCATACAATTCTCCGCTCTCGCCCACGGCGACGGTTTCGGGATCGCTGCTGGAGAGGGACCACTGCCCGCTGGATTTGGAGCTCAGCGTCACGACGGCCCGCTGGGTCTGGCCCACGCTGAAGCTGCGCATGGGTACGGAGAGCTTGACGCTCTTGGGCGCATTGCGCACCACGACCTTGCAGCGGGGGCTCTGCACGCCGTTGTAAGCCACGGCGTAGACGTAGGCGGTGCCCGTCCGCACGCCGGTCATCTTTCCGGTTCTCGAATCAATGCTGAGGACGCGGGTGTTGGTGCTGCGGAAGCTGTAACTTCCGGCGCATCCCTCGGGCAGGGAGACGTGGAGCGCGCCCTCGCGCTTCTCCTTCAGGCCGATATCCAGGCTCTCCTCCGCCAGAAGCAGGGAGGCCGGCGCGGGCAGCACGGTCACGGCGCACTCGGCCCGCCTGCCGTTGTAGGTTTCCACGGAGACGGTGCAGCTGCCGGGGGCCTGGCCGACGAGGATGCCGTCGAAGCTCAGGGCGGCGACTTCGCAGCTGCCGCTGAAGCTGTACGCGCCCGCCGCGCCGCTGTTGAGCGCGGCCTCCAGAACCGTCTGCTGTCCCACGCCGATCGTCACGGAGGCGGGCAGGGAGATGGATTCGGGCTCGGGGCAGACGGTCACCGTCAGGGACGCGGACTTGCCGTTGTAGGTTCGGGCGCTGAGTTTTGCGCTGCCCACGCCCACCGCCTGCACGCTGAGTCCGTCCACCAGGAGCACGTCGGGATTGTTGCTGGTCAGGGTGTACGCGCCGGTCTTCGCGCCCTCGCCGAGGCCGACGCGGGTGCGCCCGCTCAGCTTGACCTTGGTGGGCGCGTAGTACACCGATACGCGGTACTGGGCGCTCACGCCGTTGTAGGTGGAGACAGTGATGGTGGCGCTGCCCTTCCGCAGTCCCTTGATCGCGCCGGTGGTGGAATTGACGGAGACGACCTTGGAGTTGGAGGACCTGAAGCGCAAGCCGCCCAGCGCGCCGCTGTCCTGCGTTGCGACGACGGGCTGCTCCATCCGCTCGCCCACGCAGAGGGCGAGCGCGTCCGCAGAGAGCGTCAGCGCAGTCGGCGCGGGCACGATGGTCACGCGCTGTTCGGCGTGCACGCCGTTGTAGGTGGAGGCGGAGAGGAGAACCTCGCCGGGGGCGATGGCCGTGAGGGTCGCGCCGGACAGGGAGGCGAAGGCCTCGCCGTCCGCGATGGAGAAGGA